>JADQBA010000324.1 GCA_016903675.1 Stigonema ocellatum SAG 48.90 = DSM 106950 | reverse complement strand
GGGTGCAAATGAAACCACATTATTTGCAAACAAACCACATTAACTGCAAACAAACCACATTAGCTGCAAATAAGCTGTAATGCCTACCAGATATTGATTACAGCATTTTCGTGTTAGAAACTGTCCAAAAAATACGAACTTTTAACCTGGACACATATGTACACTATTTGTGGTTTAATCTGAACTATATACGTTCGATTAAATACAAATCGCGGTTTAAACCGACTGCGAGTGGATCTATGGTTATTTATGCTTATTTGAGAGTATCCACCGATCACCAAGACCTACATAACCAACGACATGGCATTTTAGAATATGCCAACATACACGCTTTGAGTCCGATCCAGTTTGTAGAGGATACTGTTTCAGGACGAGAAAAATGGGAGTCGCGGGGAATAGGACAGCTATTGATGGAAACGGCTACTGCATCTGATGTCGTAATTTTTTCAGAAGTCAGTCGTATGGCACGCTCTACCCTACAAGTGTTAGAAATGCTCTCGTGCTGCGTGCGTCGCTCCATTAATGTCCATATCGCCAAACAAGGTATGGTATTAGATGGCTCAATGCAAAGCCGGATTACAGCTACAGTATTGGGTTTGGCAGCGGAAATTGAGCGAGAATTAATTGTACTGAGAACGACTGAAGCATTGGCTAAACGCAAAGCTGAGGGTAAAATCCTGGGGCGACCTAAAGGGCGACAATCTGCACATTTAAAACTGGATGCGAGGGAAGCAGAAATTCGTAAGTATCTTGACAAAGGCATTAGTAAGCGCTCCATTGCCAAACTTATTGATTGTTCCCCTTCCACCCTCTACGATTGGTTGGAGCGTAAACATCTCCACCCGCGTCACGACAAATTGGTGGAGAGGGTTTAGGATGCCCAAAAAACAAATACCAGCAGAAGCGATAGTAGACTTGCGACGCCGATTAGATCAACTACCCTCACGTAGCCCGGAACGTAGATTGCTTGTACAAGAAATAGCACAACTGTATG
This sequence comes from Stigonema ocellatum SAG 48.90 = DSM 106950, assembly GCA_016903675.1. Classification (GTDB taxonomy): domain Bacteria; phylum Cyanobacteriota; class Cyanobacteriia; order Cyanobacteriales; family Nostocaceae; genus Stigonema; species Stigonema ocellatum. Next base: position 2,763 of record JADQBA010000324.1, on the reverse strand, counting down.
GTGTATCAGAGGATACGGTATATCGGACATTACGCGAAAATATGCAGGTTCGGTCAGCGCGACGTGCTGATTATAATGTACCACGTGTGATTCCCAAAGATGGGCTGGAACGATACTGTGAAATCATTGCTGCTATTAAAATACGTACATCGAACCGAAAAGGTCGCCACTTATCTACCGTACAAGCAATTCATCTATTGGAATCTGATGGAATCAACACCCCGGATGGTCATGTAACAGTTCCAGTAGGTTTACTCTGTGCAACGACCGTCAATCGTTACCTAAAAAAATGGGGCTACGACCGCGAAACCCTGATCCGACAGCCACCTGCCGTTAGGTTTCAAGCCGAATACAGTAACCAATGTTGGCATTTTGACCTCAGCCCCAGTGACATGAAGCACGTTAAAGCACCAGCGTGGATAGAACCAGGACGCGGACATCCCCTGTTAATGCTTTATAGTGTCGTGGATGACCGTAGTGGTGTTGCATACCAAGAATATCATGGTGTTTACGGTGAAGACGTAGAAGCCGCATTGCGATTTATGTTTGCTGCCATGTCACCCAAGAGGGAAGATGACTTACCTTTTCAAGGTATTCCCCAAATGCTGTACATGGACAATGGTCCGATTGCCAAAAGCTTGGTGTTTCAAAAAGTCATGGGTTACTTGGGAATATCCGTACGTACCCATTTACCTAATGGAAAGGATGGACGACGGGTAACAGCTCGCTCCAAAGGGAAAGTAGAACGACCATTCCGCAGTGTCAAAGAAATGCACGAAACTCTCTATCATTTGCATGAACCGGAAACAGAAGCTGAGGCGAACGCTTGGTTGATGAAGTTTTTACTGCATTACAATAATAGGCCACATAGAAGCGAACCTCATTCTCGAATTGAAGATTGGGTAGTTAACCTACCAACACAGGGTATTCGTCAAATGTGTAATTGGGAACGCTATTGCACATTTGCACGTTCACCTGAACGCCGTAAAGTGGGCATTGATGCTCGCGTTAGTGTTGAGGGAGTGGCTTATGAAGTTGAACCAGATTTAGCTGGGGAAACCGTAGTTCTCTGGTGGGGATTGTTCGATAACGAACTGTACGTAGAACATGGAGAGCGTCGCTATGGACCTTTTCTTCCTGTAGACGGCCCAATTCCTCTACATCGTTACCGTAGTTTCAAGAAAACACGGACGCAAAAACGGGCTGACCGGATTGAATCTTTGGCTAAACAGTTGTCTTTACCGAGTTCAGTCACTGTTCGTGAAGACACCTGTTCTCTACGTAATAGTACAATTGAACTCAAAGTACAGCCCTTTGTTGACCCTAATCCTTTTCAAGAATTAACTTTCAGCACAGTCATTGCTGCAAAACTGGCGATCGCTGAATATTTAGCACGTCCCTTAGCTAAACTTACGTCCGAGCAGATGGCTTATATTGACAGTGTTTGCGCCAGCACTTTGGATAAGCGGGAGGTAATGAAACAAGTTCGAGATTTCTTTAACCCCTTACCAGGTACAAACCATGTTGAGTGATGTCATGAATTATTTTGGTCTCAAACGTACCTTAGACCATGTGGGTTTTTTTGAGACCGAAGAACAGACAAATCTTTTTAAAGAACTTAAATCCCAAGTTAGGCAATGTCGATTAATTGCCATAACAGGTGTTGTTGGTTGTGGTAAAACCACTACACTGAAACGACTGCAATTGGAATTAGTGTCCGAAAAAGACATTCTTATTTCTCGTAGCCTTGCAGTTGATAAAGGTAAGGTTAGTATGTCGGTTTTAATGACGGCTTTATTTTGGGACTTAAGTACAGAGAAAGATGCCAAACCACCAACCCAACCAGAACTTAAAGAACGAAAATTGTTAGCTTTAATTCAAAAATGTCGCAAAACTGTAGTGCTTTTTGTGGATGAAGCTCATGACATTCAACACAGCACGCTTGTACAAATTAAGCGAATCATTGAATTGGTGCGTAGCAATGGTGGTACTTTATCTGTAGTTCTGGTAGGACATCCCAAGCTAAAAAACGATTTACGCCGACCATCATTAGAAGAAATTGGAGCTAGGACTAATGTTTTTAGCTTAGAAGGTATTAGAGGTCACCAGGGCGAGTATATTAAATGGCTATTAACTGAGTGTGTTCACGATGGTTATGTACCTGAAGATTTGATTAACGAAGAGGCAATTGCATTGTTAACACAACGGCTAACGACTCCGTTACAAATCGAACATTATTTGCAGAGAGTATTTGAAGATGCCTATAAAGCTGCAACTAAACCTGTCACGATTGAAATGGTTGAAGCTGTTTTGGCGGTTGGACTTAACGATTTGGAACCTCGCTTAATGCGTCATGGCTATAGTGCTAAAGTACTAGCTGAATTATTAAATGTACGGACAAGCGAGATTAACTCTTTTTTACACTCTCAATTACCTCCAGGTCGAACAGAAGATTTGAGAGACCAGATGCTAAAAATTGGAATTCCTTTGTATGCATCATCCGGAAATTAAAGAAATTAGTCACAAAAGTTACAAAAAACGATAAATACAACCCGGCGAATTTTTCGGGGTTAAAAGTGTCCGCTTTATATATAAATAAATGTACATATGTGTCCAGATTTTAAGTTCGTATTTTTTGGACAGTTTCTAACACGAAAATGCTGTAATCAATATCTGGTAGGCATTACAGCTTATTTGCAGCTAATGTGGTTTGTTTGCAGTTAATGTGGTTTGTTTGCAAATAATGTGGTTTCATTTGCACCC
>JADQBA010000055.1 GCA_016903675.1 Stigonema ocellatum SAG 48.90 = DSM 106950 | reverse complement strand
GCTGCTGAGTTTGTCAAGGAAAAAACATTACTTCAGCTTGGTACTGAAATTGGCAAGGCGCTCAACTAAACACCACTGGGGGGCGATCGCTATCTAATAGGGAGTTGTCATTGGGAGCAGTGCTCCAACAGTGAGGTGCTTAAAATTAGGGTACGCTCATCACCTATTCAGGGGCGCGATCTGCGCTTCTCCCAAGGGGAGACGCTTCGCGAACGCGAACGCAGCAGATCGCTCGTTTTTAGATCCACCTCACATGAGGAATGACTAACTCTAACTTTGAACAAATGAGTAAATCTGAATTGAAAGCTTATTTACAGCAAATTGCAATCAAATGTGCCACAAATGGAAATAATCAAAACCAGTACCAGAGTTCATTTTATAATTTATTTTTGTGGCGGATTTGATATCAAACTGCTGTAAAAGCACATCCAGATGACCAAACGGCTTTTTACACTTTAATGGATAAAATCAAAGCTGAACCAAACCGTATTCGCTACACATTTGATGACCCCGCAGGTGACGAAGAGTTTAGAAAAGCAGTTGAACGAAAACGCCAGTCTAAGGGTGATGCGGCCTAATTGATATTTTTAGGCGATGTAAGTAGGTCGGCGTGAATTATTAAAGTTTTGTAGTTGCGCTTCTGCGCTCTAGATTTGAGCGCTGAAGCGCAACTACGAGCCTTTACTTGCATTCATATAGTTCGGTTTTTCTGCGCCGATCTACTTAGATCAAGCCGTTGCCTCTGCTGTGCGCTAAACTAGAAGCATAGGGGAAAAATCTCTGGCGGTGAGTCCAATGGACAACTAATATTTACCACCTCACCAACTATGTCTCAAGAAAATGACAAATCACTCCAGATTGAGGAAATCAACAAACTCAAGCCGATACACTTTGCTGACTTAATTAGAGCTGCACAATTGATTTTCGACCCAGCAGGCGGAGTGTCTGGAAGATATAAAAAAGTTGACTGGCTTGAAGACTTTGGCATTCCTGTCCATGTCGTGGAAAATCTGAAAGTACTTGGTCAAGAGTATCGATATGCATCTCCCCATGTTCCCGTTGAGATAATCTGGAGCAAGTTAACTCCGGAAACTCGCATTTGGTTCATGGGAAATAAAGATGAGTTGTGGAAGATTGAGGAGGCTTTCCCTGCTCTTGACGAAGACTAGTCGTTGTTTAAGATACCACGTAAAAAGCGCTCGGGAGTGTTGCCGTGTTTCCACCCCAAGCGCTTTTTGTTCTCAACTTACTCCTCACACACAATTAGATAATACCACTAGCTCTATCAAAAAAGCTCTATGATGTGTGACACTTTCAGAACTGAACCTGCCAAGGTTACAGCAGGAAAAAATCAATATGCTAGCACAGCAAAAAGCGTCTGGGAGTGTTACCGTGTTTCCACCCCAGACGCTTTTTGTTTTCAACTTACTCCTCACTCACAACTAAAAGATATCACTGTTTCCATCAAATGGTAAATATAAGACGTGACAGTTTGGAAAGTGTACTATCAATGAAGCGAGAATTTAGTGTAAAAAGTGACGGACACCAGTAAAAACCATGACTAAACCAAGTTCATTTGCGGCTTTGATGGAATCTTGATCGCGTAAACTTCCTCCTGGCTGCACAATGGCGGTAATTCCCGCAGCCGCAGATGTTTTTACCGAATCATCGAAGGGGAAGAATCCATCACTGGCGAGGAAAGCACCTTTTGCTTTTTCTCCAGCTTGTTCTAGGGCTATTTTAACAGAGCCGACGCGGTTCATTTGACCTGCCCCTACACCCAAGGTAGTGCGATCGCCAGTAACGATTATAGCATTCGATTTCACGTGTTTGCAAACTTTCCAAGCAAACAGCAATTCTTCTAACTCCTCATGGTTGGGTTTTCTGTCAGTAACAACTTGCCAAAGACTCGTGTCTGTCACCACATCATCAGCAGCTTGCACCAAGAAACCCCCTGCGATCGCTTTCACAGTTTCCTTTGGTCCACTGTTCAACTCTGGTAAAATCAACACCCGCACTTTTGACTTAGCCGCTAAAATCTCTTGTGCTTCGGCTTCACAACCTGGTGCAACTACGCATTCTAAGAATGTCTTTGTTAACTCAGTAGCAGTTGCCGCATCAATGGGACGGTTCAGCGCTACAATTCCACCAAATGCAGAAACAGGGTCGGCATTGAAAGCCTTTTCATAGGCTTCTTTGAGACTACTTCCCAGGGCTGCGCCACAGGGATTAGTATGTTTGAGAATCGCTGCTGCTGTTCTTGATGTAAATTCAGAAATGATGCGTCGTGCTGCTTCTAAATCAACTAAGTTATTGTAACTAAGTTCTTTGCCTTGGAGTTTAGTAGCAGCAGCCCATCCAGTGGTCGTAGTGCCAGTTTGATACCAAGCTGCACTTTGATGGGGGTTTTCACCGTAGCGGAGAGATTGGACTTGTTTCCCAGAGAGAGTGTATTCTTGGGGTAATGGGGATTCCAATGGTGACTGCTGCATCAGGTAAGATGCGATCGCCTGGTCATAATGAGAAGTATGCAAAAATCCCCTCAGCGCACACTTTTGGCGAAACTCCACTGATATTTCGCCGCCATTTTGGTGTAATTCCTGTAAATACTCCTGATACTGGGCTGGGTCACACAAAACTGTGAGATGGGCGAAGTTTTTCGCAGCCGCCCTGAGTAAAGCTGGACCGCCAATATCAATTTGTTCAACAGCTTCAGGTAAGGTCACGCCTACTTTGCCAATGGTTTGGGCAAAAGGGTAAAGGTTCACCACCACCAAATCAATTGGGCGAATTTGGTTATTTGCCAAATCTGTCATGTCTTGAGGGACATCCCGCCGCGCTAAAATCCCCCCATGAATTCGGGGATGCAGGGTTTTGACTCGACCACCTAAAATTTCTGGAGAGCCTGTGTAATCTGCTACTTTTGTAACTGGCAAACCCGCATCTTTGAGTGCTTGGGCTGTTCCCCCACTACTGATTAAATCAAAGTTAAATTCTTCTACTAAGCTACGGGCAAAGTCGATTAAACCTGTTTTGTTAGATACACTCAGCAGTGCGAAACGCGCCATGATTCCCAAGTTTCCTTTGGATTAATATTTACCCATTTTCTATTAGAATGACACCACTGCCTGAGTGCGATCGCGCCTTGAGAAGCGATCGCACTTCACCAAAAACCTCAGCCATCGCTTGCTTTCTTAGTAATGGCGGGACTGAAATGGCTGGGTTGAAAGGAAGCAAGAATTTTTGGCATAGCTTGAGATCAGCAACGCCCTTTTTAGAGTATTTTGTCGCCCCATCAGATAGTTGCACTACCCTTGCGTCGCAGTTTTTTTGCGCTGCTGCGCAACTACAAACAAGCAAAGTAGCTTGCTGCCTTCTGTACTGATTGTCTAATAGCCAACATCGACTGTACTATTAGCAAGAGATTTCTTGGGAGCAAATTCCATGACAGGCAGCATCAAGTCAAGTATACTGAACTACTACGCCAACTTCCCACTCGTACGGGTGCATGGCCGTTCGCCCCTACCCCACTTTCAAGCAAAAAGGCTGAAGATACAACGTTTATCCTTCAGCCTTCTGTTTCCAGCCTTCTGGTTTCTTCATTCCCTGACCGTGGTATCGGTTGCAGCGACACCACAAATTGCCCAAGTAAATTCCACAACTACTAACATCAACCGTCCAACACTCAAAATTGGTAGCCAAGGAGAACGTGTGTCAGAATTGCAGGCAGCTCTGAAACTTTTAGGCTTTTATACAGGTGCAGTGGATGGAGTTTATAACAATATCACTGCTAGCGCTGTTTCCCGGTTTAAACAATCAGTTGGCTTAAATCCAGATGGCGTTGTTGATGCAAGCACTTGGCAACATCTTTTCCCTAACGAATCAATAGCGGCTTCTTCTGTCTCTTCACCTAACTCGGCAAGTAAATTTCCTGTTCCGCCTGAGACTTCCAACACCCCTAAAGTTGCTAATTCCAGCCCTCAGCCACGACCTGCAACACCGAATACTACTACTTCTAAGAATGCCAACCCCAGCCCCCAGCCACGACCTGCAAAACCGAATACTACTACTTCTAGGAATGCCAATGCTAGTTCTGAACCACGACCTGCAACACCGAGTACTAGCACCAATTCACAGAAGCCATCTGTACCACAATCATCGCCCACTCGCTCTCAATCAACCATTAGTCACCCTACAATTCAGTACACCTCAGAAGGGTTACCAATTTTACGTGTAGGGATGCATGGTCCAGAGGTTGTGAAGTTACAACAAAGACTGCAAAGACTTGGGTTCTTTGAAGGTAATATTGATGGAGATTTCGGAGCAAAAACTGAGGCAGCAGTTAAAGCTGCTCAACAGCGCTATGATCTCGAGGCTGACGGTGTAGTTGGTGGAGGAACTTGGGCAGTTCTAACGCGGCGGCGCTAATGTTGATGTAGAAGCTCCAAAATGTAAACCATTTTGACATAATTTTATATAAAATAGTTTTTAAAAAAGCTTATGCCTAACTTTTTATTAACTTGGCTTGCCACGGCAGTAGCGTTGCTAATTACTGCTCATATTGTTCCTGGCTTCTTTATCAAGACTTTTACTGCTGCCCTTGTAGCCGCTATCGTTATTGGGCTAGTCAATGCATTTGTTCGACCAATTTTGGGCTTTTTGACTTTTCCAATTACCTTAATTACCTTTGGTTTCTTTACATTTGTCCTCAACGCCTTAACACTTTGGCTAGCAAGCGCCCTTACTCCTGGTTTTGAGATTAGGAACTTTGGATCTGCTTTGTTGGGTTCTATTGTGCTGGCAATTGTTTCTAGTATAATTAGTTACTTACTCAGAACAGTTGAGTAGCTTCAGCAACCGCTATAGTTACCGTCCCCTTTTGATTTTGGATTATAGATTTTAGATTTTGGTCTGAGGAACGGAAAATCTGTTTAGAAACCAATAATCTCACCCCTAGCCCCCACCAGATGAAAAGTTTTTCCTGATTTTCCCCCAGAAACGGGGTGAGGTCAGAAGCTGCACATAAAGCAGCCGCTTCCGCCACACTAGGAGTGAGTACCGCTTCGCTGACAGCTATGTTCGGGTTAGGGACACAGACAGTACGGAGAACATCAGCGCTAAAGGTTTTTAAAGGCAAATTTCGTTCTCGGCAAAGTTCTATTAAACCAGCTTCATTCGCTTTTATGTCGATGGTAGCAATGCCTGCGATCGCACCTTCTTCCAATTGATTTTCTCTAAAAACTTGCCTAATTGCTGCTTGAATCAGTTCCTTTGACGTTCCTTTATTACACCCAATTCCCACCCACAAAACCGGGTGTAGGGGGGTAAGAGTCCTTCTATTTAAAATCACACCCCCACTCCCCCACTCCCCCACTCCCCCACTCCCCTATTTATTCTACTGCTCCCGCTGTCTTCAAACTTCGCACCACACTGTGATACCCATTAAACTCTGCTAGCATTAAGGCTGTATAACCACCCTGGTTTTTCAAATTCAAATTTGCGCCAGCTTTTACCAACAATTGTACTGCTTCATTATGACCCTGGGAAGCTGCCCACATCAATGGCGTCCCCATAGCTGAGTCTGGCAGATTGACATCTGCCCCTTTACCTACAAGCTGCTGGAGTACGGCTATGCGGTTGCGTTCTGCTGCTTTGATCAAGGCAGTTTTGCCATCATCACCTTTAATATTGGCATCAGCACCAGAATCTAGCAACACCAGCACCGTCTCACCGTGTCCGTGCATTGCTGCTAGGGTCAAAGGCGTTTCGCCCAAATTTTTCTCATTAACATTCCCCCCATGACGCAGCAGTGCCTTGACAATTTTACTATGTCCCTGTAAAGATGCCACAAGCACTGGTGTATCACCCAAGTGGTTCCTCAGTTGCACATTCGCACCGTGAGCCAGTAATACTTCCACTACATCAGCGTAACCTTCCACAACGGCGAGGTGCAGGGCAGTTTCACCATCTTTGTCTTGAAAATTGACATCCGCACCGTGAGCAAGTAAAGCCTCAGCAGCAGCACTGTGTCCTGCTGCTGCTGCTACTGAGAGTGCAGTTCCACCATCTAAAGAGCGCACATTGACATCAGCCCCCGCCTCCAACAGTGCTTGCACAACTTCCAGACATCCCAAGTCAACCGCTACCATCAATATAGTTTCGCCATCTTCATCTTGGGCATTGACATCCGCACCAGCTTGTAGTAGGTTTTGTACAACAGTGGTATGTCCAAAGCGCACTGCTACTTTCAAAGGGGTGTCATCATCTTTATCTTTGACATTCACCTTAGCACCAGCCGCCAGTAAGACTCGCACTACATCGACATAACCTTTCATAGCAGCCGCCATTAAGGCTGTACTACCATCTTCATTGGCGATATTTACATCGGCGCTATTCTTGACTAAAAGCTTCACAATGTCAAGCCGATTAGCACTCGCTGCTAACATCAAAGCCGTCAAGCCATAGCGTTTTCTTTTTAAGTTGATATTGGCTCCCGCTTGAATGAGCGATCGCACAATTTCAGTGTAACCTAAATTGGCAGCAAACATTAAAGTTGTGGTGCCATCGCCATCGCTTACGTCAACAGGCGCTCCTGTTGATAGTAGCGCTTGCACGCCCTTAATATCACCATTTTTCGTAGCTAACAGCAGCAAGACATCCTTATTTTTAGTCATTCGTCATTAGTCATTTGTAGTACTTTTTGACAACCTACCACTAACATTACTCATTAGAATTATGCTAATTTTTATAAAGATTTAAGAACAGGAGACAATGGTATGAATTTGGAACTTTCACCATCGGTTAAATATTGGTTAAACTTCGTTCATCCAACATTGATGTGGGCGCTATTGCTACTCTCCATTTATGCTGCCTACCTAGGACTGCAAGTCCAGCGTACCAGAAATGCTGACGGCGAAGAAAAGAAAGAGCTGATCAAAGGTAGATTTAATGTCAGACACCACCAAATTGGTTCTATACTCTTGGCGTTGATGGTGACAGGTGCTGTTGCCGCTATGGCTGTCACTTACATCAATAATGGTAAGTTGTTTGTAGGCCCTCACCTCCTAGCAGGACTGGGCATGACTTGCTTGATTGCCTTTTCGGCTTCTCTCTCTCCTTTTATGCAAAAAGGAGCAAATTGGGCAAGGGTAACGCATATTTTGGTGAATTTCGTGGTTTTGGGACTTTTTGCTTGGCAGGCTCTCACTGGTGTGGGAATTGTCCAAAAAATTCTCAGTCAAGCATAGTTATATTGAATTCGTAATTCGTAATTCGTAATTCGTAATAAATGGTTGCAGAGCCACTAGATTTGTTATTATACACGAAAAATGCTCTGCAACATTGTTTTAAGCCCAAACATTTATGTGTCAGGTAACAATTACGAATTACGAATTATTATGTCAACGCTTTTTCTTGGAATTAAAAGGTATACCCAAAGACTGATGAAAATCTTCTTGGACTTTGGTAGTTAAGCGTCGAGATACTTGGCGGACGATTTGGTTAAGTAAGCGATCGCCTGTGGATTGGATTAAAGACTTGGGCAGTCGCTGAATAAACTTGGGAAAATAAATGTCAACCGTCAATACCAATTCCCACATTACCAGTGTCATCTCACCCAAGTCAGCAGACGGATGATTTGCCGGGGTTTCTACCAACTGTAGCCATGACCGATAATCTACATCATAACCAGGGGCTTGGTAATTAGGAATGGGGATAGTACGAATGCTGTAAATCCCTGACTCTGGGGGTAACAATTCTAAACCAATTTTTGGCTCTACTTCATAGCCAAAAGAGCCAAAGCGACCGATCCCTAAAACATAGCCATTTTTTCCTAGGGGTTCCACCTTCATGGGTTCAGCGCACCGAGAAAACCACGAAGCGTGATTGTTGAGATACTCAGCAACATTAAATGCTGGACCATACATTTCCATAGAGTCGCTGTAAGAACCGTGAAACCTTGTTGCTGTCCCGACAGTCCCGAATTGGGATGTGTCCTCAACCTCTGCTAGACTTGACGCTACAGACAAAACTGCTTCTGTTTTTTCAACTGATTGATATTCCGGGTTTCTTGAAAGCATAAATCCATTCTGGGATTGTTAAGGGTTTTCCTAAGTTAATCGTTCCCATGTTGGGTAAGACTTTGCGCACTAAAAAACTATTTTGACGGAAACCTCATAATCTGTCACAAAATTCATCTAATCTCTACAATAGAGAACTAAATGATACAGATATTAGTTTCCCAGGATAGAATTGACCATGAAAGCATTTGTAGCAGGGGCTGCTGGTGAAACAGGTCGTCGGATCGTACAAGAACTCGTAGCGCGGAATATTCCCGTTCGCGCAGGAGTGCGAGACATTGAGAAAGCTAAGGGTATTCTGCCTGCTGGCGTCGAGTTGGTAGAGGCTGATGTATTAAAATTAGAGAGCCTCATTGCTGCTTTGGGAGATAGCACCGTAGTACTCTGTGCTACAGGAGCCAAACCAAGCCTTGATCCCACAGGACCCTATAAGGTAGATTACGAAGGGACCAAAAATTTGGTAAATGCTGCCAAAAGTAGAGGAATTGAGCATTTTGTCTTGGTTTCTTCTTTGTGTACTTCCCAGTTGTTCCATCCACTGAACTTGTTCTGGTTGATTTTGCTTTGGAAAAAGCAAGCTGAGGAGTACATCATCAAAAGCGGGCTTACCTATACCATTGTGCGACCAGGAGGTTTGAAGAATGAAGATAACCCCAACCCAATTGTGATGCAGAGTGCAGATACATTGTTCGATGGTAGTATTCCCCGGCAAAAAGTCGCCCAAGTCTGTGTAGAGGCATTGTTTGAGCCAGCAGCACGCAATAAAATTGTGGAGATTATTGCTAAAGCCGAATCACCCTCTAAAAGCTTTGGAGAGTTATTTGCTAACGTCGCTTAAGTGGGGAATGGGGAATGGGGAATGGGGAGTGGGGAATGGGGAATTATGAATAAATTAATCAATCATAATTTCTCACTCCTAACTCCTAACTCCTCACTCCTCACTCCTCACTCCTCACTCCTAATTCATAATTCATAATTCCCAAGGAGTCTGACTCTGAAAGGCTTTGAACTTAAAGGTGCCGAAAAACTTATAGGACCCATAGCTGCACTTCTTGGGTTAGTGTATATGTTGCAGTGGTATGTATATGGGGACTTGCGATCGCATCCTGACCTCGTCTTTAGCGAACAACAACCACCTTTGGTGATGAAAGGGGGAGACCCTTACATCCGCGCTTTAATGCGAACCATTTCAGCAAGTGAAGCTCATAGCAATCGGCCTTATTCATTGTTGTATGGTGGTAATCACGTCAGCAACCTCAGCCGTCATCCTGAGATTTGCGTCACAATTCCCATCGGTCCCAACAAAGGAAATTGTTCCACAGCTGCCGGTAGATATCAAGTAGTAAATACTACTTGGTATCAAATTGCCCCCCGGTATCACCCAAACCCGACGCGGTTGATGTTTTGGGCTAATTATAGTTTTGAACCAGAGTATCAAGATGCTGTGGTCTATCGTTGGCTGAGTGATCCCAAATATTGGGGAACTGACATTTCTCAACTACTGCATCAGGGAAAGTTAAATGAAGTCTTGCGGCGACTTTCTCGTACTTGGACAAGTCTGGGATATGGGATAGAAACTAATTCTATGAGTCGCTATTTGCCTCAAATTTATCAGAAAATATTACAGGAAGAATTAAAAGTATCTGCACAATCAGCATATTAGACACAGACCGTTCTCACTGGAAGTTGCGCTTAACGCCGAATTAAAAATTTAAAAAATTTATATAGTAAGTTACACCTACTCAGCATTAAATTTATGTATTTTTACGGTTTTTACATTGAAGTATAATCAATCCTATGTTGGTCTGTGTCTGTCGCCAGCAGAAGGAGCAATGTTGGCTTCCAGTGAATACTTATCCTAACCCTTATAACCCAATACGCTTGGTGTTAGCGCCAAAAATCTTAACCCGCGTAGGTTGGGTTGAGGAACGAAACCCAACAAACCGCGAAAATGTTGGGTTTCGCAAAGCCTCAACCCAACCTACAATTCTCCTTAACTGAACCGTATTGCCTTATAACCAGGGTAAGCCTGGTTATAAGAAACTTAAGACTCCGCCTCAAGAAAAAAATGTTTGATGTTTTTCACAAACATTAATGTATTTTCAAAGTGAATATTGTGCCCAGCATTACTAATAACTTTTAAATCACAAAATTCACATAGACTAGCCATTTTCATATTTATATCTATAAATTTTTCATCATATTCACCAACTAGTAAAAGCAAAAGATTGGTATTTTCTTTGAGCTTTTGCCACAATGAAGGTTGGCATCCAGTACCCATAAATCGTAGTGATTTAGCCAATTCTATAGGATTATTCTGCAACCGAGTTTCTATCAAGTGTTGAAATCGTTCGTGATTTTTTATCAAACCAAAAATAGGCTGATTGTACCAATTTGATAGAAAAACCGCAAAATCACTTTTGGCAACACTTCTTCCTAACTTCCTGGCTATTTGCTCATCACTTTTAACACGTTCTAATTGTTCTGCTGCTGTTAGCAAACCAGGAGAAGCTGATTCCAGCACAACTTTAGGGAACCTTTGGGGAAAATACAGAGTGAGATATAAAGCCAATCTCCCACCCATGGAGTAGCCTACTAAAAAGCATTTAGGAATTTTTAACTCATCGAGTAAGTTGATTAAGGCATGGGCAGTATTTGCCATTTTATAGTACTCATCACCAGCCAAAACTTGAGTTTTCCCATGTCCTGGGAGGTCAACTGTCAAGCAGTAAAATTTGTCACATAGGAGTTTTATAGCTTCATCAAATTCATGGCTATTACCCATGAATCCGTGCAAAAAAAGAATCAGCGGTTTATCTGAACTTCCACTAAAAGAATAGTGTAATTGATAATTTTCTCGAGTCATTTTTCAGAAAGCCTTTGTCCCCCTGGTCACCCTGGGCTGTTTCATTCCCTAAAAAGTGTAAAATTACAAGCATCATCGAAAACCTTTTGCAGTACTCATGTATTACGAATGAACTCAGTTTTTGGCGTTGCTGAATCGGAGTATGAATTGACATTTTTCGAGTTGATTAAACAACGATTCTTTGCGCCTTTGCGCCTTTACGCGCGTGTAAATTCATACCTTGATTCAGCAACGCCCAGTTTTTTGTTCCAATGATAGTTGTACCTTTAATTTACAAAGCCGAATCAAAAATCTGCTGCGCTGTAAGGTTGAGTTGGGGGAAGGTGGGAGAAATGATTAAGTCATTGCCTCGGAATATTTTCTTTACATATTCCCCGTCAACAAGTTCGCAAACAAAAATAGCAGGTTGCTTGGGGTTCCCGATAAATTCCCGTCCCCCCAACGCGGCGTAATCAACAATCCAGTACTCAGGGACACCTATAATTTCATAGTCTGCAAACTTTTTATAGTAATCATCGCGCCAGTTAGTACTAACGACCTCAATCACAAAGGGTACAGACGCACCATCAGTTACGGTTGATTCCTTTTTCCATTTTGGTTCATTTACAAGATTGTCTCGGTTTATTAACAAAACGTCGGGAGAGTAACCCGATGCATTTTCTGGTGGCTTGACTAACGCAGTTTTGGGGATGATGTAGGGAAGATTTAATTTATCAAACTCTATAGTCACAATGCGTGCCAACAAACCCGTAACTTCTTCATGTCCCCCTACTGGTTGCGACATCTCAACAATGACTCCATCATGTAATTCGTAACGCCCCCCTTCAGGACGCCACGCGGTAAATTCTTCAAAGGTTACTAGTTTGGGTAGGGCTTGGGTCATAGTTACAACCTCCACATATATTTGACTTTACCAACCGTCAGACTATCGAACAGTTCCTTTGATACTTTTACCATCAATTCCACACCCCAAACGATGTCTCTAAATGAACATATAGCAATCCTAAATGAATTATAAACACCCGCCCCTTTGGGGAAGTGAAAAGTGAAGGTAACAAGTCAAAAGTGTTTTGAATTTTGACTTTTGAATTTCCGTGTAGCAAACTTGTCCTCCAAGTCCTCCAAGTCCCCCAAGTCCTCCAAGTCCCTATTGTTTAAATCTCAATTAGGATTGCTATAGCTCTTGCCAGCCTAGGGCAAAAACCGATCCAAAGCAGCTTTAAGTTGTTCAAGTTCAACTTCAATATTGCCCTCTTGGGCTGCTCGAGCAATACACTCAGATAAATGTTCATCCAGCACAATTCTCGCTACTCGGTCTAGAGCACCCCGGACTGCTGCAATTTGCAATAAAACATCAGGACAAGGGCTACTTTGCTGTACCATTGTTTTAATACCACGAACATGCCCTTCTATACGCGATAGCCGATTGACAATTCGCCGCAAAGACTCTTCACTATGGACGTGAGCATGAGCAGACGTTCCATGTGTATTTATATCCTTTGTATGAGCGTGGACTGTATCGTCACCGACTGAGTCTTGATCTTGCAGGGAATTGGGCAAGGTTTCTTTACCTAATCGCTTCGATCCATTCATGGGTTATTTTCGAGATGCTGGCAGTATTAAGATCCTAACCCACAAGGATCGGGAGCAAGGGAGCTACTACTCTGTCAAGTTTGAATTGACGGGTTAGGATTGACACGGGGACACGGGGACACGGGGACAGGGGGATGTCTGTAAAATAAATATCTCCGCGTCACCCCGTCTCCCTTTCTCCGCGTCAATCCCAACCCATCATTTCTCGGTTGACAGAGTACTACCCCCTAACCTTCAAAATACAAGCAGGGCGGTTATGGGTAAAACCCGAACCAAGAATACCAACTTCCAACTCCCGTAAAACCTGTAAAAATAGCTTTAGATAATCACCACATAGCAACACTTAGACTGAAAAATAAGGTTTTGGTTATGCAATCCAAACAACCTCTGTCGATCCGTCAACTCAGTACCCATGTACTAGCCATATTTCTAGGAGTTGTGTTAGCTGTTGGCACCATACAGGTGTACCCAACACACGCAGAACCTGCACCAAATACCGTGACCATCAACCCGCCACAACTACTTGCCCAACGGCAATCTGCGGCGGCTGCTGCTATCGGTAATACTAGCTTTGTCACAACAGCAGTAAATCGTGTTGGACCAGCGGTTGTACGGATTGATACTGAGCGCACAATTACTCATCGCGCCGATCCATTCTTTGAAGACCCCTTATTCAGGAGGTTTTTTGGTGATAGCCTCCCGCAACAGTTGCCATCAGAACAGTTGCGAGGTGTGGGATCTGGTTTCATTATTGACAAGAGTGGGTTGGTTCTGACCAACGCCCATGTGGTGGATAAGGCTGATAAAGTGACAGTCCGTCTTAAAGATGGTCGGACTTTAGTAGGTAAAGTTCAAGGTGTTGATGAAGTCACAGATTTGGCACTGGTAAAAATTAATGCTGGTATCGATTTACCAGTAGCTTCATTGGGTTCTTCAGGTAGTGTCCAGGTTGGAGACTGGGCGATCGCAGTAGGTAACCCCTTAGGATTAGACAACACCGTTACCCTAGGAATTATCAGCACCCTAAGCCGTTCTAGCGCCCAAGTTGGCATTGCTAACAAACGCTTAGATTTTATTCAAACCGACGCCGCTATCAACCCCGGTAACTCTGGCGGACCACTATTAAATGCCCAAGGTGAAGTCATTGGCATCAACACCGCTATCCGTGGCGATGCCACAGGTATTGGGTTTGCTATTCCCATTGATAAAGTTAAGATCATAGCCACCCAACTGGAAAATGGCGAAAAAGTTGCTCATCCCTATTTAGGTGTGCAAATGGAGGATTTAACTCCTGAAGTGGCAAAGGAAATCAATGCTAACCCCAATTCCCCCATCCTGATACCAGAAATTAACGGTATTTTGGTAGCGAGAGTTGTACCCAACTCCCCCGCCGCCGCTGCGGGTATCCGTCCGGGAGACGTTATTGTTGAGGTTGATGGGCAACAAATCACCAAAGGCGAGCAATTGCTCAATATCGTAGAAAGTAGTCGCCTCGGTCAAGTATTGCACCTCGGGGTGCATCGCGGAAACCAAACACAGCAACTATCAATACGCACGGCTCAATTGCGAGACGTTTCGTAAATAGCTTTCAAGAAACACGGGGAGTGGGGAGTGGGGAGTGGGGAGTGGGGAGTGGGGAGTGGGGAGTGGGGGAAGAGGGGGAGAGGGGGAGGTAGTCATAGTTATTGAGCAATAATTCTTTCTCCCCTGCTCAAGAAAGCTTTCCCCACACCCCCACACCCCCACACCCCTACACCCCTACACCCCTACACCCCTGTATTCAAAAACTGACGTAAACTTAGCAAACTCAGAGTTTGTCCCAAAGCAAGCGGTAAAGGAGTGACTCCTTCTAAGCGCGACTGAACCCAACCTTCTCCCCAGTACCATTCCTGAAAGCCGTCAATTCCTTTACTCAGTAGCAAGCGCAGGCAGTTGGAACCTACTACATCTACATGATGGTGAATGGGAAAGGGTCCGATGTTGCTAGTATACTCAAATCCAAGATGCAATTCTTCTGGCATTCCAGAGGCAAAGCGACCTAAGGGCAGCCATTTTTCTAATTTCTCAGGACGCAGCAAACTGTCACGAATTGCAGTTGCTGATGCATCAATTTCTATGCGCAGTTGACTTTGTTGAAAATTACCTAGCATTTTTGGGTAGTTGGTAGTTGTTTGAACTCAATTATGTTATAATTGTTTTTTTGATATCAAAATTATAATCGACTGATTAAGCATCTGTTAAAGTTTAGTTTAGTTATACTAAGATAGCTATAAATCCCATGCTTAAAAGCACGGGCTTTCAGTAAGACATTATTGGTAAGGTTTTTCATGGCGGATCAGTTAATTCGCGCCACAGCAGCTGAAGGCGGGATTCGTGCGGTTGGTGCCATCACCACGCGTTTAACAGAAGAATCACGGCAACGCCATAAGCTCTCATATGTGGCGACGGCTGCGCTGGGACGGACTATGACAGCAGGCTTGTTGATGGCTTCTAATATGAAGCGAACTAAGTCTAGGGTCAACGTCCGGGTAAAAGGCAATGGACCTTTGGGGGGTATCTTAGTTGATGCGGGTTTGGATGGAACTGTACGTGGCTATGTAGAAAACCCATCTGTGGAACTGCCTCCAAATGCTAAAGGTAAGCTAGATGTGGGCGGTGCCGTTGGTAATGGTTATCTTTACGTCGTACACGATGTGGGTTACGGTTACCCTTACTCCAGTACGGTGGAACTTGTTTCCGGTGAAATTGGAGACGACGTGGCTCACTATCTGGTAAGTTCAGAACAAACACCTTCAGCAATTGTTTTAGGTGTGTTTGTGGGCGCGAGTGGGGTGACAGCGGCAGGCGGGTTAATAGTCCAAGTTTTGCCTAAAGCAGCCAGAGATGAAGCTTTGGTAGAAACGTTGGAATCACGAGTAGCTGCTTTATCAGGATTTACGCCTTTGTTGCAAGCTGGGTTATCTTTGCCAGATATTTTTCAAGACCTATTAGGAGACATGGGGCTTTTGATATTTCCCGAAACCCAAATGCTACGGTTCCACTGCCGTTGTTCTTTTGACCGCGTTCTGGGAGCATTAAAGATGTTGGGAGAGGCGGAACTGCAAGACATGATTGTCAAAGATGATGGTGCAGAAGCAACTTGCGATTTTTGCGGCACAGTTTACCAGGCAAATAGCGATCAATTGGCTCAACTCATTGTCGATTTGCGTGCGGAATCTTCAGCTTCGATGTAAAGTATAAAAAAATGCTGGAATTTTAGGATATTCAGAGTAGCTATAGAATAATAAGATTGCAACAGGTGGTTTTTTCCGCTTGGAAGCAGCAACTTAAGTTTCGATGTAGAACAGATAGCTATTAAATTATTTTGGTGTGAGACATGACAGAGCGGGATATTCCAGAAAACTGGTCAGCAGGCAGACCAAGAGAGCCAGATAATATGACCATATTATCCCGGAGTCAGCATAAGATTGAACCTGATTCTTCTGGTGCCCTAGCTACTGGATCAACCTCCAAATCTGTGAAGCAATCAAAACAAGGTAATTCTGAACCACTACCTTTAAACAGTCAGTCACAAGAAAATCCTGCACCCAGCAGAAATTATGGCAAGTTGCCTGGGTGGATGAAAAGCTGGGCTTTATGGGTCTTTTTGTTAACCTTGGTTCCTGGTGGTATAGCATTTATGTCCACGACAATGCTTCTCAAGCTGCCATCAGCACCAAACTGTCCATCGATTTTTTGGCCTTTGGCGAGTGCATCGGTGCGGCTACACTGTGCTCAGTTGGCTGCTTCTAAGCAGACCGTAACCGACTTGCTGCAAGCGATAGACTTAGTGAAGGATCTGCCCAAAAATCACCCACTACGCACACAGATAGATCATTTTCTAGACCAATGGTCGCAGGATATTTTGCAGCTAGCCGATCAGAGTTTCCAATCTGGGAAACTAGACGAAGCAATCGCAACTGCGCGTAAGATTCCCCAAGATACCTCTACTTATAAAGTAGTAGATGAAAAAATTACTAAGTGGGAATCAACTTCGTCCAAGGCAGAAGACATCTATCAACAAGTGGAAGCGGAAATCAGCGCAGAACATTGGCATCAAGCATTTATGCTGACTTCCAAATTGCTACGTCTGAATAGTAAATATTGGGCAGGTACTAAGTATGACGAATTAAATCAACTGATTATCACATCTAGGGAAGATGGCGAGAAGTTGGAAAAAGCTGAAAGCCTAGCCAAAAGTGGGATAGTAGATGATTTACTTAAAGCTATTAAGCTAGCAGAATCTATTGGGCTGGGGAGTTACCTTCATCCAAAGGCTGAAAAGGTGCTGCCAGAATTTGGTCGCAAGATGCTGGAGGTGGCGCAGACAAAGCTGGATCGACAAGATGCAGATGCAGCAATCTCCATTGCCCAAAAAATTCCTGTGAATACAGGGTTACAGTCGGAAACTGATGATTTTATTTCCCTAGCTGAGGCGCAAAGGAGTGCATGGATGGGTACTATTGCTGGTTTAGAGTCGGCAATCGCCCAGGCTCAGCAAATAGATTCCACAAGACCAAGGTATGAAAAAGCACAAAAACTTATTGCTCGTTGGCAACTAGAAATTGAGGATGTTGCTCACCTGGAAAAAGCGCGATCGCTCTCCAGTGGAGGAGACATCCCAGCCCTGACAGCAGCCATCAGTGAAGCTCAAGTCATTCCAGCTACCAACCCTCGCGCCAAAGAAGCAAGACGAGAAATTAATCACTGGGTTGCCCAGATACAGACCATCGAGGATCAACCTTATTTGGATCGCGCTGAACAACTGGCGTTGGTAGATGATATGAACGCCTTGCAAGCAGCGATCGCCGAAGCCAGTCAAATCCGCCGAGGTCGTGCATTATATAAAGACGCACAAAGCAAAATCGCCACTTGGATCGAGAAAGTTCAACGAATCCAAGACCAGCCCTACTTAGACCAGGCGCGAGAACTAGCTCGTAACGGCGATATCCCCGCAGCCATTGCTGTCGCTCAACAAATACCATCACGGCGGGCACTTTCGGGTGAAGCACAAGGGGCGATCGATGATTGGCGAGGGCAAATCCGCGCCAGAGAAAACTGGCAGAAAGCGCGGGAAGTCGCACTCGCAGGAACCCCAGACGCCTTAGCAGAGGCAATTCGCATCGGGAATCGGGTGCCAAACAGCAGCCTCTTACGTAACGACGTCAATGTAGCCCTTGACCAATGGAGTCAGCAACTATTAGACATTGCACGCTCTCAAGGTGAGTCTGATATGGTCAAGGGTATTGAAACAGCCAAGCTGATCCCAAGAAATACCGCTGCCTACAGCGCCGCACGAGACCAAATCAGGACTTGGCGGGCAATTCTCAATCCACCCCCTCCACCACCTGCAACGTTTGATCCCCCTAATACTTCTGAAGGGGATAGGGAGTAGGGAATGGGGAGTGGGGAGTGGGGAGTGGGGAGTGGGGGAGTGGGGGAGTGGGGGAGTAGGGAGTAGGGAGTAGGGAATTGTGGGGGTGTAGGGACCACTCGTTCCTACGCTCTGCGTGGGAACGCCTAACTAGAGGCTCCGCCTCCAGATTATCACACAAAGCCAGTCGCGACTCGTTCCTACGCTCTGCGTGGGAACGCCTAACTAGAGGCTCCGCCTCTATGTTATAACACAAAGCCAGTCCGATGAACTTCGAGGATAAATAACATGCTTAACTTTGACCGCGTTGAGGTGTTGACATTTGACTGCTATGGAACCTTGATTGATTGGGAGAGTGGAATGCTCTCGGCGTTGCAATCAATTCTCTCAGTCCATAACATTCAACTCGATGAAAACTCAATCCTCGAACGTTTTGCCTCCTTTGAGTCACAATTAGAGCAAGGAGAATACCTTAAATATCGGGCAGTTCTTCAAGGTGTCGTTGAAAAATTTGGTCAAGAATTTGGGTTTAGCCCAACAGCTGCTGAGTTAAACTCCCTTGCCGATTCTATCCAGAACTGGCAGCCTTTTTCAGACACAGTTGAAGCACTCAAGGCGCTAAAACAGCGGTTTAAGCTGGCTATTATTTCTAACATCGACGACGACCTGTTTGCTTTTTCTGCACAGCATCTGGTGGTTCCATTTGATTTGATTGTGACAGCCGAGCAGGTAAAAAGCTACAAACCCTCTTTGCAAAATTTCCTCTTAGCGATTCAACGTCTTGGAGTGTCACCAGAAAAAATCCTCCATGTCGCAGGCAGTATCTATCATGATATCGTTCCAGGCAAATCTTTGGGACTCTCCACTGTTTGGGTCAATCGAAGACTGGGTAAAGAAGGGTCAGGGGCTGCTTTACCAGCCCAAGGTCAGCCAGATGTGGAAGTTCCAGACTTGAAAACTTTGGCTGAGTTGGCTATTTCATTCTAAACCTGAGCCTTGAACTCAAGTTCAGGGCTACTAGCTTAAGTCCGTTGAAACGGACTAAATTCCTTCTAGTTCTAGTCGGCTTCAGCCGACTTCAGCTATTAGACTAGGAATTTATTCCTAGGCTAATGGGTTGCGAGTGAAGAATGAAATAGCCCTGTGGATTCTGCAACGCCTTCATTTATATTCATAGGTGGAGTTCTGCCATAACGGATGTAAGATGTACGTGATAATGATGCAAGGTTTTAAGCTCAATAAAACTATCACTGCTTGGTCATCCATTGCAGAAAATGTCTTTGTTCCTCATACTGAACAGGAATATGAACGCTTGGTTGAAATACTTGATTGTTTTATTGAGCAAGTTGGTGAAGACGAAACCCATCCCCTCGCATCTCTCATGGAAGTCATTGGTGTTTTAATTGAGAACTACGAAACTGAACACATTCCTGAGTTAGACGAGGGTTTGTAGTTGCGCTTTAGCGCATCAAATCGTGACTTTTAGCGCTTTAGCGCAACTACATACAAACTTTATAATTGGGAAGTTGAAACAAATCAGATTAATCTGCTATACTGTTTTTAGGAAAAAAAAATCGCTCGCTTCGCTCGCTAAAAAATAAAAAAGAGTAAAGGGAAAAAAGGCAAAAGTATAAAGTGCTACTTAGTCCTTGACGGGGGAACGCACACGACCCGGAACCCGATGTTGTCGTTGACGTAGTCCGGCGCGTCCCTGCTGCGGTTGGCAGAACGGCAGTACTCAGGATCGTAGTGCCACGAACCACCGCGCAGCAGCCGATATTGATTATCATTCTCACCAATTTCTATGATCAATGAACTTCCATCAATTGGAGCATCTTCATAATTCTCATGCCAATGGTCAAAACACCACTCCCAGACATTCCCATGCATATCATATAAGCCAAAGGAGTTGGGAGGAAAAATCCCTATCGGTGTAGTTTCTTCTCTATATACTCCTAATGGTCCTTCACCATAAGATCCTTTATACAGAGTTTCATCGATTTTTCGATCAGTTCCTCGATAATTGGCTAATTCAGTTGTAATTGTTTCACCAAAATAAAATGGTGTGGTAGTGCCAGCACGACAGGCGTATTCCCACTCCGCTTCGCTCGGTAGTCGATAATCATTTCCTGTCGCTTGAGATATTCTAGCACAGAATTCTACCGCATCATACCAGGAAATTTTTTCTACAGGACGGTTATCACCTTTGAAACGAGAAGGGTCAGGTTTAAGGTCACGGTCAACTCTGGGTAAGGCAGCAACTGCTCGCCATTGCTCCTGGGTGACTGGGTATTTGCCTATGAAGAAGGGTTGCACGGTAACTTCGTGCTGAGGTTTTTCGGATTTATATCCTTCACCTTCTGGTGAACCCATGAGGAAAGTACCACCAGGGATAGCCACCATTTCTAGATTGATACCATTAGCCAGATTTTCCGTGAAGTATTGGGCTTGTTTGGTTTCTTTTTTGATAATTTCACCGCGACGGTTGACGGTGACGACCTCAAATGTAAATTTTTGTAAAGATTCAGGAGTCTGAATTGTACTAGGTTGAGATAACCATTGCTGTTCCAAGTCCTCAGCAAAACGAGCATAATCTCCACCCAATTGTTTTAATATTTTAGCTGTCACCACGGCAAAGGCTTTCATCTCCTGTGGGTCATCAGCTTGTCCTGGTGCTTTTAACAGAGCAACAAACTCTTCTAAAGACCGTCCTAACTGTCCTGCCACATAGACAGAAACTTCATCCACTACATTTGCAGAATCAGACACAGGTGCAGACTCTAGTAAAATAGTCCGCACTTGGTCTTCCATAAAATCATACTGCACCACATCGGGATTGGTATCAGCTTCAATAGGCGTTAAAGGTTTTAACAATCCCCCCAAAAAAACTTCTGCAACATGAACCTGTCGAGATTGGGGTAGCATGGTTTCTTGAATTAACCGCACCACAGGCAAAGTCATGACTGGTGCAGCGGCTAATAACCCTGCCAGTTTCCGCGCCATTGGTGAGGCTGTCATGCGAAAGCGGTGAACTCGCTCTTCAGCATTGGGTTTGCTGATGGTAGTTTTTGGTGTTTCTTCGGCATCACCTTGAAATTCCGACGAGAAGACAAACCCAGAAGCCACTGCATCACTTTTTCCTGCTACCATCTGACTCCAGGTCACAGCTACCTCTGGTTCTAGAGTCAAAACCGGAATTTTTATTCCGGTCTCAAGATTAATGTCCTGCCAAAGCAAAAGCTCTTTGATGAATAAATGCTGGTTAGCAACCCCAGGAGTCAAACTTCCTAGGCTGACTGAAGCCCCCAGACTTAAGCCTGTTCTCTGCCACAACCACTCAGGTAACATTTGAGCGATCGCCACTGGTTGACTATCAGCCCAAACCTTCAAGGCTGAGATAACAGTGCCATCACGCCACAAAGTTGCAACACAGTCACTCACTACCAAAACTAAACGACGACCGCTTGGGTCGATTATTTCACGGGGACTGGCAATGCGTTGTGTTCCTGGTATTTCCCCAATTCCAGGACGAATGCCGATTTCCCCATTTTCATCAACCACCAATCCCCAAGTTCGCACATCTCGAAAAATGCCATAATGTTCTAGCAGTCGTTTTAGCTCTCGAATCGTATGTCGCCAGATAAGCATGGATTTGCTTTCATCAACAACCAATGCCAGGTCTAACCAAGGTTCTAGTTCAGGCTTAAAAACTGGCATGGAAATTCCCTCGGCTGCAATGCGTTGAACTGTAGCGATTTCATCTAATATGATATTTCTTCCAGATGAAACCCGAAGTGCCAAGGGTCGTAGCGCTTGAGTTAGCATGAGGGGTTCTCGCAGCGAAAGAGCATCCGGTACTCCCAATGGGATAGCACCAGTGCTGTCAGCAGTTTGTGGATTCTGTGGATAAATCTTTACTGTAGGGATTTCCGGAAAATGTGAGGAAATATTGCTATCGGTAGGGTAATCTTGTGATTTGGTTTCTGCTGATGCAGTTGGTGCTATTGATGGCAGTAAAGTAGCATCATCTGAAGCCTCACCACTTTCCTGACGCTTGAGGGTCAGCCAGAGAATATCAGCGATTTCTTCCCCGGTCAGATTTAAATCTTGCCCTAAAGCAGTAATCAGTCGGTTAAATAGATGATTGGTTGTGGTCATGTTACACCAGATGTCTAATCATGAGTCGTTAGGCTTTTTAATAAAATTTTCTTTAAGGACTCTTCGTCGTTGTCTGGTAGACTTACTTCACGGGTGAGAACGTAAATGGTATTGAGTAATTGATCCGTTGCGCTTCCTTGGTATTGATTCTTGTTTGATGTAAACTCGCGGATTAAGTTCTCAATTTTTTGGGACTCATTTTGGTTAAACTTTTCCTCACCAAAATGAGCATTCACAATAGCTTTGAGCGCTTCTTCATTGGGATCTGGCATTCTTACCCGTAGACATCGTCGCTTAAAGGCGGGTGGAAAGTCTCGTTCTCCGTTACTAGTCATCAGAATAATCGGGAAAGCATAACAGCGGACTCTTCCCGCTTTAACTTCAGCATCAATACCCTGGTCTTGGGTTTTCACCTGAAATGGCTTTTCCGTTCCAGATTGAGAACTTCTGACTAATTCCGGGATTTCAAATTCCCCTTCTTCAAAAATATTTAGTAAGTCGTTGGGGAGATTAATATCACTTTTATCTATTTCGTCAATGAGGAGAACTCTTGGTAAATGAGAAGGCAAAAACGCTGTTCCCAGAGGTCCTAAGGTAATATATTTACCAATCTCTTGTTCTTCACCCTGTTTGGCAGATGGAAGTTGGGCATCTTGAAGTCGGGCGATCGCATCATAGCGATAGAGTCCTTCCTGTAAGGTAGAACGGGTTGTAATTGACCAAGATAGCACAGAACCTAAATTCAACTCATAGGCAATAGCATAAGCCAAAGAGGTTTTACCCGACCCAGGTTTACCTGTAACGAGCAATGGTCTGCGTAAATAAATGGCTGCATTGACCGCATTAATCACATCGGTCGCACCCGAAGGAATGCGGAAATTCTTACCCCTTCTTTGATCTCTGTCCTTAGTTTTAGCCAATGCTTGGAGTTTTTTCCAGCGTTCGTCTATACCTTCATCGTTAACTAGTTCTTCCTTACCAAATTGTCGCCAAGGGGGAGGTTCAAGTTTTTTTAACTTTTCTATAACCGCTTCTTGTTCCTGACCATTGCCATGAAAAAATCGCCAGTCTGCCATAACTTCCATTCCCCTGATTATAGACCCGTTTCTATAAGTTGCTGATTCTCTAGCTGAAGATGAAAGGGTACTCGATTAGGATTATCACATAAAATCCCTAAATGATAGCCTAAATAATCTTTTGCTTTTTCACCCTTGACATGAGCTTTTCGACGAATATTCCAAACTGATTCAAATAATCCATTGAAGTCTTTCAAAGATTTTAATGTTAATATGTTCTGCAATTCATCATCTAAATTAATCTTGGGGAGATGATGACACCTTGTCCAGAGAGCAATAGGTATTCCTCCTCTTACAATGTAAAAAAATAACTTTGCTTGCTCAGAATCAGATTCAGACCAACAACCAACCATCTTAATTCCTACTTTTTTCTCTGAATTCCAGTTTTCTACTAATTCTTCCCAGTCGCAATTTATTTGAGTAACGTTAGCAATGTTTATCCTAAAGTCTTCTTCGTTCAAAGAGTTGCTTATAACTCCTTCTAATTCTTTCCACTTAATAAGCAAATTATTTAAATAGTTTTTCTTTTTAAAACGTTCAGATGAACGAACTAAAAATCGATATTCATGACCAATAGGCTTGTATGGCTCAATTCCTGCTGGTACCTCTCCCCCTATGGGAATCTTCTCAAGGTCTAGACTTTTCCCTAAATAACGGAATGGTAAAAATAATTCAATAGTTAGTTTATAGCCTGGTTGAAGATGTTTTGTTTCACTGATTTTAATAAATCGATAAATTACATCTGCAACTTCTGCAAACGAACATTCCGTCTTGCTCATTTTATCATTCAAATCAAGTCTTATTGGTTTCTTGAAATCACTAGAATTATAATTACGAATTAACTCTGCTTCTAAAGTAACTTTATCATCCCCTTTTGGCTCAAGAGTGACAAGTAAATAAGACTCCCAAAAATCATTTGATGGAGGTTTAGAATAAGTTGGCAGCTCGATGTTCAGAACATTAGCTTTTGATTTAACCCAATCTGTTAATTTATTTTTTAAAGATTCACTAATTTTTTCTTTGCTTAGGCGTTCTGCAAATTCTATAACTGTTGGTACATTATCTTTTCTTTTTGGACATTTTTTTAACAAAATTTCTTTAATTTCTCTTAAATCTATTTTTTCAGTAAACTCTAAGTAATTTGCTCTTACATCATCTTGAATATTTCTTATTGTTCTCTCACAGATTTGAGAAATTAAGCCATTCTCTATTTGAGATAATAT
This sequence comes from Stigonema ocellatum SAG 48.90 = DSM 106950, assembly GCA_016903675.1. Classification (GTDB taxonomy): domain Bacteria; phylum Cyanobacteriota; class Cyanobacteriia; order Cyanobacteriales; family Nostocaceae; genus Stigonema; species Stigonema ocellatum. The sequence goes on along the minus strand of JADQBA010000055.1, from coordinate 30,547 downwards.
GTCGTATAAATCATTCCAATCTTGTACTGATATAAACTTGCTATCAGATGTAGAAGAATCAAATATACTTGGGGCGAACTTCTTTTTAAAAGATGCTAATTTTTCATTGCCAGGATTTCTATTAGAAAGTGCTTTAATCAGGTCTTTTAATTTTCCAGATTTTTCTGCCCATTGAATTAAATAAAAAGTAACGTCAGTAAGGTTTTCTCCCCCTGCGATCTCATTAAGTTTTTCATCTAACTCAAAGTTGACAGCCATATCGAGGGCACTTTCACTACGATAAGCATCAAGAATGGCTGTGTGTAATTCTTTACGTTCAGAACCAGAGAGATTCATTGTTCGTACCATAAAGTTTAAATATTATTTATTCTCTCCTTGAGAAGGATTAGTTAAAGGCACTAAGTACCAAGACTATCTCATTCTAGACATAACCCAATACGGTTCAGCGGTTTGTTGGGTTTCGTTCCTCAACCCAACCTACGCGGGTTAAGGTGTTAACGAGAATTGTAGGTTGGGTTGAGGCTTTGCGAAACCCAACATTTTCGCGGTTTGTTGGGTTTCGTTCCTCAACCCAACCTACGCAGGTTAAGGTTTTTGGCGCTAACACCAAGCGTATTGAGACATAACCCGCCCAGAACTGAAGTTCCGTTCCGGGCGCGAGTAGCCCAAGTCCGTTAAAACTAAGGCTCATTTATAATTACTCCCAACAGGAGTGTAAGATTACCGATCTTCTTTCTCTTCTTTCTCTTCTTTCCCTTCTTTCTTCGTGTCCTTTGCGTCTTCGCGGTTTATTAAATAGGTAATCTTCGGGCGGTTCGGGAGTAATAGTCGGCTTTAGCCGAGTTTTGCTAATAGCCCTAGAATAAATTCTAAGGCGGATTAAGGAATGGACACCCACCTTGAAAGGGCTGGTTCTAGGTATTACTCCACGATCGCGTGAAGTAATTTTTTTCAGTCGGGGTTAAAATCCCCCTCTAAAAAATAATTACGAATTACGAATTTTTCACCTCAATTTGCCTGACGACCGTCAGCGCCGAGTAACTCACACCAGCAGTACCTTCACCAGGATGGGTAGAGTCCCCAACTAGCCAGAGATGCTTGATGGGTGTACGATTGGCAAAACCAAAGGGACCAAAAGTCGGTATCCGTTGACCAATACCACCAACAATACCGCGATCGCGTGCCGTATATCGAGCAAAAGTCCGGGGGGTTGCAGCAGCAACATGGATAATGTTTTCGGGTTTGAGATCAAAGAATTCAGCAAGATGAGCGATCGCTTCTCGTGTATACTGTCTTTTGAGCTTCTCATAATCCTCAGTACTCCACCACTTTTGGGGGTCTACAAAAGAAGAAGCAATAATCGTTGCTTTCCCAGCAGGGGCGCGACCATCTCCTGGATGACTCACGGAAACAAACAGGGAATTATTTTCACCCAATGGACCGTTGGCGTTGTACATAAACTGGAGATGGGGTGGACACCCAGGAGGAATAGCGTTCTCGCCTACACCTAAATACACCACAAACGCACCCGAAGCGGGTCGTAGTTTTTTCACCCGCTGCTTATACCCACGGGGAGCTTTTTCACCCAGTAAATGCACCAAGTTCTGCACAGTGACATTAGCTACAACATGGTCGGCTGGTTCAGTCCACACTTCGTCAGTTTTCTGATTACGAATGACCACAGCAGTAGCTTGACCCTTCTCTACCTGAATAGATTCAACCGTATGACCCATCAACAACTGACCACCATCTCTTTTGAGAGCAGAAATTAGGCGCGAGCTCAGTGTCTGCATACTCCCTTGGAGATGAAACAATCCTTGCGGCAGTTGCGATACGCTCAATGCCGTTGCAGCATAAAGTAGCGCTGTTTCTTCAGCATCAACCTGGGAATACAGCTTCAGTTGCAAATCCAAAAATTGACGCAAGCGGCGATCTTTTTCTAGTCCACAGGCACGCAAAGCATCTCCCACTGTGAACAAAGTGTAGGGTATAGTAATCAATGTACTGCCCCGCACTGCCTGAGTAAGCTGCCACAAATCCCAAACGTTACGGGGAGGTAGCACTGGATCGCGCCCCTGAAATTCCCAGCTTGCATCAAACAACGCTGCTATCAACCGCCAGAAAGATTCGCTTCCAGGAAACTGTCGTTTGCGTTCTTCTTCCCATTTCTCTGGGTCACGCCAAACATTAATTGGTTTTACTTCACCAGGAAGATACACAGCACAAGCTGGATCGCAAGGTGTTGCTTCCGGTAGGTCGATTTCTAATTCCGTGAAAATACGGTGGTGAATACCTCCCGGTTCCAACCCTGCTACCTGAGTCGCTCCCACATCAAAGGTGAAGCCAAGACGTTTAAACGTAGAAGCACATCCCCCCGGAACCACGGCTTGATCGAGGATTAACACACTGTAACCTTTGTGCGCCAATAACGCCCCTGCTGTGAGTCCACCGATTCCAGCACCGATGACGATGACGCGGGATTTACTTTTGCCAACACGATGATTTGGCATTGATGTTTACGACATATTTCTTAATATCTATGATAATAATTTTAGAATATTTAATAAACTGTGGCATTATAATGATATAATTAAGGGTAATTGTAACAAAAAAGCAATGTTGCAGTCAGTAGAAGGGATTTATCGGGACCAGAAGGGAAATAGAACTATTAATGATAGTAGTGTCTGATACATCCCGCGACGACTGGAAGTCGCGGCACCTTCCCAAAGTCTTCGTTGAGTAGGACTAACCTGGAAATATGACTTCAATTTTAATAGGCTTAGGACTTACGCATTGACAAAAATTAAAACCTGTGTATATCTCTCGTTACTGGGCTGCTGCCTTGTAATGTTCGTGTCTTGGGCTGCTGCCTCCCGATTTGAAGTGTTGCCGAGCCTGAGAGTGATCACATTCCCAGCCTCAGGCTCTTAACGAGGTAGGGCAAGATGTTTAGTTTAACAGATTAAGCCACTGAGTCGTTCTTCCCGCATTTGGTCTACAGAGGTTTCCAGATTACCAATTGGGGTAGATTGAACGACCAAGGCAGTTCCAACCCGATATACCAGGGGTTCAGCATTCAGTAAATTTGCGATCGCGGATTTCAAAAAAGCTTCGGCACTCATACCCTGCGCTGCGGCTTGAGCTATCAAACGAGCTTCAATTTCTGGAGCTAATTCAAGGGTAATTGCCATAGAATTATCCAATCTCCTCTAGTAACCAGATTATAACCTGTCTTGAGCCATTTTGATGGGTTGGTACGTAGTCCTGAGTCCTCAAAAATACGAGGACTAAAGTCCTCACTACGAACAAATTATCCATTCCGACGGTTGATTTAAGTCTGGAGGAGCAAACGGTCCTTTGCCCCTACAGGTGTGAAAGCGACTAACGATGTGCAAGCGCAGTTAATTTTCGATCCAGTTCGCGATCGCTATTTAGTCATGCATAACGAATGGCGAAATGAATACCGCATTTACGGATGCGGGATGCAGCTAGATATTATTGAGGGAAAAATTTGGATTCAGCACAACAGCACTGAGATTTTTATTGATCGAGAACTAATTCAGCGTGGGGTTGACCGCAAAGATATTATTCTAGGGTTTCGTTCCCCCGGCGTCCGCAAACTTCTTGCAGCTGCTGATTGAACTGGGGAGTAGGGAATGGGGAATGGGGAATGGGGAGTGGGGAATGGGGAGTGGGGAATATCCTCATCATAATTTCATTTTCCCTAATCCCTAATCCCTATTCCCCATTCCCCAATCCCCAAATGTAAGAATGAGGAGTATAAGCTCACTCTCAAGTACCAATGACCTCAACCCTGATAAAATTTCCTCGTCTCAATGCTCCAAAGCTGCACCAACTACCTAATGGGTTGACCATAGTAGCAGAGCAAATGCCCATTGAAGCTGTTAACCTCAGTTTGTGGATTAACGTAGGCTCAGCCGTAGAATCAGATGGGGTTAACGGCATGGCGCACTTCCTAGAGCATATGATTTTTAAGGGAACTGAAGCTCTGGCAAGCGGTGAGTTTGAACGTAGAATAGAAGAGCGGGGTGCTGTCACCAATGCTGCCACTAGCCAAGACTACACCCATTACTATATCACCACTGCTCCCAAAGATTTTCGAGAACTGGCTCCACTGCAAATTGATGTGGTAGTCAATGCAAGTATACCTGACGATGCCTTTGACCGTGAGCGATTGGTCGTTCTGGAAGAAATTAAACGTTCAGCGGATAATCCTCGCCGCCGGACTTTTCAAAGAGCAATGGAAGTAGCGTATGATCACCTACCCTATAGGCGTTCAGTCTTGGGACCAGAAACAGTTATTTCCCAACTCCAACCCCAGCAAATGCGGGATTTTCACGCTAATTGGTATCAACCTCACTTAATGACTGCTGTTGTTGTGGGTAATTTAGCGGTAGAAGAATTAATCGAAATTGTCACAGAAGGATTTGCAGTAGCCACCAATCAACAACCAACAACCAACCATCAACCATCAACCATCAACCCAGAACCAACCTTTACAGAAATTGTGCGCAGGGAATTTATTGATGAAAGCCTCCAGCAAGCACGGTTGGTGATGGTTTGGCGAGTACCTGGTTTGGTTCAACTAGATCAAACTTATGCACTGGATGTTTTGGCGGGAATTTTGGGACACGGACGGACATCAAGGTTAGTGCGGGATTTGCGAGAAGAACAGGGACGGGTTTCCCATATTTCTGTCAGCAATATGACGCAGCGGTTGCAAGGGACGTTTTATATTTCAGCGGAATGTCCATCTGAAAATGTTCCAGAGGTAGAAGCTGCGATCGCTCAACACATCCGCAAGCTACAAACAGACATGGTGCAAGAAACAGAAATCGCCCGTGTCCGGACGCGAGTTGCTAATAGGTTTATTTTTGGGAATGAAACACCAAGCGATCGCGCTAATTTATACGGCTACTATCAATCATTAGTAGGAGACTTGGAAGGGGCTTTTAACTACCCAGCACACATTCAAGCCCAAGATGCAACCCACTTAATGCAAGCAGCACAAAATTATCTTTCCCCACACGCCTATGGTGTCATTGTCCTCAAACCTGCTTAAATGGGGAGTAGGGAATGGGGAGTGGGGAATGGGGCGTAGGGAATGGGGAGTAGGGAATGGGGAGTGGGGAGTCAGGATGGATTCATTTGTTATGGTTTAGTTTACGCAGTCAAAAAGTAAGCTTTTTGTGTGGTCTGTAGACAGCTGACTAGTCACTGTTAACCGTCAACTGTCAACTGTTTAAAAGAGAAACTTCTTAGGGCGCGAAGATAATTCAAACCTCAAAATTCCCCACTCCCCACTCCCCACTCCCCACTCCCCACTCCCCCTTCCCCTTCCCCTTCCCTACTCCCCACTCCCCACTCCCTAATTTCATGATGTGGACTGAAATTGACGCTCATATTAGCCAGGTGACAGGCGAAAAATTTCACTCGCAACAGCGGCGATCGGTTGGCGGCGGGTGCATCAATCAAGGTTATGCTGTGTGTGATGATCAGCGCACCTACTTTGTCAAGCTAAACCAAGCATCCCAAGTGACTATGTTTGAGGTAGAGGCGCTGGGTTTACAGCAAATGCTTCAAACATCTACCATCCGCGTTCCTAAACCCATATGCTGGGGTATAGCTGGTAATTCTGGCTATCTAGTTTTGGAATGGCTGGAAATAGGTGGAGGAAATACCAAATCTTGGTTCGAGATGGGGCGGAAGTTAGCGGCGATGCACAAAACTGCTAGCAACCAAGGTTTTGGTTGGGACATGAACAATACCATCGGTTCCACCCCTCAAATCAATACCTGGACAGCAAACTGGGCAGAATTTTATGCCAAACATCGGCTGGGTTATCAATTCCAGTTAGCAAAGCGACGGGGTGGTGATTTTCCTCAACAGAAAGATTTACTCACTGCTATCCCTGAATTATTGACACACCAACCACAACCCTCTTTGGTACACGGAGATTTGTGGTCCGGGAATGCAGGGTGTACCACTTCGGGAGAACCAGTGATTTTCGATCCAGCAACTTATTTCGGCGATCGCGAAGTTGATATAGCCATGACTGAGCTTTTTGGCGGCTTCCCAGCAGCCTTTTATCATGGCTACAACGAATTTTGGTGCTTAGATCAGGGGTATGAGCGCAGAAAAAATCTGTATAATTTGTATCATATCCTGAATCACTTCAATTTATTTGGTGGTGGTTATGCTTCCCAAGCTAATCGGATGATTGCCCAGATATTGGGTTAAATTTCCCGCCAAGGCGCAAAGTAAAGACGTAAAATTGAGTATTTCTAAAATTTTTGAGCGCAGAATACAGTAAAATTACTGAATGATTGACCACGATCGCCTGTTCAAAGAACTCCTATCCAACTTCTTTGCGGAGTTTATCGAGCTATTTTTTCCAGATGTCAACGCCAACTGGGACAGAGACTCCCTGGAGTTTTTGCCGCAAGAAGTGTTTACCGATGTCACTGAGGGTGAGCGCAAAATTGTAGATTTAGTCGTGCGAGCAGCATTCAGAAATCAGGATGCTCTATTCATCATCCATACAGAACACCAATCCTATGCCGAAACTGATTTCAATGAGCGAATGTTCCACTACTTTGCACGCTTGCACGAAAAATATGCTCTCCCAATTTACCCGATTGTAATCTTTTCCTACGACGCACCGCAACGGCCAGAAACAAACTCCTACCGCGTAGCGTTTTCCGGTTGGACAGTGCTAGAGTTTCACTATCGAGTCATTCAGTTGAATCGTCTGAACTGGGAGGACTTTGTAAATCAGCGTAATCCAGTAGCTAGCGCCTTGATGTCAAAAATGCGGAAGTTGCCACAACAACGTCCTACAGTAAAGCTGGTGTCGCTGCAATTGCTATCTACTCTAGGACTAAACCCCGCACAAGTACAGTTGATCTCAGGATTTATTGACACCTATCTTGATTTAAATACTCAAGAGGAAGCAGTGTTTCAAGAACAGCTTGCTAGGATCGAACCAAGGCAGCAGGAGGAAGTTATGGAAATTGTCACCAGTTGGATGAGGAAAGGAATTGAACGCGGAATACAGCAGGGGGAATTGGCACTGGTGATGCGTCAACTTAACCGCCGATTGGGTGCGGTAAGTCCCCAGTTGCATGAGCGCATTCAGAGGTTGTCAGCTGTCGAGTTAGAAGATTTGGGTGAGGCGCTGTTGGATTTCACTAATACTGCTGATTTAGAGACTTGGTTGGGGGATAGATAGGGGATCGCGCTTCTGGTTTGGAAACGATAGCAACAACTAGGAATGAATTACGAAACTGCTCGCAAATTCCTGATTGACCAAACAATAACAACCGAGGAAAATCCAGATGCCCTGTTAATGCGTCTCAAGCAAGGAAAACCGCCGGTACCTGGTCAGATTACCTCAATTTTGTTGGCGTCAAAAGTCGTGTTTTCATATCTGGAAAATACCACCAGTTTAGACCGAGAACTAGCTTACGCCTTGTATCAGTTAACCATAAAAACGCAACAGTTATTTACAGCGGGACGCAAAGTTGGAGTTGATTGGCCACCCCTGCTGAAAGAAGACTTGCTCAGAATTGCGATCGCATCTGAAAGTATCTTTTCTGGTAATTGGCAAAATCTACACTAATTGTTGTTGGGTGTTTGTTGTTTGTTGTTTGTTGTTGGGTGTTTGGTGTTAGGTGTTTGTTGTTGGGTTTTTGTGAGTTTGAAGAAAATTAAACAATCAACAATCAAATTATGATCAACCAACCATCAACCATCAACCATCAACCATCAACCATCAACCATCAACAACCAACCATCAACCATCAACCATCAACCATTAACGATTTTGCAGTTCTGCTTGTAACTTGTCTAAGTCAGTTTTCAGCAAAACCGTCATTTGACCAGTGAATGCTTTCCCGGACCTTGGTTGTGCTACTTCCACCCAGTAAACATAGCGATCGCCTACACGCAATTCTCCCCGTAAAGCTTCTCTGACAGGAGTTTGTTCAAAACGAGCAGAGTTAATGGAACTTTCGTTGGGATATTGGTATAAAATTTTACCATGATTAAAATCTTGATAGATATCTAACCCATAAATTATCCGTAAAGATTGTTGGAGGCGCTCAAAGGTCATGCCGTTAATGGCATCATACATAGCAATGCGCTCACTACGGATTTTGCTGCGATCGTTAGTAAACTCCACTTTGCCGGGAGGTAATACGGATGCTTGAAAAGTAAATCTTTGGGCAGCTGTATCGCTTTTTTGTACCAACAATCGCTCTCCCGTGGCTGGACGAAGGGTAGGATGTGCTTTAATCCAAGCACCTACTTCCTCTGTAGATTGTCCTGGTAAAGCCTTGGCTTGTGAATTAAAAAGGATTCCCACACACCACCAGGGAAGTAGGGAAAAAGGCAAAATCAAAAAGTTAAGCAGAGGTTTTTTCAGCATTTTCTCTTCAGGACCTACATCCGCAAAAGGGGCTATCATAGTTTTCCCTTGAGAAGTCCCAGGAATTAACCTCATTGCTGAGAATTATAGCGGTTTTCATCCGGTGACGGTACATATTTATCTGCGTACATCTGCGGTTTATTAACTCTTGAATGTACCTCACACCAATTGAAAATCGGGCGTTGCTGAATTGAAGTATGAAATGAAAAAATGGGGTACTTTAAAACTCTTTCTCTTTGCGCCTTTGCGCCTTTACGCGCGTGTAAATTCATACCGTGATTCAGCAACGCCGAAAATCGCTATAACTTAGGTTTTTGATTATGGAATCATGGCTACTTTAATCACCTGACGGTCTTTCATATCACAGAACACCTGTTCTAAATCCTTCAGAGGACGGCGATCGCTGATGAGTAACTCAAATGGAATCTTCCCACTAGCAATCAATGATAATGCAGCGCCGACGAACTCAGGAGTGTTGTGGAACACACCCTTTAACGTAAGTTCACTGTAGTGTAGCTGTTCTGTGTTGACGGTAATAGTGGTATCCCGTGGACAACCGCCGAATAAATTGACAGTTGCACCAGGGCGAGCACAAGCGATCGCCATTTCCCACACACTCGGCACACCCGTGGCCTCAATTACCACATCTGCACCCCATCCTTGTGTTAATTCTTTGACCACCGCCGGAATATCAGGCAGTTGATGGTAATTAAAGGTAGTTGCTGCACCCAATTTTTTTCCAATTTCTAATCTTCCGTCATTGCCTCCGAACAGTAATACTTCCACTGACAAATCCACAGCCAGTTTTGCCACAAACATCAGCCCGATAGCGCCATCTCCTATCACCACCACACGGTCGCCTGCTTTGATATTGGAACGGGCTACTCCATGCAGCACACAAGCTAAAGGCTCGGTCATTGACGCTAATTCATCGGGTAACTCATCAGGGAGTCGCAGCATATTATACTGCACAATCGGTGATGGAACTCTGAGGTATTCAGCAAAAGTGCCGTTGTTCCAAGTCAAATTGGGACACAGAGAGTACTCTTGGCGTTGACAAAAAAAGCATTTCATGCATGGAGCGGAGTTATTTGCTACCACGCGATCGCCTACTTGCCAACCCGTAACACCTTCTCCCAAAGCAACAATCTGCCCAGAAGCCTCATGACCAAATAGGGTAGGAGGTCGCAGCATTTTCGCATGACCGCCGCGACGCCATACTTTCAAGTCGGTGCCACAAGTTGTTGCTGCCAACACTTGAACCACCACTTCACCAGCCGCCGGGGTGGGGTCTGCAACCTCTTCTAAGCGTAAATCTTCTTGACCGTAAAGTAACGCTGCTAACACAGCTAGTAATCCATAATTTATCTCCAACTGATTGTATCAGTTGGAGCGAGGAACTTATCATAATTCGTAATTGATAATTCGTAATGACTACCCCACAGATGAATCCGGAGGCTTGAGACAAGGAAAAAATTTGTTTTTTTGCCTTAATAAATTAAGTTGCCCTGTCCCTCAATTACGAATTACGAATTACGAATTACGAATTAGTAATTATTTGGTCACTGTTTGCTCGGTAATGACTTCTGTCGTTCTTCGTTCCATGCTAGACACACCAATGGCAGTTAACACTGGTACTTCTTGTCTACATGTTTGACAAAACCAGTAGAGTTCACCATGACGGACATGACGCAGGAGCGAACCACCGCAACAGGGACAGTTGTTGGCTATCAAACTCATACTGAACGCCCTCCTTTAAAAAAGTTCTTGATTGAGATACACTCTGATGTCGAGGATTAAAATTTGATTTTGGCTGCATGAATGCCGATTTAAATCAATGCAGTTATAGATTCTTGTTCAAAGACATGCTTATGCCCATTAAGCTGGTGGTTAAAGCTCAACTTGTTTTTTAGATATTCTTGGCAGGTTGGATGATTTAGTTCCAAAGCAGATAAAATAACTGCTGCCATTTCTTTTTATAACTTAGAGACACAAAACCTGCCAGGTTTTGGGTAATCATCGAACAATTCGTAATTCGTAATTCGTAATTCGTAATTAATGGTTACAAACCCCCAACTTATGTCATGGAAAACCAAGCTACTTAGTATCATTACTTTTAAGCCTCTAACTAAAGTTATGGGGTAATTGCGATTGACGAATAAACTTGATTGGTGTATGTAGAGCTACTAATTCTATCCTTACCAATCTAAAGGTCGATTGAACGTACCTTAATCTAGCCACTGACAAATTTCAGACATGAACTACACCGTTAGATTATAGTATGATACTCTCTCGTTCATCTACCTTGGGGATCATAGGATTTCGAGGCTTTTGTATCAAAAGCTACTATTTCCCTTGATAGGATCAATTTTTTAGAGAGGGAGTGGCTAATGGTTAGTGATACCTTTGACAACACTCAGTAGCTGGACGAAAATAAATACACTCATGAAAATTGCAACTTGGAATATCAACTCGATTCGCACTCGCGTAGAACACGTTGTCAATTGGTTGACCCAAAATCCCGTTGATGTGCTGTGTTTGCAAGAAACTAAAGTTGTAGACGCTGACTTTCCCCGAGAACCCTTTGAGTTGTTGGGCTATAATTTGTACTTAACGGGACAAAAAGCTTATAACGGTGTTGCCATCTTCAGCCGAAAACCATTAGAAGACGTAAGTACTGGGTTCACAACGATTTTGGCAAACATACAGCCAGATTGGGATGAACAAAAGCGGGTCATTACGGGTGTGATTGATGGTGTGAGGATTGTCAATCTTTACGTGCCCAATGGTGCAGCAGTAGGAAGCGAGAAATATGAATACAAGCTGGGTTGGTTGAGAGTACTGCTGGAGTATTTGCGATCGCTTCTTGACCTCTCACCTGCCATATGTATGTGTGGTGACTTTAACATTGCTCTTGAAGCTAAGGATATACACGATAATGTTATTATTGAAAATCACATTATGGCAAGCGAGCTAGAGCGCCAAGCCCTCAGGGAGATTCTCACACTGGGATTTGCCGATGCCTTTCGCAAATTTACCAATGAAGGTGGACACTACAGCTGGTGGGACTATCGCGCCGCATCATTTCGTCGTAACTTGGGTTGGCGGATTGACCATCACTATCTCACCAACGTCCTCTATGAACGTGCTAAAAGCTGCACCATTGATATAGCCCCCAGAAAGTTGCCTCAACCTAGCGACCATGCCCCAGTAATTTTAGAATTGGAGTGAGGACTCTCAAAATCCAAAATCTTTATGTATCTAGTTACTGGCGCAACCGGAGGAATAGGTCGTAGAGTTGTGCGACTCCTACGTGAAAAGGAGATGCAGGTGCGGGCATTTGTCCGCCTTACCTCGCGCTACAGCGAGTTAGAACACCGGGGAGCTAAAATTTTCATCGGTGATTTGCGGCAAGAAAAGGATATACAGAAAGCTTGTCAGAATGTCCAGTATATAATTAGCACCCACGGTTCTGATGGCGATGCCTTATCCTTGGACTACCGCGCTAACATTGAACTCATTGACCAGGCAAAATCTACTGGAGTTGTAGAGCACTTTGTCCTCATTTCCGTATTGGGAGCAGACCGGGGGTATGAGGATGCTCCCGTTTTCCAAGCAAAACGGGCAGTAGAGCAATATTTGACAGCTAGTGGTTTAAACTACACTATTTTACGCCCATCTGGATTAGCATCGAACTTGCTGCCACTAGCAGAAAGGTTTCGGGAAACGGGGTTTTATCTGCTCATTGGCGACCCCAAAAACCGGACCTCTATTGTGAGTACAGATGATTTGGCAAGAATGGTTGTGGATTCTGTGACAGTTAAAGCAGCTCACAATCAGATTTTACCTGTGGGAGGACCAGAGATTTTATTGCGAGAAGATATTCCGCGAATTTTTAGTCGCATCTTCAACAAAGAACCTACGGTAATCAACCCCCCACTGTTTGTGATTGATGGGTTAAGGAGTGCATTATTGTTGTTCAATCCCCAAGGGCAAAAAGCGAATGGTACTTTTCGCACGTTACTGGCAAATGAATTTTTTTGTACAAAAGAGGAGATTGCTAACCTGGAGGGAATTTTCAATTTTAAATTGGAAACACTGGAAAATTTCTTACGAAAGTATTTAGCAGTATGAATAGGGAGTGGGGAGTGGGGAGTGGGGAGTAGGGATAATGATGAATGCTGAAGAAAAACAATTCATAATTCATAATTGATGTTTTATAGTTTTATATTCTGATTCCCCATTCCCCATTCCCCATTCCCCATTCCCCATTCCCCATTCCCCATTCCCTATTCTAAAATTTTATGAAGTCTTCCTTAGTTGCAAATGCTGCTCAAGCACGTCAGACAAAACAGCGATTCGCTAAACCAGACGAAAAACTTTCTTATGAATTGGGCAAGGCAGTACAGGATCTGCCACCAATTTACACTAGATTCTTAGCGGGAACTATCAGTGTTGTGGTACTGGGAGCGATCGCGTGGGCACAATTTTCCCAGGTGGATGAAGTGGCTACAGCACCAGGAGAGTTAATCGCCTCCACCCAGGTGCGACCTGTGACAGCCCTCGGAGGCGGAACAATTGTTGCGGTGAAAGTTAAAGAAGGCGATCGCGTCGCCAAAGGACAAATTTTAGTTCAACGCGATCCAAACTTGAAACAAGTCGATGTTGTTCGCCTAGGTAAATCTGTTAATTTGATTCAAGAAGACTTGCGGCGTTTGGATGCAGAACGTACAGGAGCCACAACTACCGGCAGCGCACTGCAAGATGAACTGTTAAACTCGCGGCAGCGAGACTACCAAGCGCGTCAAGCAGCAGCCCAAGCCGAAGCAAATCGCCAACAATCGCTCATTGAACAGGCAAAAGTCCGCCTGACAAGGTACCAAGAAAATCTGGTGAACGCCAAAATTAGCCTCGCCAACTCTAAAAGTAACCTTGTCAACGCCCAAAACATCAGCGGTAAAGTAGAGGCCAATCTAGCGTTTGCGCAAAAAAGGGAACAAAGCCTGAGCGTCCTGGTTAATTCTGGCGGCTTCCCTCGACTTGATTACCTAGATGCACAAGAAAGACTCAATCGAGCCAATACGGAAATTACCAAAGCAAAAGACGATGTCATCAACGCCCAAAATAAGGTGACAGAAGCTCAAGACAAAGTCTCATCCCTAGGAAAAGATATTGCAGCTCAAGTCCAAGAAATTCGCCAAGCCCAACAAGCATATCAAGCTGCGCACGATCAGGTGGAACGTTTGGCATCGGGACGCCAAAGTGAAATTTTGACCCAAATGAACAAACGTAAAGAAGAATTTACCAATATTTCAGGTCAACTTGAACAGGCGCAAAAACAGCAAGAGTTGGAAACTATCAAGGCTCCAGTTGCCGGCACCATCTACAAAGTTAAAGCAACTAGAGGACCAGTGCAAGCAGGTGAAGAGTTACTATCTATTTTGCCAGAAGGTAAAGAATTGCAGCTAGAGGTGAAAGTCATTAACCGAGATATTGGGTTTATTCATGAAGGGATGAAGGCAAAAGTCAAGATGGCAACCTTCCCATTTCAAGAATTTGGCACAGTTGATGGCGAGGTGCTGCAAGTCAGTCCCAATGCAGTAGTTGATAAAGAATTGGGCTTGGTTTTCCCCACCAGAATTAAGCTGAGTCAACACTCTATTCAGGTACGGGGGCAAGAGGTAGCATTTACTCCAGGGATGGCTGCTAATGGTGAAATTGTCACTCGTAAGAAGTCGATTTTAACTTTCATCATTGAGCCTGTTACTCGTAGGTTTAGCGAGGCATTCTCTGTCAGGTGACCACTCGCTTCTCCCCAGTGCGAAAGTCCTAAAAACTTAGAATTCCTAACTCCCCATATTCAATTTCCAATAGGGGGAGCAAGAGCTACACGCGGTTGTCCGCCACCACCGACGCTGTTGGGTCCATTGTTATCAACAATGTGAAGAGCTTGAAATAGCTTCATAAAATCTTCATAAAACTGTCCACTTCCTCCCTCGAAATTGTAGCCAAAGGTCTTGTGAAACTCTTCGGTGACTCCTTTTTCCACTGCCAAGTAATGAGCGTCCCAACCTGCATCGTCCACAACATAAGCACCGTAATTTTGCAAGGCATCAAACAGCTTTTTAGCAGCAAATGTTTGCAAACTTAAACTCGCGGCGGTGACGCTGTTCGGAATTGCCAGTAGTGTCCCTTGCACAAGGGCAGGATTTTTTCCATGATACTGGTTAGCTGCCTTGGCATCTGCACGATCAGCAGGCCAGCGATGTCCTGGAACTTCCTTTGAGTAGTAAAGATATTTTTCTCCCCAAAGATTAACCTTTAAGGCATGAGGAATGGGCTGGTTATTGGTGAGTTCACCTTTGCGAATAGAACCACCAATGGAAGAAAGACCAGAACCAAAATGTGCTCCGCCGATCCCTTCTCCGTAAATATCAACCTCAGGAGAGTAACGCCAACCATAGATTGAGCCTCCTGATTGACAACGAGCTAGAGGTTCAAGCTGCACTAAGGTTTTCCCGTCATTCATCAGAAAAGCTGAAGCATTATTGGGCGTGCTATATGGATTTTGTGTCGCATCCGGAATGATTAAATTGTCTGGAATGGGTAAAGCGATGCCCATAGATTGAGTACCTGTACAGCGTCCCTGACCCCAATTGCCAGGACCATATACTGGACGCAACGGATCGCCTGTCTTGAGCTTGTAGAAGTACTCTTTATCTGCCCCAGCATAGCCTGCTTTTCCAATGTTGGCTTTTAGGTAACGCGCACCTGAGCCAATGGGCATATTCCAAGGTGATGTGGATGAAAACGGCCAGAGGAACTTGTCCCGTTTGGGGGTTTGGCTGAAAGTCGATAGACTACTTAAAATAAGAGCCAGAACTACACCAGCTAAAAATATCATTACAATAGGCAGTCGCAAGCGGTTTGTCAAAGGTTGAAAAATGCTCATCTAAAACCTCACCAGGCAGAGTAAATATCAACATCAGGAAAATAACGCCAACCATAGATTGAGCCTCCTGGTTGACAACGAGCCAGAGGTTCAAGCTGCACTAAGGTTTTCCCTAAAGCGTCCCTGACCCCAATTACCAGAACCATATACTGGACGCCACGGATCGCTTTCGTTGACTTTGAAGAAGTATTCCTGATCTGCCCCAGCATAACCTGCCTTTTTCATGTTTACTGGTATAAAGTTTGCACTTGAGCCAATGCCCATAGGACTTACGCACTTTACAAATTGATCATCATGTGAGCCTCTAACTATTACTCTGTCAAGTTTTAATTGACGGGTTAGGATTGACACGGGGACACGGGGACACGGGGATGTCTGTAAAATAAAGATCACAGCGAACCCCGTCTCCCTTTTGCCTCGTTCCCAGCCTCAGGCTGGGAATGAGATCAAGGAGGCTCCTTATCCCGATTTGACGGGATAAGGAGCCTCCTTTGAAGAGCATTACAAAGCAGAGCCTTGTAACGAGAGACATACATAGTTTATTCTTTTTGTCAATGCGTAAGTCCTAATCCTATAGAAACAGATTTTTCCCCTACACCCCCGTGTTTGGTGGAGCACGCCCCACGGGCGGCACACCACCCGTTACTCATTACAGAAACACGAATTCCCTAACTCTCCCCCTCCCCCCCTCCCCCCCTCCCCCCCTCCCGTGTTTCTTGAAAGGTGCAAGATCTCAGTAGGGGCGTGTTGGTAGGGGTCGCTACACTGCTAAAAACAGATAAAAATAGTATAAATATATACTTATATTTTTAAAATGAACAGTTTTTAAAAGTGCATGTAATCCATAGATGAGGAGGTTGCTGGCTTTTTTTTTGTACAACCTATGGATGCCATAAGCAGATAAATTTACTACAAGAAGATTTTTAGATTACTCAAATTAACTCTTTCTTTATATATTCCTATTTGATTTTTGAAATACATGTCGTTCGCGCTCTTTGCTTACCATATGCGGGTTTTGGTAGGCTTTCGCCCGAACGACACCACTTCAAATTTTTCACAAATGATTTAGGATTTCTTTAGCAGAAATCAGTATTTATACTTTTATATATTATTATAAAATAATAGATATAAAGTAACGTTTAGTAAAGTTTGACTACATTTCACAAGATAACAGAGAAAATACGGCTCAAGCATTTTTTAGCTGAAAGAATGCTGGGTTTAGGCTGACAAAAACGAAACTTTTTTTTTTAAGTTGAAGAGGTAAAAAAGGGAGTGAATTGGCAAAGCCTGACACAAAATAATCGATATTACGATCCAAAAGCGATCGCTGGTTACTACGGCTACCGCCCTTGGCTGGCTTGGGCGCGGGCGTTCTCAATTATCTGGAGTTTTGCTGGATTTATTCTGAGTCTCAAGTGGGATGAATGGCGTTGGCAAGTTGAGCAAAACCAGTTCAAACGCGCCACCCAGTTGCGCCAGTTGCTGACTCGCCTTGGTCCGACCTTCATTAAAGTAGGTCAAGCCCTCTCCACGCGTCCAGACTTGATACGCAAAGACTTCCTAGCCGAACTGGTGAAGCTGCAAGATCAGTTGCCAGCCTTTGATAATACCATCGCCTATCAGATTATTGAAACCGAACTAGAACGTCCAATTAAGCAAATTTTTAGCGAGTTGTCGGCGAATCCTGTTGCTGCTGCTAGCTTAGGTCAAGTCTACCGTGGTCGTTTACTCAGCGGTGAAGAAGTGGCGGTGAAGGTGCAACGCCCTAACTTACGTCCGGTGTTAACACTCGACCTTTATCTGTTACGCTGGGCGGCAGGTTGGCTAGCGCCTTGGTTACCCCTAAATCTTGGTCATGACCTCACGTTGATTGTGGACGAGTTTGGTATTAAGTTATTTGAGGAAATTGACTATATCAATGAAGCACGTAACGCGGAAAAATTTGCTCACAACTTCCGCAACGATCCCCAGGTCAAAGTGCCTGGTATTTATTGGGGTTACACCAGTAACCATGTTTTAACCTTGGAGTGGATCAACGGCTTCAAACTCACGGATACTCAAAACATCCGCAAATCAGGTTTAGATCCAGAAAAGATTATCCTGATTGGGGTTATCTCAGGGTTAAAACAGCTATTGGAATACGGTTTTTTCCATGCTGATCCCCATCCAGGCAATTTGTTTGCCATGCCCGATGGTCGTATGGCTTATATTGACTTCGGCATGATGGATCAACTAAATGAAACCACAAAACAAACTCTGGTAGATGCACTCGTGCATCTAGTCAACAAAGATTACTGCGACTTAGCCGAAGACCTTGTCAAACTGGATTTTCTCACCCCAGACACAGATATTCGTCCAATTGTACCAGCCTTAGAAAAGGTTTTGGGAAATGCAATTGGCAAAAATGTCACGGATTTTAACTTTAAAACCATCACCGATCAGTTCTCAGAACTGATGTATGAATATCCTTTCCGGGTACCCGCTAAGTTTGCTTTGATTATTCGCTCCTTGGTGACCCAGGAAGGTGTTGCTCTCAGCCTCAACCCTCATTTCAAAATAGTCGAGGTGGCTTATCCCTATGTAGCAAGACGCCTGCTTACAGGTGAATCTCCTGAATTGCGCCGACAGCTGCTCAATGTGCTGTTCAAAGATGGTAAATTCCAGTGGCATCGATTAGAGAATTTGATTGCGATCGCTCGCACTGACAGCAACTTTGATCTGTTACCAACCGCCCAGTTAGGGTTACAATACCTGCTTTCTGATGAAGGCAAGTTTCTCTGGCGACAGTTGGTGCTTGCTCTTACTGATGATGACCGACTGCACACCGTAGAAGTTCAACGTCTATGGAACTTGGTTAAAGATGACTTAAAACCGACTCGTTTGTTAAATGTAGCGATGGTGGGAATATCTAATGTCCAATTGACTGAACTTTACGGCAATATTTATTCTACAATCTTCAGTAAGGAAACAATAACGAGAACTAAGTAAGCGCTGCCGGAAAATAGTTAGTAGTTAGTGGTTAGTGGTTAGTAGAAAAACACCTAACACCTAACACCTAACAACCACCAACCACCAACATTAATCAGGAGTTTTGATGCCCTACTACTATCCTTTACAACCACCATATTTCCTACTAGCTATAGGAATATTCGCAGCATTAACCTCTGGTGTGGCGTTTGCCGGAACGCTAAAATTAATTGTGTATAAATGGCAAAATGATGGCGCACAAAATTCTGGCAACCGTTTATCCAATAGACAATTGCTTATACCATTTTTCGGAATAACTATTGGTATTACTCTGTTTCTCTGTTCCGGCTTTGAGATATTTGGCTTTCCACCTTTTCTTGCCTATGCCGTTGGTGTGCCTGTTGCTCTTCTAACTAGTTTGCTAATTTGGTTCCAGCTAGGAAGTATGCTGGCTTTTATAGAACGTCAAGGAATGCAGTCTCTAAATTTAGATTCTTAGAGTTAGAGGTAGGTAGTAGGGACGTATTGCAAGTAGCCCCTACTACCTACCCTTTATCCTCTCAACTGTAGAAAAATTCAAAATCCTTTAATGCCTCTAGCTTAGCTCGATTTAAACGGTACTGATAACTAAGCCGCAATTTCCATTTATCCCAAAATGTCTGCTGTTCGGTGTCCAGAGATGTATCTAAGTGTTGAGTGACTTGCTTGATTGCTAGCCAAGCACCAGTGCGATCGCTATTAATACTCCACCCCACTTTTGCTGCTGCTAATCCTATAGTACTCCCTTCACCAGCGTGAATACCTTTCAATTCCAAATACTTACCAATTATTCCCCACAGCTTAAAAAATTCTATTTCTTTGCCAGCATCTCTAGCAACAACAAATAAAGATTCTCCTATATAGTTAGTTGTCTCTAAAGATATATTCAACTTTAACGAAATATTTCTTAGAGAGTCTAACCTCTCAGGAGAGTATTTACTTACATGTTCAATCAAATTCTCACAATGTCCTGTTGTGATTCCCGGAGACCATTTTAGAGTATCTGGCACATTATCTATTATTCTTGTATCTGCGTCAATAAAAATTGCAGCACTATACTTGGATAAAGCTTTAGCCATAACAAAGCGTTTGTCATTATAACAAAGAAGAATACCTTGTTGCTTGTGTTTATAAGCTAAAACATTAAGGTGACTACTAAAGTCTTTTGGTTCATCCGTATAAATGACTAAAAAACTTCCAGGAAATTTTTTTTCTAAATCCTCTGCTAATTGCCCAGCCAAAAGGCGATATTTTTTCCCCAATGCTAATGTGCAGAAGCAAAATTCTTTTTGTGGTAAACTCATTAATCTTGGCGTTGGATTATAGAAATCATAGCCAAGTAGTTCGGATACCGTCAAGAGAGTTTGATCGGGACTGGGGAGTAGGGAATAGGGAGTAGGGATGGGGGGATGGGGGGATGGGGGGTAAGAATACTACATTGTCCCCACCTCCCTATCTCCCCACCTCCCCACCTCCCCATTCCCCATTCCCCATTCCCTTTACACCATTTCTGAAGTTTGCACTACTGACTGGGGTTGGGGCTGGAACATGAACAAGGAGTATACCACATCTCGGCGGATGTTGGTCATCATATCCAAGAATAGTTCGTATCCCTCGCTCTTATACTCAATGAGGGGATCTTTTTGACCATAACCTCGTAGTCCCACGGATTCACGCAGACCGTCCATTTGTTGGAGGTGTTCCCTCCACAGGGTGTCAATCCGCTGCAAAATAAAGAAGCGCTCGGCTTGCCGCATCAGTCCTGGCTGAATTTTGTCAATCTGTGCCTCCTTGAGGTCATAAGCGATGCGTACCTGTTCATGGAGAAAGGCTTTGATCTCGCTTACTGACATATCCTCTAATTGACTAGGCTGCATATCCGCCAGCAGATAGACAAATTCTTTGACTTTCTCAACCAACTTATCTAATTCCCACTCTTCAGAGGGTAAGTCGGGGTTGATGAAAAAGTCAACGATGTCATCCATCGTTTTTTCAGCGTACTTGATCACCTGTTCCTTTAAGTCTTGACCTTCTAGCACCCGACGGCGTTCGGCGTAGATGGCGCGACGCTGGTTGTTCATCACCTCGTCGTACTCAAACACCTGCTTACGTATATCGTAGTAGTAGGTTTCGACTTTTTTCTGAGCGCCTTCCAAACTCCGCGTCAGCATTCCCGATTCAATGGGCATATCTTCTTCAACGCTGAAGGCATCCATTAAACGAGCAACGCGATCGCCACCAAAAATCCGCAGTAAGTTATCCTCTAAACTCAGGAAAAATCGAGTTGAACCAGGGTCGCCTTGTCGTCCTGCACGTCCGCGCAATTGGTTGTCAATTCGCCGTGACTCGTGGCGTTCTGTTCCAATGACGTGCAGCCCGCCTAATTCTACCACCTCATCGTGTTCCTGCTTAGTAAACTGTTCGTACTCGTTCTTGACGCGGTTATAAGCTTCCCGCAATTTTTGAATAACTTGGTCATCGATGGGGGCTTTTTCTGCCGCCACAGCGACTTTATCTTCCGCTTCTAGTTCTGATAAACTGCGCTCACCATATTCCCGCACAGCAAATTCCACGGCATCTTTGAGCAACTTTTCTGTTTCTTTAGAAAGCTGGATGGGAAAAACCTGTGGCGAAGCCTTCCAAGTTTTCACTTTTCTTCCAGGAACAAAGCCTTGACCGCTACCAGTTCCCATAGGTAAGCCAGCTGCTCTATGGATTCCAAAACCATCTTCATCTTCCGGTTTGACAATCCTGGGCATAAAGTATTCCCGCAGCTTCAGACGCGCCATATATTCGGAATTACCACCCAAGATAATATCAGTACCCCTACCCGCCATGTTAGTCGCGATGGTAAGAGCACCTTTGCGTCCTGCTTGGGCTACAATTTCCGCCTCCCGTTCCACGTTCTCAGGTCTAGCGTTGAGCAACTCGTGGGGAATGCTTTGCTCCCTAAGGAGCTGACTGAGATACTCTGATTTTTCCACGCTTGTGGTTCCCACCAGCACTGGTCTGCCTATTGCGTGCATTTCGGCGCATTCTTTAGCGATCGCCCGCCACTTACCTCTCTCGGTCTTAAAGACCATATCAGACAAATCTTGACGTCTTCTGGGTCTGTTGGTGGGAGTTACCGCTACTTCTAGTTTGTAAATTTTTTCAAACTCCACTTCTTCCGTTTTTGCGGTTCCCGTCATGCCACCAAGTTTAGGATACAGCAAGAACAGGTTTTGATAAGTAATTGTTGCCAGAGTTTGAGTTTCTGGCTGAATTTCTACCCGTTCTTTCGCTTCAATTGCCTGGTGCAGTCCATCACTCCAACGTCTTCCTGGCAAAACCCTACCAGTAAATTCGTCTACAATGACCACTTCCCCGTTGCGGACAATATAATTTACGTCCTTGAGGAACAGTTCTTTGGCTTTAATGCCGTTGAAAACGAAGTGTGCCCAAGGGTCTTCTGGGTCAAATAAATCTTTTACTCCCAAAAGGTCTTCTGCTTCGGCAAAGCCTTCATCCGTTAATAGCACGTTACGAGCTTTTTCATCTACTTCGTAATGCTCATCTTTTTTCAGCGCTGTTGCTATTTGGGCTGCTTGCAGGTATTTTTCCGTTGGTCGTTCTACCTGTCCTGAGATAATCAGCGGTGTCCGCGCCTCATCAATTAATATGGAGTCTACCTCGTCAATCACACAGTAGTTAAACGAGCGTTGCACCACGTCTTTTATATCTGTCGCCATGTTGTCGCGCAGATAGTCAAAACCGACCTCACTGTTGGTGACGTAGGTAATGTCGCAGTTGTAGTTTTTCTGGCGTTCGATTGGCGTCATGGTTTGCTGAATTAGCCCCACACTCAACCCCAAGAACCGATGCACCTGTCCCATCCATTCCGCGTCCCGACGAGCCAGGTAATCGTTCACAGTAACGACGTGTACACCTTTGCCAGTCAGGGCATTCAAATAACTGGGTAAAGTCGCCACGAGGGTTTTCCCCTCACCAGTTTTCATTTCAGCAATTTGCCCTGTATGCAGGATGACACCACCTAAGAGTTGGACATCGAAGTGCCGCAACCCTAACACTCGCCGTCCAGCCTCCCTGACCACAGCAAACGCTTCAGACAGGATATCATCTAGGGTCTCACCTTTGTGGAGCCGCTGTTTAAACTCTGCTGTTTTACCCTTTAACTCTTCATCCGAAAGGGATTTAACATCTTCCTCTAAAAGGTTAGTTTCAGTAATGGCAGGTTGGTATTTTTTCAGCTTACGAGCGTTGGGGTCGCCCAACAAAGTTTTTAGCATGGCAGGTTATTCAACAGAATCAAGGGGGATAGGAATTAAAGGTTTGGCATTAGATTATAAACACTTAACTAAAACCTTGCCTTTTACGATGTGGATGGGTTGTAAATGAGAATCGGCTCAAATACCGCAAATAAGACGATCCAATCAGGTTACTAAATGATTGCTTTTAAAGCATGATTGTAATTAGACTCTCTTCATAGTATCATTTCACCCCCCTTCCGGGAGCAGGGGAAGCGTTCGGACAAATCAATATGCTCCCATCACTGCGAATTTTCCCACTCTTTGGTCAGGCGACGGAAGTTAAATTCTGCGGCGCTGGGATGACAGCTGACACAGCTACCAATCTGCACAGGGTTTGGCAACTTGACTTTAGGGTGCAAAGCTTTGAAATAGCGCGAACTGTTGACACGATAGGGTGTTTCTTCCTCTTGTTGGAGGGGACGAGAGAAAGCCGCAATATACTTCCAGACCAGAATGCGCGGGGGATCGACTAAAAGTTTGAGTTGAACGCCGTAGTGCTGTCCGTCTTGTAGCAGGTTTTTCCAAGTTTGGTTGGGCAAAACCGCTGGTGGTAAAGCAATGTGACAAGTGGAGCAGTTTTCTAGATACAGTTGTTGTCCCAACTGGTACTGTGCAGGCACTACGTCAACAGTACCAATTTGGTTCGAGGGAGTAGCACTTTGGGCATGAGTTGCTGAGGTCAGTAACCAACCCATAGCCAGACTCCAAGCCAAAATGACCAATAGTATAGTTATGGGCTTTCGCCTTAGTTTTCGGTTTCCGAACTTGCGGTTAACAATACTTGACATACACCTCACACTCCCAAACTTTAAAGGAATTATGAATTATGAATTATGAATTAACTCCTAACTCCTAACTCCTAACTCCTAACTCCTAACTCCCCACTCCCCACTCCCCACTCCCCCACTCCCCCACTCCCCCACTCCCCCACTCCCCCACTCCCCCACTCCCCACTCCCCACTCCCCCTCAAGGAATTGGCACGGATCGCAATAATCTTTCTACAACAGTTTTAGCCCTGCGTCCTCCTGCTGGGATGAGGCGATGGCAAAGAACATGAGGAGCGAGAAATTTTACGTCGTCGGGGATGGTATAGTCACGGCCTAAGAGAAAAGCTAGGGCTTGGGTTGCCCGTTGTAGTGCCACGGTACCGCGAGGACTAACACCAAGAGTAATTTCCTCGTCATGCCTTGTTGCTCGCACTAAGTCAAGCATGTACTGTTGCAAGAAGGTTTCCACTCTTACCTTAGAGCATATGTGGCGCAATTCCTGTACTTTTTCCAAGGTAATGCAAGGTTCCAAATTCAAGGTACTAGGTTTTTGGAGGCGTTGTAGCATTTGTAGTTCTTCTGCCTCATTAGGGTAACCCAAACTCAACGACAACATAAATCGATCCAACTGAGCTTCTGGCAGAGGAAAGGTACCTTGGTATTCGATGGGGTTTTGGGTAGCAATGACAAAGAAGGGCGTGGGAACAGAACGAGAGACACCATCTACTGTTACCTGCTGCTCTTCCATAACTTCGAGCAAAGCCGACTGGGTGCGGGGTGTAGCACGGTTAATTTCATCTGCTAGCACTACATTGGCAAATATAGGACCAGAGAGAAAGTTAAATTCACCGCTTTTTGGGTTCCAGATGTTAGTCCCTGTGATGTCAGTTGGTAGTAAATCGGGGGTGCATTGTAGTCGTTGAAACTTACCCTCAATGGAACGAGCAAGGGTTTTGGCCAAGAGAGTTTTGCCAACTCCTGGAACATCTTCTAGCAAGGCATGACCACCAGCTAGCAGGGCAACCAGAACTAAGCGTATTGCTTCGGTTTTACCAACAATGGTAAGAGCCAAATTTTGTGTCAGAGCGTCAATTTTTTCTCTCATGGATGGGGCGGCATAGGGCATAGGGTTAGTATTCCCACTCAGGACTCCGCACTTAGCACTCAGCACTAAAAAAAGCTCTCGCAACAGCACAATCTTGTTGAATCTGTGTTTTCAAGGCTTCTAAAGAAGAAAATTTTTGTTCGGGTCGCAAAAATTTTTCTAGCTGCACCGTCAGCTTCTTGCAATATAAATCACCAGACCAATCTAGCAAATGTACTTCCACTGTTGGATGGATACCGTTTACAGTTGGACGGTTCCCTATGTTCATCACTCCCCAACAGTCAAAAGAAGTAGCATCAGGTACCTCACCCAAGCTCTTGACACGAACAGCATAGACACCAAAACGGGGCAAAAACTTTTGTTTTGGCAGTTGCAGGTTGGCGGTGGGAAAGCCGATAGTTCTGCCCAGTTGTTGACCTTTAATGACAGAACCTACGAGGGTGTACGGGCGTCCTAGCAGGTGGTTTGCCTGTTGGATCTCCCCCTTCTCAAGATGCTGGCGGATAAGTGTTGTGCTGATCCGTTCGCCTGTGTTGTCTGTTGACAAGTCATCTGTACAAGTTTGTAAGGGAGCAATAGTCACGGGGATGTGGTGCTTGGCGGCGATCAATTGTAAATCTCTGGCGGTACCACTGCGCTTGTTACCAAAACGAAAATCTTGCCCAACGCTAATTCGTTGACATTGCAGTTGTTGCACCAAAATCTTTTCTACAAACTGTTCGGGAGTCAAAGCAGATAATTCTTTATCAAAGGGCAGTAGTACCAGTTGTTCTACCGCAAGCGATCGCAACTGTTGGATTTTTTCATCCAGTGGTGTTAACAAAGTACGGGGTTGTCCCGTAAAAAACTCCTGCGGATGGGGATTAAAGGTGACAACCGTTGAGTAAGTGTATTCTGAAGAGAGTGAAAGAGCACGGGGTGCAGGGGAAGCAGGGGAAGAAATTACTCCCCCTGCTTCACCTGCTTTCAATATTGGTTGAATCACCTGTTGATGACCACGATGTACACCGTCAAATTTGCCAAGAGCAACAACAGTTGGCGTTAGAGCCAATTCGGTCGAAGAAGTAACCCACACAGAACACCCATTTTGAGACACATTTAGCAGCACGTCGATTTTGGGGTTTGAGATTTGTTAAGCTATCAGCCCAGAGGAGGAGGGGGAGAGGGGGGGGAGGGGGGGAGGGGGAGATGGGGGGAGGGGGAGATGGGGGGAGGGGGAGAAAGAATAATTGCTCAATAACTCAATAACTCAATAACTCAATAACTCAATAACTCAATAACTTTTTACCTCCCCATCTCCCCCATCTCCCCCATCTCCCCCTCCCCCCCTCTTCCCCTCCCCTTCCCCTCCCCCCCTCCCCCCCTCCTCTTGCTGAAAGCTCTTAATCACCAGTTTAAGCTAAAATCTAAAATTACTCCGACCTCAACCTTTAGACAGAAAACTTGCTAATGGGAAAAGATTCTGATAAGGAAACTTTTAGGGGAACTTGGAGTACAATTCCTTCCCGTGCCATGATTGCACCAGGAAATTTCTTCGTCGCTTCTTCTCCTACGCGATCTAAAAACTCATCGTCGTGGGAGGGGTCGTGGTGGAAAATCACCAAAGTTTTCACCGAAGCCGCTTTGGCTACCTTCACAGCTTCTTGCCATGTAGAATGTCCCCAACCAATTTTAGGCTTACTCGGCAAATGATATTCCTCATCTGTATAGGTGGAATCGTAGATGAGGATGTCGGCGTCACGAGATAGCCACAAAACATTTTCATCCAACCTGTCATGAAAATGTTCAGTATCTGTTATGTATACTGCGGCACCTCCACGCCAATTCACTCGGTATCCTACGGCTTCACCCGGATGG
Source organism: Stigonema ocellatum SAG 48.90 = DSM 106950 (assembly GCA_016903675.1). Taxonomy (GTDB): domain Bacteria; phylum Cyanobacteriota; class Cyanobacteriia; order Cyanobacteriales; family Nostocaceae; genus Stigonema; species Stigonema ocellatum. Next base: position 4,100 of record JADQBA010000055.1, on the reverse strand, counting down.
TTCAGTGGTGAGGTTTCTACAGTAATGTCATCGATATGTATAGGTTGCCCTGGGATGACGTCGTAGAAATCCATATTTGCTTGCATAATCTGCAAAGGTACGGGAAAATTCGGATGGAGCATTTGGTCATTCAGGCGCTGTTCTACGGTAGAACCATCTGGAGCGATGGCACCGTAAATATGAAAAGTGTTTCCCTTGACAAACCCAGGGGTAAAGAAGGGAAAACCTTGCATATGGTCCCAGTGGGAGTGGGTGAAGAAAATATAAGCTTCTACTGGCATTCTGGACAACAAAGATTGACCTAAAACATGCAGTCCTGTTCCACCATCGAAAACTAAGCGTTTGCCGCCCACCTGCATTTCAACACAAGGGGTATTACCTCCATAACGGACGGTGTGTGATCCCGGACAGGGGATACTACCGCGAACGCCCCAAAAATGCACTGTAAATTGGTTCTCTATCCTAAACATGAGTGTCGCTTGCTGGACTGAGTGGGCGATCAATACAAAAATTTTTACTTATTTTGTTAACTTTATGCTGTCTCACTGATTTTAGTAGAAGGAGTATTTATTGGTAAAACAGCATACCTTGTTTAACGCTGGTTTTGTTAAAGGTGGGTTAGGCACTGCATAGCACTAGCACCTAAGTGGAATTCGTAATTCGTAATTCGTAATTCGTAATTCCAACACCGCAAGCGTTTCATTGATTTGAAATGGGTGGTTTATTTCCGCCGTCATGTACTAGTACAGCGTGGCGTAAATCAAGCAACCATTTCAAACGGGCACAAGCCTTGATATATAATACTTTTGACTTTTGAATGAGTGACTTTTGACGAACGCGCAGCGGTGCTAGCCTCCTAATTTATAGAAATACGTAAATGAAAACCCACACATGAACACGCGTTTGCTGAAAAATAGCTGCACCTTTTTTGGGTGCAACTACAACTTTGATAACATAGTTTTGTGGGTGGCGAAAACCACTTCATTGGTGTAGGGGGGTGAGGGTGTAGGGGGAATGGTACTAATATAAACCGACGACAGGGGGACGCACTCCTTCGCGGGGATGCCCAGACGCGGGGAAAATTCATTCAAAAATATCTCCGCGTCTCCCTTTCTCCCCCTCTGGTGCGTCAGTCTCACCTACACCCCTACACCCCTACACCCCTACACCCCCTTAAATTCCCAGTCTGATAATTGCTCCAGTCCAGTTGCGTAGGTGAGATTGTATTGCAATGGTGTTATGCTGATGTAGTTTTTACGGATAACATGGATGTCTAGAGGTAAATTTTGAGGCAAATTTAAACTTGCTGGGGGTTCTGCATCCTCAAGAATTTCTCCCGTTAACCAGTAGTATGTTTTACCACGGGGATCCACTCGTTTGTCAAAAACATCAACATAGCGCCGCATTCCTTGACGGGTGATAGCGACTCCAGCAATTTCTTCCCACTTGACAGCCGGGATGTTAATGTTAAGCAACATCAGGTCTGGTAGAGGTTTTTGGATAAATTGCGCCACGAGATTTTTGGCAAAGTTAGCAGCAGGTTGAAAGTCCTTATGGGAAAAGCTGGTAAGACTCAGGGCCACACTAGGAATCCCTTCAATTAAGCCTTCCATTGCCGCAGAAACAGTACCAGAATAAAGAATTTCGGTTCCCAAATTAGCACCTTGATTAATGCCAGAAAGTACTAGATCGGGGGGAGATTCTAGCAAAGCCCACAGCGCCAATTTTACACAGTCAGAAGGAGTGCCATCGCAAGCCCAGGCTTTGATAGCAGGATGAAAAACCGATTCGACAATTTCAGCCCGAATTGGTTGGTGTAGTGTTAGTCCATGACCAGTTGCTGAGCGCTCCCGATCTGGACAAACTACAGTAACATCATAACCTGCTTCCGCTAAGGTGTTGGCAAGAGTACGTATACCTAGGGCAAAAATCCCGTCATCGTTGCTAATCAGTAATTTCATAGTCATTGGTCATTAGTTATTAGTTATTGTCAATGTCGCATGTCAGAGGCATGGGTCAAAAAAATATACTCACACATCCAATCGCCTCTAAACTGGAAGGAAGCGGTTAAAGTTCAACCCTTGCCTCTTTGGCTCATGGTTAGTCCAAAGTCCAAAGTAACTCTTGACAAATGACCAATGACAATTGACTTATGACTAGCAATTTAGAAACTCAACTTTTAGCACTGCAAGAAGAAGGAGAAAAAGCCATTGCAGCCGCTGATACGCTTGCTCGCCTAGAGGAACTGAAAGTTAGCTACCTGGGTAAAAAGGGTAAGCTAGGAGCGCTATTGGGGATTATGAGGCAACTGAGTGAGGAGGAACGACCAAAAATTGGAGCGATCGCCAATACAGTCAAAGAAGCCCTACAAAATAGCCTAGACCAGCAACGTGCCGCCCTAGAAGCTGCTGAAATTCTGGCACAGCTAGAGGCTGAAACTCTGGATGTGACAATGCCGGGAATTTATCGCCCCCAAGGTCGCGTCCATCCCCTGAATGGGATAATTGATCGAGCACTGGACATCTTCGTCGGTCTGGGCTATACTGTGGCCAGTGGTCCAGAGATGGAAACCGATTACTATAACTTCGAGGCGCTTAATACTCCGCCTGACCACCCTGCTCGTGATATGCAGGATACCTTCTACCTGCCAGACGGAAATTTGCTACGGACTCAAACCTCGTCGGTACAAATTCGTTACATGGAAGCCGAGGAACCGCCAATTCGGATTGTTGCGCCAGGACGGGTCTATCGAAGAGATGACGTAGACGCAACTCACGCAGCGGTTTTCCATCAAATAGAACTTTTAGCGGTTGACGAGGGGCTGACTTTTACTGACCTCAAAGGTACTATCAAAGTGTTTTTGCAGGCAATGTTTGGCGACATACCCATTCGCTTCCGTGCCAGTTACTTCCCCTTTACCGAACCCTCTGCTGAAGTAGATTTGCAGTGGAATGGACGCTGGCTCGAAGTTATGGGCTGCGGTATGGTGGATCCCAATGTGTTGAAAGCCGTGGGTTACGACCCAGAAGTTTATACAGGCTTTGCCGCTGGATTTGGTGTGGAACGCTTCGCAATGGTGCTGCACCAACTTGATGATATTCGCCGCGTCTATACCAGTGACCTGCGATTTTTACGGCAGTTTTGAAAAAGTTAGGAGTTAGGAGTTAGGAGTTAGGAATTTTAAGAAACTCCTAACTTACTTATTTAAGTATTAACCAAATCAGTTGTATAGTAGACGATTTAAAATTGTCCTACCATTGGGGGCAAACACTTGCAAGCGAATAGTATTAGGAGCGTTTGGTCGCCACACGACTTGGTAAGAATATTGACCATTACGCCAAGTGTAAATTTGGCGTTGGTCATCCCCTGATTTTCTAGCACCACGTAGAAAAAGAGAAGTTCCATCATTCAGATTTTTAGCTTGGTAGTTATAACTCTCCTGTTTATACGACAAGTTGACTCTCCATTCTTGATCCCTAAACTCACCTCTTGGATAATTAAATCCTCTACTAGCAACTGCTTGATTACCAACAGCAATATCTGTAATAGCAGGCGAGGACAAACCTAGAATTGCAGCAAGAGCGACAACTTTAATATTCATAATTTGCTTGAAACCTTTTTTTGAATATACTGATTTTTTTTATAACCTAGATAGTCAGCTATCATCATGAGGAATAATGCTGGAAATAAATAAAGCATTTTTCTAAGTGAAAACTAGTAATTATGTGGAATGTTTTTACTAAAAATTTATATAAGTCAATACGATTCAGTTAAGGAGAATCGTAGAGAATCGTAGGTTGGGTTGAGGCAATGCGTTACCCAACAAACCGCAAAAAATGTTGGGTTTCGTTCCTCAACCCAACCTACGCAGAACTAAGTTAGGACTTACGCACTTGACACATTGACTATCATATGCATGGTTTGCTTGTTAAGTTCAAAATCTTGCCCAGCCTCGTTCTTGGGCTGCTGCCTGGGAATGCGATCGCTTTGGGGCTGCTGCCTCCTGATGTGATGGGTTGCAGCAGCCCACGACATAAGCATTACAAGGCAGCAGCCCTGTAACGAGAGAGATACACAGTTTGTTCTTTTTATCAATGCGT
>JADQBA010000274.1 GCA_016903675.1 Stigonema ocellatum SAG 48.90 = DSM 106950 | reverse complement strand
AGAAGGCAGAAGGCAGAGGGCAGAGGGCAGAAGGATGCAATACAGTGTGGGCTTCAGACCCACACTGATTGCAAGCCACCAAATCGGAGATTTTGGTGGGGGCCTTAAACCCTTGCTCCCTTTGGTCGCGGGCAGAGAGCTGGAAACAGAATTCCCGAATGCCTTCTGCCTCCTGCCCTCTGCCTTTCCCGGTAAGACCAACAACCTTTGCAAGGCGAACTGAAATTTCGCGTGATACTTTGAATACAAAAAAGCTAGAGATCATCAGAGCAGTCAAACTTAACACCAGGTAGATGAATCTGGTGTTTTCATAATGTTGAATACGTCGCTCAATTATCTTATCCAACTCCTTGCTTGCAACCGTCCATAGTTCCGAACCGTTACGAAGCACCTCTTCCCCCAGTTGAAAAAAATCATTGTTGGGAATATCTCCTTTACCTGTTCTAGCAAGTTGTATCAACCTCTCGCTAAATTTTGTAACAGCAGCTTTATAAAGACTTTCAATGGGCGGAATGTTCTTTTCCAGAGAGGGAATTATACCAAAAAAATTCTTATTTTCTCGTATAGAAGTTGAAATCCCTTGCACGATCCGATCCAAATCTGCCTGTTGCAGTGATGACGCATAAACTTCTAACTTCACTCTTTGTTCATTTGTCAGCTGTGTCTGTAGTTTCGTTTCGCCAAACAACAAAGCTTCTCCAACTCGTTTTTGAGCTTGTGGTATGGCTACAAGAATAACATCCATCAAATAATAGGAATCTAGAACTGGATCTAAAATTAAATTGGAAGTATCGCCAACTCTGCTGATCAGTCCACTTATACGTTGTTTTAAATCACTATACTGCCGCGCCAATTGTTCTTGCGTGCTACTCGTCTGGCTGCTTTGTAATATCTGCCATTGGTTTGCAATGTTTGCTGGTAGTAATTGCTCCATTTTAGCTGAGTGCAAACCCGAGGGAGTGATTTTTAAGGGTTCTCCTAGGGCTTTGGTTTCTTTATCAAGACTTTCAAGATTCTTTTCAATTAGATTTGTTGTGGTTTCTAAATCAGTGAAAACTGAGCGATCGCCCCCACGCCCAAGTGTTCCCAACCTCTGATGCTGTGGAACCAATACTAAGAGTTGGGTTAAAGGTTCTAAAAGTCTATTGCCAAAAATTTCTAAATGAGCAAAATTGATATTGTCGCTAATCCCTGAAACTGTGAAATACAATAGCATCAAGATTGGTACAGAAAAAGATAGAACGCTCAGCCATAGTTTTTGCGATATTTTTAGCGATTTGAGAGAGAATCTCATGACACCTAGTTCCAGACTATTCAGTTAAATATTGTCCCTTAATTTTCATGTTATTGCCAAATTTGTCAAGGTATGAATCCGTGTGAAGGGAGATATTCTGGCAGTTGTCATGTGCTTACAAAAACGTGCTTTTAGACTCCGTAAATTCTCACAACTCATATCGGATTGCTATATGCGTTCATTTATAGCTTATTTTAAGCAATTGTTTAGCTGATGATCACCCTCTACTCCCAATGAGTACGGACTAGTAGTCTGGTAACTTGGTATGTAGTAGCGCTTCAGCGCCGGTTTAACCGCGATTTAACCGGCGCTGAAGCGCTACTACGAACCAAGACGTATTTTCGTCATTGCGAGGGAAGCAAAGCACAGGTTCCCCCAAAAACATAAAATATTGTATAAAATTAAACATTACTGCCTTTTATGAAAAATCATGGAAACAACTGATCGCTCAGCGACTGCTTCAGCAGCATCTGACTCTGAAACAGTAGTAAAAAGGGATCAACAGCAAGGAAACGTGTACTTTGTTCGACATGGTGAAAGTACCAGCAATGAGCGTAATATTTTTGCAGGGGTACTGGATGTTGGACTCACATCATTTGGCAAGCTGCAAGCACGTCGTGCAGGTCAAGACATTCAGAAAAAAGGTGTGAAGTTTGATGCAGTCTATGTCTCGCATATGAGACGTGCGCGACAAACCTGTGAAATCGCCCTTGATACAAGTCAGGCGCTGAAATCCCCCGAGATCCCGACTCATATCGACCATCGAATTAGCGAGAAATCCTTTGGCATTTTTGCAGGTCGTAACCTGAATTTGCTTCGTCTTGCCCTTGGCTACGAAGGCTTCGAGGAAATGTTACATTCACACAACGAAGCACCTCCGGGTGGCGAGAAGATTGCACAAGTTTACGCACGTGCTGCTTCTTTCTATGAAGATCGGGTTGTACCGCACTTGGAACGGGGTGAAAATGTTCTGGTAGTGTGCCATCAATATGTACTGGAACCTCTAGCTCTTCATTTAAGCAACCTACCACCAACAGCTTATCATCACCTGAAACTTCCTAACGGCAAAGCTCTCTCAAAAGAGGATCTTGTCAAGTTTCGCGACACTGAATCTGGTGGTGTTGCTGCCCTACGCAAAAAGATTAACGATCTTTCAACCATGTGGGCTATTTTGCTATATGCCTTTACATTTTTGCTTGGTAGCTTGATCAGGGTAGTAAGTACTTTCAGCGCAGGGATTCCATCGGTCCTATTTATATCGATAATTATTGCCTGTCTTGCAGCCTCAACGTTTTACACTTACTTGGACATTGACTTTGCCGCAAGTCGGCGCAAAGTATCGGGAACTGTGAAGTATGTGGTCTACTCGTGGATGTTGGTTCGATGGGTAGTTGGTCTGTTCTTAATATTTTCTGGAGTGTTGTATCAAAGCCCTGCGGATTTGTACAAAGTTTTATGGGTGGTGTTTTGGATGATTCCGCCCGCCCTGACTTCCCCAGTTTTATCGATCCTTTGGGGTGGTAATCTTTATCCGTCGGCTGTGTTGTCAAGGACATTATCAATTATCGCTCCCGTTGCACTCATTGTTACATTTGCTATTGCACGATTACCAATTGACGTTAAGAGCCTTAACTTCTTCTTTGTCATTCTGATTATTGGGCTAGCTATACCGGGAGCGATCGCCCTGGTATGGCGTTCACGATCTCCTGTTAACTCCAACCGACATAGTAAGGAATGGAAATTTATCGGCGTCCTTGGTGTCGCATTGATGGCTTTTGTCACAGGTTTTCAGTTTGCTCCTCCAACATTCATTTCAGACATATTTTTCCCAACGGATACTAACCGCTCACTAGCTTGTCTACAACAGCTTGCAGTCGCCACACTAGTCTTTGTCCTGATGCGCCTTTTTGCTACATTAACCTTAGTACTTTCAAATGGCAAGCTAAACAAGGCAGAAGCTCAGGATGCTTATATCCTTCTTGTTAACCCAAACTTTTTCCTTTGGGCTGCTCTTTTGGGCGGAGTGAGTACAACGGTAAATTTGATTGCTCTGAAGTATGCAGTTTTTTGGGCAGCACTAGGGTTCTTCTGCATACCTCTGCTTGAACAGATATTGTTTATGACTTCATTTAGCAATGAATTATTGAGAGAAACACTGCGTTCGTCAAGAATGGCAACCGAAGACGTCAAAAAGCTGTTCCATCAATTAGATGCGGATGGAAGTAAGACACTCGATAGAGCCGAGATTATGGAGCTTTTAGGGCTAGTAGAAGATATGACAGTAGGTGAACGTAGCTCTGAAGATGTCAGGAAATACATCACTGATTATCTGGTCAACCTTCTTGACACTGATAAAAATGGTACTATCGATTTAAAAGAGTTAGAAGACTATGTATCAACCTATGGATTGGTTGTCAACCTTAATACCGATGCCGTTACCATTTAGGTAGTCAGCCCCTCTGGGGAAGTCAAAAGTCAAAAGTCAAAAGTCAAAAGTAAGAACCCCATAACGAAGTTGGGGGCTTGTACCTTTTTGTTTCTGGTTATGTTAATGTTACTCTTCTATGTCGGGGACAACCTTTATGCTCTTGATTGTTCTCAGGTTGCTGAAATTATCCCCAGGGTGATGCTCAGAAACGTACACCACGTTCCAGACTATGTTGTCGGTGTATTCAACTATCGAGGTGCAATCGTGCCTGTTATCGATTTGTGCCACTTAATTCAAAGCAAGCCCAGTCGCTCCTACTTGAGTACACGGATTATTATAGTCTACTATGTTAGTAAAGATAAAACCAAGCGCCACCTTGGTTTGATGGCAGAACGAGTTACAGAGACTTTAAATAAACCAGACACTGATATCATGGATACGGGAACTCAATTAGATGAAGCTTCTTATTTAGGAGGAATGATTATGGATGACAAGCGGATGATCCAACTGATCCGCTTAGAGAATTTGCTATCGGATTCGCAACATAAGTACCTATTAGCAGGGGAATACTAAATGCCAACGACACAGGCAACAATTAAGGCATTGCTAAAAGACAAAATTGGTTTGGCTGCTAGCACCATTGGCTCTCACAACATTGCTAGAGCCGTTGAAAAGCGGCGCTTAGCCTGTGATTTGCGCGATTTACCAACATATCTGCGGCGATTGCAAACATCAAAGGAGGAACTTGAAGAGCTGATTGAACTTGTGGTTGTTCCAGAGACTTGGTTTTTTCGCGATCGCAAGCCCTTTACTTTCTTGGAACATTATGTTAAATCTGAGTGGTTGCCAAACCGGAATAATGGCATCCTGCGTCTGTTAAGTATCCCCTGTTCTACTGGGGAAGAGCCTTACTCCCTTGCCATGCTCCTGCTGAATGCAGGTTTGACTCCTGATAAGTTTCGCATAGATGCTGTTGATATCAGCAAAAAAGCACTACTTAAAGCTACAAATGCTATTTATAACCAGAATTCTTTTCGAGGTGAGGATCTGCCTGAAAAGGAACGCTATTTTCAGCAAACGGCAGACGGGTACGAATTATCTAAATTTGTGCGCAATACTGTTAATTTTATTCATGGGAATCTCTTAGAGCCGTTTTTCCTTGCCAATAAGAAGTATAATATCATATTCTGCCGTAATTTGTTAATTTACTTTGATTCCTCTGCCTCTTCCCAAGCTATAGATATTTTAGACCACTTATTAACTCCCAAAGGTCTATTATTTGTGGGGTCTGCTGAAACCGGCTTTCTCCCGACTAACCGATTTGTGTCAGTACGCTATCCGTTTAGTTTTGCATACCAGAAAGTTGCAGATGTGGCAACGGTAAAGGTACGGGATGTAACGGATAAATTGACTGTGAGAAAAGAAATCTCTAGGGAAACTGATAATTCATCCGCTACATCCGTTACATCCGCTGTCACAATTCCTAATCTTCAAACAGTCAGAAACCTAGCAGATGCAGGACGGTTGGATGAAGCTGCCAGCTGGTGCAAGACATATGTGAGTCAAAACCCAACAAATGCTCAAGCTTACCTCTTACTAGGTGAAGTGTATCAGGCTTCAGGAGACAACCACCAGGCTGAGCAGTGCTTCCAAAAAGCGATTTATCTCGAACCAAATTACTACGAAGCACTGGTTCACCTGACTCTGCTGAAAGAATATCGTGGCGATCGCGCTGGTGCAGCACTCCTTCAACAACGGATTCAAAGGCTGCATAAAATTCAAGACGCCAATACATAGAATAACCTTGCAAGATGTTGAATAAAATTGCCAACCGCTTTCTCATCGGATATTCAATTCCCTTAGCTTTCTTAATTGTGCAAGGTTTGACAACTGCCTTCATGAGTCAAAAAGTCTTTGATTCACAAAATGTGATCTCTCGCCTACAAGCAACCCGTCAAGAATTCGAGCAAACGTCTTATGAAATTTCTCGGATGTTACGATCTGCGCGAGGGTATGCACTTTTTCCCAAAGACCAAAGCTTTAAAACTATCTTTAATGCCGGATACGAATCTTTCAATCAACATGCTCAAGCCCTAAGAGAGTCTACTATTATCCCTCAACACGAAGATATTAGGAATACTCTAATTACACCACAGAACACGCTAATTGCAGAAGGTAACAAATTACATGACATCTTTCAAGAAGCTTTCAATCTCATTGATAATAATAAGCTAGTAGAGGCAAATCAACGAATTGATATAAATAAATCGCGAAATATTGACACGATGCGACAGCAGTTCAACCTACAGGTAGAAGCTATGGTGAATGACCGCAACCGGGAACTTCAACAAGCTCAGCAATTCATGGTCACTGTAGTTTGGATTACTACTGCGTTAGCAATCCTTTCCACCATCATTGTTGGTTTACGGATTGGTTTGCCTATAGGGCGACAGTTGCCGCAAGTCGTTGCATCAGCCGAACAGATTGCACAGGGAAACTTGACCCAGACGGTTGTAGTTACCCAAGATAAAACTGAACTTGGGCAAATACTGGCAGCCTTCCATCACATGACGAAAAGCCTGAATTCATTGATATCCCAAACGCAAAAATCCGGTATCCAAATTACCAGATCTACCACTCAAATTGCGGCAGCAGGTAAGCAATTAGAAGCAACCATCACACAGCAAGCTGCTTCTACCAACCAAGTCAGCGCCACTTCCCATGAAATCGCCGCCACCTCAGGGCAATTAGTCAAGACCATGGATAATATTGCTCAAACTGCCCAAGTAACTGCCCAGGAAGCT
>JADQBA010000377.1 GCA_016903675.1 Stigonema ocellatum SAG 48.90 = DSM 106950 | reverse complement strand
GTTGTTCCTAGTTGCCCTGTACCTACCGCTTCACGGACATGGTTGAGTGTAAAATTTCGTCGATAATATTTTGCAATGGAGGCAAGACAAGCTGCTCCACAGTCTTCTTCACTATGCTGTAAAACAGACTGGTATTTCATGCTACATCAGAGTGTTCCATAACATCGTGGCAAAATACAAAAAAGTTACAGACTTTATCTCTATGTTGTTAAAAATGTTAAAAAAGTTTGTTTATCTTTGTGTAATAACCTGCTCAACAACTCCCCTTGGAGTTGTTGAGCAGGCGGCGCCACTTAATGCTTTTTTAACAGAAACTAAAGAATGCTGTTAAATAGCACCAGTGAAAACTTGCAAAAGTAATGTTGACAGACAAATAAACGTATGGTACGATTTGAGATATAGAATCTTTCTAATCACTAATAAAAAATATTAGTAATTAGTAATCCTGTGGAGACGCGTTACAGCGCGTCTTTACGCTTACTTTTCATCGACACACATTACAAGGTTGCGCTTAGAGGTAAGTAGCGGATTACTTGCTAGTTTTCGTTTTTGTAACGTAAACGGTTGTGGTTGTAGCGCCTCCAACATTGCCCTGACCATTGGCAAAATCTATGGTGTTGCTACCAGAAGTTGAGCCGCCGTTTACGCTTGTGGTTGTGGCACCACCAGATAAGCTAGCTTCTTCGCTGACGGTAAGTGCTGTAAATAATGTGCTTTCCATGATGTGTGTTTCCTTGTTTTTAGGTTTAACTAAGTTCAGCGGGGAGTTAATTGCTTTCTTCCTGCTATATATTCAATGTATCAGTTTTTTTTATGAAAAACCAAAAAATAATTTAAAAAAATAATTTAAAAAAATAATCCAGCGTAATAATCTATACTAAAATAGCTTTTCTTTTCAGATACCTACTCTACACTGCTCAGATCAGAATTTTCCCCCCGCTTGCGGTGATCCCCTTGAAAAGTTAAAGAGACGTAGCACCCCTTTTTTAAGGGGCTGTGGGGCGATCTTCTGTGGTTAACCGAGTAGTATTGAATACCTACTTATTGAGTATTACTAAGAAATTGCGATTAAATAAGTACCAGTGATTTTACTTAAAAATATTATTTACTTGTTGAATTTATACATAAAAAGGAAAAATGTATAAGAAAATACAATGATTTAAGTTTTAGATATATTTCAAGTGAATTGTATACGCAACAAATCTTTCCAAGAAACTCTAAGGGAAAATACTCAAACAAAGTACATAAGATGTTTTAATCTAAACCATAGAGGGATGATTTTTTCAATCGATGAATATAAGAATCTAGGACTTACGCATTGACAGAAAAACACAATTGTGTATAAACCTCGTTACAAGCCTAGGCTTGTAATGCTCTCTGGTGAGGGCTGCCGCCTCCTGTGGATTATCGGAGGCGGCAGCCCACTGTAAATGCATTCCCAGCCTGAGGCTCTTAACGAGGCTGTGCAAGGAAATCATTTTAACCAGCTTGTGGCGCAGCACTCTGGCTGGTTCCTGGTAGGGTGGGCTATGCCGTACAACACCCGGATATGGTGGGCAGTGCCCACCCTACACGACTAAATCATTTAGGATTGCTATATAGCTGAGTAAAGGAAAAACTGAGTCACCAAAGCTGAATCAATAACAAAAAAAATTATACAGGCTAAATTTCAGTCATCAGGATAGTCTTAACAAATAGACATACAAAAAAAGGTGTTCTTTAAAACTTATGGTGAGTGAAACAACACTAGAGTTTCTCAGCCCAGTCCAAAACGACGAATTTCTTCCTCCTATTAGCAATTGGACTAGGTTGGGAGGGTTTGTTTTAATTGGAACTGTTGGCGCAGCTATAAATCTGGCTGCGGTGATCAAATACAATGTCACAGTGGACGCCCCTGCTACCGTTCGTCCTGTGGGGGAAATACGGTTAGTCCAAGCAGCAAATGGGGGAACGGTAACAAACATTCTCGTCAAAGAAAATCAGGTGGTGAAAAAGGGTCAGACGATCGCACTCATTGACCCCTTCCAACTGCAAA
>JADQBA010000232.1 GCA_016903675.1 Stigonema ocellatum SAG 48.90 = DSM 106950 | reverse complement strand
ACCCCAATCCCTGAATACCGCTTACCAGGGTCAACCCCTAAAGCAATATCTTGTTTGCTGTTCCCGGATGGATCAATCAATAATTGAACATACCAAATACCCAAGTCATTCCAAAATGATTTTGCTTTACCCTGTTTTATCCAACGTCTAGCGCGTGATCCTGTTGTTGGCATTAGTGGCTCACCTGATGGAGAGATAACAGGAACACGAGCGTTTTCTTTCTTCATTGGTATAACCCTTGAAAGATAAAGTTTACGGCGTTATCGCCTGTCACTTACCTCATTCAGTAATGCGTGTCTTGGCTTTACCCAACCTCCAGACACCCCTGGAGCTACAGAGAGCCGAGCTAGTGAAGCACCCGACCGTGATCTACACTACTGAACTTGGAACTTGGTATTAATGAATCGCAACTCTCCCAAGTGAGGTATTGAACAGATTCCTCCTAGAGGTTTGTTCTCTAGAATCCGTGTCCATATCCCCTAGGGGATTGGTCACGGTAGTTCAACAGAGGGGATCAGGATGGTGGTTAAAGGGATGCACTCCAAGATATGAGCCTCTAACTATCGCGCAAAGAGTGCGATCGCCATGGGCGGGGGGTGGGCTAACACTCAATACTGCGTAGGTTTTGAATTCTTGAGGTGCCAGTGAGGTGCCAGAAACCCGGTTTCTTTAAGAAACCGGGTTTCTAATTTTTGCAAATCCTACGCAGTATTGGGCTAACACTGATCTTGTAGTTAAAAAACTCCATAGCCAGTATATTCCCGCATTTCAGGAGCTTGAAATCCTAGAACAATATCATCTTTTGGAACCCCTCGGTCTACAAGTTCTTGAGCCACTCTCATTTCCGTCATATTCTGCTCAATGGAAATTTTTCCCTGCTTAATATCCAAATGTAAGACACAACCATAGACTCGCCGATGACCATCCCATCCCACATTCATAACCATGTAATGGTCTTGTTTTGTATCAAAAACCGTGTAACAATCAATCTTACCATTGGCTATTGGGATAGCAGCATAAGCCGTCAACAATGACTGAATGATATTGGGATAAGACTCTAGGGTATCCATTGTACAATTACCTCTTGAATTGGGTCATAAATAATTTGTTTAATCTGATATCTCTCTACAGATATTTGGGCAAATTCCCGCTTGAAAAAAGCTTCATAAACACCTATAGGCACTGCCAAATAGAGAATACGAGTAGCATCACTGATTTCTAAGGCAAGCCGATAATTCAAAAACTGTCCTAACGCAGCATGGTAATCTGTTAGTGGTGAATCACTCAGGAACGTTTTAATCTCAACTGCAATTTTTTCTTCACCTCGCTCTGCCGCTAACAGTTGCTCCGCACCTAAATCTATTTCAAACTTAGTTCCGCCAACTTCCAGTCGCAGAGGATCATCGGTTATCTTCCACTGCTCCTTTTCTAAAGCAATTCTAACCACAGCATGAAATTTATCTTTAGCTGCCATCGTTAACCTTTTCTGATTTACTTAACATTTTAGTGTGTAGGCGCAGCCCACCGTAGGCATCGCTGATATTATAGGGTGCTGTCCTGACAGGAACCTGCTAGTTGTGCCACGCGCTGATTTTTCGCTGTTTTGTGGAATCGTAGGTTTTTTGAATAATTGCCAATTCTTCCATTATTTTTCCAAAACAAAAAGATTTACATGATCGAATTTATATGCTATGCTTTGAAAGCAAGGTTGCTTTTGCCACAACATAAATCCTGACCTTCGCCAATCTGCTAAAAAAAATTGATCGTTCCGCTCCGCTACACTCCAAAAGGGCTAAGAAAACAAGTGCAGAGGGCTAAAGTGCTAAAGTGTTAAGGGCTACTGGTTCTCGGCGAAAGACCGCACACAACCCGAAAACCGATAGCGTTGTAGTCGGCGTCGAACCTGAGGCGACACGCAGAACGGCAAACCTCAGGATTGTTGTTCCACGCACCACCGCGCAGCACTCGCAATTGATTATCATTCTCATTGACCCACGCACTTCCATTACTAGGCGCTCCCTGGTAATTTTCATGCCAGGTATCCGCACACCACTCCCAAACATTGCCGTGCATGTCGTATAAGCCAAAGGCGTTGGGTGGAAAACTTCCTACGTCTGTTGTTTGTTGACGATATATACCTTTTGACTCAGAAGCATAAGTGTAATTGCCATCGTAGTTGGCTAACTTAGTTGTGATCGTCTCTCCAAAATAAAAGGGTGTAGTTGTTCCAGCACGACAGGCATATTCCCATTCTGCTTCACTAGGCAACCGATATACGTGCCCAGTCTTTTGACTAAGCTTTTTGCAAAACTCCACTGCATCATTCCAGGAAACTTTCTCAACAGGACGTTTTGTTCCCTTGAAATAGGACGGATTTTTACCCATCACTTGCTGATACTGTTCTTGGGTAACTTCAAACCTGCCTAGAAAAAAAGTAGGTACGTTTACCGTGTGCTGAGGTTCTTCATTTTTATATCGACTCTTTTCCCCTGATGGTGAACCCATTACAAAAGTACCAGCAGGAATTGACACCATTTCTAGCGTTACGCCATTGCCCAAGTCTTCTTTGAAGAACTTGGCACTTTTAGAAGATCGATTAACTATCTCCCCCCTTTCATCTACTTTTACCGTCTCAAATACCGTCTCAAACTCCACAGCCGTTTGGTTCTTAAAAATCTCATGACCTACTACTGCTGTCACTAAGCCTGCACCTCCCAACCCAACCCAGCGCAAAAACTGTTTTCGGTTTATTCGCAATGGAGTTGCTTGTGGGGGTTGAGACGGCGGTGGCTGAATAGTCGGGGATACTATGGAGTTTACGGGAGGTGGAGACGGCGGTGGCTGAATAGGCGACGACACTACTGTAGAAATTACTGCTTGTAACGCCTCTTCCGCCGACTGGTAACGCTGAGTGAAGTGGTCACGCACCATTACATCGATAACATCAGCCAACCTATCGCTAACTAATGCAACGTTTCGCCAAATTATCTCCCCTGTGGTAGGGTCTTCTTTTAGTTCATTAGGCATGATCCCTGTTAAGGCTTGAATACCGATCATTCCTACTGCATAAATATCACTGCACAGTTTTGGCTTGCCCTTGGCTTGTTCACTTGGCATATAACCTGGAGTCCCAACAGCAACTGTTAAGTTTGTTTGACTCTGAGCATTAACTCCTAGTGTGCCAATTTCTTTAACTGCCCCAAAATCAATTAGTACTATTTTTCCATCTTTGTGCCGACGCATTATATTGGGCGGCTTAACATCTCTGTGGATAATATTATTTCGGTGGACAGTTACTAAGACTTCCAAGATGTCATGAAGCAGTTTCCACACCACATTCTCCATCAATGGTTTGCCATTGAGAATTTCTCTAGTCAAATCGTGTCCATCAATAAATTCCTGAACTAAATAAAATTCCCCATTGTCTTCAAAGTGGGCGAAGAGTTTGGGGATTTGGTTATTTTCGTTGCCTAATTGATACAGAATTCTTGCTTCTCTCTCGAATAACGTTTTGGCAATTTGTAAAACCGCCGGAGCAGGATTTTTTGGCTTGAGTTGTTTGACAACACACTTAGGTTTGGGATCAACTGGTATATGCAAATCAAGAGCTAGGTAGGTGTCACCAAATCCACCACTTCCGATTTGATTGACGATCAGGTAGCGATTCTGAAGGGTTGTTCCAATCATTTTACCTTTCCTCCCTACGCTAATTGTATATTGTTGTTACCCTGGTTGCTCAGATGCCTTTACTTGAGTTTTAAAAACTTATCCAAAGCTGCCACCATACTAGGGGGCCAACGGCGGACATTTGCCACCCAATTTATATCCTTATAACGTCCGTCGAGTCCAATAACTGACACCCAGTTACTCTCGGCTTCACCTTTTTGTCCCTGTACCCAATAAGCAGCGGTGAGGGCGGCACGCATATCGGGAAACTGGGGATATTTGCGGACGATATTCCGCATTTGGCGAATTGCTTTGTCTATTTGACCAGTTTCATAAAGAGCAAGGGCGTAATTGGCACGGGCAAAGGCAAAATTTGGGGCAATTTCAGCGGATTTTTGGTAGTCAGCGATCGCCTCCTGCCATTTCCCTAAACCTGCTTTGGCATTTCCGCGATTGTTGTATGCCATAGCATCTTTAGGATCAAGTTCTAAAACATGATTGTAATCTGCTAGAGCCTCCGACCATCTCCCCAAACCCTCCAACGCCGTACCGCGATTCAAGTAAGGGTCAGTCACATTCGGTGCTAGTTCTACCGCTTTGTTATAGTCTGCCAACGCCTCAAGCAACTTATTTTGACTGACTCTAGAATTCCCTCGGTTACTCCAAACAGCGGCAATATTAGGAAATCGCTCGATAATCTCTGTCCAGTACCGTTCAGCAGTCGCAAAATCACCCTTATTGGTAGCAGCAAAAGCCTGTTTTGTCAACTCCTCCGGTTGTGCTAACTCCTCTTGAGTCCTGGGGGAAGATTGGGTTTGTGCCATGACTGCCTCACCCCATCCAAAAATCAGCAATAAACTTAAAAAAAACACAATTAACTTCTTCATCTGCGTTCATCTGCGTCCATCTGCGGTTTAAAATCCATAATTTATCATGGCAATAAAGATAACTGTTCATGAGGCGGTTTAAAACCTAAATGCTTGTAGGCATTGGGTGTTGCGACCCTACCACGGGGAGTGCGATGCAAATACCCAATTTGCATCAAATAAGGTTCGTAAACTTCCTCAATGGTCTGGGTGTCTTCACCTGTGGCTGCGGCAATTGTTTCCAACCCTACCGGACCACCATTAAATTGTTCAATAATCACACTGAGCATCCGACGGTCTGTCCAATCTAGACCACAGGGATCTACTTGAAATAATTGCAAGGCTTCTGCTGCTACACTTTCGTTAATCGCCCCTGATAATTTGACCTGCGCGTAATCACGTACACGTCTGAGTAATCTATTTGCTATTCTTGGCGTTCCGCGCGATCGCCGCGCAATTTCTGTAGCACCATCGTCGGTCACCTCTGTTTGGAGTACCTGGGCTGTGCGCAATACGATTTTGTTGAGTTCGTCTACTTCATAAAACCTTAATTTTTGAATTAACCCAAAGCGATCGCGTAGTGGGGAAGTAAGCGCCCCCACACGGGTTGTTGCTCCCACTAAAGTAAACTTTGAGAGTGGCAAACTCCGGGTTCGAGCGCTGGAACCTTTGCCAATGGTAATATCTAAGCGATAATCCTCCATTGCTGGGTATAAAATTTCTTCTGTCATCCGCGACAGACGATGGATTTCATCGATGAACAAAATATCTCCAGGCTTGAGATTGACTACTAGTCCGACAATATCTCTGGGACGTTCTAGGGCTGGGGCGCTGGTAATTTTGCAGTTAACCCCCATTTCGGCTGCTAAAATCATTGCCATTGTGGTTTTACCTAACCCTGGAGGACCATACAGCAGTAGGTGATCCAGCACCTCACCCCTAGACTGGGCGGCTTTGATGGCAATTTCCAACACATCCTTTAAGTCTTTTTGCCCAATATAGTCGGCGAATCGCTGCGGTCGTATACTCTCCTCCTGCAATTCCTGTTCATCCACAGCAGCTTCAGGTTGCAAAAGATTATCCTCTACGGGCGGTTTCACCGATTCCCGACTCGGCTTTGGTTGTCCGTTTGGTTCTTGAGGCTGTTTTTTTGATGAGATAATCGCCATAATTCCTACTTTTAGGGGTGTCAGGGTGTGAGGGTGTGAGGGTGTGAACAGGGGACTGGGGATTGGGGACTTTCTAAGATTTGGTTGGGGATTGGGATCCCATTCTTTCCCGGTCGCCTGTCGCCTGTCGCCTACACGCCCACACCCCCCATTTATGTTTAAAAATTTTCGGTTGAAAATCCTCTCTCCAATTTAAAATTTAATTTCCGGGTAATTACTCAGGAGTGTAAAATTCTCATGTTGGCTAAAAGAATCTTACCGTGCCTAGATGTGAAGGCGGGACGGGTTGTAAAGGGAGTTAACTTTGTCAACTTGGTTGATGCAGGCGATCCTGTAGAACTGGCAAAGGTTTACAACGAAGCGGGAGCCGATGAGTTAGTGTTTCTAGATATTACGGCTTCTCATGAAGACAGAGGGATTATTATCGACGTGGTGTACCGCACCGCTGAACAGGTCTTTATTCCGTTAACTGTGGGTGGTGGGATTCAATCCTTAGAAAATGTTAAAAATCTTTTACGAGCAGGAGCGGATAAGGTTAGTATTAATTCAGCGGCGGTACGCGATCCAGATTTAATTAATCGGGCGAGCGATCGCTATGGAAATCAATGCATAGTCATTGCAATTGATGCTAAACGCAGACAAGATCCGACCAATCCTGGTTGGGACGTATATGTGCGAGGTGGAAGAGAAAACACTGGTCTAGATGCCTTACTTTGGGCACAAGAAGTGGAACAACGAGGCGCAGGAGAACTGTTGGTTACTAGTATGGACGCCGATGGCACTCAGGCAGGGTATGACTTAGGGTTAACGCGGGCGATCGTTGAAGCGGTACAAATTCCAGTAGTTGCATCTGGTGGAGCAGGCAATTGTGAACACATTTACACCGCCTTAACCAAGGGTAGAGCACAAGCAGCACTACTTGCATCGCTGTTGCATTACGGGCAATTGACTGTGGCAGAAATTAAAACCTATTTGCATGAGCGCCAAGTTCCAGTCAGAATGTCTTCGTGATTGGAAATTCTTATCTAAGTACATTTACGGTAGTTAAACACAGTCCGGGAAAAGGATGTTAATATTAGTGACAAGAATTAAGAAATATTAAAAAATATGTTGATTCCTATTTTAGTTTTTGATGTAGCTCTAGTAGCGTGGTCGATCCACCTCATGGAGAGAGCCTTCGCAAATAAGGAATTTTCTCTGATGTTGGCTGGCACATTAGTGGCGATCGCTGCTGCTGCTATGTTAGTGGTTTACTTCTTGATGGGGCACTGTATCAGCTATTTGCTGAAAGTATCGTGATTGCTAAGTACCGAATTCCACAAGTTCATGGCGAAATGATTTTGGTGTGCCCTCATCCCCGACCCTTCTCCCAATGAGGGATTCGGGAGCTAAATTCTGTTCCCTCTCCCGATTGTCCGAGGGTTAGGGTGAGGGTCAATGGGAGCTAAAACACCACGAATTTATGAAACGCTGTACTAAGCTAATATGCAAAAACAGTAGTCAGGTGATGTTAACCATAGCATCACCCAGCTAATGCGTGACTTACTGGCACTTTTTCTCGTATTGATAGTCCGAAAGTTCCGGACTGAACTCGCGCAGCACGTGGAAATGCATCTAGTTTGGGCAGCAGCCTCCTAGCCTAGGAGGCTGCTGCTGCCCAAATATAGGCAAAATTTGTCAAGCTGATATGTGTTAGGATATCTCTGGAAGATTAAATTCGGTTGTACAGTTTGTTTTTATCTATATATTACATATACAACAGACATCTCCGGATCTCAATCTCTACACCCTTGAATGCTGGAGATGTTTTATGTCAATTTATGTCGGCAATCTTTCTTATGACGTTGAAGACAAAGACCTTAGACAGGTCTTTGCAGAATATGGAGATGTTAAAAGCGTTCAATTGCCTACAGACCGAGAAACAGGTCGGGTAAGAGGTTTCGCCTTTGTAGAAATGGGAACAGAAGCCGAAGAAACAGCAGCGATTGAGGCTCTCGATGGTGCTGAGTGGATGGGTCGTAACCTCAAAGTGAATAAAGCTAAGCCCAAGTCAGAGGGTGGTGGCGGTTCATTTGGTGGTGGTAGACGCAACAATAGCGGCGGCGGCGGCGGCGGATACTCAAGGCGCTACTAAATATTCTCCGGAGTAGGGAGTGGGGGGAAGAGGGGGCGTAGTGGTGTTTCTTCCATTCATAACGGGTGGTGCGCCGCCCGTGGGGTAGTCTCAAGAATAAATTTTGATATATTTCCCCTACACCCCTATACCCTTTCTGCTCATGAAAAAAAAGTGCAATGTTGCTTAGCAATGAGTGTTGACAATTCCCCAATACTTAAGGCATAATAAGAAATGCATTGCGCGGGGTTATAGCTCAGTTGGTAGAGCACCTCAATGGCATTGAGGGGGTCAGCGGTTCGAATCCGCTTAGCTCCATTCCTTGGGTAAGCATATCAGATAATTAAATGAGAGTGTTCCCGTCCATGGTAGGGGCGCAAAGCCGCCGCTCCCCTACAACGCCTACGCTTAATATTTAAACCGATCATTCATTCAGGCTCTGAAAAATCAGTATAAATGTAAATTGAATACCTCACAGTTCGTTCAATTTTCAGGATAATTACGAATTGACAAAAGAATGCCCGACACAGGTGCGGCACTTTCACAAAGTCCTCGTTGAGTGGGACTAACTGGAGAATAGGGGTTCAAATTTAATGGCGTTGCTGAATTAAGATATGAATTGAGAAAATCACGCTTTCTCGTAGAGACGCGATTAATCCTTGTCTCTACAAGGGTTGTGGAAAATTACAATAGTGTGCATAACTTACAGATTCAAGTATTATTCTACCTCATAAATGCGCCTGTTGAGTGAGGTAAAAAGGCAGGGCTATTTCATTCTAAACCTGAGCCTTGACGAAGGTAAGGGCTCAAAGCTTAAGTCCGTTGAAACTAAGGCTCATTCCTTCTAGTTCAAGTCGGCTGATTCGCCGACTTCAGCTATTCAACTCGGGAATTTATTACGCACGGCTAATGGGTTGCGAGTGAAGAATGAAATAGCCCTGGGTAAAAAGGTCTAGTGCAGTTTACACAACACCTGATTTATAGTCTACTGTCGTCGATTCTGGTGACGCCGGATAATTTCTATGAGTTGCTCATCAGATTCTAAGGGTTTGGCGTTGGCTGCTATGCGATCTGATAATTCATAAAAGGCTTCATTGTCATCTCGGTGTTCCAAGACATACTGTTTTAATTCGGCTTTACTCATCTCTCTGGTTCCCAGCCTCAGGCTGGGAAACCATTCTAGGAGGCTCTGCCTCCAGTTTAGAATCAGAAAAGGCTGACACAAAAACTGCATGAAATTTTCCCCTCGAAAAAGGCACAGAGTCAACAGCCTAGGCTCTGCCTCCCGTCAAACCGGGAGGCAGAGCCTCCTACAAGAGCATTACAAGCCTAGGCTTGTAACGAGATATAATGCATAGTTGATTCTCTCTGTCAATGCGTAAGTCCTAGCTTAGTTACTATTATCTCAAGTTCGTCGGATTCTCCCTATTAGATAGCGATCGCCCCCCAGTGGTGTTTAGTTGAGCGCCTTGCCAATTTCAGTACCAAGCTGAAGTAATGTTTTTTCCTTGACAAACTCAGCAGCTGACGAATGCGGATTCGGCTAAAATTGTGTCAGTGT
>JADQBA010000188.1 GCA_016903675.1 Stigonema ocellatum SAG 48.90 = DSM 106950 | reverse complement strand
CAGAATCGGATAAAGATTGGTGTATACATACACTATTTTTAGCCAATTTATTAACAGGAACTATCTCAAAACCTTATTTTTGTGTTGAAACTGGAGTGTACAATTCAGTCGCGATCGCTTGATTGAAACCCAGTCACAGAGCAGTATTGGCGTTTTTCGGAGATGTCTAATGTCAGCCCACGGATAGCACAGGCTGCGTGAAATCTCTTCTTTATGTCGTCTGCGATACTAACGTGCATCACTTTTACAAAAAATAAGCTGCAAAGAAACAGTTTCACTTAATAAATCTACAAACGTAGAAAATACGATTCCAGAAACATAGTACCGCTACAGAAATTTTTGATAGTCTGGTCACAAACTTACGCCCTCCCCCACACCCCCGACACAACCCCCCAACAATCAACAGTCACAAACACACTCTCCGACACAATTCGCTTCGACCTGATGGCACACGCCGAACTATGAGCTAAAACGCACGAACATTACTACACACGAGGCGCGAGCTTTCCCCACACCCATTCCCACGTCTAACTTGACCAACATTCTGGTCTTGCTGGTAGTGGAATTGTACACGCGCTACGGGAGCTGTGCGGCGATCGCTCCCCACAACCCAATCTTCACTCTTTCTTGCCCACAATTTCCCTCAACTTACTTCGCACCTCCTCACTAAGCAGCGCATACACCGCCTGTTTAAATTCAGTCGTCCAACCTGCCGCCTGTAATATAGTCAAGCTACCCTCCGACGGCAGTCCCTTCATCCACAGTGATTTTGGAGAACAAACCACGTTTTGACCAGGCAGCAGTCAGATGCCCTCAATGTAGGTGACTGAATGATAGGGTGTAGAGCGAAAGCGAGAAAGGAACACAATTGTTTTTACTTTTTCCGAAAAACAGGAATCCAGATGTGATTTTCTTTATAGAAAGATTTTAATGCTTACTTTCATTTAGCATTGTTTTTCTACTCCCACTTGGACATAGGTAGCGTTTTTATTGAAAAATTTTCACGCAGGAGATACTAATGAGTACTGACAATGGAAATCATCCTCTATCTCAACAAGTAGAGCTTTCTTCATGTGAGGACATTAAACAACCAATTGACAACAATCTTACAGCTAAACAAGCTTCACAACAAAACATTGGTAAAGTAGAAATTGACAACAGTTGTTACACATCAAGACCTCTAGAAACAGACCCCTGGATTTACCGCATAGTTGTTGGTTGCCTTACCTCTACTATATTAATTTGCCTTCTTGGTGCAATTGGACTATCTTTAAAGGGGGGTAACGAACGAACTCCCGACCTTGTAACTGCTCTTGGAACTGGTTCTTTGGGTGCTATATCGGGACTGTTAGCACCATCTCCTGTGAAAAGAAAAGATAGTTAAGAAAGCAGCGGGAGATATTGGCAGACAATGCGAGAGAACCCACGCTTGAAAACGTAAGATTCAAGCACGGACGCCTTTTACACTTGCGCTGCTTTGTCTTTTGATACATTTTTTTCTTTGTAATATTCCTTTCTCAATGCTGAAGTCTGACGCGATCGCCAGCCTAAGTCACTTTTTTGTTACCTTCATGAACAAAATTATTGCACTAGGGTCATCGACGCCACACTCTGCCACCACTTCCTCATAGTCAACCCCATACAATCCAGCTACTATACAATTAACAGATGCGGCATACCTCAGAGCGATCGCACGACCTACCCAATTCTCACCCTTTGTTGCGCACAATTTCCCTTAACCTACTTCTAACCTCCTCACTAAGCTGTGCATACACTGCCTGTTTAAACCCAGTCGTCCAACCCTGAGTCAAGTATTCCAACGCCTCCGCATCTAGAAGCGGGTCACTAAGTATAAGGGCTTGATTAGTGTCGGTGGGACGATAATATTGCCGCGTCTGGAACCATTATCTTGCCACCTGTTGGGCTGTAATGCTCATTCTTACGTTAAGCGATCGCCAATAAATTTTTCCTCTTGGAAAGATAACTTTGCCGAAACCCCAAAATCGCACCATAAGTTCGCCAAAATACCAACACCTTTTAGTCAAAATAACGATGTATTTTATACATGAGTGCAAACAGTAATCTAGGCGTGACAAGCATTATAGACATTAAAAGCATAACATGGTTCTTGTCAGATTTTGGTGATCAACACGGAAACGCGTTTTAAGGCAGAGGGCAGCTATGCTGAGGGCAGAAGTTTTGAAACCCTTGTACCATAATAATTTCGGGGATTTTCCTTCAATATTTCCTTCTGCCCTCTGCCCTCAGCATAGCTGCCTTACCTCAACCCAGATCACCAAAAGTTGCCAAGAACCCATAACATTGCCAAGAAAAATTGGAAGTATAAGCTCGCCAAACGGCAATCCGCATGGGTATAACGACATTGTCTGTCGGTGGAACGATAATATTGCCGCGATTGGAACCATAATATTGCCGCAACTTTGGGGAAAACACCTATTCTGTCGTTAATCACCCACCCCAAAAATTTGGCTATTGGAAGGATAAGGTTGCCGGAAACCAAAAATGGAACCATAAGCTTGCCAAAAACAGTAAAGTTAGATGACTTGTCCGGAATGTTTTTGTAGTAAAGGGTACAATTAAAGATACATCAGTATCGCGCTTTGACTCAAGCAGCTCCATTGGTAACTTTCTCCGATTTATCCATCCCTGCTGCTCATATCAAGCCATTGCAGTGAACTGGATCTTTAACTCAAGTTTCAGGGGGAGGAAAAATGCTCACGCCTGAGGAGTTTGAAAAATGGTGTAGTGACCGAAACTTACCAGAATTATCTTTGAAAACGCTTGCCTACATTCGCTCAGTTGAACCAGCGCGACGAGTAGGGGGTGGAAGGAAGAATGTTTCAGGTTTTTACCCCAGCAAAAAGATTAAAAAAACCATTCAATTCGAGTCTCATAAAGTCGAGCTTCCCTTTATCTACGAACTGGAGCATGATGAAGATGTTCTGGAATATTACGACCAGCCCCCTGCATTTAAAATAAATTACCAGTCCAACTCAGGACGAAACCTTGGATTCTTCTACACTCCTGACTTTTTTGTGATCAGAAAAAACAGTGCTGGGTGGGTAGAGTGCAAAACAGAAAAGGAATTACAAAAGCTGCTTGTCAAACAGCCCCATCGTTACAGCAAAGGAGAAGATGGTTGTTGGTTATCACCACCAGCTAACGATTACGCGGCACAGTTTGGATTTGACTTTCAAATTAAATCAGATGCCCAAATTAATTGGGTTTTGTATCGCAATATAACCTTTCTAGAAGATTATTACCGCTGGGATGGTAACGCAACAAATAATTGGAGTACGCACAAGGAGTCAATAGGAAATCTAGTTCGCTTTCAACCGGGAATAACTCTTAGTCAACTGCTCGATAATAATTTAGGAGTAAGCGTAGATTCCATTTATTTTTTAATTGCTAGCGAGCAGATTTATGTAGATTTAGGGACATACCTACTAGTTGAGCCAGAACAATGCAAAGTTTTTTATGACCGGGAGTGTGCAAATGCTTATCAATCGACATTTTCGTCACCAATCAGCGCAAATACCATAAGTTATCCAGTAATAAATTTAGTTCCCAACACGCAAATTAACTGGGACGGTCAAAGCTATACATTGATTCAAATTGGTCAGGCAGAAATAACTCTGCGTGCAGATTCAGGAGAGTTTATTGATTTACCACTAGCCGAATTTGAAAGCAAAATTCGGGATAAACAAATAATAGTTTATCCACTTCAACTTTCAAGCAATAGTAATGAGCAAGTAAATTCAATACTAACTAAAGCCAGCAAAAAAGATTTAGAAGATGCTAACCACCGTTACAGAAGTATTGAGCCAATCTTGTTGGGACAAACAATAAAAAATCCAACAGTATCAGAACGAACCCTAAGAGATTGGATAGCCAAATATAGACAGGCTCAACAACAGTATGGCTATGGTTACATTGGGCTTTTGAATTGCGCTAATAAAAAAGGGAACCGTAACCGGAAGTTACCCCAACAAACCTTGGAATTGATAGATACATTTATCACACAAAACTACGAAACTTATAAACAAAAGCGCAAGTTAGAAGTATACGGGGCTTTTTGCAACGCCTGCTCACTTGCAGGGATAGTAGACAACCAAATTCCCAGCTACAAAACATTTATCAATGAAATCAAACGCCGTAGTGGTTGGGAACAAACTCTTAAACGAGAAGGACATCGGGCTGCTTACCCACAGAAATCATTTTACTGGGAATTAGAACTAACAACCCCTAGACACGGAGACCGCCCTTTTGAGATTGGTCATATTGACCACACCAAACTAGATATTGAGCTACGGTGTTCGCACACAGGTCAGGTACTTGGCAGACCTTGGGCTACATTTCTGGTGGACTCTTACAGCAGAAGAATTCTAGCGGTTTATTTAACTTTTGACCCTCCTTCTTACCGCAGTTGCATGATGGTACTGCGGGTTTGCGTGATGCGCCACTCGCGTCTACCCCAAATAATAGTGACGGATAACGGTAAAGAGTTCCACAGTACCTACTTCGAGAGCTTATTAGCTCTGTTTGAATGTACGCTTAAACACCGTCCTCCTGCTGCTTCTAGATTTAGTGGGGTTTGTGAGCGTCTATTTGGAACTGCCAACACCCAGTTTCTGTATAATCTGGCAGGTAATACGCAGATTACTAAAAAAGTCAGATTGATGACCAAATCAGTAAACCCAAAAAATTTGGCAGTTTGGACACTTGGCTTGCTGTACTTGTATTTCTGCGAATGGGCTTACTCAGAGTACGACACAACAGAGCACCCGGCTTTAGGGATGTCTCCCGATCAAGCCTTTACTTTAGGGATAGCACAGTACGGAAGTCGCACTCACCGACTCATACCCGACGACGAAAACTGGAGAATTTTAACTTTACCAACAACACAATCTGGTCGAGTAAAAGTACATCCTACAAAGGGCATACAAATACGAGGCATCCACTACTGGAATTCTATTTTTCGTGACCCAGAAATTCACAAAATATCTGTAGAAATAAGATATGACCCATTTGACGTTGGAATTGCTTATGCCTATGTCCGAGGTCAATGGGTTAAATGCATTAGTGAATATTACGCAATTTTTAAAGGTCGTTCAGAAAAAGAAATTTTGCTGGCTACTGCTGAGTTACAAAAACGCAATTCTAACCATCATAAAAGTTTTCAAGTCAGAGCTAAAAAGTTAGCTGAATTTCTTTCAACTGCTGAAGCAGAGGAAGCTTTGTTAGCACAACGTTTGCGAGATACTCAAGGTCGGGAAGTTTTTACAGTATTTGATGGATTTGTAAAAAAAACAAGTTATTCATCACAATTTAATCCTCAAGAAAACTTCAGAGTTTCTTCTAACGAGGAGGGTTTAGAATCACTGACATTAGAAGAAAATTTGTTCCCTCAAATTGAATCGCTTCAAGTTTTTGAGTCTTACTAATTATGTATCATACTCAACAATTTCCTCTTGAACTGCTGGCGAAATCAATAGAAGTAAAAATAGCTTACTTCGACAGCTATACTATGGCGCATCCAAGGTTAGAAGAAGCCTTTAATTATCTTAAACTCTTAGTAAGTAATTCTGGAGAATCAAGAGTCATTTTTATTTACGGACCAACAGGAGTTGGCAAAACAACCTTAAGACTTTTGATTGAAAAATGGCTAATTGAGACAGCTTTACCAGACCTAGAAGCCGATCCGGGTCGTTTGCCAGTTGCTTCAGTTGAGGCTGTAGTGCAAAAATCTGGTCTTTTTAACTCGAAAGATCATGTTAAACGCTGTCTCGTAGCACTTAATGAACCATTGATTGACCATAAGATAGATTATGGGACGCGAGGTATATATCATAACAATAACGGGCAAATCGTTATTGAATCAAAAGTGATTGAAACTGACCTCGGATGGGCATTAGAACAAGCTCTCAAACATCGTAAACCGAAAATATTTTTTATCGACGAAGCTCATCATATGCTAATGTTAGCTTCCGGACGTAAACTCACAGATTTACCAGAAGCAATAAAATCTCTTGCAAATAGAACTGAGGTTGTACATGGGTTAATTGGGACATATGAATTATTAACTCTACACGACGTAGGAGACCAGTTAAGTCGGCGTAGTGTCTATGTACACTTTCCACGTTACCGTGTTGATGATACACAAGACAGAGAAATATGGCACAGCGTGGTATGGGGCTTTCAGCTTCACATGCCGTTACCTAAACAACCTGATTTAATATCTCACTGGGATTACTGTTATGAGCGAAGCCTAGGTTGTGTAGGAATTCTCAAAAATTGGTTGAGAAATGCGCTTTTTGATGCGATGACCGAAGGTGCGACTACTGTGCAACTTAAACATTTAGAACAGCGTGCTTTATCTGTTGCCCAATGCCGGAACATTTTGAAAAAAATTAAAGAAGGTGAGAAAAATCAGTCACAAATTGAAGCCTCAGCCTCGCAACTGCGTATAGAGTTAGGTTTACCTGTTAAGACTACTTCATTAGATAATTCTCACACACAAATCCCCTCTGAAGCACAATTGGATAATCCAATACACCAGTCCAAGCCCAAGAATGTAGGACAACCCAAGCCCAAGCGACGACAAGTAGGAATTAAGTAATTATGCTTTCACCAATACTTAAACTTTACTCAGAGTACGATCTCCAAAAACCTACAATTCCGCCAAGGAGCCGTTTGTATTGTTTAGAACCAATTGGTGTGGGGAGTGAGTATGTAGAAAGCTTAACAGGTTATGTAGCTCGACTAGCTCAACAGCATTGCGTTACTCCTAGACAATTACTTTTAACTGAAATTGCTCCACATTTAGCTAGATTAAAAAATCGCTTAAATTACCAGCCCGAAACCGTTAGTAAAGTATTTGGGATTGATATGTGTAAACCCGCAGCCAATGGTACGGGCTTGACGGCGGCTTATTTGGTAGAAGCTTTATCTGCATTGACAAAACGAAATGACTTGCATAAATTGAGCCTGCTAAATTGGGCGCTTCTACCAAAAAGAGGCTTACTTCGCCACCAACGTGCTTGGTGTCCGTCTTGCTACCTTGAGTGGCAACAAGGAGGTAAAACGATTTATGAGCCACTTCTTTGGCTAATTAATATTGTAGTTATCTGTCCCTATCACCATAACCGTTTGCTTTGTCAGTGCCCTCACTGCCATCAGCATCTACCTGTATTTTATTGGAACTTTCGCCCCGGATACTGTAGCAACTGTAATCAGTGGTTAGTCAATTACGAATACAAAACAAAACATACCAATATTGAAGCTGACCTGGATTGGCAATTAAATGTAGTTCGTAATGTGGGAGAGTTACTCGCCTTTGAGTCTGATCTCAACTCGCCACCAAAAATAAATAATATTAGTGATGTAATTTCTACTTACATCAATCAAGTTTTTAAATCAAATAAAGCTGCTTTCTCTCGCTCCATTGGAATTAGGGAAACAACAATTGGTTTTTGGTGTAACAGAAAAGTAATACCTCCTCTAGATAAGCTTTTGCTTTTGGCTAATTATTTCGGAATATCCCTACTTGATTTTTTGAGCAAAGATAATTTAGTATTTAACCACTCTCATCAACCGGAAATAATTAACGTTAAACAATCAAAAAAACCTTATAAACGAATATCTTTAGAAAGAAAGTCAGTGTTAAATATAGTTCTAACTGAAGTCACTTTAGAAGACCCTCCTCCTTCTTTAGAAGATGTCGCACTTCGTTTAAAATATCGTCCGCATGTTTTGCAACATCATTTTCCCGAATTATGTCAGGTAATTAAAGTTAGACATGCTGATTTTAAAAAACTCAGTCAAAAGCAAAAAATACAACCTATTCTTGAAGCAGCACTTCAGGAATTTCCGCCTCCTTCACTTTCGTCAATCGCTCGGCGGCTAGGCTATAAAAATAATAGCTATTTATATAGATGCTTTCCTGAACTTTCAAGAGCTGTTTCAAAACGCTATCAAGAACACCTTAATGTAATAGGTATCGAAGCAAGAGAGCGCATACGCCAAGAAATAGAAACTATTGCTCTTACACTCCACGAAAAAGGATACAAGCCTACGCAAGCCCTTGTTACTAGGCTTCTTAGTAAGCCAAAAATTATGCTAAATTGGTATGCTCGCAAAGTCCTGCGTGAAATTCTACACACTCTTGGCTATGAATGAGGGCATTTTCTTATTCATCCAATTAGAAGCATAATGCGGTTCTTGTCCAATTTTGGTGATCAACACGGAAACCCGTTTTAAGGCAGAAGGCAGGAGGCAGAAGGCAGAAGTTTTGTAACCCTTATCCCATAAGACTTTCAGAGAATTTTATTCTTTCCCTTCTGCCCTCTGCCCTCTGCCTTCTGCCTTGCCTCAACCAAAGATCACCAAAAGTTGCCAAGAACCCATAATGCTGCCGGAGTTAATTGGAAGCATAAGCTTGCCAAACGGCAATATTATCGTTCCACCGACATTGTCAATGTAATACGGCACAACCCGGTTTTCTGTTCCGATGCTACTAATACCCCATCCCCTATCTCCCCCGAAAAAAATAGCTCTCCTACAAGTCTCGATGCGAGAGAAGAGATTTCCAAACTGCACCCCACACCCTCCTCCTCCCTTCCGTATCAACCCCATCACCAGGAGGTAAGTGTCCATAGGGAGCAGTGGTATTAAAGATTACATCTTCATAATAAATCCAGTTTTCCTTCACTCTCCATCCCACGCGATCGCCAAACTTTTCCCAAGCTTCTTTATAATATCTGCCGTCGGGTACACCGCCGACACATAGGTAAATTTTCTTCTGAACGCTGAAGCCAAAACGCCCATTGCTGTATTTTACCCATAAACTGTCTATTGTGTGTAGGTCGGTGCAAGGAAAATTCAAGAGTTCTTCATCTCTAATCCAGTCACCATCAAGACGACCTACAACTTTGAGCATGACCAAATAGGTTTCATAATCGGCGTCTTTCCAATTTCCAGCCCTCAGCAGGTCACGGAGTCGGATGTAGTCTATGGCGCGATCACTCGACAGGTCATCATCAGCTCCGTTCCCTCGGGTGTACTCAAGAGCGCTTACACTTTGGGACTCATCATCATTAGGTCGTCGAGTAGATATAGGAACTTCACGTTGGAGATTAGAACTAGAATCTCGCAACTGAATTGTTAATTCTATTGGACTTTGAGCAACCCCCAACTTCCACATTGAAGGTATTATGCCCTGTAAAAGGTTTTCTAGTTCTATAGCAACGATACCCTCATCGAAAGCTCTTTGAATCACATCTAATTCATCGATATTGTCATAACCCAGTCCATCATAAAATCCTTGAGCAAAGACAATTGCTGCTCTATCCTGAATTGGCTGATTCATACCAATTACATACTTAACATGCTGGCTAATTGCCTCTGCCGATTTTGAAGAATAACAGGCATTCAGTAGTACACATTTCACACGCTCAGCGTGTAGCCTAAATAATGATACCAATCCTCTGGGGGATACAGGTTTATGGTTTCCGACCTCATCTTCTAAAAGCAAACTACCATCTTCCAAGCCATGTCCACAGAAATGTACAATTGAGGGTCGTTCTTCTGCGATCGCACGGCGGATATCCTGAGGACGCACAGCAGTTCTAATTTTGATTTCAAATAAATCTCGATTAGTGGCTCGTTGTATAGCTTCTTCAATTTCTCTAATCTCTTTATCCAAACGCAGACCTTGAGGAATCGCTGTCAAAATCAATATTTTTCGCGTTTGAGTACTTTGTTCTTGGGGAATGTTAGGTGAAGGAATTTTATGTGGTTCTGGAGATTGAATGGGAAATAGTTCTTCGGCAATAGCTCTTAACTTTAAATTCCCTGGATTTGACTTGCGTGCAGCAAAAACTAAATCTTCAACCCATGCCTGAGCTTCTGCTGTTTTTATTAAATTAAAGGCAATCTCTTGTAAATTATTACCACCTGCTATCGTGTCTAAATTTTTATCTAACTCAAACGCTAACATTTGCTCCAGCAATGCTTTATCACGAAAAGCATCATTTAAAGCCACCAATAGGTTTTTACGTTGTTGACCAGATAAATTCATACATATTGCTTACAATTTATTTTCAATTTTGAATTTTAGCAAAATTATGCTCTTCAAATATCTCTTGACCTTCCTGTGTTAAAAGTAAGTTAGCAAAGATAGAGCCTGCTTTTTTACTTTCTCCTTTATCTTTATAAACTACATATAAATATCGTATAAGTTCAGAAGGATACTGTTTACTATAAATTGCTTCCAAATTCAGATGATTTAGATTATTTTTACTACAAGCATTTTGATCTGCTAAATTTTTATAAGGTGCGATAGCGTTTTTTTCATTTATTATTGATAATGGGACAAAATCACATTGACGTAGAAGTAAAGCTGCTGAACCAAAAAAAACACCTCCCTTATCATTTTTAAGCTCGGTTAATGCCTCAGTAGTTTCAATGCGAGGTATAACCGTTGGTGAGAAGTTTTGGGTTTGTAAAAAATTTTCTTTAAACCATTCTACTGTTCCAGAAATATTCTCCTGGCGGGAGTAAGGAGTAATTAGAAGATTAGGTCCTCCTTTCTTATCCCAATTCAGCTTTTCCTGCGAAGTGTAAATTGATTTTATGAATTCTTTGTCTATTCCCTTTTCAAAAAATTCCTGATTTTCATTAAATAGATCGCGACTAACTACTATTACTATGATATCTTGAGCAACTTTCCGAGATTCAAGATGAAATCCTTTACTTTGAGCAATTTTCTCATCTGAATTTGTAATATCATAAGAGGAAACTGTAAAAGAGATATCGCTATCATCTTTTAAAAGTTCCTTAATACCAGCTAAAGAACCTATAGCACCCTTATAGTTTAAGTTGAACTGGTGAAAGCCTTCGTCATTGATAGCTGATAGTATTTCATGGATTATAGGAGACCAAGTAGTACTTCCATTAAAATAAAAATGTCCATTGGGGATTTGTTCCTTAATATCGGTGAAACATTCACCTTTGTTAGTTCTATTTTTTTCATAAAAGATTCTTTCAATACTAAGAATTTTTAAAAATGTTTCTTTAATAAGATTATGTTCTTTTTTTGCTTTACATATTTCTGATACAGGTGGATGGATAAATAAAACCATAAGAAAAATAACTAATATTAATATTAAAAAGTTATTTAATAAAAAATATATTTTACGACGGATAAATACTTTAACTTTTTTAAAAATTGTTAGTAAAATATCTTTTTTTATAAAAATATTTTGTGGATTTTTAACAGAGTGACGAAGGGTAGGGCGCAGGATATTAATTGCACTTTGAAAATTAAGACGGTCAGAGATAACTTCATATTTTTTAATGTTAAAAGTTGCTATAATCTCTGTCCTTCCATAATTTTGAATAAATTCATTTAATGCCTGGATATACAGTTGTTGACGTTCTAAATGTACTCTATCTAAGTTATCTATTACTAGTAGTAATTGCTGATTGTTAATAAAACTATTAGCAATTTCTTTAGGCACTTTATATTTTGTACAAAGTTCATCAACAAACCAATCATGAAAATTAAGCGTTTGATTATTCGAGTTAAAAATATCG
Source organism: Stigonema ocellatum SAG 48.90 = DSM 106950 (assembly GCA_016903675.1). Classification (GTDB taxonomy): domain Bacteria; phylum Cyanobacteriota; class Cyanobacteriia; order Cyanobacteriales; family Nostocaceae; genus Stigonema; species Stigonema ocellatum. Next base: position 3,149 of record JADQBA010000188.1, on the reverse strand, counting down.
AACACAACTGGAATAGGTAAGTTACTATCTTTGTTTTTATTAACATGCTCAATTAAATGACTTGTGAGCATTAGAAGAATTGTTGTTTTCCCTCCTCCCGGTTCTCCCAATATTAAGAGAGTCCGTGGTATATCCATTTGATTGAATTTTTTTACCACTCCTTTTATTCCTTTAGGAAATGAGCCTTGTTTAATCTGATTATTAGTTTTTTGCGATCTACCCCAAGGATGATTAATAAAATCAGGTCGTTCTTCAATTTCAAGATTTATTATTGTCTTATCATATAATAAATCTTCTTCTAAAACATCTTTTATCCAATAATTCGTTACCTGTTTTAGCAACTTTTTACGGTAAATTTTCTCATTTTCAGTCAATTCAACAGTTATTGTAACCAATTCTTGAGTAATAGTAAGCAACTTCTTGTTGTTTGGATTTGATTTATGCGCAGCACGAACTAAGTCTTCAATCCATTGTTGAGAATCTGCTTTCTTTATTAAGTTGAAGACAGTTTCTTGTAAATCAATGCCTCCAGCTATTTCAGCTAGGTTTTTATTTAATTCAAATGACAACATTCGCTCTAGTAATGGTTTATCAGGAAAAGCATCAATCAAAGCATCTTGTAGTTTTTTACGCTGCTCACTATTCATATTTTTTCTATGATTTATTAATACTTACAAGCAACAATAAGTAGGCAATTATTATCATTCATTTCAAACGTTTATTGAATCACCCCATTGCGACCTAGTTACTTTGCTTGTTGTCACAGATTCACCAGGTTCAATGGCGGATGCAGAAGCATCGTCAACCTTTAACCACTGCTCAATCATCTCCACCACCACTTGACTCATCTTCAACCCACGGATAGCACAGGCTGCGTGAAATCTCTTTTTCATGTCGTCTGCGATACTAACGTGCATCACTTTTACAAAAAAGTAAAGAAACAGTTTCTATAATAAATCTACAAATGTAGAAAATACGATTCCAGATAGATGTTAGCAATTTAGGCAGATTTTTGATAGCTTAGTGACACCGACTAGCATAGACACTGCTGAGACATCTTCATCTGGTTCTCTACTCAAGAACCTCCCGTTAGACAAACTCTGGAACTCCGGAACTTTACCGGAACATCACCCCCCTCACGTTGAAATTGTGATGGCACAACCATGGCGATGCAGAAGGCACCCAAAAGCGATCGCTCCCCACAACCCAATCCTCACTCTTTCTTGCGTACAATTTCCCTCAACCTACTTCTAGTTTCCTCAGTCAACCGGGCATACACCGCCTGTTTAAACTCTCTCGTCCAATTTTCTGTTAAGTATTCCAGCGCATCAGCATCTATTTCTAGATCGCTAAGTATCAGAACTTGGTTTGTCACTGATTCCATATCCAAACCATCCACACTCTCCCCCTCGTGTCCAACACAGTTGTCCAACTGTTGGACAATATCAGTGGCTGTCGTAATTACGTCATTTTGATACTCCCCCTGCTGTCCAATGCCGTTGTCCAATGAGTGTCCAATATCAGTGGCTGCAAGGGTTTCATCACTTTGGCACTTCATACTCAGCGAATTGTGTCCAACACGGTTGTCCAACTGTTGGACAACATCAGTAGTCACGGCAGTTTCAACTTGGTTGGACAACTTTGGTATACTCTCCTCCTTGTGTCCAACACAGTTGTCCAATGATTGTCCAATGTCGTCTAACGTAAGCTGTTCAACGATTTCAGGAATTATATTGGACAACTCTGTTTCAACTATAGGGGGGGTGTCCCCCATATTTACAGCCAACCTGTACACTTTATGTCGTGGGTCTGTAGTAGACGGGCGTACACTCAGAATTCCCCTTTGAGAAAGTCTTTGTAAAGCTTTGTAAATAGCCTCTCTCCCCCACCCGATCGCCTGCGCAATTTCAGCACAACATAGGGCAATGTTCTCCGGCACCTTCATGAGTAGTTCGATAATTCTGTCCCCACAAGTCCTTGTAGTACTATCAACCTCAGAAGTTACCTCCCACCGCCCAAACTCAGGGTTTAACTTAAGCATCAAATCAATAGGCGCTGCACTACGGATTTTCGGACTGCTAAGTCTCCTGAGTTGACTGTTATTGTCCCCCTCCAAAATCCAAATAGCAGAAGCAGCAGCACCAATACCACTGCTGCCGCGTAACTTGGAAACTCCCTTGCGTTCCCTGTTCTTATTATTGTGGTGGATGAGGATACACCCAAACCCGTAAGTGTTGGACAACGCTTCCAGTTGGCTGACGGCATGTTTAGCAACAGCCGCGTTTTCATCAAACTCTTGGGATTTGTGAATCGAAGAGAAGCTATCAATCACCACCATTGTTGGTTTTAGATCAGCGATCACCTCTTCTAGCTTTTGCCACAGGCTCACATCCCAATCCATTAGCACAGCCCAGTCAAGAGCTGCAAATGCACCACGGGTAGCAAGTTTATCTTGGACAAAGCACGGTAACTCGTCACTTGCTACGAATAACACCTTACCTCGTTTGGTTGGTTTCTCACCTAAAAACTCCTCATCCAGAAGCAGCGACACTGCGGCGTCATAGGCGAGAGTCGTCTTACCAATACCAGGGTCCCCACCAAGAATCGTCACACCCCTACCCAAGAGTAATCCAGGGAATAGCCACTCCACACCCCCAGTTTCCAAGCGCATAAATTCCGCCGCCGTGTACAGCTTTGGTGCACTTGCAGCACTGGCTTGATTTATGACTTCTACAAGCTGATTGAGGTTTTTCTCGCTGATGCGGTAGTGAGAGCAAATTTCACTCTTGAGTAAGGCTTTGGCGATGGGGTCGGGTTCAGTAGAGTAGCGCTGTATTTCTAGACGTAATCTTTCGGTAGTATTAACAGTAGCTCTGGACTCTACTTGTCGTAGCTCATTAATAATTGCCTTCCAGTCCCAACTGGGGACTTTACACTGTTGGCGCAGCTGCTCTAAAGACGCGGTGGGGAATTGGGCATATTTGATGATGACAGCAGCAATGTCCCTAGCTTCTATAACGCTGAGTTGTTGGTTAGTTTGTGATTGTACCCACTCCGACCAGGAGCGAGAGAAAGTCATGATTTGTACAATCAATTCCTTCGGGTTCATGACCCCACCACCAATCCAAGCATCGGTTGTGCTTTGACAT
>JADQBA010000410.1 GCA_016903675.1 Stigonema ocellatum SAG 48.90 = DSM 106950 | reverse complement strand
TTGAGGAAGAATTGGTTTTTTCAACTGCCATGTGTCTACTCCTTAACTCATTGTTGATTGTTAGTCTTGGTTGGCATTTGCCTTAACCAACCACTGCATCCATATTAGGCAGCCTTTTCCAAAATGTAAAGTCTTTTACTCGGTAACTTTGTAAAGAAATGTAAAAAGAACCCTGTGAGTACTTATTTTCTTTGAAAATCAATAATTCGGATCTATTTTTTTTATTTTTTTTGTGACTATAAAAAAAAAAAATACGTAAGATTACGGATGTCAGAGTGTGGCTGACATGAAATAGAATGACTTGAATCCCTATATTCTTCTAAAAATCTAGGACTTACCGACTGTACAAATTGACCATCATATGAGTCAACGGATAATGTCAAAGTACAGTAGGGGTGCAAGGCATTGCGCCCCGGAGGTGGATGATGATGGTTCTCATGCGTTCAAAAATCAAACGTTGAGTAAGGGCGTATTGCAATACGCCCCTACCCCATATCTGACGATTTCTGTCAATAGACATCTCCAGAAATTAATTGTGCGTTGTCTGCAACAATGATTTAGGATTCCTATAGACTATTTACAATCTAAATTTGTTAGATATAATACTATCAACAAACTATTCAGGAATTTCTTATGAAGAGTTTTCGTACCGTAATCAGACCTAAAGTAACTACAATGCCTCGCAACAGAACTGAGGCTTCTACCCAATTAGAAATTTATAAAATCGTCACTGAAAGACAAAGAATTCAACGAGAAATGCATTCTATCAAAGAGCGCATAATCCCACTTCAAAACAAGCTTAATGTCCTCAATTATCAAATAGCTGAGACTGAGAAAAATATTAATCAATTACGTCATAATGATTCAAATTTTGGTCAAAGTGTAATACATCGAAACATATTTATTGAATCGAAGAATTACCAAAATTTTGATATGGAATATTAAGGCATTAGGATTGAAACAAAATACCAGTTATCAAGTCTATTATCCTACTAGGAATTCAACCCTTTAATTAATAGACGGCTGGTATTTTATCTTTGCGGTTCTCTATATGGTCTAAATATTTGATTTATTCAGAGCCAAAAGCAAAGCAATGTATAAAATTAATCAATTAACCCGCAGAAGCGGGTTAATTAGTGGGGTGAAAATCTGATGAAATTGCTAAACATATTACGTCAGGAAAAATCCCCTACAAATAAAAACCAACATAGCCCGACTATAGCAATCCTATTTGAGATCCGAACACCTCAAGTTGGGGCTACTTGCAATACGCCGCTAGGAAACCCGGTAAATAAGTGCGAAACCGCGTTTCTCTGCGTTCACGAATCATTTAGAATTGCTATAGTAGTCATGTTTAATTTGACTCTTCAATGGTATAAAGCCGATGTTTTTGGCTGACTAAGCCTTTTTCCTCTAAAGCATTCAGAGCATTTACGGCGACGATACGATTCAGGTTGAACGCTTTTTGAATTTTCGTTAATCCCTCACTTTTTTGCTCTAATAAATAGTCATATATTTCTTGCTCGAAGGGAACACAATTTTCTAAAATTGTC
>JADQBA010000101.1 GCA_016903675.1 Stigonema ocellatum SAG 48.90 = DSM 106950 | reverse complement strand
ATTCTTCACATGTCAATCGGTACAGTGCTTGTTGTAACTTTTTTATACATAACTTTAATCTTCTTTAAGACGCATTACTAATAATTTGGCATAACAAGTATTGAAAAACCCCCGTTTTAGTATATTGAAGAACCTTATTTCGTTACTTTGAACTATGGAGTCGAATGATTATTGCTCTGATTAAGAAGCTAGAATCATAGTCCCTCTTCCCTTTTTCCCTTCTTCCTTTTAACATTCTTCCCTGTTAAGAGTTCCCTGTTAAGAGTTCCCTCTACCAAATTGTTAATTTAGCATAACAAGTACTGAAGATCCGAATTTTGTTGCTATTGGGTTGGGAATCATCTTGAAGAAATTATTAAATCTTATTCCATTTATAAACTCTTTTGAAGTATCTCTCTTGTCTCAAACATTATCCACTATTGTTTCCCTTGGTCCTGCGATTGGTAGTATTCTTCTGTTCCTTAACTTAGATTATTGTAAAAATTTAAAGGGTGAATAGCGCATATTATATACAGTAGGCATAAAGATGACTACAGCTTTTTAACTAGAGAGTAAAACATCGATACCTTAATGGTTATAATAATTCTGTTCTTAGCAGCAAATCCAAAAGGGACTACCCAGTTGCGTCTGGATCAGGAAGTACGTGACATCAGTGAAGGTTTGCTAAGGTCGCAAAATCGCGATCGCTTCAGGTTAGAGCAAAGATGGGCTGTACGCTCACGAGATGTTCAACGTGCTTTACTGGATCTTAATCCTCAGATTGTTCACTTTTCTGGACATGGTGCGGGTAATAAAGGATTAGTTTTTGAAAGCAAACGTGCTACTTCCCAAGAGCCTAGAGATGTTGCCACAGAACGAGAATTAGAAGAAAATGAGATTTTGGCATTTCCAGATAATGAAAATGCCAGTTTTGTAAATGCTAGTACACTTGCAAATTTATTTAAACTATTTTCGGACAAGGTTACATGTGTTCTTTTAAATGGTTGCTATACAGAGATTCAAGCCAAGGCGATCGCACAATATATTCCCTACGTTATTGGTATGAAGAGACCGATTAGTGATAGAGCCGCAATAGATTTTGCTGTAGGGTTCTATGATGCTTTGGGAGCAGGTCGCTCGATTGAGTTTGCCTATAAATCTGGTTGCACCGCGATCCAAATGGCGGGAGTACCAGAACACCTTACTCCAATACTTTATAGTAAGCAAGAAATGGATATTGTTTCTAACCAAAGTGATCCAGCTACTTCAGAAGCTATCTTTATTGAAGAAGCAACCTCAATATCTCATTTATCAAAACGACGTATAAAAGAAAAACAGAAAGACTTAGAAGAGGAATATAATGAACTTCGCCAGAAGTTGAAGAAACTCAAAAAAGATTTAATTATTGAGGCTGATTCAGAAGTTAAATACAAACTTGAAAAGCGTATTGAGGAGTATGAGGTAAAATTGCAGCAAATAGAAGAGAAACTTGAACACCTGGAAACTGAATAGGTCTGCCCAAGAATCCCCATAGTTTTGTGAGTTGTGTTGCAAAAACTTGTTGACAACAAAATATCCGTATCAATTGGATCTAGTACCGCTTCTCTACGAGACGCTGCTTGTCACGCTTGCTTCCCCGAAGGGGTATGCGGAATTAAAAATTAGAAAAGCTTACATTATAAGCATGAGTGACTTTTGACGAACGCGCAGCGGTACCAATACTGCTCGGTTAAAATAATTACCCTGATCGCGAAACCCTGACCAGACGCGATTAATCGCGTCTCTACAACCAGAATTCCCATCAAAAAAAATCTTAACCGAGTTGTAGGGGCGCAAGGCATTGCGCCCCGGAGGTGGGTGATGATGGTTGTCATTAGTTCAAAAATCAAACGTTGAGTAGGGGCGTATTGCAATACGCCCCTACTGCATATCTGACGATTTCTGTCAATGGGTAAGTCCTATAGTCTAGCCCTTTCAAGGTGCAAGTCTTTTGACTTGGTTCTTCTTCGTGTTCTTCGCGTCTTGCCTTCGGCACGCCTAACGGCGAACGTGGTTCAAAAATCTTTTTAAACCGCGAAGGCACGAAGAACACGAAGGAAATCCAAGTATTATGACTTGCACCTTAAAAGGGCTAGTCCTATAGTCTAGCCCTTTCAAGGCTTGGCGACACCTCAGTGAGCCTCTCCAGGAGTGCGCAATTCTTCACAGGGTCAGTTGGATTAGCCGGAAACCGATAGTCCAAGCCAGTAGCCGACTCCCAAATAGAGAATAGTCACGGTCATTGGCAGGCGCTTCAGCACTGAGCCGATCAGAGCCTTGAAAATCAGCAGCACGCCGACTACTATTATATATAAAATGGTAAAGGTGATGCCCTATCCTGCGAAAGCCAAACGGTTCTAATCGACTTTTATTTTAATGGACAACAAGCGTTTATTAAACGTTTATATTAATTTAACCTCTGTGATATATATCATCTGTAATTGTGAATGTGATCTTTTAAAAAGATTAATATTATATCTATCTAGTGGGTAATTTCAAAATTAATTAAATATTGATTTCGTGAAAAATTTTTGTATCTTCAGAGCGAAGCAATTTTATATTTTTCAGGTTACAACTTAGATCACGAAGAGTTTTAAGGAGTTATATTTTATTGCGCTTAAGTGCTAAATAAGCGACTAAGCTTGAAAAATCAAAAAACATATCAGAAGTTTCTATACATGTTACAAGGATTTTTTCAAATTGCCGTCACCCTACTCATTGTGGTAGCGCTGACTCCTGTGTTTGGAGGCTATTTGGCGCGAGTGTTCATGCCAAAAAAAACATGGCTCGATCCGCTCATGACGCCTCTAGAGCAGGTCATCTACAAGCTGGGCGACATTGACCCACAAGAAAACATGACGGGTTGGAAGTATGCCCAATGTGTGCTGGTGAGCAATTTGGCTATGGCGATTTTAGTCTTTTTCCTTCTGATTTTTCAAGCAAAGTTGCCCCTGAATCCAACACATTTAGGGATGCCGACTTGGGATACGGCTTTGCACACAACCATCTCATTTTTGGTTAATGCCGACCTCCAACACTACTCAGGCGAGACAACTATGTCGTATTTAACCCAAATAGCGGCTTTGGGCTTTTTGATGTTTGTTGCTCCCGCCACTGGTGCAGCAGTGGGAATTGCCTTTATTCGAGGTTTGACCGGCAGACCATTGGGAAATTTTTATGTTGATTTAACTCGTTTTATCATGCGGGTTTTACTACCAATATCCATTGTAGGTGCTGTGTTGTTGCTGATGTTAGGCGTACCAGAAACTCTAGCAGGACCACAGACAGTAACAACGTTGGAGGGGGCGACTCAAACCATTGCCAGAGGACCAGTTGCCCATTTTGAAAGCATTAAGCTGCTGGGGGGGAATGGTGGCGGTTTTTTTGCTGCGAGTTCTGCCCACCCTTATGAAAATCCGAATGGTGCTTCCAATCTGTTAGAAGTAGTAGGTCAACTTTGTGTTCCTGCTGCTTTTATATATACTTATGGAGTGTTCATAGGTAACAAAAAGCAAACCTGGTTACTTTACTGGATGGTATTTGCCATCTTTGTTCTTCTGATTGGGGTGACTGCGGTGGGTGAATACCAAGGTAATCCCCTTGTTAATTCTCTCTTGGGAGAAGAGCAGCCAAATTTAGAAGGACAAGAAGTCAGACTAGGATGGGCGCAAACGGCACTATTTGCAATGGCTACTACTGGTACAATGACTGGATCTGCAAATGCAGCATTTGATTCCCTCATGGCTGGGAGTGATTTTTCCGCTCTGATGAACTTGTTTATTCAGGCTATCTTTGGTGCTGAAGGCACCGGAACTGCTCACCTATTAATCTACGTGATTTTGACGGTGTTCCTCACTGGCTTGATGGTGGGACGGACTCCGGAATTTTTAGGTCGCAAGATTGAGCAAAGGGAAATCACCCTAGTTAGCGTCATTTTGCTGATCCACCCTGTTTTGATTTTGATTCCTGCTGCCATCACCCTTGCCTTTCCCAATACTTTGTCAGGCATTAGCAATCCAGGCTTTCACGGTTTAACCCAGGTGGTTTACGAGTATGCCTCAGCAGCTGCTGGCAATGGTTCTGGCATGGCTGGCTTAGGAAATAGTCAACCTGCACCCACTGCGTTATGGTGGAATTTGACTACCGCACTCACCCTCTTTTTGGGACGATATCTCCCGATCATTGTCCTGCTGCTTTTAGCCGACAGTCTGTCCCACAAACAATCCGTAAGAGTGACCAGCGCGACACTGCAAACAGATACTCGCCTGTTTACAGGTGTGATAGCTGGAGTCATGTTGATTTTGGGGGTACTGACCTTTTTTCCGGTTCTGGCATTGGGACCTGTAGCGGAAGCATTCCAACTAGCAACTGGACGGTAAGAATTATGAATTATGAATTATGAATTATGAAAAAGATTAGTTTCAGAGTCTATAATTCATGATGGCTTGACATAGTTGGCTTTATATGCACATAAGTATTTAAGTAGTGTGCATACCAATGATTAGGTAATGGAGTAATGGAGACTCTTAGAACTGGAGGTTTTTAATATGTATAATTCATATTTTTTTCAACGCTATATATTAACAGAAAATAGTTTTCATTCCTCAAACCCGATGAAAACTGAAGTGGTTCAGGAAAAAGATCATACCACAAAACTGGATAGTCAGAGCATTTATGTACCACTGTTATTTACTCCCCTTTTCTTGATGATTCTTTGGGCGATCGCCGCTTTGATTGTTCCATCAAATAGGCGCAAGTTTCCAGAAAATGCTAAAGTAATTAGTAACCGCTTCAAGCAAGTTCCCTGTAAGAACTGTCAGTTTTTTAAAGACAATCATTATCTGAATTGTGCGGTAAATCCGTGTATAGTGTTAACGAAAGAAGCGCTCAATTGCTCTGACTATTTGCCCAACAGCAGTATAAACGAATCGGAATCTACTGATGATCATCTCCGCTGATACCTACATTCCCTTTCCACTTCCGCTCGTCTACGCAACCTACCGCGACAAGCTTGTTGAAGTTGTGTCCTACTTGCCAGATGTGCGAGGGATCGAAGTCAAGTCACGTTCTGAAAAAAACGGACTCATTCAAATTGTCAACGAGTGGCACGGGGGTGGTGAGATTCCGGTGGTGGCGCGTGCTATACTCAGTGAGGCGATGCTCTCGTGGACAGATTTTGCCACATGGAACGATGCTGATTTCACTACTGGATGGCGCATCAAGACACACGCATTTACTGAGGCGGTTTACTGCTCTGGGAAAAACCGCTTTCTGGAGAAAAACGGCGGTACCCAAATTGAAAGCCGAGGCGAACTCATTATCGACACGAAGCAGATCAAGAATGTACCGCAGCTACTTGTGGGTCCAGTAGCGCGGACAGTGGAGGATTTCCTCAGCAAGAAGATTGAACCAAACCTTCAACAAGTCGGGGAGGGGGTTCGTCTCTATCTGAAAAATTGTTGACTGTTGACTGTTGATTGTTGGTTGCTATTAACAATGAACCATCAACAATGAACCATGAACCATGTTAAGTGCTTGACAGCAGTTCTGGTGCTACTAATCCTTTTTGAATGGCTAAGACTGCGGCTTGAGTGCGATCGCGCACCTCTAGCTTCTGCAAAATAGCATGAACATGAACCCGCACTGTCCCAGAAGTAATATAGAGAATTTGGGCAATTTCTTGATTGCTTTTGCCAGTTGCTACCAGCGCTAGAATTTCTTGTTCCCGCTTCGTTAATGGGTTGTCTAGAGGTGAGGCGACTTTTTCGGGCAATGCAGCATCGCGGCTTCCTTCAAAAGCTGCCCGAATTTCTGTGGTTGCTGTTTTATCCCACCAAGAAGCACCTGCCGCTACTGAGCGCAATGCTAATATCAGAGACTCCGAGGGGATACCTTTGAGGCAGTAGCCCTGTGCTCCCGCTGCAATTAATCGAGCAATCATGGGTTTTTCTGAACGCGATGTTAACACTAATATGGGTAGATTTGAGTGCTGCTGCCTGATTTGCCGACAGGCTTCAATCCCACCGATTCCCGGTAAACCAACATCAAGTAAAACTAAATCCAGTGGATGGAGATTTGCCAATTCCACTGCTTGTTCGCCATCTTCTGCCTCTGCTACGATTTCTAAGCCCGTTTCCTGTTGTAACCGTGTTCGCAGACCAAGGCGAAACAGTTCGTCATCTTCAACGAGTAAGATTTTTAGTGTAGCACCCAGTTTCATTTTGAGTTAGCTGTTAGTTTTCAGTTATTAGTTGCCAAGAAGTACATCTCGCCACTAACCTCTCCCTCTGCTCTTTGAAAGCTCTCTGTGCTTCGATCCTGACTTCCATGCCGCTCTTAAATTACCGAATGGTGCAAGGCGTTCTTTAAGGAACAAAACCCGGCTATTAATTTCGGGGTTTCACTGTAGCCTTACCCAACCTACTGGCTTGGGTTGAACATACAATTACTCTTAAAGCGCAGCAGTGGTGTTAGAGAGGAAGGAGCTTCACCATCGGATTAGTAGCCTTGAATCATCTTAACATCCTGACTACTTAGCGACCAAGAAATTATGACAATCCTATTTGAGTTGCAAATTTGCTAGCCTTTAGACATCTGGTTTCTCAGGGAAACTAGGTGTCTAGTACCGCAAATCATTGACGACTGCTAAGTAGGTAGGCACAAATAAATCTCACTATATTAACTTTTATTAAATGGTTTCAAACCAACCAACTAATAACCACTAACAACGCTCCTGCCCTAACAGTTATGTTTATTTACCTCCTAAGGAACACAGGGGTGTAGGGGTGTAGTTTCAGGGGTGTGGGGGAAAAATGTGTTTCTTTCATATGTTTCGCTTTACTCGCAACGCTTACGCATCCGAGGCGATCGTTGGAGGCTTATATAGCGATCCTCCGCAGATTTCCTCTCAAGAGGGACGACTTGGGAGAGAAGGAGGACTTTGAGGACTTGGGAGAGGTGTTCGTATCTCCTGCACGGAATGCTATAGTCCTTTTTAATTCTCAATAACAGGCTATACATTTGTATCCAAAAATATATCAACAGATATAAAAAATCTATATAGCAATCCTATTACAAGCGTGAAAATTCCATGCTTTAGAAACCCGGTTTCTTTAAGAAACCGGGTTTCTGGACTTTCACGAATCATTTAGGACTGCTATAGCAATCCTATTTGAGATCTGAACAAAGGGGACTTTGAAGACTTGGGGGACAAGGGGGACTTGGGAGAAGTGTTTATAATTCCTCCACGGATTGCTATATATAGGAATCATATTTGATTTTTGAAACACACGTAGGGTGGGCACTGCCCACCAGATCCAGGTTTTGTAGGGCATAGCCCCACCTACACTACTTAAGTTTTTTCACAAATGATTTAGGATTCCTATATAGAGAATTATCAACAGATAAATAATTGCTGAGGACGGGAGTAATGTGATACTTTTTAAGTAACCTTGCTAATTTTTAGAAAAACCTGTTACAGTAGAAATGATGACTTTAAAAACCTATTTAGAGAAAAAATAAATAACTTTATGATAGAAAAAATATAAAAATGAGGAATTGCATAAGAAACGAATCAGCTTGGGAAAATGTAGTCAAATAATATCTGATGAACCAGCAAATTTTTAAGCTTATGGGGGACTTTAGCTGGAATTCATCTACTAGTTACAGAGAATTCAAGACCTGATTCTTGCGACTAAAGTCTAAATTCTTTCTTCTTAAGTAAAAGCTGAAATTGCTGAATGATAGCGCCGCTTCTTGTATGTTCTTATAAAAAAATGAAGATCGCACTGGAAAATGGGATTCCTATTTGATTTTTGAAAACCACGTAAGCGTTGCCAACCATGTCCAGGTTTTGGTGGGCAATACCCGCCTTACACTAATTTTCCCCCCTACTCCCCATTCAACAATGATGGACTCCACGAATTCCTCCACACCTAGATCCCCTCGTTCTCTGAAGAACGATCGCCGTAACCCGCGCAAATTACAGGTGAGCACAAAAGGACTCTACCAAAGAGCGATCAAAGATGCCTTCATCAAACTTCATCCCAAACATGCGATTAAAAATCCGGTGATGTTTTTAGTTTGGGTTGGCACCATCATCACTTTACTGGTTACTATTGATCCCTACCTATTTGGTCCAGTTCCAGGCAACAACCTACGACTTTTCAACGGATTGATTACAGGAATTTTGTTCTTCACAGTTTTATTTTCCAACTTTGCCGAAGCAGTGGCCCAAGGGCGGGGTAAGGCGCAAGCAGATGCCCTACGGTCAACAAAGTCCGAGACAATGGCCAAAAAACTCTCTCCAGAAGGCTCAGTTACTGAAGTATCTTCCACCAGCCTGCGTCGGGGTGATACTGTTTACGTGGTTGCTGGTGATATCATCCCTGTGGATGGCGAAGTGATTATGGGTGTCGCCTCGGTGGATGAATCGGCGATTACTGGGGAATCAGCACCAGTACTCAAGGAAACAGGTTCAGACGTGGCTAGTTCTGTTACTGGCGGTACACGTATCATCTCTGATGAACTGATTATTCGCGTCACAGCAGACCCAGGCAAAGGATTCATTGACCGGATGATTGCTTTGGTGGAAGGCGCAGAACGAACGAAAACACCAAACGAAATTGCTCTTACGGTGTTACTCGCGGTTCTTACCTTAGTGTTTCTGTTTGTCATTGCTACCTTACCAGCGATCGCCTCCTATGTCAAAAGTCCAGTCAGCGTGCCAATATTGATTGCTTTGTTAGTAGCGTTGATTCCCACCACAATTGGAGGGTTGCTCAGCGCCATTGGCATCGCTGGTATGGACAGAGTCGCCCAATTTAACGTCATTGCCACCTCAGGAAGAGCGGTAGAGGCATGTGGTGATATCAACACCCTAGTACTTGACAAAACAGGTACAATTACCCTCGGTAATCGCTTGGCAGAGGAGTTCATTCCCATCAATGGACACTCTATAGAGGAAATCGCCAATGTGGCTTTGACTGCAAGCGTGTTTGATGATACCCCTGAAGGAAAATCAATTGTACGACTCGCAGAAAGATTAGGTGCCAAGATTGATTTTGACTATGACAGATCTGAAGGAGTGGAGTTTTCTGCCAAAACTCGTATGAGTGGCACTAACCTGCCCAATGGACGCCCGGTACGAAAAGGCGCAGTAGCAGCTATTAAGGCATTTGTAATTTCCCACGACGGACAGGATACGCCAGAACTCGATACCGCATACGAACGAGTTTCGCAACTGGGAGGTACACCCCTAGCGGTAGCCATTGAAGGTGAAATCTATGGCGTTATCTATCTCAAAGACATTGTGAAACCTGGTATTCGCGATCGCTTTGACCAGTTGCGGCGCATGGGAGTGCATACCATCATGTTAACTGGGGATAACCGAATTACCGCTTCTGTAATAGCCCAAGAAGCTGGTGTAGATGACTTCATTGCCGAAGCAACCCCAGAAGACAAAATCACCGTCATTCAACGGCAACAGGCAGAAGGCAAACTCGTGGCAATGACGGGGGATGGCACTAACGACGCACCAGCCCTAGCCCAAGCAAATGTCGGGGTAGCAATGAATACTGGTACTCAAGCGGCAAAAGAAGCAGCCAATATGGTGGATTTGGACTCTGACCCCACAAAGCTGATTGATATTGTTGCTATTGGTAAACAATTGCTGATTACTCGAGGCGCTCTAACTACATTTTCCGTTGCCAATGATATTGCTAAGTACTTTGCGATTATCCCGGTGTTGTTTACCTCAGCTAACCTACAAAGTCTGAATATTATGAGGTTAACCAGCACAAATTCTGCCGTGCTGTCGGCGTTGATTTATAACGCTTTGATTATTCCTGCTTTGATTCCCTTGGCTCTAACGGGTGTGAAGTTTAGACCTCTGTCAGCTAATGAGTTGTTGCAACGAAATATTTTGATTTATGGTTTAGGGGGCGTGATTGCGCCGTTTATTGCAATTAAGTTGATTGATATGGTGATTACTGTAGTCGGGTTAAGATGAAGAGTGGGGAATGGGGAGTGGGGAGTTGGGAATGGGGAGTGGGGAGTGGGGAGTGGGGAATGGGGGAAGAAGGTTTGTGATCATTTAACCAACAACCAACAACCAATAACCAATAACCAACAACCAACAACCAACAACCAACAACCAACAACCAACAACCAACAAATTATGTCTATTGTCAGAGAAGCTACCAGAGCAATTCGCATAACCGTGGTTCTCTGGGTGCTGACCGCAATTATCTATCCTCTATTGATACTCTTAGTGGGTCAAGTCCCCGTCCTCAAAGAAAAGGCTAACGGCAGCATAGTGCAAAATATCCAGGGACAACCAATTGGTTCTGCTTTGATTGGGCAACACTTCAGATCTGAGCGATATTTCCACGGTCGTCCCAGTACAGTTAAATACAGCCAAGGGAAAGAATCCAGGCCAACTGGCTTATCTGGAGCTAGCAATCTCGCTCCCAGTAATCCAGACTTGCTCAAGCGAGTTCAAGAAACCGCAAATCAACTCAAAGAAGAAAATATTCAACCAATCGCAGATCTTATTTACACTTCGGCATCAGGCTTAGATCCGCATATTTCATTCAGAGCAGCACGAGAGCAGTTGGCAAGGGTTGCTAGTGCCCGTGGTGTTAGACAAGACGAGTTACTTCCTTTTGTTAATAAGTATACAGAGGGGAGATTTTTGGGGATTTTTGGAGAGCCTGGAGTCAATGTTCTAAGATTGAATAATCATCTGGATTTTGATGAGTTTAATCGTAAGCAGAATAAATAAATTGTTGGTTGTTGGTTGTTGGTTGTTTGTTGTTTGTTGGTTGTTGGTTGTTGGTTGTTGTTTGGAACCAAACACCAAACACCAAACACCAAACACCAAACACCTCACTCCTCACTCCTCACTCCTCACTCCTCACTCCTCACTAGATTATGATTAATAAGGCTGAGGTTCTTAATAAGACTAATTCACAAAAAGCATATACTGAGCCTGTTGTTTCTGTCCCTTATGAGCGCAGTCCTTCAAGGCGGGGTAAACACAAAATATTTATCGGCATGGCTCCTGGAGTAGGCAAAACCTACCGGATGCTGGAAGAAGCCCATGGACTCAAAACAGAAGGCATTGATGTCGTCATTGGGCTTTTGGAAACCCACGGACGTAAGGAGACTGGGCAAAAAGCCGAAGGATTAGAGATAATACCCCGCAAGCAAATTTCTCGGGGGGAGTTGACGCTGACAGAAATGGATACAGAAGGGATTTTAGCGCGATCGCCCCAGTTAGTGTTAATTGATGAACTCGCACATACCAATGTCCCTGGTTCCCAAAGAGAAAAACGCTACCAAGATGTAGAAGTCATTCTGGCAGATGGTATTGATGTTTACTCTACCATGAATATTCAGCATCTGGAAAGTCTCAATGACTTAGTAGCGCGGATTACTAGCGTGGTAGTGCGAGAACGTGTTCCCGATCGCATCTTAGAGGAAGCCGATGAGGTCGTGGTAGTAGATGTTACCCCAGAAATGCTGCAAGAACGCTTACTGGAAGGTAAAATTTATGCACCGCAAAAAATTCAACAATCGCTGGATAACTTTTTCCAACGCCGCAATCTGATTGCTTTGCGGGAGTTGGCACTGCGAGAAGTGGCCGACAACGTTGAAGAAAATGCCATTGCCTCCACTCCAGAAGGTAAATTTTGTAACATTCACGAGCGAGTTTTGGTATGCGTATCCACCTCTACCACCTCAGTGCAACTATTACGCCGGGGAGCAAGGATTGCAGGCTACATGAATGCCCCTCTTTATGCTATGTTTGTTGCCGCTCCAGACCGCTTCCTCACTAAGGAGGAAAGCTTATACGTAGAAACTTATGAGAAGCTCTGTCAAGAATTTGACGGGACATTCATTCGTACCACCAGCAGCGATATAGCCCAGGCGATCGCGGAATTAGCGAAAAAATACCGCATTACCCAGATTGTGATTGGCGCAAGTCAGCGATCGCCCTGGCAAATATTCTTTAAAGGATCTTTAACTCATAAGTTGCTGCGATTGCTCAAAAACATCGATTTACATATCATTTCAGCAGAAAAAAACAACAAGCCACCTAGCCGTGTGACCATAGAAGAGTGAACCGCACCCTGTAGCAAATAAACGTGGATAATATGCGCGATAATTATCTGCGTTCATCTGCGTACATCAGCGGTTTCAAATCCAATGACTCGGATAATAGGTTTAATCAGTGGCACCTCGGTAGATGGTATAGACGCTGCCTTAATAGACATTTCTGGTAAAGATTTGGATATCAAAATAGAGTTGGTAGCAGGCGCAACATATCCCTACCCACATGACATTAGGGAACGCATATTGGCAGTTTGTGCTGGAATTCCCATCTCAATGGCAGAGTTGGCAGAATTAGATGATGCCATCGCCTTTGCCTTTGCCCAAGCTGCGCAAAATATTCAAATTGCTCACCAAAAAGCGACTTTGATTGGCTCCCACGGTCAAACAGTCTACCATCGACCAATGTTGAGGGGAGTAGGGAGTGGGGAACTCGGGGCCCCCTCTGGGGATAAGGGGCAATGGGGAGTAGGGGGAATAGGGAAAGAAAAATTAATTTCTTTATCTCCCCCATCCCCCCCATCTCCCCCATCTCCCCCATCCCCCTCATCCCCCCCATCCCCCCATTCCCCACTCCCCACTCCCCATTCCCCACTCCCCATTCCCCCCAAACTTGGCTATTCTCTCCAACTTGGTCGTGGTGCTGTCATTGCCCATCTGACGGGTATAACAACTGTGAGTAACTTCCGTGTGGCGGATATAGCTGCTGGTGGTCAAGGTGCGCCCCTTGTGCCTCGGGTAGATGCTGCTTTACTCAGTCACCCTCAAGAAGCTCGTTGTATTCAAAATATCGGTGGTATTGGTAATGTTACTTATATTCCACCTCGTTGTGAAAAC
This sequence comes from Stigonema ocellatum SAG 48.90 = DSM 106950, assembly GCA_016903675.1. Classification (GTDB taxonomy): domain Bacteria; phylum Cyanobacteriota; class Cyanobacteriia; order Cyanobacteriales; family Nostocaceae; genus Stigonema; species Stigonema ocellatum. The sequence goes on along the minus strand of JADQBA010000101.1, from coordinate 19,594 downwards.
TGGTTGACAGAAATTCGCGCCTGGGATACCGGACCTGGAAATAGTCTGTTGGATCTGGCGGTACAGCATTTAACTGCTGGTGCTAAAACCTATGATGAGGATGGTTGTTGGGCGGCGAGTGGCACTCCCTGCGATGCTTTGGTAGAACAATGGCTAAGCCAAGAGTACTTTCATCTACCACCCCCCAAGTCTACAGGTCGAGAGTTATTCGGCGTTACTTACCTTCATCAGTGTTTAAAAGACGCCCAAGCCTACCAACTGAGTCCTGCTGATGTGCTGGCAACTCTCACAGAACTAACTGCGGCTTCCATTGTGCACAGTTACCGTACTTTTTTGCCGCAAATGCCACAGCGTATACTATTGTGTGGTGGAGGTAGTCGCAATCTTTATCTGAAACATCAGTTACAGATGCGAGTGGGTTCAGTGCCAGTTTTAACTACAGATGAAGTGGGTTTGAGTGCTGATTTTAAAGAAGCGATCGCCTTCGCAGTTTTAGCCTACTGGCGACAGTTGGATATTCCTGGTAACTTACCAACTGCGACTGGAGCATGTCAAGAAGTGCTTCTTGGAGAAGTTCACTGAATAATTCGTAATTCGTAGGACTAACCTTTCTTGAAACACAGGGGTATAGGGGTGTGAGGGTGTAGGGGTGTGGGGGGATTAAGAGGGTAATTCTTCATACTCCCTTACAAGATTAAATGACAAATGAGTCAACGCTTTTATCAAGGTGAAGCGTAAAAGTGAAGTTTTTCGACGTGCACCTTGAAAGGGCTAGCAGAAACGACCTAACGTCCCACCAACTTATCCCGCAGATGCTTAATGCGATCGCGCAATTTCGCCGCCTCTTCAAACTCCAGTTTCTTCGCGGCTTCCTTCATCTGCACTTCCAGCCGAGTAATCAAATCCGGAATCTCTTCCAACGGTAACTCATCTATATGTTTATCAACTACCTCTAAATCAGTTGCATTCAACCGACGCGACACTTCCAAGAAAGACAGAATCGCGTTACTGGATTTTTTCTTCACAATGGATTGGGGTGTAATCCCGTGTAATCGGTTGTATGCCGTCTGAATACCACGACGCCTGTCAGTTTCTTCAATAGCTTTGATCATACTATCAGTAAGGTTATCAGCATACATAATCGCTTGTCCCCGGACATGACGCGCCGCTCTACCAATAGTTTGAATTAAAGAACGCTCCGCACGCAAGAACCCCTCTTTATCAGCATCTAAAATCGCCACGAGAGAAACTTCCGGTAAATCTAACCCCTCGCGTAACAAGTTCACACCCACCAACACATCAAATTCACCATCGCGCAAATCCTGCAAAATCTCAATGCGCTGAATGGAATTAATCTCGGAATGCAAATATCGCACCCGGATGCCATTATCTTGCAAATACTCAGTTAAATCTTCCGCCATGCGCTTGGTTAATGTTGTAATCAACACCCGTTCCTGGCGGTCAACTCTGTCTTTAATTTCACCTAACAAATCATCAATTTGCCCTTCCGTGGGTCTGACCATAATTTCTGGATCAACCACTCCAGTCGGTCTAATGATTTGTTCCGCCACCTGACCTTCAGAAACTTCTAATTCCCAATTTCCTGGCGTAGCGGAAACAAAAATACACTGGTTCACCTTTTCCCAAAATTCCTCTGCTTTCAAAGGACGGTTATCAGCAGCACTAGGGAGACGAAACCCATGCTCAATTAAAACATGTTTCCTTGCTTGGTCGCCATTATACATGCCGCGAATTTGCGGTACAGTGACGTGAGATTCATCAATTACTAACAGCCAATCTTTGGGAAAATAATCAATCAAACACTCAGGGGGTTCCCCAGCAATGCGTCCTGCTAAGTGGCGGGAATAGTTCTCCACACCGTTACAATAACCCACCTCACGCAACATTTCCAAATCATAACGTGTCCGCTGGTCTATTCGTTGCGCTTCTAGTAGTTTTCCGGCTGACTCTAATTGTGCTTTGCGCTCTTTTAATTCTGCTGCAATAGCGTCACAAGCTTCCTCTAGCCGTTCTTCCGGTGTGACGAAGTGACGTGCAGGGTAAATATTCACTGCTTCCAAACTCTTGATAATTTCACCCGTCACGGGGTCAACGTAACGAACAGCGTCAATTTCATCGCCAAAGAATTCTACCCGAATAATTCTATCTTCGTATGCCGGACCAATTTCTAATACATCACCCCGGACACGGAAACGTCCCCGACCCATTTCTAGATCATTGCGGCTGTATTGTATGGATGCCAAATCCCGCAAAATCTGGCGTTGATTAACCTCTCTTCCCACTTGCAAAGGAATGGCAGCTTTGAGGTATTCTGCGGGAATACCTAAACCGTAGATGCAGCTAATGGAAGCAACAACAATGACATCGCGGCGTTCAAATAGCGATCGCGTCGCCGAATGACGCAACATATCTATTTCATCGTTAATCGAAGCCGTTTTTTCGATATATGTATCGCTTACAGGAATGTAAGCTTCCGGCTGATAGTAATCATAGTAGCTGACGAAATACTCAACTGCGTTGTTGGGAAAGAAATCCCGCAACTCATTACAAAGTTGTGCCGCCAGAGTTTTGTTGTGTGCTAGGACTAAAGCGGGTTTGCCTACTTTTTCAATTACGGATGCTACTGTAAATGTCTTACCAGTTCCCGTAGCTCCCAGTAAAGTTTGGTAGCGATTTCCTGACTGGATACTAGCCTCCAGTTGAGTGATCGCTTGTGGCTGATCTCCGGTTGGTTTAAAGGGAGCTTGAAGACCAAATTCTGTCATAAAGTTTCGCCAGAAATACCCTAATCTTAGTGCTAACGAATCTCATCCCTATGGACACTACCTCTTTACGATTACATCCCAGACCATCTTTTCTAGGTAGTAGTCATTATAGCGCTTTTCAATGAGAGTGAGGTACATTCAAGAGTTAACAAACCGCAGATAAACGCAGATGAACGCAGATAAATCTGTACTTCATGCGGATGAAAACTGCGATATAGCTCTTACTCCCGAACTGTTCTAAGATTACCTATAATTTTCCTTTTTTGCGCCTTTGCGCCTTTGCGTGAGCTAAAAATTCTTTCGGTAATCTTAAGCGCGGTTCGGGAGTATAACCTTATTTTACATAATTTAACTAATTCTGGTAACAAAATTCTGAACGCTCAATTATGATTTCTGAAAAAAAAATTGCTTTAGAGCCAGCGCCAACCAACAAAAACCCCATCCCTTTCTAGTCTACGTAACATACTACCCACTTTCATAATTCATAATTCCTTCCACCTCTCTCTTTTAGCATAGATAACTAATATGTCTTGTGGCGGAAGGCTATGGCAAAAATATGAAGTTATTCTATAAACATGTTAACCAAGAATTTCAAAGTTTACATATCACTTTGAAGTCTAATTTCAGAGAAAATAGGAGATCAAAATGAGCTTAGAAGATAGAGCAAAAGCTACTGCTAAAAACATTGAAGGTAAAGCCCAAGAAGTACTAGGAAACGTGACTGGCGATCCCGAAGATCAGGCTGAAGGAAAAGCAAAGCAAGCTGAAAGCCAAGTACGTCACGGTGTTGAAGACGTGAAAGATAACGTCAAGAAAACCATCGACTAAAACTGATGCTGTAGTAGCGCTTTAGCGCATAAAATCGCGGTTAAACAGGCGTTGACAGCGCTACTACAAACTAAGTAATTACCCATCTAAATTTACAAGTCAGACTACTAGTACTCTGGCAAGTATACTTTGCGCTTGTTTGTAGTGAGGACTTTAGTCCTCAAAAATACAAACAAATCATCATAAACCAAGCAAAGTTCGATTGACAGACTACTAGTGGTCTGTAAAGTCAACTTTAATAGGTTTGTAGTAGCGCTTCAGCGCCGGTTAAATCGCAGTTAAACCGGCGCTGAAGCGCTACTACGAACTAAGAAATTACCTGCTATTTTACGATCTGAGATAGCTGAGTTATTGGGTGATGACCGTAAGTAAATGTTGAGTGTTGCGTTTGTAAAGTGGGCTTTTGCCCACTTTTTTATGGCTGAGGATAGTAATGTGCCACACAGGGTTTGTAGTTGCGCTGTCTTCGTATGAAATGGCGGTTTTATGCGCCCAAGCGCAACTACATACAAACAACTTTACTTGCTGGTTAAACCGTCGCTAGTTCTGGGGCGGGACGCTTGCTGTTGCGAATGGCGGCGATCGCCTCACCATAATCTTTGGCTTTAAACACAGCTGAACCAGCCACGATGGCATTTGCGCCTGCTTCCAAAACCTGCCAGGTATTATTGGCTTTCAGTCCCCCATCCACTTCAATCCAGGGGTCTAGACCGCGTTCATCACACATCTGGCGCAGTTTGCGAATTTTGGGAACTACAGCGGGGATAAAACTTTGACCGCCAAAACCGGGGTTGACGCTCATGATCAACACCAGATCACAAATTTCCAGCACGTACTCAATAAAATCCAAAGACGTTGATGGATTGAGCACAACACCAGCTAGTTTGCCAAGTTCCTTAATTTGTCCTAGAGTACGGTGAAGGTGAGGGGAAGCATTATGCTCACAATGGACGTAAATGTGATCAGCACCTGCTTTGGCAAAGTCCTCTACATACTTTTCAGGCTCCACAATCATCAAGTGGACATCCAGAGGCTTGTTGGTTACCGGACGAATCGCCTCCACAATCAGAGGACCTATGGTAATATTAGGTACAAAGCGACCGTCCATTACATCGACGTGAATCCAATCTGCTCCAGCAGCGTCTACAGCGCGAATTTCATCTCCCAGACGGCTGAAATCTGCTGATAGGATAGATGGAGCAATCACAATGGGCTTTTTTGATGGCGTTTGGGTCATGGCTAGTGCGTTGTAGAGCGTCCTCGTCTGTTAGCATTTTAACAAAATCTCGAGCAAGCCCTCACCTGTTTGATCCCATCTTTTCTTTGTTCTTTAGGAATTGTTATTTGTTCAAAGTTGGTGGTTGTTTGGTAAGACAACCAATAACCAACAACCAACAACCAACAACCAACAACCAACAACCAACAACGACTAAAGTGAAAAAACTAACTTGGCTAATTTGGGGATTAAGTGCTTCCTGCTTAAGTGTACCGGTACTTGCTTTAGAAACTTTCCTTGGAAAAGATGGCATTGATGCGTTTAGACTACATCTACAGGAGAATTTAATTGGTCGTAAGATTGCCATTGGTCAGGTAGAAATTGGGCGTCCTGGTACGTTTGGGTTGGATAAAGCGGTGTCAAAAAATCGCTCTGTGTCCTTAGCTGGAGCCTTCTTACGCAATAAACCAGCCAAATCCAATAGCGGTGTTGATCCCCACGCCTACAATGTTGCTGGTATAATGGTCGGCACAGATAAAGCGTTACCAGGAATTGCCCCTGGATCTCGACTGTATTCATCTGCCGTGGGTGGCTCTAAAAATATCGGTCAGCCAGAGGAGTGCTTATCCGCGCAACAAGTAGCACTGCAAAATGGTGGAGATGTCCGTGCAATTAATTTCAGCTTTGGCGAACCCTTAAACCGCGATCCGCGACCAAAAGCTGTGTTAGACGGAGAGGCTTTACTAACCCTATGTATTGACTGGTCTAGTCGCGTACACAATGTCTTATATGTAATTGCTGGCAACCAAGGTAAGGGAGGTATTGCCATCCCTACTGATAATTATAATGGAGTCAACGTGGCTTTTTCATCCCAGCAGGAAGGGGTGTTTAATAAAGTTGATGTTTCTAACTTGGCTTCGGCAGATCCGGGAATGATCCGGCGATTAGCTGGAAAGGAAATTGATCTTGAACCACGTCGTGCCATCAGTTTAGTCGCTCCTGGTAGGAATATTCGTGTACTCAATCCAGATGGCAAAAGGAACAAGGTAACAGGTACGAGTTTTGCCGCGCCTCAAGTGACGGCTACAGTAGCGCTGTTGCAGGAATTTGGTGATAGACAACTGCGAACAAAACAACCTAACTGGAGCATAGCTTCTCGCCGACATGAAGTCACCAAAGCGGTCTTGCTGAATTCAGCTGATAAAATTAAGGACACTGGTGATGGCTTGCGGTTGGGAATGACCCGGACGCTCATTGATAAACAAAATCGAGATTGGCTGGCTACTGAAGCATACAAAAACCCAAAAATTCCCTTAGACGTTCAAATGGGAGCAGGTCATTTGAATGCGTTTCGTGCTTACCAGCAATTTAGTGCTGGTCAATGGAATCCATCACAAACTGTGCCTGCCATAGGCTGGGATTATGGTAAAGTGAATTTTGGGTCATCTGTGGAATATTTGTTAGCCAAACCGTTACAGCAGGGGAGTTTTATTGCCATTACCCTGACTTGGGACAGATTGGTGGAGTTAGAAGATAAAAATAAAAATGGTCTGTATGAACCTGGGGAGAAGTTCCGCGATCGCGGCTTAAACAATCTCAACCTCTACCTAGTGAAAGCTGATGCACCTTCAACAGAAGCTGCTGTTTGCTCATCAATCAGTGAAGTTGATAGTGTACAACATATTTTCTGTCCCGTTCCTGCTACCGCAAATTATAAAATCCGCGTCCAGTTTCGCCAACAGGTAAACGCAGTAACTCAGCCCTACGGCTTAGCTTGGTGGAGTGTATCTGCTAAATAGGGGTGTGGGGGTGTAGGGGTGTGGGGGTGTGGGGGAAATAACTTTTAACATTTGCACCCTTAGAGCTAGCCTAGTTAAGGTGGTATAATTGGCGCGAACTTTTATACTTTTTCGGTATAATTTTATGCAAAGACGTTTCGGCTTAGAGAGACGGTGCGCTTTAGTTGCCGCAGGCGCTGTCCTCATGGGTGTATTAGGGTGTTTCAATAGTAACACGAGCGCGTTTGCTGTGGACAAGTCATTTTCACTCGAACAGTTTTTATTTTCACTATCTCCTCAGCAAGACGTTTCCTCATCACCTGCAAGCGTTGCGTTGAATCCTGATCCCAAAGTAGTTACTGCTAATACTACATTTGGCTTCAAACTGTTTTCAGAAGTTCTCAAGGAAGACACTAACAAAAACGTTTTTATCTCACCTTCAAGTGTAGCGTTTGCCCTTGCTATAACCTACAACGGTGCTAGTGGTTCTACTCAAGAAGCAATGGCAAACGCACTTGAGTTACAGGGAATTAGCTTGGATCAACTCAACTCTGCTAACGCTGACTTAAAAACCTTCTTAGAAAACTCCGACCCGGAAGTGAAATTGACTATTGCTAACTCGCTTTGGGTAAGACAAGATTTTACATTGAAACCAGAATTCATCCAGAAAAATCAAGATTTTTACAAAGCTGAGGTCACGAATTTAAACTTCAACGATCCAGGTGCACCAGGCATTATCAATAAATGGGTTCAGGACAATACCCAAGGAAAAATCAATCAGATAGTTGACAAAATAGATCGCAATCAGGTACTATTTCTCATCAATGCTATCTACTTCAAAGGTAACTGGACAAATAAATTCGACAAAAATAAAACGGCTGATTATCCATTTTACCTCACATCAGGTGAACAGAAAGAATACCCGATGATGTCGCAAACGGGTAACTATAAATATTATGAAAATGAACTCTTTCAGGCGATAAGTCTACCTTATGGGAAAGATGGGAAGTTCAGCTTTTATGTATTCCTGCCTAAAGAGAACTCTAGTTTAAATGCTTTCTATGAAACCTTAAACACCGAGAACTGGGAAAAATGGATAAGCAATTTTAGCCAGCAGAAAGGATTTATTCGCTTGCCCCGGTTCAAAATAGAATATGATGTCACACTTAATGATGCGCTGACAGCTTTAGGCATGGGTGAGGCTTTCAGTGACGAAGCTGATTTTTCCGGCATTGCTGATCAGTCGCTAAAAATTAGCCAGGTTAAGCATAAAACTTTTATCGAGGTAAATGAAGAAGGTACAGAAGCCGCAGCAGTAACTTCTGTGGGAGTTGTTGCAACATCAGTCGTATTTTCCCCACCGCCATTCCAGATGATTGTGGATCGTCCCTTCTTCAGTGCAATTCGCGAAAATGGCACAGGAACCATTTTGTTTATGGGTTCAATTGTGGATCCAGGTTCTTGAAATAGAGATATAGCAATCCTATTTGAGATCCGAACAAAGGGGACAAGGGGGACAAGGGGGACAAGGGGGACAAGGGGGACAAGGGGGACAAGGGGGACAAGGGGGACAAGGGGGATATTTTTGAATGAATTTTCCCCGCGTCCCCGCGTCCCCGCGTCCCCACTCCCCACTCCATGCTGTTGCTAAAACTGTAACCGCTCAAAGTTTTTTGACCTGAAATGCCATAGTCAAAAGAAGGACTTTGGGGGTTAATGTGGTAAAATGAAGCAGAAATTTAGTCATGCTCGAGAAAATTTTCTGCAAAGACGTTACGGTGTTCGTCTAGGAAGACGCTACGCTCTAGCTGCTGCTGGTGTTGTTCTCATGGGTGTATTAGGCTGTTCTCAAATCAATAGTAGTACGAGCGCGTTTGCTCAATCTCCGTTGCCTGAGTCAGAATCTCCTATATCAAAGAAAAAAATGAGTCCTGATACCAAACTTGTCGCAGCTAATACTAAATTTGGCTTCAAACTGTTTTCAGCAATTCAGAGACAGGATAGTAGCAAAAACGTTTTTGTCTCACCTTCAAGTGTAGCGATCGCCCTGGCTATGACCTACAACGGATCCAGTGGTTCTACTCAGGAAGCAATGGCAAAAACATTGGAGTTACGGGGAATGAGTCTAGATACGATCAACTCCTCTAACGCCGCATTAAAAACGCTTTTAGAAAACCCCGATCCAAAAGTACAATTGACCATTGCTAACTCGCTTTGGGCAAGTCAAGATGCTACCTTCAAGCGAGAATTCGTCCAGAAAAATCAAGATTTTTATACAGCTAGGGTAAGCAATTTAAACTTTAGAGATGCAAATGCACCTAACATTATAAATAAATGGGTTCAGGAGAACACCCAGGGAAAAATCAATAAGATAGTCGAAAAAATAGATCCAGACCAGGTGCTTTTTCTCATCAATGCCATCTACTTTAAAGGTAGCTGGACAAATGAATTCGACAAAAAGCAAACCGCTGATTATCCATTTAACTTGACATCAAGCGAACAAAAACAACACCCGATGATGTCGCAAACGGGTGAGTATAGATATTATGAAAACGAACTGTTTCAGGCAATAAATCTACCTTATGGTAGAGATGGTAAGGTCAGCTTTTATGTATTTCAGCCTAAACAGAACTCTAGCTTAAATGCCTTCTATCAAAACTTAAATACAGAGAACTGGGAAAAATGGTTGACTCAGTTTAGCAAGCAGGAAGGATTTATTCGCTTGCCCCGCTTCAAAATGGACTATGATGTCACACTTAATGAGGCGCTGACAGCTTTAGGTATGGGTGAGGCTTTCAGCAACGGAGCGAATTTTTCTGGTATGGGGAAAAATCTCAAAATCAGCGAGGTTAAGCATAAAACCTTTGTGGAGGTAAATGAAGAAGGTACAGAAGCCGCTGCGGCGACTTCTGTGGGCGTAGTGCTATTATCAGCTAAAATACCTACCCAAGAGCCATTCCGGATGATTGTGGATCGTCCCTTCTTCTGCGTAATTCGAGATAATCAGACAGGAAGCATTTTGTTTATGGGTTCAATAGTGAATCCACAGTCTTAGGATGGATTCACTTCAGGAAGACCATGAGAACGGCTGACCTCAGTAGTGGTCGGCAAGGCTTCTGATACAATTGCCTCTACACCAGCATCTTCCCCACAAGCAAGGCTTTCATCCGAGTGGCTGCTGTTTCCACGAGGACGTACGGCGCTTAAAGCCGTCTTGATGACCACAGCAGTGGGTACCGCCACAATTACACCTAAAAGTCCGCCAACCCTCGCCCCCGTTAACACCGAAATTAGTGCCCAAACAGGGTTTAAACCCGTAAAAGTACCTAAAATTCGCGGACCAATGATATTTTCCAAAATTTGCTGCACAATGACCGCTGCAAGCAACATCCTCGCCCCCATGGTGATATCTTGCAGCGCCACCAGTAGTGTGGTTGTGATAATACCTACAGTGCCGCCATAGGGGACTATAGCCATAATGCCGATGGTTAAGCCAAATAGCAATCCAAATGGGACTTTCAGCCACAAAAAGGTAGAAATGAGGGCTGCTCCCATACAGGTGGATAAAATCAACTGGGTGATAAAGAAATTTTGAAAGCTGAGGCGTACTGTTTGAGAAAATGGCTCGCGGAATTTAGCCGGAAGCCACTGAACCAAACTCTGCCAGAGTTCATCGCCATGCTGCAACAGAAAGAAAGTCAACACCATGGTCAACAGAAAGTCTAGCAGGCTAGTGAGTGTAACTACAGCTAGATTCAAAACTTTTCCAGCGATCGCCTGTAATTGTCCCTTGACACGATCATTAATTTGCCCCACCAGCGCATCAAGGTTTATGGGAATGCCAAAGAATTCGGCTTTCTCGTTCAACATCATCAACTGATAGCGTCCAGAATCAATGAATTCTGGTAAGCGAGCCACTAATTGCTGAGCTTGGGTTAGCGCTAGGGGAAAAAGGGTGAGACCCAATGCCAATAAAATCGATACAGCGACTAAAAAGACTAAGATAGCAACCTGCTCTCGCTTAGCACCATGATGCACCATCCAGCTTACGGGATAATTGAGCAGAAACGCTAGCACCGACGCTCCGACTAAAATAACTATCAGCGAGTGAAAGTAGTCAAAAATTACTGAAATCGCCCAACCATTAAGCACCAAGATGGGAGCGGATAGAGCGATCGTACCTATTTGCGCTATTGGTGTTAGTGTCTGCCACCAGTTGAAAAGCTTGCGTGTCTGCATCTGCTAAATTGCGGGATAAAACTAAATAAATTTTTTGCTCTTAAACTATTATCTCTAACTAACTCACTGTCATTCATCTGTCTAGTTTAGGATTACACTCATCAATCATGAAAAATTTTGAACATTTTGACCATCTACCACCCAGAGCGGAGGAGGGGAGGAGGGGAGGAGCGGAGGAGGGGAGGAGCGGAGGAGGGGAGGAGCGGAGGAGGGGAGGAGCGGAGGAGAGAAAGAATCACCCCTGCCCCCCTGCCCCCCTGCCCCCCATCCCCCCATCCCCCCATCCCCCCATCCCCCCATCCTCCCCAGCTTTACTTCTGTATTTGATCCCAGTCATCGGCTTTTTCCCATCCCTGTGGACTCTCTATCGTCGCCAAGGAAGTCGGGAACAACTTAGTGTTAGTCGTGTGTCAGTTACTTTGGGACAGATCTGGGTTTTAGGATATTTTTTATTAGCTGGTGGGGCAGCAACTTCAGAATTCTTAACACTGCGTCTACTAATACTGAATAGCTTTCTCACATCTGGTTACTTTTTAGTCAGTGTCTGGCTGATGGTTCATACAGTTAGGGGTAAGGCTAAGCGCTTACCAGGGCTTAGCAACTTTGCTGAGCGCGTGCTTGACAAGTACTTATCTTAATTTCCAAGGGTCAAACTTGGTTCAGTATTTATATATGTTTCCCGAAAACTTATTAGTGAAGTGTGAGGCACTCAGTGAGCACTCAAAGAAGTTCGGCGCAAGAAGACCATTCTGCAAACGCCTCTAACTCAAGTAACAGCCCTCAATCTAGACGCTGGTTATGGTTTTGGCTAAGTATGAGCGGTATTGCAATGGTGTCAGCGACAGTAGGGGCGCTGTTGGCGTTTTCTTTGACCAGTAAACCTTTATTGCATTCAAAGCTCAGTCAAGATGAATCGGCGGTATTTGATAGCGATCGCATCTCTGGAAGTGGGCTACAGTTTTCAGAATTAACCCGTCCCGTCAATATTTTACTTCTAGGAATGAGCGTACTCCCCCCAGACGTGAAGAATCCCCCGCCTGAAACCCAAAATATGAGGTATCAGCCTCAGTTAAACTCCTTTGAGGGTCTTTCTGATGTGATGCTCTTGATCAGATTTGATCCAAAGAACAAAAAAATGGTCACGCTTTCCATTCCAAGAGATACCCGGATAGAGGTGGAAGGGCATGGTGTTAAAAAAATTAATGCTGCCAATGTTGATGGTGGACCAGCTTTAACAGCCAAAACCGTCAGCAAACTCTTAGACGGAGTAGGAATTGATCGCTATGTCCGGATTAACATTCTGGGAGTGGGTAAGCTGATTGATGCTCTAGGTGGAGTTACAGTCTACGTACCTAAGGATATGAAATACAGCGATGAATCCCAGCACTTATACATTAATTTGAAGGCAGGTAAGCAGCATCTCAATGGCGATCAAGCGTTGCAACTGTTACGCTTTCGCCATGATGCCCTTGGAGATATTGGTCGAATTCAGCGCCAACAAATGCTGATGCGTGCCCTGATAGATGAGACACTCAACCCAACGACCTTGGCTGAATTACCCAAAATTTTGGATGTCGTCAAAGAACACATTGATACAAATTTGACAGTTGAGGAGTTAGTGGCGCTATTGGGTTTTGGTGTGCGAACAAATCGTTCCAATATGGAGATGTTAATGATACCTGGTCGGTTTAGCGATTCAAGGGAGTTTGATTCTAGCTACTGGGTGCCAGATATACCACGCATCAATTCTATGATGGCTCAGCATTTTGATTTGGAGACAGAAAATGCACCACAAGTGACTAATCCAGCCTCTTTACGAGTAGCTATTCAAGACAGCACGGGTAGCAAACGTGCCAATCTCCGACCTTTAATCATCGCCTTGCAAAAAGCTGGCTATCGCAATATCTATGTAGCTAAAAGTTGGGGTGAACCACTAGAAGTTACTCACATCGTCGCTCAACAAGGAGACGGTAGCAGCGCCGAATCAATTCGCAACACTGTAGGATTTGGGGAAGTGCGGATAGAAAGCACTGGTAATCTCGCCTCTGATATCAGCATCCAGGTCGGTAAGGATTGGTTGCAGCAAAAAAGCAGGTTGCGTAAATTATGAATTATGAATGATGAATTATGAATGATGAATTATGAATTACTCCTTTCCCGACAGAAGATTACCTATATAATGAACCGCCAAGACGCCAAGGACGCGCCCGTATAAGATCGGTAATCTTGTAGCGATTCGGGAGTAGACATAGTCGTGGAAAAAACGTAGAACGCCCCGCGTTCTACCAAGGGTTTGAGGTAACGCATAATTAATTTTCCAGGGCTATGTCTATTATGAATTATGACCGAACTGCTCGAAGATTACCTATTTTCAACAGGCGCGTCCTTGGCGCGGGCAGTCGCAACTGTCTTCGGCTCGCCGCCCAAGTCTAAGGCGGTTCATTAAATAGGTGTTCTTTCGCCGAGACAGAACTACTGATAGATTAACTCCCAAAAACCAAATTATTTCATAATTCATAATTCATAATTCATAATTCGTAATCCAATCTTGTAAAATCAGATTCACTACCTCAGGAGCTTCATCTTGGGGACAATGTCCCACGCCTTCTAGAGGAATAAACTTTTGCACTCGCGGGAAGTTGGCTAACTCTCTACCTAAGTCAACTGGTTCCCACGGGTCAGATGTTCCCCATAAGATAATCGCCGGACATGGCAACAGAGGTAAAAGGTCTTCTGGTAAAGGTCCTGTAGAATATGAGGTAAAGGCAAGGAACACCGCAGCAGCACCAGGATCTCTTGCTGGTTTCATCAGTATATTTACTAATTCGTCTGTGACTATTTCAGCATTAGCATAGGCTTGTAGTAGAATCGAACGCACGGTTTTCGGTTTGGCTATGAGATTAAAAAAGAATTCGCCAATTGGTTTTATGGATAGCAACCGCTGAAGGAGGGGTGTCCCAAAGCGACGATACCAAGGTAAACTTGCCCGTTTGCGATCGTGCAACAGCCGCAGGGAACAGTTAAGCAACGCAATTCCTAATGCAATATCTGGGTTACTCACCGCAGCTTGCATTGCTACAATACAGCCGATGGAATTGGCAACTAAAAAAGCTGGCTCACCGACGACTTCACGGCAAAAATCTGCTAGTTGCTGTCCCCAAGTTTCAAATGTATAGGCAATCTTTTCACCAGGCTTAGGTTTTGCTGAAGCCCCAAAGCCAATCAAATCAATGGCATAGACACGGCAAAAATCTGCTAGTACAGGGATATTTTTCCGCCAGTGTCCCCAAGAAGCTCCAAAGCCATGCACCAGGACAACGGCTGGTCCAGTGGTTCCTTGGGTTTGATAGCAGATGGAGAAGCCCTGCCAAATCCAGGTTTTCTCTGAGGTCATTGCTAGGGTGGAAGTAGAGCCAATCATGCAATATTTATTTAGAAAAAGAGAATAGGAGGGAACAGGGGAATGAGGAAGATGAGAGCGTATTTTATCCGCCCCATTCCCCATTTTGATAGAAGTTGTGTACTGAACGCTCAGATTATTTCAGGATTAAGAGTCGCGACTTTTGTGATGGAAACAAGGCGATCGTCATGTTGGTACAAAATTATACTTCTGTGCTGCCATTTTTAGGTTTTGATGCCCCAGCAACTTATGAGATTGCGTGTATAGTTATATTACCCATTCAATATGGGGCAACAACAACTTATCGTATCGTCGGGGCTGTAAACATGGTCCCTATGCCATCTTAGAGGGATCTCACCAAGTGGAAGCTTAAACTGGTACGAACTTGTGATGTGATAGAATTACCACCCGTGGTAGATTCAGTAGTTTCACAATTTACGGCAGCCAAATTGGTATATAAAATTATTGGATATCAAGCTTTAGCTAAAAGGTGGTTTAAAACTTGAAATTGATGCTAAATTTAACTAGATTTTTTTGTTCCTAGTTCCTTCAGAGCTGAAGAAGATGAGCATACTAGAAACAATTTATACGCCAATTGGGAGCTATGCACCAGATTTTGAACTGCCTGGAATTGACAGTCAAGTACATCATCTGAGCCGTTATCTAGAAAAGTTCCGCGCAGTTGCCGTGATTGCAATGTGTAACCAGTGCCCTTATGTAGAGTTATATCTGGGCAGGCTAAAAAATATTCAAGCCGAATTTGGTACACAAAGCTTCACACTAATCGGGATGAATGGCAGTGATGCCAATACAAATCCACTGGAAAATTTTGATAACATGAAAGTCTTTGCAAGAACACATGAGTTAAACTTTCCCTACCTGTGGGACTCAACTCAAGATGTGACCCAAAGCTTTGGTGTCAGCAAAACTCCAATGGCTTTCTTAATAGACGGGGATGGTATAGTACGCTACAAAGGTCAGATTGATGATAACCCCTACAACAGTCCCGAAGTTGTGGGTAACCATTATCTCAAGCGTGCGATCGCCTCTCTGTTTAAAAAAGAAGAAATTGATCCGGCTGAAACAGAACCCGAGGGTACTTCTTTAACATGGCGTAAGTAGGAGACAGATAGTCACGCTCACTGCTATCTTAAATTGGAGGCAAGTGCAAATTTTTTCATAAAGCGTAACTTCATGGGAACAGATTACCGACGGGTTTTACTTAAATTAAGCGGTGAAGCTCTTATGGGCAACCTGGGCTATGGAATTGATCCAGAAGTGGTAAAAGAAATAGCCGACGAAGTAGCAGAAGTAGCAGCAAGTGGCGTTCAAATCGCCATCGTCGTTGGCGGCGGTAACATTTTTCGTGGCGTCAAAGCGGCGTCGGCGGGGATGGACAGAGCAACTGCTGACTACATTGGGATGATTGCCACGGTAATGAATGCTATGACACTGCAAGATTCCCTGGAACGAATAGGGGTACAGACGCGAGTCCAAACCGCAATCGCTATGCAAGAAGTAGCGGAACCGTATATTCGTCGTCGTGCTATCCGTCACCTAGAAAAAGGGCGGGTGGTGATTTTTGGTGCTGGTTCCGGAAATCCCTTCTTTACAACCGACACGACAGCAGCCTTAAGAGCTGCTGAAATTGATGCGGAAGTGATTTTTAAAGCCACTAAGGTAGACGGAGTGTACGATGCTGACCCCCACATCTACCCTGATGCAAAACGTTTTAACAGCCTCACCTATGGACATGTTTTAGCAAAAGATTTGCGGGTAATGGATAGTACAGCCATCGCTTTGTGTAAAGAAAACAATATCCCAATTCTCATATTTGATCTAACCGTGCGGGGTAACATCCGTCGAGCAGTCATGGGAGAATCTATCGGCACCCTTGTGGGAGGTTCTTGTGAAATTAGCTGAAGCTGAGAGTACGATGCAAAAGACTGTTGAGGCAACTCAACGGGCTTTTAACACAATTCGCACTGGTCGCGCCAATGCGAGTTTATTAGATAAGGTGACGGTAGACTATTACGGTTCACCCACGCCGCTAAAATCACTGGCAAATATTAGCACGCCAGACGGCACGACAATTTTGATTCAGCCATACGATCGCAGCAGTTTAAGCCTGATCGAAAAGGGCATTTCCCTGTCGGATGTGGGTTTGACCCCCAGCAACGACGGTTCGATAATTCGGCTGAATATTCCGCCATTGACGAGCGATCGCCGCAAAGAACTAGTCAAAATCACTGCCAAGTACGCTGAAGAGGGGCGCGTTGGCATTCGCAATATCCGTCGCGATACCATAGAGACAATCCGCAAACAGGAAAAGAGCGCCGAAATCTCTGAAGATGAATCACGAGATCAGCAAGACAAACTGCAAAAACTCACAAATAAATACATCGCGAGAATAGACGAATTGCTGGCAGAGAAAGAAAAAGACATTTCCACTGTCTGATACAACTCCAAAGGCAGAGGAGATCAGGAGGATATGGCTCGCTTATCTTCCTCATCTTCTCTAGCTATCCCTGAGCAAAGCCGACATTTTTCCAGATCGGGACGTGCCATCACGCACCTCGAATTGGAGCCAATAAATCATCAACCCACAGCAGGTCCGCTTCGGATAGTTTTGGCGGGGGGACGGGCTGATGATAATCAATTCGGACATGGTAGCTGCCGCGATCGTAAACACCTAGCACAACGGCTTGTAAATCGACGGCTAATTCTGGATCGTCGGGTTTGAGGGGTAATGAGAAGCTGGGGATTGGCTCTCTCAATTGAAATTCATACAGGTCTGCCATTGGACGGGTAGTCGCTCGACTCAGCACAATGCGATAGTCGCTTGTTCCCTCTACCCCAATCATGGGCATTGGCGTATTTTCTCGGAGTAAATCGATTTCAACTAGGTGAGATGAACTGCCCAGCACCCGCTGCCGTTTCTTTTCATAAGCAGTTCGCCCAACGCCATTACGCTTGTTCTTAGGTGATAGCACCTCAATCACGGTAATCACCTGATGAGTGCCCACCTCCCGGACTTCTAAATAGCGCTCTTTGACTACGCAGGGCATGGGGATCTGGATTTGTTTGGGGCGGGTTTGTGTGGCGATCGCAGTAGGTTGCGCTACAGGAGTTTTAGATGCCCTCAGCACGATCACATCGGGAATTCCCACCAGCAATTCAGGATTGTCGTCATCTAGGTACGTTCGAGTTTCAACGGCTACATAATACCTAGGTTGCAGATAGGGGGTGAGCGCATCAGAAATTGCCACAATCAATCGGTTGTGAAACTCGTGCCACAGAGCAGGTAATTCTAGATAGGGGTTCATGCCGGGTCCGGGGGATGGCATCCATAAAACTCCCATAGTGCAAGGCTCTGAGTTTAGTATACCCTAATCAGTTGTGTTGCAAAAACTATTTGAGGACAGAAAGTAGATACCTTTGCAAAATCTCGTCAGTCTGTTCTGGCAGAATAATGCAAAGTGTGACCTTAACCTGACGGGGCGACAAAGTACCCTGAAAAGCTTGTGAAGTAAAGTGTGTAGCAATTTATGGTAAAAAAAGTCGGTCTAAATTTCTCAAGAAGACCTACTTATTGACAATGTTGCCAACATTCTACCAAACACACCTGCAAAATAACCTGAGTTCTGCGGAATATTTGTTGCTTCAAATTCTCATTAATCTCCTACAATCCATTAAAAAAGTGAGCTTAGAAACTCTAGCTACTTGTTTGCCGATTCCCATTTTATTTGAAAGTAGAAGAAAGAAAATACAAAGATTTTTGTCATTACCGAATCTTTCAATTGAAAAAGTTTGGTTCCCAATTGTTACGACTTGGTTATCAACATATTTTGAGCCAGAAAAAATTATTTATGTGGTAATGGATAGGACTTCTTGGAGTCGGATAAATCTGTTCATTGTTAGTGTGGTTTGGGAGAAGAGAGCATTCCCCATATATTTTGCTTTATTAGCAAAGTTAGGTAGTAGTAATTTTGATGAACAAACAAGGATTCTGTCTCAAGCATTTCCACTCTTTCAAGATTATAAAATATGTGTATTAGGCGATAGAACCTTATGATCTGTTAACCTAGCAAACTGGCGAGCGAGAAAGGAATGTGTACTTTTGTTTAAGATTGAAAAAGAATCATTTCGTAGAGTTAGAACAAGATATTTGGCGCTTAACTACAACAGGTAGGATTATCTCCAGGAATCTCTCTATTCTTTAAAGGGGTAAAAGTCACAAAAACTCAAGGTTTTTTTAGCTTTAATGTAGCCTGCAAATGGAAACGAAAAATCTTAGGCGTTGCTCCCAAAGAAGGATGGTTCATTTTAACAAACCTAGAAACTTTAGAAATGGCGTTAGCGAAGCGGCTCCGCAGGAGCTTCGCTGCCTATAAAAGAAGATTCGATATAGAAGAGATGTTCCGAGATTTTAAGAAGGGAGGCTATAATTTAGAGGATACGAATGTTTCTGACGAACGGTTAATTAGTGTAATTTTATTGATAGCGTTAGCGAAGCGGCTCCCTTATGTGCTTCGCTTACACTTCTGCGACAATTCATGGACAACAAATCAAACGGAAAGGAGTACAAAAATATGTCGGTCGTGTTAAAGAAGCTGGGCGTATTAAAGAAGGCAGAAGGCAGGAGGCAGAAGGCAGAAGGAAGAATTCACGCATGGGATTTAGACCCCTATTGAATTCGGGCCACTCAATATTCTATTGAGTCGGGGACTCAGACCCTTGCTCCCTCTGGTCGCCAGAAGGTTCGGGCAATCGAGAAGGAACTTCAACGCTTACGCATAATTACCCTGCTCATGAAGAATTGTTGCCCAAATATCGAGAATCTCCCAGTTCTCGATCCCTTTGGCTTTGAGTTGCATGAGGGCATTTCTCACCTCGTTGGTTTTCGAGAATGGGGCAATATTGTCGTTGCCGTAAACGCCATTGGTTTCCAAATGCCTTTGCCTCACTCAAGCTTAATGTTTATTTTAGCGTAGACGCTTGAGAGATTCCCAGCATATAGGTGTTTCCCATTCGTGCGATAGCGTAAGCGTTGCGGTAGCGAGTCTTCTCACTCGGGGAGACGCCACGCACGGCGAACGAGCGCTACTCGCTGCTGCTTTCAGCAGATCGCAGTTAATATAATGGTCTTTTGGGACATCTATAACAAAAGTTCTTCTCAAGCTTGGTCAAGACCTTTTTTTTGATATCTGCTGAGAGCTACTCACTACCCAACCTCTACAAGGGCTGTAAGCAATTGTTCCATAGCTGTATTTTTTATGTTATGGGCATTTGTATCAGGCAAAAGAGACTCTTGGTAACGACAAATAAAACACATCTTATCCTTGAG
>JADQBA010000126.1 GCA_016903675.1 Stigonema ocellatum SAG 48.90 = DSM 106950 | reverse complement strand
AAGACAGCGATCCAACTTCTCTCTTGGCGTTTCCCTTTGGGAGAAGCTTGGATCGCTGTCAAGAAAGCGATCCAAGCTACGTTCGGCTTGTACCCGTTTGGGGTGTGGTTGTTTTATCGAACCCTACACCCCACACCCCACACCCCACACCCCACACCCCGTTCAAGGTCACCTATAAAATGCTTGCTGCATGCCTTGAGTGTAAGGTAACAAAATCATTTTCTGTTCAGGCTGGACACGGTTGATTACTTCATCCATTAAGATTTGGTTCCATTTTTGTAATACTTCCCATTTAACTTTTACTGTCTCCATAACCATCAAGCATAAATTGACTAGTTCCTGTTCCACAGGTAGCAGACTTTGTTCTAAAACAGATAACCAAAGATAGGCTTGAAACATGTTTAAGTCACGAAGACTTGATTGTGTGACGGTGGGGGTGCTTAACAAACCACTACGACTGATATGTTTAGGAAACAATTCCAATAGTTGGTGGTAAACAGTTTCAGCAATTTGTTCAGCAGTAGGCAACATTTGCTCTACTAAAGAGAAAACTGGTGAATCTAAATCATGCTTCGCAGCGGCAGCACATACTCGCTGCCAAGGAATTGCAACTTGCTCTTCAATAAACTTTAAGTAAGGACTGAGCAATAGTTCTTCAATTGGTGTGCTTTGATTGAGGATTAATTTGTTAGTGAACTTTAGCTGCGTGGTCATAAAGCCAATTGTACGCCAGTCTTCGCATGCTAGGTGTTGCTCTTTTAAAGCCATTAATATTGGTTCGAGAGCATCTGCTAATTTCTCAATAGCTGAGAATTCAAATATGGCAAGATAGGTATGGTCAAAATTATTTACTGGTGGTAATATTTCTGTCCTGAATAAAGGAATATCAAGTGGTCTCTCTTGGTAGATATTTAATAGAGCATCATACACAAATAGTGCAGATTCAGTGATTTTCTTTGCTTGGCTAAAATCTAGAACATTAGGAATATAATTATGGAGAGATTTTGTCTGTAGCCATGCCATCTGGCAGTCGATAGCTAATAAATTGTCCTTGAATTTAGTTGTAGTTTTGACTCGACCTTCTAGAGAATTTGTTGCCATAAATGAAGTTTTAAATCGTTCTTGAGATAAGAGTAGAGAAGATAAGTTGATTGTGTAGCGTCCAGCCCACAAATTAAGTAAGCGTCTTACAGAAGGTGTTTTTACAGCATCAGTCTTCTTGAGCATAAATTTTGCCTTTATTATCTCTACTTTTAGAAATGTGACAGTCCAGGGTGCGCGTGGGTGGGATTAAACCCCCGACACAGGTGCGGCACTCATATCTTGCACCATCGTCTTATTGCAAAAAAGGCAGTCTAAAACCCTGATTATTGCGTAGGTAGGGCTAGAGCTTACCTACCCTTATTGAGAAGGTGTAAGATGTCAGTATAGCAATCCGTGGAGGATTCGTGAACGCAGAGAAACCCGGTTTTGCGAAAGTTACCGGGTTTGGTAGGGGCTACTTGCAAGTAGCCCCTACCTCATATCTTGCACCAACGTGTTAATACTGAAGTTTTGCAATTTCAATAAACATATATTTTTATCAATAAAACCCAAAACAAGGGTTATTAGGGGTAGTGGGCAGGCAATGCTAGTGTAGCCTCACCCTTATAGGGTGTAGGTGCAAGATATGAGCTACTTGAGGTGTTCGGATCTCAAATAGGATTGCTATATACCCACAAAGTTTGTTGTAACTGAGAACTCTGCAATTGGTGGTAATCAGCCATTACTGGAAGTTGGTAGCTTAACTGAACTTTTTTGTGAGCGTTAAATGAACTTTTTTATGAACGATTCTCTGAACCAAAACTGAGGCTTGAAATCATATTTAGCTCAATGGTAAACATTTAATTATGGTAAACCTTTAATCCTAGTTTTAGGAGTTGCAAGTTGAATTTAATTCAGACGCTATCCATAACCTCTTGGCAGTATGTTGTAGAACAAGCTTTCTTCGAGAAGCTCAAAGTTATTGACTGGCAAGCAATAAACCAAAACGCTACAAATTTATGAAACGCTGTACTAAGCTATTTGATTGCGGGAAATAAAAGTTATGAAGACAAATTCCATGATGAGTACAACAGCAAATATTTCCATACAACGCAAATTAAAGAAACAATTCCCCAGAATTATCTCTGCTCTAATTTTAGTACTGCTATTACACCTTTATGTAACTTCAGCAGTTTCCAAAGCGTTAGGATCTGAAGATGCAGCCAATTCGGTTTCGACAACATCTCTCATTAGCGCAGCTTCCCCACAGTTACTGGCAAAGCATACTAAACCCGCAGTCGTTCAGATTATCATTTGCTGTATCATTAGCGACGTGGAAACGCTTTCGGGAAGCAAGACAACCCATTAGTTCTATTAATTTCCAGGCTTTTTGCCAAGTGTTGAACTTACAGTGGGAAAACATAGCTGAAAACGATGTGGAGTGCCGTAGAAACTTCAGCGAAGCACCTCCTGTTTCTAATTTTTATGGTCGCACCCAAGAGTTAGCCGAACTTCAGCAATGGCTCATTCAAGAACGTTGTCGGTTAGTTGTTGTTTACGGAATGGGGGGAATTGGGAAAAGTACCTTAGCTCGACATTTAGTAGACAAAATTGCTGACAAATATGATTACTTCATCTGGCTTTCTGTAGAATCAGCACCTCCATTTCAACAAATCTTGATAAAACTGATGCAATTCCTATCTAGAGGTGAAAAAAAAGAAGGCGATATTTCCCAAATAATGCAGTATTTACATCGTCAAAGATGTTTGATAGTGATGGATTCTTGGGAAGAAATAATAGGCGATGAGAGTGAAAATTATACAAGCTATAGTGTATTTGTAGAGAGAGTTGCTAAAGAAGCCCACCAAAGCTGTTTATTATTGCTTAGTAGAACAAAAACTCAGAAGATTGAAATATTACAAGGACAGTTAGTTCGCTTAAAAAGATTAGGAGCTTTAACCTATGAAGAAGCGAGAAAAATTGTAATAGCAGAAGGTCTTTCTGGCACAGATAGTGAACTAGAGGAATTTACCAGGCGTTATCGGAATCCGTGGATACTTAAGAGAATTATTATACCGAAGGTTCATGCTGTATTTCAGGGTGCAGTATCGGAATTTGTAGAGCAAATATCAATTTATGTTGATGATGAAATTACTAATTTTTTAGATCAGCAATTTCAACAGATCTCAGAAGCCGAAACAAATCTTATCTATTGGGTAGCTCTCAGACGCAATTCCGCTTCATGGAATCAATTAGTACAAGATAGTCATCAATTTTTATCTTATAATCAGCTATTTCAAACGTTAAATGATTTAATAGAAAGGCGTTCCTTCCTTGCTAAAAATACAGAATATCTTCCTCCAGTACTCTATATACTAGACCCAGTCATTTTGAAGTATACTACTGAGCAATTTGTTCAAAAAAATTACCAACAGATTATCCAAGTAGTTAAAAGTAGAAACATTCAGGGTTCCGAACTGTTTATTACCCATAGTTTCATCACAGAACACCCAAAAGATGAGGAACTCAATCAGGAGCAAATTAGGCGGATTGTTAAACCCATTCAAAAAATGCTATTAGCCCAGTTGGGTAGTCAGCAGCAACTTGAAGATGAACTCAGAAAAGTTCTTTCCCTATTTAACGATCAAGGATTCTCCCAAGGATACGCATACCAGAATATCTCGCACCTGATTGCAGCTTGCAAACAAGTCTAGCTAAAAGATTTCAGCCTTTAGAGATATTGACAATATTAGTGCTTATTTATTATCCGCGTAAGAAAGCGGGAAGCAGCCCTTGGGGCGTCTACATCTGCGTGCATCTGCGGTTAAAACCCAAAACAGCAAAATCCCCTGGCTGGTTAAACCAGGAGTATTGCGAAAAATTAACTTCATCTTTACAACCGTTGGAGTAAGCTCAGACCATGAGTATCAGTGCCGCAGGTGTTGAAAAGACCGTACTCACCAGCCAACTGTTGCACCTGTAGTGATTCTAAGGCGCTAGGTCTCCAAGGGTTGGGGTTGTTGTAGGCGTAGAAAGTTTCCACACCATCGATACCAGCAACAGCAGATGCGGGAATCAATTCAAAATGCGATCGCTTATAACGCGCTGGGTGAGCAAGCACTGCTAGTCCCCCTGCTTGCTGAATAGCAGCAATCACGGCTTCGGCTTCATAGTCTTCGTCTGTAGTAGCTGTCCTCTGAATGTATGGTGTGATGCTAGGTTCTTCTGGATCAAAAGCATAGCCCAGAATATGAACTTCAGTATTGAGAAGGTTAGCATTAATTTCCACACCGCTCCACAGATGAGGAGCATTTGCACCAGGGTTATTCCACTTCCAGTTTTCTAACCAAGTTTGAGCTACTTGGTAGCCGTCTATACTATGATGGTCTGTAATGGCAAACCCTTGGAGACCGATAGCGATCGCCTGTTCCATCAGAGTATTTGGTTGCAACCTGCCATCAGAGTAGACAGTGTGCATATGAAAGTTGAAACACCTCGGACAACTTTGTGCATCAATGCTCTGGAATACCAGCTTCAAAAGTTCTTTGGAAGCCGTAGTCCGGGCAAAATTGACAGTGGTCATAACCCCTCTTGTACAAAAGACTTTATTCTTAACTATCGAAAACCACACATTAACCGCCTCTAAACCCCCAGTACTGCGAACTAGTAATAGTAGCATTCTTGTGGGCATCGTTGGCAAAACTTTTCAATATGTTAATACTACGTTAGCAAATTTAACGGCTTGCAGTCATGAGTATTTTCGATAGATGTTATCAACAAAAGCAATAAACCTTACATAAAGTTTAAGTTAAATTACGTATTTTATTTGTAACAAATATTTTTTAAACATTTACTACAAAAGTGCTTTAGCAAACACAACGAACCCCCCTCTCTTATGCATAAATATTATTATTTATACATATAATCCCGCTAATTCTCCTGCTCCAGGAATTACCTCACCGATGGCAAAAGCTGCAATATTTTGGAATTTAAAGTAAGAAATAGTCTGTTGTGCTTGATGAGGAGGTACCAACAGCACAAATCCAATCCCCATATTGAAAGTGTTATACATAGCTTGGGGACTGACCGCTCCAGTAGACGCCAACCACTGAAATATAGGTGGAATAGACCAACTGTTAGGATCAATTTTAATCCCTTGCCCAACATTTAAACATCTGGGCAAATTTTCCGGCAACCCTCCACCTGTGATATGAGCCATACCGTGGATTTCCAATCCTGCTTGACGCGCAGCCAAGACTGATTTGACATAAATCCGCGTAGGGGTGAGGAAAACTTCACCTAAAGTTTGACCGCCAAGCAATTCTGGTCGATCGCTCCAGGAAAATCCTTTTTCTGAGACAATCTTCCTGACCAAACTAAAGCCATTACTGTGTACACCAGCACTTGCAAGAGCGATCGCCACATCTCCAACTTGAACCTGGGAACCATCCAGCATCTGGCTTTTTTCCACAATTCCCACACAAAACCCAGCCAAGTCATATTCACCTACTTGGTAAAAACCAGGCATTTCTGCCGTTTCTCCTCCCAGTAAAGCACAACCTGCTTGCTTACATCCAGAGGCTATACCTGCAACCACCTGAGTCAACTGCTGCTTATCTAGCTGACCTGTTGCTACATAATCTAAAAAAAACAGTGGTTCTGCACCAGATGTCAACACATCATTAACACACATCGCCACTAAATCAATACCAACCGTGTCATGACTGTTAAGAACTTGAGCGATGGATAGCTTTGTACCCACACCATCAGTCCCGGAAACCAAAACAGGTTCCTTTAAACCTCCTGGGAGTTGAAAGCAGCCACTGAAGCCACCTAGTCCACCAATAACTTCCGGTCTAAAGGTACTGTGAACCAAATTGCGAATTTGATTGACAAACTCTCGACCAGCCTCAACATCAACGCCTGCATCTTTATAATCCATCTTTAGTTAAGAGTGAGGAGTTAAGAGCACTCGCTGCGCGAAAATTCAAAAATCAAAAGTCAAAAATGTTTTAAATTTTGACTTTTGACTTTTGACTTTTGACTTCCCCTCATGGGGTGCTCCTCACTTTAAAATACCTCATCTTCAATGCCGCGCCACCATTCTCCCAAGTTTATGGAGTCTTGGAAAATATCTTCTAAATCTTGAACATATTCGTTTTCTGAAATTAGAGCGCGACGTTCTTGAAGTTTCTTGAGTCGTAGTTGCACCAATAGCCAAGGTTTGGCAATGCTATTGGTTGCTTCTATATATTGAGCTAGTTCTTTGCTATCCATAAGATTGATTTTTTTGAACTGGGGATGGGACGGAGATGAAAAAACAGCCACGACCCAAAGTGAGCGTGACTGTATAGGGTTTGTTAAATCAGCTTATTATTGTAGCTGATTAGGCTTTAGCGTACTGTTCAGCAACGAAGTCCCAGTTGATTAACTGATCCAAGAAGTTCTTGATGAACCCAGGACGAGCATTTCTGAAGTCGATGTAGTAGGCGTGTTCCCAAACGTCTAGGGTTAGGAGTGCCTTCTTACCATGAGCGAGGGGATTTTCTGCATTCGGTGTTTTGATAACCTTCAGCACACCACCATCGTCAATCAACCAAGCCCATCCACTGCCAAATTGAGTTGCAGCAGCATTAGAGAACTCTTCCTTGAATTTGTCTAAGCTACCAAAATCTTTTTGAATTTGAGCAGCTAGTTCCCCTGTGGGTTCGCCACCACCTGCCGGCTTCAAGGATTGCCAGTAGAAGTTGTGGTTCCAAACTTGACCAGCGTTGTTAAAGATTCCCACTTTAGAGGAGTCTTTAAAGGAAATTTCGACCACCTCTTCCAGAGACTTATCGGCGAGTTCTGTACCGTCAGTAAGCTTGTTAAGATTGTCTACATAAGCCTTGTGATGCTTGCCATAGTGATACTCTAGAGTTTCACCTTTCATGCCGTATGGCTCTAGAGCATTCAAGTCGTACGGTAGTGAGGGAAGTTCAAATGCCATGGTGTAAAATCCTCTTTGTGTGCAGTTTCAGCTACGTTACACTGTAATAAAAAACTTAACAACCTGATTTTACTGGAAAATCTCTCATTTAACGTCAGCCTATGGCAAGTCAACTTTGATGGGTTTGTAGTGAGGACTTTAGTCCTCATATTTTTGAGGACTAAAGTCCTCACTACGAAAAAATCATCAATGAGCAAATGTCCACTCCAAGGTTTTGATTGGTGCAGTCTGAAGTGCTTGGCTGAGTTCAGCGTTACTGTCAAATTTTAACTGGTGTAAGTAGCAAGCTTCTACATTGACAGTAAACTGCTCCTCCAGGAAAGGCCAAGGTTTGACAGTGACATTGCCATCCCTACGCTCTATCACATCATAGCGGTTGCCGTCTGGACCACAAGCAATTTCTAAAGCACGGGCATCTGCTGGTAGTACGTGGTTGCAAAGAATAAGTGAGAGGCGATCGCACCATTGAAAAAACGCATAAGCTTGCGCCGCTTCATCTTTTGTAATATTTAACTCCTTGCGCCATTGCTCTTGATGCTGTAATTGCTCGTCTAAAAAATTATCCAACTCCGGTGATTCGCCGCGCTTCCCTTCACACAGAAAACTGAGGTGCATGGAAATTAGCATTGCTACCCATCGTCCGCGATATCGGGAATTTTGAGCTAATTCCCACAACTTTCCTACATCGGTTTCCTTCGTCAGGGTAAAATCCAGTGGTCCGCCAGCTTCAGTCAGATGATTACCTTCCCATTCCTTTTCCAAATCGTCATGATGGGAAATTGCCGCAATAGTTTGTAACCAGCGTTGTGGACGTAACTTTGGATCCCAGTGTCCAGCTATCTCAGCAGCAAGTAGAGCATGAGCACGATGATAAATCACTTCCCAACCCAACTCATGCAAGTTAACAATCATGAACTAACCTCTCCATTTTTCCATCTTTATGCATGAATTTGTGTAAAATGCTCATGGTATTCTACCTCTATGGGTGAATTTGTGTAGAATCTCATGGACATTTAAGTATAAATTTCTATCAGTTATTGAGATAGCTTCCCTTATATTGCAAAGCTTAGGCAGACCAATCCATCCACCTAGAGGAAGAGAGGGAGTGGAAATTATGAATTATGAATTATGAATTAACTCCCCACTCCCCACTCCCCATTCCCTATTCCCCATTCCCCACTCCCCATTCCCCACTCCCCACTCCCCACTTCCCACAGCTTGCTATGGTAATAATAATGAAGTACACTTACATCCCTATAAAATTAGGCGAAATCCGGTGCAGAAGCCTTAGCAATACAATCTTTGCCTGTAAACTTTGTGCTTCCAGATAATATAGAAATCCTAAATCATTCATGAAAAATTTTAAGTAGTGTAGGTGGGGCTATGCCCTACACAACCCGGATATGGTGGGCAGTGCCCACCCTACGTATATTTCAAAAATCAAATGTGATTCCTATATGTCCTTAACTAATATGTTTAAAACAATTGCTAATGGTGTGCCATACTTAACATCAAAGGCGTTAGCCCAAACTATCCTGGAGTTTTTAGCCATTGGCGTTAATAGGGGTGTAGGGGTGTGGGGATGTAGGTGATTTATTTTTCCTGAACCCTGGTGTTCCCCCTTACACGCTTAGACCATAACACTCTTTTTTAGGTCAAATAAAATACTCACAGGAATTAACCCATAGAAATTTACGTAAAAATCATAAGAATTGTGGATTAATTTATTCAAATAGTCGGAAATTTTTATAAAGTTTAATAATCATCAATCACTCATAATAGAAAAGACGATGGCAGCAGACTATCCGGACATTGATATTGCGCCATTTATCGACCACACTCTGCTGATCCAAACGGCAACTTCAGAGCTGGTTGAGAAATGGTGTGAAGAAGCAGACAGATTTAACTTTGCGGCGGTTTGTGTGTACCCAGCCTACGTGAGGCTGGCGGCAGAACTCCTGCAAAACAAGAAGCCCAAAGTATGCACGGTGATTGGCTTTCCCAGCGGGGCGACAACTTCCGCAACAAAGCTTTACGAAGCTCAAGAAGCGGTGGAAAATGGTGCCACTGAGTTGGATGTGGTGATCAATTTAGGCTGGTTAAAAGCAGGGAACACTGAGGCAATGTATCGGGAAATCGCCGAAATTTGCGAAGAAACTGGGCAAACGGTGAAGGTGATTTTGGAAACAAACCTGCTGACGGATGCTGAAAAAAGACAAGCAGCGGAAATATTTATTGATGCAGGGGCGGCATTTCTTAAAACCAGTACAGGCTGGAATGGGGGTGCAACAGTGGCGGATGTCAGCCTTTTGAAGGAAATTGCACGGGAGAGGATAGGAATTAAAGCCTCGGGGGGTATTCATACCCTACACCAAGCCCTAGACTTAATTTTAGCGGGTGCTACCAGATTGGGTACATCCCGTAGTATTGATTTGCTCCGCCAGCGCGATACGCTGGAAAAGAGCGATTAGTCCATAGTCCATAATTTATAGTCTAAATATTTACTCTGGACTGTTGACTGTTGACTGTTGACTGTTGACTGTTGACTAATGATAAATTACTAATGAGTACAACTTATAAAGCGACAGGAATTAATCTTAAAGCTCAAGGATTTGGCGAATCCGATAGACTAGTGACAGTTTTGACTGTTGAGTTCGGTTTGGTTCGTGCAGTAGCTCCAGGCGCACGCAAGCAAAACTCCAGCCTTGGTGGTAGGAGTGGGCTGTTTGTGGTGAATGAATTACTCATTGCTAAAGGGCGATCGCTCGATAAAATTACTCAAGCTGAAACTATAAAATCTTATCCCGGTCTTGCCAAGGACTTGGGAAAACTCGCAGCCAGTCAGTATCTAGCAGAAATCGTCCTGTGTCAGGCATTGAGCGAACAACCCCAACAAGAACTGTATGAGTTACTTAACAAACATCTGAGTCGCTTGGAGGCGTTGCCTAACACAGACAATAAGAGTATTTTGGCGCATCTGTCTCATGGGGTATTTCACCTTTTAGCTTTAGCCGGACTGACTCCGGAAGTGCAAATTTGTTGCTTAACTGGGCGTTCCCTAAAGCCAGATTTTACAGACCCTCACTGGCAAGTAGGATTTAGCATCAGTGCGGGTGGAACTGTTGATTTACAAGCTTTGGATCGCTTGAAAGCAGAGGCTAAGAAAAAAACAGTGGGGGTAGTGGCGGAACCGGGCGCAACTTATTCCACCTCCCCACTCTCTGGTGAGGTGAAAACCAGAAGCTATCCTCACTCCCCTGTTTTCCAAACCATTGTCCATCAACAAGAAATACCAGTGGTTTCTATCTGCCTGAATGCTACAGAACTCTCCATAGTCCAGCAGCTGTCGCAACCAGAGATAATGCAAGATACAGCTAGAAGTTCTAGCTGGTCATCTATTGAGCTAATTTTGCGCCAGTATGCTCAGTATCATTTTGGTCGCCCGATTCGCTCCGCTGCTTTGATCGATTCTTATTTTGCTGCGAACCATGATGCAACCGTCTGATCGGGAACCAAAAATCCTGCCATTGTCACCAAGCTACGTCAAAAAACAGAATGGGGTATTAGTGCCTAAAGTGAACAGTCACCTAAGTGCGGTTTCCAAATGCACACCCAGTCATATATACTCCCAAGAAATGTCAGCAAAAGACGTTTCTCAGAACGATGAAAATTGGACATCGGAAATCCCAAAAACTGATGTCACAAACCAAAGTGAAGAAAAATCCGACAACGGATCCACGGACTTAGAGGCAAAAGACAAAAATGATGCTCTAGGACAGGATAACAACAAAGCCAGTACAACTATAGCCGACCCATTAGGTGAGTTACAAGAGCAGGGTTTTTGGCCGGTGTTGAAAAACCGCAACTTCTTGGCTCTTTGGGCTGGTCAAGTCTTCTGCCAACTGGCAGATAAGGTGTATTTAGTGCTGATGATTGCCTTGATTAACACTCAGTTTCAAGGCAGCAATCAGAGCATTAGTGGTTGGGTGTCGGTGCTGATGATCGCTTTTACCATTCCCGCAGTGCTATTCGGTTCACTTGCTGGTGCGTTTGTCGATCGCTGGTCGAAAAAGGCAGTACTCGTGGCAACCAACGTTTGGCGCGGTATCTTGGTTTTGGTAATTCCCCTGCTTTTGTGGCTGACTCATGATTGGGAACCAGTGGGCGTGTTGCCAGTGGGTTTTGCTATTATTCTGGGGGTGACTTTTTTAGTTTCTACGCTGACGCAGTTTTTTGCACCAGCAGAACAAGCGGCAATTCCCATGGTAGTGAAAGATCAGCATTTGCTCTCAGCTAACTCCCTTTATACAACTACCATGATGGCATCTGTGATCGTCGGGTTTGCTGTAGGGGAACCACTGTTAGCGATCGCCGATCATCTTTGGCTGCTGCTTGGTGGTCGTGGTGAACTAGGCAAGGAACTTGTGGTAGGTGGCAGTTATGCCGTCGCTGGCATCATTTTGTTGCTCCTTGTGACTAACGAAAAACCTCTCCAAAACGAAAAAGAATCTCCCCACATTTTTAGTGACCTCGGCGATGGTCTACGCTATCTCAAAGAAAATTATCGCCTTCGCAATGCCTTGATCCAACTCATCATCTTGTTCTCTGTATTTGCGGCGTTAACCGTTCTCGCAGTCCGCATGGCAGAATTAATTCCCAACATGAAAGCCTCCCAATTCGGCTTTTTACTGGCAGCAGGCGGGGTTGGCATTGCTATTGGGGCAACGCTTCTCGGTCAGTTTGGTCAACGTTTCTCCTACACCCAGTTAAGTCTGTATGGATGTGTAGGTATGGCAGCATCACTTATAGGTTTATCGGTATTCATCAAACAGTTATGGCTTGTCCTGCTGTTGGTGACCTTGTTAGGTGTGTTCGGGGCATTAGTGGGTATCCCCATGCAGACCGCAATTCAAACAGAAACTCCGCCTGAAATGCGTGGCAAAATCTTTGGTCTGCAAAACAACGTGATTAATATTGCCCTCTCCTTGCCTTTGGCATTAACAGGTGTGGTAGAAACCTTTGTCGGATTACAATCTGTATTTTTGGGATTAGCTGCCATCGTCTTTTCAGGTGGTCTATTAACCTGGTATAACTCTTCTAAGCAGCTATGAGCTAAAAGGAGTAATTGTTCATTTATTGAACAAATTGACTAAATTTACTGAAAGATGAATGTTTTTGTGGTAAAATGATACAGAGTCAAGCGATCGGGTGAGCGCTGCACAATAAAAACCTTGGCAAAATTAAGTGTAATTGAGTATTCCGAAAATCTACCAAGAATTTTCGGAACCATCCGGAATCAAGGCTGCACATGGTGTATCCTAGTACTAGATTGCTTTACTGCACAATTCGCCCATTTTGGTAAGCCAGAGGGACAACCAAGATCGACGTAGCGGTGGTTCGCAGCCTAGAAACAAGCGTGCTTGCTTCTAGGTATCAAATAGGCACAGACTAACTGTCTGTTACACAGCAAGCTACGGCAAACAAACTCTAACGGAGGGATACTGTGTAGGTCTTTGTGACCACTCATATCGGTCAAAAACGCCGCGCTATTGGTTCCCCTGTCCTTAAGGGCTTGAATCCTTAAGTTTGCCCAGGTTTTGAGTAGCGCATACTTGCTGGGAATAAATCTAACTTAAGTTAGATGCTATTTATTCCATGCCTATAGCTATAAGTTGTTATCAAAGTGTAAAAAATTAACAACTTAGAAAGAAAATAGATGCAGCTGTGAAAAAGCATCTAGGTTTGGTAGTGACGTTATTGTATGCGATTACCAAAAACCAGCAAGTACCACAAGAAAAAGGATAAAAAACAAAGGACAAAAAGCTGATAAAATAAACCCGCTTTTCAGATAGTTCACAAAGAATGCGTATAGCCTGGATTGGAAAAAAATCACCCTTTTGCGGTAATGTCACCTACAGTCGAGAAATCACAAATGCCTTGCTAGACCGGGGACACCAAGTTAGCTTCCTCCACTTCGCCCAAGAAGTGTCCAAACCGGATAACTGGCCAAATTGCCCAGAAGTTTCCCTACCCTTCATTTACAAGTCCCAGGTTTACACAATTCCGACTTTCAAAGCAACCAAGGTTCTCACCCAGTCTCTACGGCGCATTAAGCCAGATATAGTTCATGCTTCCCTCACCCTATCTCCCCTTGACTTTGTTTTACCGGAAATCTGTGACCAACTGAATTTACCTCTCATTGCTACTTTCCACACCCCGTTTGCAGGTAAGGGAGCAAAACTGTTATCGGGAACACAACTGTTGGCTTATCAACTCTATGCGCCTTTTTTGGATAATTATGATCGTGTGATTGTATTTTCCCAAATTCAACGAGAATTGATGGCACGCTTGGGTGTACACGAAGAAAATATCGCAGTCATTCCCAACGGGGTTGATCCTCTCAAATATTCTCCTGCCCCTTCTAACGTTAAAGCAGAATTTAAAGCCGATCGTTTGTTTGTTTACCAAGGTCGCATAGCCCCAGAAAAAAACGTTGAATCCCTGCTTCGTGCTTGGAAGCAGGCAAAAATGCAACCAGGCAGCAAGTTACTGGTTGTTGGCGATGGTCCATTGAAAACTTCTTTAGAGCCGTTTTATGGTTCCGAATACGACATTGTCTGGTTGGGATTTATTGCTGATGAGGCAAGACGTATCGAAATTTTACAAGGGGCAGATGTGTTTATTTTACCCTCCATCGTAGAGGGGTTGTCCTTGTCTCTGTTAGAAGCAATGTCTTGCGGGCTTGCTTGTTTAGCCACAGACGTAGGTGCTGATGGAGAAGTCTTGTCCAAGGGAGCAGGTATAATTCTTAATACCAGAACTGTGCGAACTCAATTGAGAACTCTCTTACCTCTATTTCAAGATCATCCAGAGTTAACCACCATGCTGGGACAGAAAGCAAGAAAGCGGGTATTAGAACGCTATACCCTCAGTACTAATATTACTCAGTTAGAAGAACTTTATACTCAAATCTTGCAACAGCGTCGTTTTCAACTAAGTCGCTGGGCGTAAGAATTCTTCTTATTTTGACCCCCCAAAGCCCTGATTCCCCCCATTCATAATTAATAATTCATAATTCATAATTCACTTATGCGATTAGGTGGCCAGAAGCGAATTATTGCTCGACCAATCAGGCGATCGCTCTTGACAAAACCCCAGTAGTGACCATCGCAGCTATTGTTGCGATTGTCTCCCAAAACCAAATAAGAATTCGGCGGCACAATCTGAGGTCCCCATAAATACTCTGGTTGACCTGCAATGTAGTTCTCGTTCAAAGGGCGATCGTTAACGTATACCCGCCCTTCCTTCACCTCCACCTTATCCCCCGGTAGCCCAATCACTCGCTTAATCCAAGGATCTTCGGATTTGTGCTGTAACCCACAAGCAGCAATAGTCTCATTAGGTGGCCAAAATACCACAATGTCCCCTCGCTGTGGCTTTTTGAAGTGATAGCTCACTTTGTCTACCATTAAGCGATCGTTAATATCTAGGGTCGGTTCCATTGAACCTGATGGAATGAAATAGGCTTCCGCTGCAAAGATGCGAATTCCAAATGCTATAAGTATGCTCATCCCAATGGTCTTTAAACCTTCAACCCAGAAATTTTCGCTGGTTGGTTCTTGGACATTCCGATTACGCTTTGGGGACATGAGTACTTGATCAGATCACTACTAGAGGTTTGTGACGTAACTTTAGATGCTTTGTTCCAAGTTCATCATAATTCGTAATTCGTAATTCGTAATTAAAAACCAATACGGTTCAGATACTCCCGAACCGCTACAAAATTACCGGTCTTAAACCTTGGCTTCCAAGGCATTTGCAGTTCAGATCGCCCACCGTTCGCGCTTCGCGTCTCCCCTTGGGATTCGATCGACCCTCACCCCCAACCCCTCTCCCAATTTGGGAGAGGGGCTAGGGGTGAGGGCGGTAATGAGAATGAAATACCAGGACTACTGCCCTCTGATTGCATTCATTCATGGGTATTGGGTTTAAATCCCCGTCTGAAAAATAATTACGACTTACGAATTACGAACTACGAATTTTTAACTCTGTCTGGCGACAAACCATCCTAAACTCGTTGGCTGTTCATAAACTCGCTTCAGGGTATTCACGTCTCTAGAAGAAATTGGCGGTGGGTTGCGAACTTGGGAAAAGTATAAAGCATCACTTTGTAGCGGACTATGCCCCCAAATTCCCAAAGCATGACCAAGTTCATGGCGAGCAGATGCAATCAGATGTTCACCTGTTTGGCTAGGACTGAGCAAGATAGTGAAGCGGTGTAATAAAACGTTGTTCTTAGTATATACCTCATAGGTAGTTTGGGCAGAACGGGCACGGGGTATCTTGTTGTATGCGGAAATCTGGAGCGGTGGAGTTTTCCGTACAATAGTAATATCCGCAACCTCTGGTCTTTCAACGATCGCCAAAGGTAAATAAGCGTTCCACTCATGAACCGCCTGTGAGATAGCATTAACCCATGCTTCAGCCTGTTTGCCGCTAACCCCTTTCGGTGTTTCTACGTAAACTTGAATAGGAAACTGCGACCAAACTAAATAACCAAATTGAGATGGTGTGACTTGAGAAAAATAGTCACCGCTATTCCCTGGATCTTGCCACTGGGTCAATGTTGGTGGCAGGGGATGGGGGAGGGGGGGAGTGGGGGAGGGGGGGAGGGGGAGGGGACTTTTTAAGTTACTACTATACTGGGCTGTTTTTGTCAAGGTATTTTTTAAAGCAGGTAATACAGCACTGGACTGGATATTGGTCAAAATAACCAGCAGTCCTGTGACAATAGCTAATCCTAGAACTGTAATTAACTGCTTTAACACTGCATTTATTTAGGAGGAGAAGACAAGGGCAATTATCTCATTTTCTCGAACAGCTTCCCCGGCTCTACTTAGGTAGCCAATTGGCACTCAAAACTACAGTTAAACCAAGAAAAATAACTGTGAGCGCCCAAGTCACTCGATTTAATGTATTTTCAGCACTTTTGGTGCTGCTAAATAACTGAGCTTGTCCACCAATTGCTCCAATGCCATCACCTTTGGGGCTATGTAGTAAAACTAAGATAATCAAACCAACAGCTGAAAAAGCCCAGATACCTTCTACGAGGTTAGTAATTGTCATGGTGTTTCAAAGAGTGGGGAATGGGGAGTGGGGAGTGGGGAGTGGGGAGTGGGGAATGGGGAATGGGGAATAGGGAATAGGGAATAGGGAATAGGGAGTGGGGAGTGGGGAGTGGGGAGTCAGGAGTTATGAATGGGGAGTGGGAGTGGGAATGGGAGTTAGGAGTCAGGAGTTATGAAAAAGTATTTAATTCAAGGCTCAGAATTCCCCACTCCCCATTCTCCACTCCCCATTCCCCATTCCCCACTCCCCATTCCCTATTCCCCACTCCCCATTCCCCATTCCCCACTCCCCATTCTTAATTCCTGACTCCTAACTCGATTGGCGCGGGAGTGCGAGGGAACTGCACTTCGTACTGAGGTGGTTGTAGGAGCGATCGCCCTGTCATTTCTGGAGGAGTTGGGAGTTGTAAAATCTCCAGAATTGTGGGGGCGATATCAGCTAGCTTACCATCACTTCGCAGGGTGACATTTGTGCCATGTCCAGGGATTATGACTTTTTCTCCTTCCACTAGGATGAAAGGAACTGGATTGGTGGTGTGCGCTGTCCAAGGATTGTCCTCAGGATCGAGCATTAACTCGGCGTTACCGTGATCCGCAGTGATAATTGTTGTACCCCCGATTTTGCTGATGCTAGTCAGTAGGTTAGCTAAACAGCGATCCACTGTTTCTACTGCATCAATTGTAGCTTCTATGTTACCAGTATGTCCTACCATGTCTGGGTTGGCATAGTTGATCACCACCAGAGAGTAGATGCGTTTTTCAATGGCGGCGATCGCTACTTCTGTTAATGCTTCGGCTGACATTGCAGGAGCATGATCGTAAGTCGCCACCATGGGACTGTTTACCATTTCCCGGTCTTCTCCAGCAAAAGGTTCTTCCAAACCGCCATTGAAGAAGTAGGTGACGTGAGCGTATTTTTCTGTTTCCGCAGCACGAAACTGTTTTAGACTGTGCTGAGCAATGACTTCCCCCAGAATGTTACTGAGATTTTGAGGTGTAAAGGCAACCCCAACGGGTAACTCTGGGTCATATTGAGTAAAGGTGACAAAGGACAGGGGCGTGATTTGCTGTCTTTCAAAACCGTTAAAGTCTGAACTGACCAAAGCGTGGGTGAGTTGTCTGGCGCGATCCGGGCGGAAGTTGAAAAATATGACCCCATCTCCTGGTTCTATTGCGCCTTCTGCAATTCTGACGGGGAGGATAAACTCGTCTGTCACACCCTCTGCATAGGATGCTTTTAGGACATTCAGTGCGGAACGACCATCACCAGGACCATCTTGGGTCATGACGTCGTAGGCACGTTTGACCCGATCCCAGCGTTGGTCGCGGTCCATGGCGTAGTAGCGACCGCTGAGGGTGACTATGCGTCCTACTCCTATGCGGTCTATGTAATCTTCAATCAGCCCAATGGCTGTTACGCCTTCTTTTGGGGAGGTGTCACGACCATCGGCGATGGCGTGTATACAAACGGATGATATGCCCTGACGCTTTGCTAGGTCAAGTAATCCGAATAGATGGCTAATATGCGAGTGTACCCCACCATCAGAACAAAGCCCTACTAGATGCAGTTTGCCATTGCGACTATGCACTTCCTGGCAAATTTTCACAAGTGCTGGGTTGCTGAGGATGGAACCGTCTTCTACGGCATCTGATATGCGTACCAATTCTTGTGGTACAACTCGCCCAGCGCCGATGTTCAAATGACCAACCTCTGAGTTGCCCATTTGACCCTCTGGCAAACCCACAGCTTTGCCTGATGTACGGATGAGGGTATGCGGATAGGCTGCCCATAGGCTTTCCATTACCGGAGTTTTAGCAGCGGCGATCGCATTGCCACGAGTCTGGTCGCAGTAGCCCCATCCGTCTAAAATGACTAGCACCACGGGAGCAACAGGTGCTTTGGTCATAATAAATAGCCCTTTACTTTTTGTAATACTCGAATGATAACATTGCTAATAGCCGCTGCAAGTGAATTTCTGCCTATTAACTTGTTTTGTAACCCATTCTCAGTTTTTTTAGATATTTTTTAACCTTTCTTAATTTTTTACGCCAAATTGTTATTGGTTGTTGGTTATTGGTTGTTGGTTGTTAGTTGTTGGTTGTTGGTTGTTGGTTGTTGGTTGTTGGTTGTTGGTTGTTGGTTGTTGTTCTCCCCCACTCCCCCACTCCCCATTCCCCACTCCCCATTCCCTACTTCTTTTTCGCCGTCGCTTTGGCAGCTTTAGCGGCTTTCTTGGCAGCTTTTTCGGCAGCTTGGGCTTCTAAAAGGGCTTGTTCTTTTTCTTCGGCAATTTTATCTAGATAGTAATGATAGTCCCCTAGATAGATGCGGAATTCACCATCACGGATTTCTACAATTTTATTGGCGACCTGAGAGATGAAATAGCGGTCGTGGGAAACCACGATTGCGGCACCATCATAGTTTTGTATGGCTTCCTCTAGCATTTCTTTGGCGGGAATATCTAGATGGTTTGTCGGCTCATCTAAAATCAATAAATTGGCAGGACGCAATAGCATTTTTGCCAACGCTAGACGTGCTTTTTCACCACCACTCAATGCTCCAACTGGTTTAAATACGGTGTCGCCGCTAAATAAAAACTTTCCTAGAAGGGTGCGAACTTCTTCGTTTTTCCAGTCTGGGACTTCATCATGGATGGTTTCCATGACAGTTCTTTTCAAATCCAAAGCTTCTGCTTGGTTTTGCTCAAAGTAACCTGCGATGACGTTGTGTTCGCCTAATGTTACTGTACCTTCTGTGGGTTTTTCCATGCCCATAATTAGGCGTAACAAGGTAGACTTACCTGCACCGTTGGGAGCAATAAAAGCGATGCGATCGCCCCTTTCAATTAGGAGATTTGCCCCCAAGAATAGGATTTTTTCATCGTAGCTATGAGTTAAGTCTTTAATTATCACTACCTCACGTCCACTCCGGGGTGCTGGGGGAAACCGGAAGTGTAGAGTTCTGACTCCAGATACGGGTGCGTCAATGCGCTCAACTTTTTCTAGTTGTTTTTCTCGGCTTTTTGCCTGGGTGCTGCGGGTTGCACTCGCACGAAATCTATCAACAAACGCTTGCTGTTTATCTAGTTCTTTTTGCTGGCGTTCGTATGCACTCAGTTGTGCTGATTGGTTTTCGGCTTTTTGTTGTAGGTATGCTGAGTAGTTACCTAGGTAGGTGGCGGAAACGCCGCGTTCAGTTTCGACTATTTGAGTGCAAAGGCGATCGAGAAACTCACGGTCATGAGAAACTATGACCATGGGGGTTGTTAGACCTTTGAGGTAGTTTTCTAGCCACTCGATGGTTTCTAAGTCTAGGTGGTTTGTCGGTTCGTCCAGTAGCAATAAATCAGGTTTTTGCAGGAGAATTTTGCCTAAACTCATCCGCATTTTCCAACCGCCGCTAAAGGAACTGACGAGGCGATCTGAGTCTCCCAATTCAAATCCGGTTTCTGGTAAGATTTTGTCTATCTGGGCTTCTAGGTTGTAGCCATCCAAAGCTTCAAATTGCCGCTGGAGGCGATCCATTTTGTTGATGAGTTTGTCTAATTCCTCTGGGGTGGCGGTTTCCATCTCCCGGTGAACCTGTGACAATGCTTCATTTACTGTGTTGGCTTCACCAAAAGCACGCCACAGTTCTTCTTTGACGGTGCGGGTGGGGTCTACTTCAAACTCTTGGTTGAGGTATGCTATATGTAGGCTACTAGGACGAATCACTTCGCCTGCGGTGGGTTCAATTTCCCCAGTGATAATTTTCAGTTGGGTGGATTTACCTGCACCATTGACACCAACCAAACCAATGCGATCGCCTGATTTGACTTCCCAGTTAATATCCTTGAGGACTTCGCCTGTTGGATAAGTTTTATTTATATGTTCCAGTCGCAGCATCCAGTGTCTCCAAGTTAGGTGATGATTAGGGAAGGCAGAAGTGCTAGCTCCGACTCAATATTAACAAAATTTAACCTTATTATGCCTCACGCAAAGGCGCAAAGACGCAAAGAAGAGGTCTTTTGTTAGAAGTCTAGTTTATATCGGTGGCTTTGATGGGGAGACTATCGTGAGATGTTGGGTTTCGTTCCTCAACTTAACCTACGCAGAACAAGGGTTTTTGGCGCTAACACCAAGCGTATTGGTGTTCTGTGTGTAAGAAAATTTTTATTCTTCATCCTGAATTTCGATTATTCGCTCTGAAGCTTGACGAATTGCTCGTCCATAAGACTGTGACTGATGACCATTCCCTTAGTAATAAAATGCCCTCCACCAGAAAAATTGGAGGGGTTTATGATAAACGAAATAATTGCTATCTATTTCTTTTAAGAATCGTTCTCACAAGCAGAAGCACAGTTGTTGTCTTGAATCAACAGGTTAAGGGTTGCAAGTAGGCGGGTTTGTTGAGGTATTAGGTTTGATGCAAAGCGGTCCAAGGTTGGTTGTAGCATTAGGTCGGCTAATAAATGCTAATGGACCAGCCTTGTGTTCCCCATTAAAGGGAGTAGGTTTGCTAACATCAAAGCCACAAGCCGCAGCATCTTCAGGTTTGTTGAACCAAAACCCGATATGGAAAGTGTTAGTAGGTGGTAAGTTCACCTCCGGATCAAAACCAAAAATCTGATCTAGCAAAATAGTTTTAATTGTAGTAACCTTTTCAGGCTCAACGTCAGATTGATACCAAGCCAGACCAAAGTTTTTGAAATTTGGGTTAGCCAGACCATTTGCTTGGATTAGACTATTCTGTACAGTAAACAGGTCAAACTTCAAACCCGGCTTAAAACCTTTTAAGGTCAGAGTTAGCTGGTCATTAAGATCTTCACGCTTTACGATGGCTTTAACTGTAGGCGTGATGTAAGGATTAGCCGCCATGCAACTAATGAACGGCGTGTTAGGAAATAGATCAAAACTCGTTTCATCAAGTTGTAGTGAAAGCTGCGCTGTAGCAAGCTGGCTGAACCAAAATACTAATAACAACGCTCCCACAAATAGGGGAAAAGGTATTAAAGCTCGACATAGGCGCAACATAAATTTGAAATCTCCTGTTAAATTTGTTGAAATTTGTACTCTGGGCAAAGGTTTCGAGAATTATCGAAGAAAGGCTTCGGGCAGGAGGCAGCTATGCATTCGGGAATTCAGGCTCCTGTCCTCTGCCCGTGACCGTAGGGAACAGTAGGGGCGTATTGCAATACGCCCGTACCTAGCACGGAGCCAAATTTTTAATTTGGTGGCTCTTATAAATGAGGGGTCTGAATCCTATAGCTGAATAAAACATAGGCGCATAGCTGCCCTCAGCATAGCTGCCTTCTTCAATTAGTTTTGTTCATGTAATTTTCAACCATTGCTGTACAAGGCTTCTACAATTTAGATACGTTTGCCCTGAGAATTTACTTATTCTATTTTAATTTTATAATTTCCTTATTCTATTTTAATTAATGATCAATAGGGGCGCATCTACCGGTTGGGGAAGGGGGAAATCTACCTTTAGGTAGTGGCATGGTTGAAAGTGCCTGCAAGTGGTTGATTCAACAACGATTTAAGGGTGTGGGAATGCGATGGAGCGAGGACGGGTTTAATCATTTGTTACATTTACGGCTTGCTTGGGTCAATGGGCGCTTTGAGCACTTATTTCCTGATTCTACTCTCCCCCAACCGCTAGATGCGCCCCGTCCATAAGCAATTACTTCCTCAAAGGCAAGATCGTCTTTGAAGGAACCTGTTATTTGTTGTAACCAATTTGTGGGTTGAGAAGTTGCGACTTGTTTTTGCAACTCCACCACATCTGCTTCAACAGCTGCAAGCCGTTCTTTTTTGGGAAGCATGAGTTGACATTTGAGGTTATCCAATAATAGTAGTCCGCCACACCAACTTTGAGGGGTAAACGATCTCTGAGAAACCCGGTAACTTTGGCGAAACCGGGTTTCTGCACCCCGTAATTACGAATTACGAATTCCGCGCAGCGGTACTAGATTCTTCTGTTCGGGAAGTTGAAGGTTGCCGTCAGATCCAACTCGCTTACGTAGTCGAATCGTTTGCATTGGGAATCTCCTTTTTATCCAATTTTACATCATTTGAACCCGCATGTACCGCAGGTTGTTATACTGCGATACCAAAGGCAGCCAAGGGCATCGAACCCGAACATTACTCACCGCACGCCTCAGCTTTACGCGCGTGTAAATTCATATTTACACTCAGCAACGCCTATATCAGTTACGATAAATTTGAGTACATTTCCAAAACAACCTATGTCAGAATCAGTCCAGTATGTCACCAACCAACAGGGAGAGCGAGTCGGTGTACTGTTGGATTTGGAAACTTACCATCAGTTAACAAACTTATCAGGAGCAGATGCTGAACTCTTAACAAACTTGAGCTTAGATGAAATGCAAGCCTTGGCTGAAAGCATGTTAGCTCCAAAAGCTCAAGCTCAATTAGACGATTTGCTAGCTCGAAATGAGGAAAACCAACTATCAGCAGATGAAACTGCTAGTCTAGACCGCATATTGGTACAGGTTGACCAACTTAACGTTCTTAAAACTAGAGCTAGGTACACATTAACAAGGCTTGAAGGGATATCGAAAGTAGCGTGAGCGTTTACATTCCTGTTGAGTTACAAAAACTCATTCGTAATCATTTTGCAAATTGTTGTGCTTACTGCCATACTGCTGAATCCCTAACTGTTACGACTTTTGAGTTTGAGCATATCATCCCCCGGTCGTCTGCTGGGGAGACTATTTTTGAAAACCTCTGCTTGTCTTGTCCATCTTGTAATCGCTATAAAGCATCACGTCAAACAGCACTTGATCCAATTACTCAACAGGAAGCTCCTTTGTTTCACCCTCATCTCCAATTGT
This sequence comes from Stigonema ocellatum SAG 48.90 = DSM 106950, assembly GCA_016903675.1. GTDB lineage: Bacteria > Cyanobacteriota > Cyanobacteriia > Cyanobacteriales > Nostocaceae > Stigonema > Stigonema ocellatum. The sequence continues at coordinate 2,674 of JADQBA010000126.1, read as the reverse complement.
GGGGTGATCATTTTGTTTGGAATGAGGATGGGACAGAAATTATCGCACTTACGTCTGTTGGTCGAGCAACGATTTCTGCTTTAAAAATGAATCGTTCGCAGTTAACTCGTGTGCGTCGAATGTGGGTGAAGTTGGGGGAACATCCACCAGATACTTGAACTCATGCCATTGAAATTTTTAGGCGATCGCCCAATTTCAAAGATTAATTCCCCCTGACTGTTGTTTATTTTAACACATTAGGTTCGTAGTTGCGCTTCAGCGCAAAATAACCGCGATTTAACCGGCGCTAAAGCGCAACTACATACCCTATAAATTTATTCGGCGTTGCTGAATTCAAGTATGAATTATTTTTAGCCTCACGCAAAGACGCAAAGACGCAAAAAAAACCTTGGCGTCTTTGCGTCTTTGCGTGAGATTTTCATACCGTCAATCAGCAACGCCATTTATTCCTCGGCACATGGGTTGCTAATTCATAAATCTTGTGTTATCCTAGTTGAAGGAAAAATATTTTAACGCGCTCTGCGCGAACTTATAATAAAAAGAAGGGCAAAGGACAAAGAGCTAAAGTGCAGAGGGCAACTAAGTCCTGCGCGCCGCCACCACAACCCGAAAACCGACAATGCCGTCACTGTAGTCGCGTCTGTCCCAGTTGCGAGCCGCCGAGCGGCAGTTTCTCGGGATGTAGACCCACGAACCGCCACGTATCAAGCGAGATTGATTATCATTATCATTTTGCCAAACATAACCATCGGTAGGGGCACCAGAGTAATTTTCATGCCAATTATCTTGACACCACTCCCACACATTCCCATGCATATCGTATAGACCAAATGCATTGGGTGGAAAGCTGCCCACATCGGTTGTTTGTTGACGGTATGTACCTTTGGGTGCAGAACCATAGGTATAGTTACCATCATAGTTTACCAGGGCAGTGGTGATAGTCTCACCAAAGTAGAATGGGGTAGTTGTTCCTGCTCGACAGGCATATTCCCACTCGGCTTCACTAGGCAAACGATAGGTTTTTTTAGCCGTTTGTGATAGTTTAGCACAAAATGCGATCGCCTGATCCCAATCCACATTTTCAACTGGTCGTTTTGCTCCTTTGAACCAAGATGGATTATTACCTACAACAGCTTGATACTGTTCCTGGGTCACGGTAAACTTACCCATGAAAAAGGGCTGAATGGTAACGGTGTGCTGTGGACCTTCATCTGAAGTTCGTTCCTTTTCCTCTGGGGGTGAACCCATGACAAACTTTCCACCTGGAATTTCTACCATTTCCAAGGTAATGCCATTTCCTAAATTTTCTGTGAAGAAATTTGCCTGACTGGGGCGGCGATTGGTAATATTTCCACGAGCATCGACGGTGACAACTTCAAATTGAACGGTTTTTAGAAGTACTGTTTGTGGCGAGAAACCCGGCTTCTCTGAGAAGCCGGGTTTCTGTTGCTTTAGTGGTTGTTTTGAACTATTTTGTACCTCAGTTCCGCCGATGATTGCTAAACCTAACCCAGCAGTTCCCCAACCCAGATATTGAATGACTCGTCGTCGTGATGGGTTCTCTGGTCTTATTTGTTCAGGAATAGGTAAACGTATATTAGCTACTTTGATTTCGTTTCCTTTGCCAAGGGCTTCACGTACCTCATTTTTTGCAGCTTCCAAATCGCCACTAGCAAAGTTTGCCATACCACGAGCATAACTCAATAACGGCTGGTATTCTTCCCATCCGCCTAGTGAGTCTGCTAATGTTTCTACTAAGGATGCTAATCGGATGAGATCTGTTCTATCCTTTTCATAGGCACTGGAAAGAGCTAAGGCAAGTTCACCAGCTGCCTCATTAGATTGGGTGTATGCTAAAGCTATCCATCGCTGAGCCTTGATGAAGTCAATGTCAGGGTCGTCACTTTGAAGGTGTTGCCGTACATAATTGAGCAAGAAGTCTGATAGTTCATGAATCCGCTGTAGACCAAATTTTTCATCTTGCTTTAATTGATTGAGTAATACGTTTCGGACTACGACGTTCATTTCGTAAAGTTCATGCCCTACTTCATCGCATAAACTAGAAAGCAGCAAATCTGCTACTGCTATCCAGGGAATAGCCAGAACTTCACCGTTAATGTCCTGCTGAAAGTTAGCCCACAAACGATATAACAAGTCTGGTGTGAGTGCTAAGGGAAATGCAGCGTGATAGGCTAGGTATAGGTGTGGTTTTCCGAAGCGTTTTTTATAAGAGTCAATACGTCGGTTGGCAGCTTCGGGTCTGATTTTGGTCATAGTCTGCGTCCCTCGAAGTTTGTGGGGCGTCCGCGCAGTACACCGATCGCATCCTGAAAACCTCGGTGGCTGAGTTCAAACATGGGTACAAGGTGGGTGATGTGTGCTGCTGTGGTATTAGCCCAACGCGATCGCGGCATAGGATTCAGCCAAGCTATATAGCGTACCCGCTGTTTTAATTGGGCAAGAAATTTTTGAGTTAATTCGTAACGTTCTTTACTATAACCGCCACGGGCAGCGCCTGCATCACTGAAAATCATGTGCGATTCGTTCAGTTGAAATGAGTAGAAATACTCAAGGATGACTGGCTTTAGATGAGTAACCCACCTTGGGTAGAGTTCGCACTTTAATCCTCATCTAATGACAACTCACTATTCATGTAGGTGAGCCATCTAGCCGA
>JADQBA010000012.1 GCA_016903675.1 Stigonema ocellatum SAG 48.90 = DSM 106950 | reverse complement strand
GGGGGGGGGGGGGGGGGGGGGGGGGGGGGGGGGGGGGGGGGGGGGGGGGGGGGGGGGGGGGGGGGGGGTGGGGGGGTGGGGGGTGGGGGGGCATGTAATACGGGTGTGGGGGTGTTGGGGTGTTGGGGTGTTGGGGGAAGGAATAGGGAATAAGGGTGTGAGGGTGTAGCCGTAAAATAGATTCCACGTTTACGATGCTATCGAAATTCAAAAAAATATTCCCCTTACACCCCTACACCCCTACACCCCTACACCCCTATTCCCCCACACCCCCACACCCCTACACCCCCACTCCCCTACACCCCCACTCCCCCACTCCCCCACTCCCCTATTCCCCTCCCAATAATTAACTAGGAAAAATTCGCAAATTTTCAGGAAATCACCTCAATAGTCATGTAGATATGACTATGGTTTCCCAACACTCTGATGTTTTCAACTTTCAGTGCCTTTGGGTATCATAGAGTCCCATAACACCTGAACTACCCTCCCACTGGGTTTTCGTCCAGGCTTTGCTGATTCGATTTACATCACAGGTGGTGGGGATCAACCTTTGATGTGTCCGGAGATACTCAATAGTATAGCCATTAAAAAAAAATGTGTAACAGAGTATTTCTACCTTTAGGTGCAGTTTAGCAACAAAAGCCCTGTTTTGAAAAATTTCATACCCTTAAGTTAAAAGGTATAGGTTTATACATATGATAGTTACAATTAAGATTGATCAAGATGCAAATCTTGACTAGATAGTTTGTAATGTAACCCTTATCTGTGCATTTGAATAGCTATTGGTTCTATCGAGTGAGCTTCAGCAGCCACTCGAGTAGGGGTAAGTGTGTCAATAAAAACCAGTACACACAGGTTTTTTAAAAAAAAGGCTAAATCTCCCTCAACCGTGTGATAGTTCTTCTTGAATCACGGGAACAATAGCAACAGTTGATGATTAGCTGACCGTATTCTATTGTTACCTGGAGCCATTGAGACGATCTTTATGCCAGCAACATCTTTTTACGCAGATGCCGCCTACGATATCAAACAATCCCGCCAGGTCTTTGACTCAGATCTCGCAATTGATGAGAGTGAGCTGCCGGTAGATGATCTATATGATCCAGAGATGGCTTCTATCGATCCTGCGAGTAATGCTTTGGGCCCTAACCGTCGCAGCACAGACCTAGTACGTTTGTATCTTCAAGAAATTGGTCGGGTTCGTTTGTTAGGGCGAGATGAAGAGGTTTCGGAAGCTCAAAAAGTCCAGCGCTACTTGCGGATGCGGATAATTTTGGCCAATGCTGCCAAACAAGAAGAAGAAGTGATTTCACTCTATTTTAAAGTGATTGAAGCTCAAGAGCGTCTGGCATGTGATCTGGGACATCGTCCTTCTTTTGAACGATGGGCTCGTGCAGCGGGTGTAGAGGTTTTAGAACTCAAGCAAATACTATCACAGGGGAAACGGCGTTGGGCTGAGATTGCCAAGTTGAAAGTGGAAGAACTCGAGCAAATTCAGAGCGACGGACTACAGGCAAAAGAGCACATGATCAAGGCTAATCTTCGCCTCGTAGTATCTGTTGCCAAGAAGTATCAAAATCGCGGCTTGGAATTGTTAGATTTAGTTCAAGAGGGTACTTTAGGTTTAGAGCGAGCAGTAGAAAAGTTTGACCCGACAAAGGGTTATCGATTTAGCACCTACGCTTACTGGTGGATTCGTCAGGGAATTACACGAGCGATCGCGACTTCTAGCCGCACCATCCGCCTACCTGTTCACATTACCGAAAAGCTCAACAAAATCAAAAAAGCTCAACGTAAAATTGCTCAAGAAAAAGGTCGGACTCCGACTCTAGAAGACCTGGCGCTAGAGCTAGAAATGACACCAGCTCAAGTGCGAGAAGTTTTGTTACGGGTACCTCGCTCCGTTTCTTTGGAAACCAAGGTAGGAAAAGATAAAGATACAGAGTTAGGGGAATTACTGGAAACCGACAGTGTAACGCCAGAAGAAATGTTAATGCGAGAATCTTTACAAAAAGACTTGCAGCATCTTTTGGCAGATTTAACTAGCCGTGAACGCGATGTGATACTGATGCGCTTTGGTTTGGCAGATGGTCATCCTTACTCCCTCGCAGAAATTGGACGCGCTTTGGACTTATCGCGGGAAAGAGTACGGCAAATTGAATCCAAGGCCTTGCAAAAGCTGCGCCAACCCAAGCGGCGCAATCTGATCCGTGACTACTTGGAGTCACTCAGTTAATGGGGGAAGAGGGGAAGAGGTGATTGGGGAAGAGGGGATTGGGGATTGGGGAAGAGGGGAAGAGGGGAAGAGGTGATTGGGGAAGAGGTGTTACAACCAACAACCAACAACCAACACCCAACACCCAACACCCAACACCCAACTCTTAAGTAATTCTTCTCAATAGGCGATGATTATTGCAAATTCAGCAAAACTTTTGCTATATTCGCAACTAGCAAGCTTTGTTGAGAAAAATTAGTATGACTGTCTACACAGCAACGTCACTCAGGGCAGAACTAAATGAACGCGGATGGCGTTTAACCCCTCAGCGAGAAACAATTCTTCACATTTTTCAAGAGCTTCCCCAAGGAGAGCATCTCAGTGCTGAGGATCTCTACCACAAGCTAGAAGTACAAGGAGAAGGAATCAGCCTTTCCACGATCTATCGGACTTTGAAGTTGATGGCACGGATGGGCATTTTACGGGAACTAGAACTGGGAGAGGGACATAAACACTACGAACTTAACCAGCCATACCCCCATCACCACCATCACCTCATTTGCGTCAGGTGCAACACCACCATTGAGTTCAAAAACGAATCTATCTTAAAAATTGGCGGGAAAACAGCCCAAAAAGAAGGTTATCAACTGCTCGACTGTCAACTGACAATCCATGCAGTCTGTCCCAAGTGCCAACGGGCACTCATGCCGCTATAGCACCTGGGTGGATAATGGAGGCGGATGCTAATACCGTCCACTTCTAACGTCACTCAGGCTAATGCCGTAGAATTCTTGGGCTTGTTTAATCGCTTTCTTGGTTTGATCCCCCATAACACCGTTGAGAGGACCTTTGTAGAAACCCCGCTCTCGGAGTCGTCTTTGTATTTCCAGAACATCAAACTCACTTTTGTCGGATGCAATATTCACCAAGCTGTACAATTTAGCGCGGGTGGTTGGACCTGCAACACCACTTACTGTCAAGTAATTGGCTGCCTGAAACCGCCGTACAGCGTCTGCCGTATAGGGACCATAGTACCCATTTGGCTCTCCTTCCAAATATCGTGCCTTAATCAACTGTGCCTGAAGAACTCTAACTGCCTCACCGCGATCGCCCAAGCGGAGTTTATCTCCATCAGTACGCTGTTTGGGAGTCTCTTCTCCATAACCAAGACCAGCCGATGGCAATTTTCGTTGTGTTGCAGGTCCTACAACACCATCAACATTTAAGTTATAAGCCTGTTGGAACTGCTTGACAGCTTCTTCTGTAATCGGACCATATATACCAGTTGAGTTGCCGTAATAAAAACCAGCCACTCGCAATCTTTCTTGCAAATTTCTGACTTCTTCGCCTTCATCTCCCTTCTTCAGGAAATCGGAATGGCGGCGGTTGTTAGTTACTGAACTCTCAGTACTGGGTGTTCTGTTTTCGGAAATCTCAGTTAGTTCCAAAACAGGTTTTCTGGTGTAGTAACTAACAGCATAGGTCTGACGCCAGTTGTCTAATTTCTGCACTGTTGTTGGCCCCGCAATGCCGCTGTCGTCTAAGCCAGCAGCACTTTGGAAGCGGCGAACAGCTTCTTCTGTACGAATATCATATACCTGAGTAATGGGAGCTTGATAGAATCCTGCTGTTTTCAACTTTTGTTGTAGGTTTCTGACGGAAGGACCTTGATCGCCTCTTTCAAGTGCCATAGCGTTATTGATAACACTTAGTACAGATAAGGTTAGGGCAAGAGGTAGCATATACCTCCAAGCCTTACTGGAAAGTCGCTTCCAGTCAGGCGCTGCTGTATTTTTTAACAAACTGCTTAGGGAAACCAACTTATTGGGTGGGCAGTCTTCATACGTGGAAGCTAAGTGAAAATACGCAATAGAATCCATAGTTTTTTTCCTACACCACTGATTTTTCTTCAATCGCTGCTTCAGCTTGATGAACTAAGTTTCGCAGATTTTCCAGTGTTTGTATATTTACATCCTGCCATAAATCGCGTTTATGTGCTTCTAATAATCTCTCAGCAATATCACGCAGAGCATAGGGGTTATGATCCTGGATAAATTCCGCGACAACTGAATCAAACAGATACGCCTGTGCTATCCCTTGGTACATATGGTCTTCCACACATTGTGCTGTAGCATCGTAGGCAAATAGATAATCTACTGTCGCCGCCATTTCAAAAGCACCTTTATAACCGTGGCGCATCACCCCAGCAATCCACTTGGGATTAACTACACGCGAACGATACACCCGTGCAATTTCTTCTTTGAGTTGGCGGACTCGTGGTTTCTCTGGAATGGAATTATCACCAAAATAGGTTTGAGGATTTTTTCCCTGTACAGCACGTACTGCTGCTGTTAAACCACCCTGAAATTGGTAATAATCATCAGAATCAAGCAAATCATGTTCCCGGTTATCTTGGTTGTGCAGCACAATCTGCATATTCCGCAATCGCTTTTCAAAAACTTCGGGAGAAGGGAGTGGGGAGTGGGGAGTGGGGAGTGAGGAGTGGGGAGTGAGGAGTGAGGAGTGAGGAGTGGGGAACTCGGGGCCCCCTCTGGGGATAAGGGGCAATGGGGAGTGGGGAATGGGAGAGATTTCTTTTCCCCCAGCTCCCCCTACTCCCCCTGCTTCCCCTGCTCCCCCAGCTCCCCCTACTCCCCACTCCCCATTCCCCACTCCCCCTCTTCTTGACGTATAGGCGTAGCAGCTCCAGTTAATGTAAGCACGAGCTAAATCTTGGTCATCTGTCCAGTTTTGCGATTCAATTAAGCCTTGAAGACCAGCACCGTAGGCACCCCCTTTGGAACCAAAGATGCGGTAGAGCGATCGCACTCTAGCCTCTTGTAAGCTAAAACCCGATTTGGTCCAAAACTCGGTTTCTTCGCGAACTTGCTTTGCTAAGGGGTTTTGTTCTGGCGGTTCATTCAACGCCGCCACTGCTACGACGGCTTGATCAAATAAGTCAATCAAGTTGGGAAAAGCATCTCGAAAGAAGCCAGAAATCCGTAACGTTACATCCACACGGGGACGCCCCACAACTGAAAGTGGCAAAATTTCAAAATCTACTACCCTCCGTGCTACATCATCCCACACAGGTTGCACACCAAGCAAAGCCAATGCCTCCGCAATATCATCTCCCCCAGTCCGCATTGTTGCAGTTCCCCACAATGATAACCCTAGTGTTTTTGGATACTCTCCATTCTTTTGACTATAATATTCGATTAATGTTTCAGCTGCTTTTCTGCCTACACTCCAAGCAGTTTCTGTTGGAATAGCACGAATATCGACAGAGTAAAAATTTCTACCAGTTGGTAAAACTTCTGGGCGTCCGCGTGTGGGTGCTCCTGCTGGCGCACTCTCCACATACCTGCCATCCAGCCCTCGTAATAAGTTGGTAATTTCTTGGGGAGTTTGTTGTACAGATGGAAGGAGACTGGAACTTATCCAGTTGAGAACACAAAGGAGTGGGGAGTGGGGAGTGAGGGTAGCCTGGGGTTTTAACCCCAGGAGGGAGTGAGGGGTGAGGAGTTGTTCTACTAAGGAAGCGGCGTATTGTTCTAATGCTTCAACAGCATCGCCGACGGTGCGACAGGAACGCCCTTGTTTTTCAGCTAAAATCTGACATTCTTTCGCTGATAGCTGAGTGCTGAAATCATCTGTCAGTGGGTCGAAATCTAAGCCAAAATCTTGAGCTAAAGCGCGGGTGAGTCCTAATGAATTGCCATTGGGATGACGTGCGATCGCCACAATTAAATCCCGCAACTGGCGTCCTTGAGGACACTGTCCAAAAATGTGCAAGCCATCGCGGATTTGAGCTTCTTTTAATTCACAAAGATAGCCATCAATTTTGTTGATTGTTGGTTGTTGATGGTTGGTTGTTGATTGTTGATGGTTGATGGTTGGTTGTTGTTATTAGCCATTAACAATGAGCTATTAGCTAAATCTAAATGAATATTTTCAAGAGCGACCAATTCACCTATACGCTCACAAATAACTGGTAAACGCTCAGGATCTAAACTCTCAGCCTCATAATACTCATCAATTAAATTCTCCAACTGTTGCAAAGAACCGTAGAGTTCCGCACGAGTCATCGGCGGCGTTAGGTGATCCAAAATCACCGCTTGAGCACGACGCTTTGCTTGCGAACCTTCACCAGGGTCATTAACAATAAAAGGATACAAGTGGGGAAGTGACCCGAAAGCCACCTCGGGATAACAATTACCAGATAAAGCCACACTTTTACCCGGTAGCCATTCTAAATTTCCATGTTTCCCCACATGAATCACAGCATCAGCGTTAAAACACTTCCGCACCCAGTAATAAAAAGCTAAATAAGCATGAGTAGGCTCCAAATCCGGCGCATGATAATTCAAACTGGGGTCAACATCATAACCCCGCGCTGGCTGAATTCCCACAAACACATTACCCAACTCAATTCCTGAAATGGGGAATGGGAGAGGGGGAGAGGGGGGGAGGGGGGGAGGGGGGGAAGCAGGGGAAGCAGGGGAAGCAGAAGAAGAATTTTTTCCTATCACTCCCCCATTCCCCCCCTCTCCCACTCCCCCACTCCCCCCCTCCCCCCTTCCCCCACTCCCCATTCCCCAACGGTCAGTAATACCTTGTTTTACTCCTTCTGGTAAGGAAGCGAAATACTCTTGATACTCGTCCAAGGAAAGACTTTGTCGTACTGGACGCAACTCTCTACCTTCTGGGTCATTGGTCACCCCAGCAGTCAGGTGTTGAATCAACTCATGGACGCTAAGAGGTAAATTTTCTACCTTATACCCAGCCAACTGTAAAGCCTTGAGAATTTCCACACAACTGGCTGGCGTATCGAGTCCCACACCATTGGCGAGACGTCCATCGCGGGTGGGGTAATTTGCCAAAATCAGGGCTACGCGGCGTTCTTGTGGTGGCTTTGAGCGCAAGCGTACCCAATTGGCTGCTATATCGGTGACAAACTCAATGCGATCGCTCACTGGTTCATAAACCACCACATCAGTTTCAAGATTAGGATTACGGGATTGCACCGTCTTAAAAGATACAGCGCGACTAATAATTCGCCCATCCACTTCTGGTAACGCCACATTTATCGCTATATCACGGGGTGAAAGCCCTTGAAACTCAGATTCCCACTGCTCAATAGATCCGCTACTCAGGATCACCTGCAACACCGGCACATCCAATTTTTGCCATAAGTCCACCAAGGGTCTTTCCGTATCTAACCGCGCCAGAGAAAAACTGGTTGTATTCAGCAACATTGCAATTTGCTCGCTAGGGTCATCAGGCTGGAAAAACTTCATCAATTCAACTTGAACATCGGCTTCACGTAAAGAAGAGACAAACACTGGTACTGGTTCTAAATTTCGCTTTGCTAAGGAGACACACAGAGCATCAATAACCTTAGTGTTCAGCGCCAGATAATGGGCACGGTAAAAAAGTATACCAACTTTTGGCAGCACGGAAGGTAGGGGCGTATTGCAATACGCCCCCACATTCCCCACTCCCCACTCCCCATTCCCTACTCCCCACTCCCCATTCCCTACTCCCCACTCCCCCTCATACAACCCCACACGGGGAACAGCTTGCGGAGGCGGGGGATTGAATGAAGTTAACAAGCAACTATCGGCAATAAATAGGAGAGCGTTGATAATATTTTCGACGCCACCTTCATTGAAGTAGCGCCATACCTGATGAACCGTACTCAAAGGCAAGGTAGAATGGGAGATTAAATCAGGATCAAGACCATCATCCCCTGACATGACAATTAGGGTTTTACCACTACGTTGCACAATTTCTTGCACCACTTCTAACCCATAACTCCAGTAGGAACGTCCTCCTATTAAGCGCAGAATAATCACCTCGGCAAGTTCTAACACTTGCTCGGCATAAGTGTCAATACTTATTTGTTGCTGCAATTGCAACAAATTAGCAACCCTAAATTTAGGAAATGTTGCGGGTAACTTGGAGGCTGCGGCTGCTAGAGTTTGAATATCAGTATCAGCAGCCGTCAGAAAGACTAAAGGCGCTGGAGTTTGTTCTACAAAAATTACACCTTCCGACTGAGGATTCCATCCTCCCGATGTAGCATTTATACGATGCATAATTTTCTAGTACCGTTCTAAACTGTAGGTGAGAACTCAACACAAATTTTCCTTTCTAGCCCAGCATACAGATTGATGAGCCAATACTGCGTAGGATTTGCAAAAATTAGAAACCCGTAGGACTAGCCCTTTCAAGGTGAAGCGTAAAAGTGAAGTTTTTCTTCGTGTTCTTCGCGTCTTCGTGGTTAAAAAATATTTTTAAACCGCGAAGACACGAAGAACACGAAGATCAAATGACGAAAATTGGACATGATTTTCGCGCATTTTTTACCCACCTTGAAAGGGCTGCCCGTAGGACTTACGCATTGACAGAGAACGCATACTATGAATCACATTCTCGTTACAAGGCTCTGCCTTGTAATGCTCCTTGGTGGAGGGCTGCTGCCTCCGCGTTTAATGGGTTGCCGAGCCTCCCTTAATTACGTCCCCAGGCTCCGCCTGGGAACGAGGCAACGGGGCAAACGGCGAAGTTTCGTTATGCACATGATAGTTGATTTGTAAAGTGCGTAAGTCCTGACCCGGTTTCTTTAAGAAACCGGGTTTCTGGCACCTCAACTATTCAAAACCTACGCAGTATTGATTGATGAGCAGGAACAGGAGAAAAAATCCATTTAGAATGAGAAATGTACTCAGTAAAATTTTTTAATTTTTAACTTTTAATTTTTCTATGTCACTTAAAACCCTGCATCACGGATTAATTGTCTCTTGTCAAGCGCCTGTTGATTCACCACTGCATGAACCAATGGTGATTGCAGCAATGGCGCAAGCCGCTGTCAATAATGGTGCAGTGGGAGTACGGATTGATACCCCTGCTCACATCAGCGCGGTGCGGGAACGAGTGACGGTGCCAATTATTGGGCTATGGAAACAAGTTATACCTGGATACGATGTATATATTACACCACAGTTTCACCATGCTGCTGCTGTGGCAAAAGCGGGAGCAGACATCATCGCCATAGACGCTACCACCAGAAACCGCCCTGGTGGGGAAACTTTGGCAGATATCATTGCCCAAATTCATCAGGAATTGGGCAAACTAGTGATGGCGGATGTGGATACGATTGAGGGGGCGATCGCTGCTTGTGCTGCGGGTGCAGACATGGTAGGGACAACTCTTTTTGGCTACACATCCGCAACTGGGCATCTTTCTCCCCCAGGCTGGGAATTGCTGACTCAGATGGTGCAGCAGTTAGATGTTCCAGTGATTTGTGAAGGCGGCATTTCTTCACCTCAAATGACTCGACAAGCGATAGATTTGGGAGCCTATGCGGTTGTTGTTGGTACTGCTCTTACTGGTATTGATTATTTGGTGAGAGGGTATGTGAAGGAGTTAGGAGTTAGCAGTTAGGAGTTATTCGCTTCTGAGTGCTTCCAACCCGATAGACAAGCCGATGTTCTAAATCGATTCGCCGTGACCAGATATCTGCATCCAGATACTTCAATGGTTCTGGTTTTCCGATACCCGCGAAAGGGTTTTGCATGACAGCCGTCACCAAATCCAAGATTTTCGACGCTTTCTGAAAATCTTGCTTGAACCACCAAGCTAAATCTTCTTTAAACCTAGAACTAAAACCTGGACTGCGATTAACTACAACTGGCCCGATTGCATCAGCTTCAGTTTTCTTTTTCTTCTTCTTGCTCAATCCCCAACTCCTGCTGAAGTTCTGCAATAGTTTGAGGTTGAATCTTTCCTGTTTTCGACTCCTCTATTGCATCCAGTAACCGACGTGCATTAGTTCCTGATCGCAAAAGATAAACTGTTTCAACCAAACTCACCAAATCTGACTCAGCAATCAAGGCTACATTTTCACCATCATGACGGTTGACAATGTACACCTGATGATTTTTTACTACCAGGTCTAACAATTTAAAAAAGTCATTTCTTGCATCGGTTGGAGATGTGATTTTGTAGGAAAACATCCGTTTATGTACATGTTTCTGTACATATATTATAAAACACTATTCATCATATTGCAAATTGTCTATAGAAACTATTATTTAGTGATTAAATCATTATGAATCAATTACAATCCACAACACTACTAAATGATCTGCTGCAACAACACGCTGCTTCAGTGCTGGCTTGGCTGAGAAGCATAGAGTCAGATTTGCTAAAACCGCCTTTTGGATTTAACTGGTTAGGCTTGGCTGAGGCAGCAACTTTTGAAGCCCAGTCTGCATCAGATCTAGCGTGGGCAGAGGTGGCGACCTCAGTTTATGAGCGATTGGCAGCCACGGCGAACAGTAGCGCTCAAGAGTCTTTGATGATTTCTGCAATGTTGCTGCGGGCTTCTATGATAGCACGATTCGGGTCAGTTCCCGGTCATCTCGTTCTCGATCTAGACCAGTTAAAAAAAATTGTAGGTTGGGTAGAGCGTAAGCGAAACCCAACAAATGTCGATAAATGTTGGGTTTCGTTCCTCAACCCAACCTACATTACTCCCGAACCGCCAGAAGATTACCTAAAAAAAACCGCTTCAGAGCCAAGGAAGCCAAGGTTTAAGACCGGTAATTTTGCAGCGGTTCGGGAGTCAATACTGCGTAGGATTTGCACCTTGTGGCAGGGTTCGCACCTTGTGGCAGGGTTCGCAAAAATTCAACCGAGGCTTCCATTTCTCCCCCTGCTCTTATACTGCTTGCCTCAACTCATATCTTGCACCATCATCTTATTGCAAAAAAAGCAGCCTAAAACCCTGATTATTGTGTAGGGTGGGCACTGCCCACCAACCCTCCCACTTCTGGGCGTGCAAGATGTCAGTCAACCAAGAAATTCCAAAACCTACGCAGTATTGGGAAGGGAGTAACGTAAGTTTTCGGCTTAATCGAGCAGTATTGGGTTACGAATTACGAATTACGAATTACGAATTACGAATTGTTCGGTCAATGTTAGGATAAGGGCAAACTTCGCAACAAGTTTATGCAAACTTTTACAGAAATTGGCACTTTAATTGTTCGCACTCCTGGAATCTGTGGTGGTCGTCCACGCATTGCCGGACAGCGTGTTACAGTTCAAAACATTGCTATCGACTTCAAGGCTGGTATAAGACCTGAAGAAATAGTTTTTGAAAGACCATATCTTACCTTAGCACAGGTTTACGCTGCGTTAGCATATTACTTCGCCAATCAGGAAGCTATAGATGCAGAAATTGCAGAATATTACCTAGAATTTGAGCGATTGGAAGCTCGTTAAAAAAATCAAACGTTGAGGCGATAAAAATGTATAATACATATCTGACTATTGCTGTCAATGAGTAAGTCCTACATTAGTGGATTTAAATCCGAGTTCCTTTGCTTGTTGCAAAATCTTGATTCCCTGATTAGCTTGTTTGTGGGATGGACTCTGACTATTAGTAGCAAGTCGTCCTAAACTAAACGCCAAACTGCGTTGCCAGGATTGCAAATTACTAGTTTCCTTTGCCCAACGAGCAAGCTGAAACCAAGTATCAGCAGGGATATCACTTATTTGTGCAATAAGCTTTAAATCATCAGCGTCAGGGCTTTCAATGCCTTTATCAATTTGATTTTGCTTTGCTTTATCAACTGAAATTAACTCATTCAAAAATTCAGTAGGTAACTCAATTTCAATAGCCTGTATTTGCTTCCAACATTCTTCTTTTTTACACCACTCAGTTACATTACGACCGCCTGGAGGATTGATAATAAATTGATGGACTTGTTGGGAAACGATTTTAATTGCTTCCTGTAATGGGGCTGAAAGTCCCTGTTCTTTCCAAATTTGATCTAAGTCAATACGCTGTGCTGTTTTGTAACTTAAGTAAGCAAGGGTATAGGTAACAATATTGGCACGATAGCCTCCAAATTGCTGTGCTTGCACAATTTTTTCTGTTTTTCTCTCATAGAATAGCTTTGGCAACAAGCCGCTTAAAATAGTCTTCATCAGGTTGAAATTTGCCCCGGTTAGCCAATTTAATTGTCAACTCACGAAAGTTCTTCTCAGCGCCTAAACTAACCAGATGGGGTAATTGTTGCCAGGTATTTTCAAACTTAGCTAAATCAGTTTTAGTGAATTTTTGTGAAGTGGGGTGCATACTAGTAAAGGCTGCCTTCTTTGCCAAAGTTTTCTCACGCCCCTTAGCATCAAGATATTGTCCCCGCGCCCGTTCATAAAACCAACGGGTTTGTCGCTGTGTGCCATCTACTGCTGGTGCCCAGATGGTGCGAGATAACTCCTCGATTTTAATATGGAACGAATCGTTGGCTGAAAAATCAGCTTCACTGACTTTGTTTTGATTGTTAGCATAACGGGAGATAAGGGGGACAATTTCATTAACTTTTTCAGGCACTACAACTGACAGTTTTGCCTGTACATAAATGTTAGATATATCCGCTTTATCTTTTTTAACTGCTTGATAAATAGATGCAGTAGTTTGACCACCATTAACTATTTGTAAATTAATTGCCGTTCACTAGCAATCGCCAGTTTTTGATGCTGCTTTGCTACAGTAGTCTTGACCTCAACGGCACAGCTTTGAAACTGGAAATCCTGCTGAGTTCCTCTGGGACCAGTCCAGCATTGAACACCTCTTCGAGAACCCAGTTGAGGAATCACAACCTGACGCAAAAACCAGAGTTCGCCATATAGTCCTTGCTGTTCAGTTTGGCTGAGTCCTTCAGGGTTATGTTTTTCTAAGAATGTTTGCCATCGTCGCAGACGGGTGATGAATTCAGCGACAGCGTTTGTTTCATCAGCAAGGGGGACAAGATGATCCACAATGTCCTGTACAAGTGTGGTGAAGATGTCGCTGTATCGGGAATTTGTGAGTACCAGTTGGAGGGTGACATAAGCTTCACTATCATTTGGTAGAGCAACGCGCCTAACCTCAAAACTGCTAGATTTTGGGAAAACCGTGCCTTTTCCTACTGATGAATGCTTAACCCTTAACATCAATAAGCGCGTATTGCTAGGCAGCTCAATCGCTAAAAAAACGTCATATTTCACTTCTGGCAAAACGCGGCGGGTGAGATAACCAGAAGATAATGAACTCCTATCTTCCTCTAACAACTTCCAAGTATCTTGCACTCTCATATTTGACCGAATTCCTGTTCCCAGTAGATGTTATTAACGTGATATTCGATCCTTTTGGCTGTAGTGCTGTTGGGAAAACTCACGACAAAACCGATGATTGGAATATCAGAGTTAATTTCTGCTGGGTCTACAGGATAGAGCAAAAGTAAGCCATTTTTGGCGGAACGCTTGGAACGTAAGGCTGTACCGTTGGGGGTTTTGCTAGAACTTGGTGGTTTCCCAGCCTCTTGTCGCAAACGTCGGGTTTCATCGAGAATTGCATCACGAGTTGGTTGAGGTAAATCAAGCCATTCATCTGTCGGACTTAGGAGACGAGACTTTCTCAGTCGATACTCTTGAGAGGTACTGGAATCTGCTTGCTTGCGCAGGATTAAACCTACAGCATGTCCAGCAATGCTGCTCATATTTTCAGCTTGCTTATTTGATATAAGAATAACTGTCCATGAAACTAGCTCATTCATCGGACGTTGAGCTTTGATATATTCAGTTAGTAAAGAAGTTTTTGCAACTCTACATTTAGGATGTGACTCATAGCCTGAAAAAAAATCGATAATTTTATCAGCAGGTATATTCTTCCAAATATAGTTGTCGTTCTCTCGATCAATGTATGCACCCAGGCTTCTGAGTAGTTCTTCTGTTACCTCGAAATTTATCTGATTTTTCCGATCATCTTTATAAAAAATGGTTGTCTCGCTGATGCTTCCAGCAAAGGAGAGTTCCATTTTTGCGCCTGTTCTCATCTTGTTAGCCCCAGTGATCATTAGTCCTTGTGGATGTGTTCGGACTTTGAAACCAAAATCTTCAGGGGTTGCACCGCTATCAGCCATATAATCAAATTCTTGTCGGAGTTCCTCACTAGCGACAGTTATATGCTTGTACCATTCAACTAGCTCATCAGTCGTATATAGTCGGCAAACATCGAGATATCCGGGTTTATAACCAAACCAGCGTCCCATTTGCATTAGTGTGTCATACATCTTGGAAGCCCGGAGTGTCTGACTACGTAAGCTATTCTGCAAACCAGCTAGGACAATAATCAATTTGTATCCGGCATCAACTGCTTTGCAAATTAAACCTGTATAGTTGGCAGTTTTTCCTGACTGAACTTGTCCAACAACCATTCCCCTGCGATCCCAAGATCCTGTACGCAGAGGATATTCAAGTCTTTCTAAAATTTCATCTGTGAGCAAATCAAGTCGATCAATGGTAGCTGGTGCCCAGCCCTTTTCCTCTTCTAGATAGCGTCTGTACCTATTCCAAAAATCCCAACTGATTTCACTTCTGCGGTCAGGCAACCAAGGAATATGATCCTCTTGTCGATCATCCAAGATTGTCCCTATTCCCATTGAAATGTTGAACAGGCTTTCTAGCTCCCGAACTAGCTTGTCCTCATCAACATCAACGGCTCCATTCCGTTGGTTAGCAAGCATAGTGACAACAGCCTTAACTTTTTCTTGGATGATTTCCTGTGTGGGTGTCGGCTCAACCTTCAACATAACTTGTACTAACTGACGAGCCATATCATAATCATTCATTTCAAGTCTCCTGTTTTTTTTATTCACCTAAACTAGCCACCAGTTCTTCAAAGTGCTGGAAAGGTTCCATAGTAATTAATCGTCTTCGAGCTTCTTTGGAAGACAATCCATTTTTTATCAGAGCGTTATAAACTTCCATCATTACTTCTTTAACTTCCTGAGAAGGAACTCCCTCAAAAGGTTGGCTCTGTAGGTCTGAATTTTCAGCACTGTCCACCCAAATTTGCTGGACAGGAACAGTCTCTTCTATCAGTCGAAGTAATGCCTGGATAACTTTACGATGTTCTTGAGGAACATTAAGCGCCTCAATAACTAACGGATGTTCGGGGTTAATGGAATAAAAAACCTTGCTATGCTTAACTTTCTTCAGCCAGGGAAAAACGTAACTTTCTGAGGACTGTCTGGCAATGACTTTTCCCCGGTGTCTGTATATATCCCCAGCTTTAGAGCGCGTTAGTCGTGCAATGCGCTTGAGGTCTGTTCTTAATGATGAAGGTGGACGTGCTCTAGACTTTTTAACATCGATACTCCAGTCACTATCCATTGAATTGGGCAGGTCTACCTGAATGCGAGCAAGTTTACAATACTCATCGCGCTGTAAGCCTAAACCCAGCCAGTCACCTGCTACCAGCATCCTCTCATTTCTATAGATATAGAAACCTTGTTGAGCATTCCAGCCATTTGGTCCCGCAGCTTTTTCATAGGTTTGCTGATCGACTTTTGAGTGATGAGGTAGCACATAGGGTTGGACAACTACCTGATCTCCTCGGATATATAAATTCTCCTCTGGCAAAAACTGCGTTGCTTTTTCTTTTGTGAGAAATGGGTCCCACGGCTCTATCAGACGCTTATTAATCCAGATTTTTAACTTATTCTTACGCTCCAAAAATCTGTGGAATACCATCCCCAGATGCTTTTCCACATATTCAATCATTTCTAAAAAGCGGTCTCTATCCTTCGGATTGTCAGTTTTTGTCTCTCCTACCACTCGATCCATACCCTCCCACAGGACTACAGTACCGCTTTCCAATTGATCTAAGGAGGCTAGTCGTTTTTCTGAACCTGATGCTGCTGAACGGAGTAACCGCCACTCTCCTGTTTGATTTACATAATCTAAATCCCATCGGCGGGTTACAGGGCTTTGATTAACAGCCTTTGTGCAAACTGTCAACCGTCTACATTGAGATAAAGAAGCCGTCTTGAGTCCTAAACCAAATCTTCCCAAATCATTTGGCTCCCTTTGTTCTAGAGGACTTCGACTGCCTGGTCGCATGGCATTAATGAGTTCTGCTTCAGTCATGCCTTTACCGTCATCTCGGATAGAGATGTAAGACTCAGAACCATCCCACTGGAATGTCAGCCAGACATTCTTTGCCCCTGCTGAAATACTGTTATCAATGAGATCGGCGATCGCAGTCTGGATGTTATATCCAAACGCCCGCAATGACTCCAGCATTGCAGGCGCACGGGGTTCAACCAGATCGTATTCGTTGCTAATCTGCTTACGAAACATGCTCACGATCTACCTATAACGGTTTTCATCTGGATGAAGTACACCCACAGGGTAGGGGCGAACGACCGTTCGCCCCTACCCGTGTACCTCATTGAATCGCAAACCGCTATTATTTTCATAAAAGGTTGTAACTCCCAGTTGACTAAAAAATCTTAGTAGTTATATTTAATAATTCCCACATATTCTACAAAATTCATCACTTCACATTGCTATCATCTAAATTTTCAGAGCAATAACACTAAAATAAGCTGATTTGAACCACCTTTGAGTGAGTCTCATAGTAAGCTTGTACTTGTTTGGCAATAGGCTTAGCGATCGCTTCTGCCAAAAGAGGAGGCACAGAATTCCCAACCAACTCAAACATTCTGGTCATTGGCGCATCGAATACGAAGTGATCTGGGAAACTTTGCAGCCTAGCCGCTTCTCTCACCGAAATACTACGATTTTGTATTGGATGAATATAAGCCAAGCAATCTTTTCTCATGTGAGCAGTCAATGTCCATGCAGGCTTGTTCCAGGGTAAACGCTTATACTTATCATCAAAAATATCCCAACGATAACGTCTCATGTTTTCAGGTAAATCTGTGTATTTTCCACCTTGGGCAAGCATGGCAAAACAAATCATATCTATTGGGTTATGAGAGCGACATATATGATTCATAACACTATCTGGCTCTAGCATTTTAGTTATTTCTCTTCTCATTTTTTTCTGATACCTAGATTGAGGAGGAACTAGATAATGTTTTTTAGTATCTACCTGATGAAGTCCACTACTTTTACTACTAAAAGGCAGGTATGGTGGGGTAAGTGGTATCAGGTCGCTAATAGCCTCCCCTACTGACACTGGTTTCTGCTTCAGTGGTTTAGGAAATTCAAATTCACAATCGATGTCTTGACGTACACCAACAATAAAAAGACGTTTCCTAATTTGAGGCACACCATAATCAGAAGCTGTTAGTATTCTATGATGAACTCGATAGCCAGGATAATTCTCTCGGTTTCGTGGTGAACCTAACTCTAGTTCTCTGAGAATATTCGAGAATATTGGTTTGCCAACCAAGCTATCTACATTCTCCAATACGAAAAATAATGGCTGATAAAAATCTAAAAAATAAACAAATTTTTGATACATAAAATTTCTTGGATCATTTTCAATTTTTATGCCCAGTGACCGCATTTTCCCCATGCCAACATGCGAGTATACTTGACAGGGTGGTCCGCCAATTAAAATATCAACGTCACCAGGCTTTATCTTCAAATCTCCTAGCTTGATATTACTAATATCCTGAGGCTCAAGCACAAGTTTACAGTTAGGAAAATTTCTATTATGAGTCCTAACTGCATGGGGATTATTATCTATTCCTCCTAAAATTTTACATCCGGCATTTTTAAAACCTAAACTCATACCACCCGCACCACAAAATAAATCTAGTACGGTGGGGTATTTCCTTTTTGTGCTATATACTGCTGAATTTGATGCTGGCATCCTTGATGAAATATAGTTTCTTAGATATATTTAATAATTCATTCATTTTACTGTCTAAACTAGGCAAAATATCCGTCTATTGTAATTAAAATAAAAGTCATAATTGTATATTCTCTAATTTTTTGATTATGATTTGGAAATTTTTATGACAAGACGGCAAAAAGCTGTGTCTGTAGGAATTGAAAGAAGAGGATTTGTACTTAGAGCTATTTTTGATACTTCGCCATACGTCCGGTAAGTATAAAAAAACTACTAAGACTCATGGACTCACAATGGCGTACCGGAAACCTCATCGCACAATTGGGAAACTCCAACAACAAGCTTAACTGCTACTTCTCATACATATCCATCTACTTATAGTGGCACTTAATCCCTGACCTGACAAGGCGCTTTCTGATAATCAGCCCCAATCTCCTTGCTGATGATAGTAACGCAAATCTTTCCCTCTATCGGTATAGAAATATCCCTCTTTTCTATAAATTACGCACTTATCGCGGTTTTCAAACAAGCGCAAATACGGACAGAATCACGCTCATGTCGTATTTTATCCAGAATGGTGGGGATTTCACTGTATGAATGCTTATCAGGGATTGAAATATCATCAAGTCCATGAGGGACAACTCTGTTTAGCTAAGGATCACGGGAAAGTCATGAGGACGCTAAATCAAAGCTAACCTAGAAGAATGCTAGCCTATGCAAACTTTTACAGAAATTGGCACTTTAATGGTCCGCACTCCTGGAATCTGTGGTGGTCGTCTACGCATTGCCGGACAGTGGATTAAATTGCCAACCCAACTGGAACACGACGACTGACCTCAAATAACCCAGGCATTGCCTCACCCGCTTGAACTCGTTCATAAGCAAAGTTCGTCATTGTTGCAACATCGTGAGTTAAGACGATCCGCCCTTGCTGCGCCGCCCATTCCAACCGTATCTAAAGTCACACGAGTTTTGCTGATGCGGACAACGCCAGATGCGTCAGTTATAAGTGGAATTGGGTCAACCCTGAGAACAAGCGGCATTTTGATATCAAGATATTACTATATAATACTATTATTGTCTCAAGTAGACGACTCTGTTTAGCTAAGGATCATGGCAAAGTCATGAGGACGCTAAATCCTTGCTAACCTAGAATAATGCTGTCAACTCAAACTCAACTCTTGCGACTTTCCCAAGGACAACTCAACTTGCTTGAAAGTTGTCCCCGTCAGTTCCAACACACCTACTTAGAACAACTCCATTCTCCCTCAGACCCAGAACACGAGGAACGGCTGGCTTTGGGGAGTCGTTTTCACCTGCTGATGCAGCAACGAGAAATGGGTTTGCCCATTAATACTTTTCTGCAAGCAGACACCCAACTACAAAGCTGGATGACAGCTTTTGCTGATGCAGCACCAGAAATTTTAACACCTGTTCCCAATACTCAAACTTTCCGCGCCAGCGAACACTACCGTACCTTGCAAGTTCAAGACTATTTGCTCACGGTTGTCTATGATTTATTGAGTGCAGATAACCAGCAAGCGCAAATTCACGACTGGAAAACTCATTCCAAACCCCCAAACAAACGTAGGTTAGAACAAAACTGGCAGACACGCCTCTACATGTATGTCTTGGCTGAAACTAGCGAATACTCACCAGAAAATATTTCTATGACATACTGGTTTGTCCAGTCGGACGGTAAACTCCAAAGTATTAAATTTAGTTACAATAAAATCGATTACGAGCAAACAGCAAAGAAGCTGAGTCAACTGTTGGGCAAGTTAACCAAGTGGCTGGGAGGTTATCAACAAGGAAAAGAATTTCCACAAGTGCCAGAGGGAAGCAAAGCTTGTGATTATTGTCAGTATGCCACGCGGTGCGATCGCCGTCTAGGAACTTCTCAAAAAATGTCTGGAACAAATTCTCCCTCCGGGGTGGACACTACCCTACTCAATGTCGCTACCATTCAAGAGATATCCCTTTGATTGTTAGTTGTTGATTGTTGAGTGTGGATTGTTCTCCAAATAACGAACAACTAACAACTATCAACTAACAACTAACAACTATCAACTATCAACATTTTTTTATGCATTTTGATGAAAATGAAGCCGTTTATGTCCGCGAATTAGCAATTGATGACATCGCCCCCGTTTACCACTTGGGAGAAGAACTATTTACCAGCGATCTATATCCTTACTTGTACAGAACCTGGGATGAGTGGGAGGTGATTGGACTTTACAACACAGATCCAGAATACTGCCTTGTTGCTGAAATAGAAGGACAACTAGCAGGATTCATTTTGGGAACCATCATTACCAAGGCATCTTTGATTTATGGATACATTGTGTGGTTAGGAGTCAGTCCTAACTTCCAGCGTCGAAAAGTGGGAGACAAACTGGTTGATCAGGTAGTCGCCCGGATGATTGAAGATGGGGCGCGGTTTATGCTGGTAGACACCGATCCCACCAATACTCCAGCAGTCAAGTTTTTCACTTGTAAAGGTTTTGGTAATGTCCGCCAGCATATTTCCTTGTCGATGAATTTAAGCCAGCACGAACACTATGGCAGACTCATTAATTACGAAAATCAAAAAGCGGAAAGGGCTGGCTACAGGCGTACTCGTCC
Organism: Stigonema ocellatum SAG 48.90 = DSM 106950; assembly: GCA_016903675.1. Taxonomy (GTDB): domain Bacteria; phylum Cyanobacteriota; class Cyanobacteriia; order Cyanobacteriales; family Nostocaceae; genus Stigonema; species Stigonema ocellatum. Next base: position 93,599 of record JADQBA010000012.1, on the reverse strand, counting down.
TGCCATACGCAGTACTCGCAAGTCCGATGGCATGAAGAGTGAAGTTGCCCTTAATTCTCTAGGAAATGACTCTCAAATAACTGAGGAATATGAAGAGTTAGGAGTGATGAATTATGAATTATGAATTATGAATTATGAACTAGGAGTTAAGAGTTAGTTGATTGTTGGTTGTTGTTTGGTGTTACTACCAACAACCAACCACTAACAGCATCATCTAGGAAGTTAGAGTTAGGAGTATTAATTCATAATTCATAATTCATAATTCACCATATGCCAGAACAACAGCAGTGGATTCTTACACCAATAGAACAACCGCCAGAGTGGTTCAGACAAGGGGTTAAAAAGTACGTACCCGCATCGAGTGGACATTATGCAGCGCAGTTGCTATGGCAAAGGGGAATACAAGAATTATCACAACTAGAAGCTTTTGTCAATACTCAAGCGTATCAACCAGCCAGTCCGTTTGAATTTGGTGAAGAAATGCGAATTGCAGTGAATCGGTTGAAACTCTCTCGTGAGGCAGGCGAAAAAATTGCTATCTGGGGAGACTTTGACGCTGACGGGATTACTTCCACCGCTGTGCTATGGGATGGCTTGGGACAGTTTTTCAATCAAAACACGCAGTTAATTTACTACATTCCCAATCGCTTAACAGAATCCCACGGACTTAACTGTCAAGGAATTGATAACTTAGTCAAGCAAGGTTGCAAGTTGATTGTTACTTGCGACACTGGTAGTACAAATATAAGTGAAATTGCGTATGCCAAACAGCTTGGTGTAGATGTTATAGTTACAGACCATCACACACTGCCTCCAGAACGCCCACCAGTGACGGCAATTATTAATCCTCGTTATTTACCAAGTACACATCAGCTATTTCATCTTTCTGGAGTGGCGGTAGCTTACAAGTTGGTGGAAGCCCTTTATCAAACCCTGCCCAATGTACCGCAACAGCCACTCTTAGATTTATTGGATTTAGTGGCAGTTGGGCTAATTGCTGACTTAGTGCAGTTAAATGGAGATTGCCGCTATTTGGCACAGTTGGGAATTCAACAACTACAAGCGGATTTTAAACAGCCACCGACAGCACGGCGGCGTCCGGGGGTAGGGCGATTATTGGAATTATGCCAGAAAAGTGGCGATCGCCCCACAGATATTTCTTTCGGTCTTGGTCCCCGAATTAATGCCGTTAGTCGCATTCAAGGTGATGCCAAATTTTGCGTAGAATTACTCACAAGTCGTGAGCAAAAGCGTGTGAACCAACTAGCAGAAGTCACAGAACTAGCGAACACGCGACGTAAGTCTTTACAGAAAGATGTTGCCCAGCAAGTATCCCAAAAGCTCACCCAAATCGACTTATCCACCACCTATGTTATCGTTATTGCAGACGCCCAATGGCCCGTAGGCGTCTTAGGCTTAGTTGCGGGACAAGTAGCACAACAGACAGGTCGCCCAACCATTTTATTGAGTACAGAAGAAGTGGGGAATGGGGAGTGGGGAATGGGGAATGGGGAACTCCGAACTCCCTACTCCCCACTCCCTATTCCCCCTCTTGCCAGGGGTTCTGCCCGTTCAGTCAACTCGGTGGATTTATACCAATTGGTACAAGACCAAGCACATCTGTTGCATCGCTTTGGGGGACATCCTTTTGCTGCTGGGTTGAGTCTCCCAGTAGAGAATATTCCTTTATTTACAGAGGCGATTAATCAGCAGTTGCGCCAATCTTTGGGAGGTGCAACCTTGATACCAAAAGTGCAAGCAGACTTGGTGGTAAAGGTAGCGGATTTGGGAAAGGAGTTATTTTTAGAACTAAAACTACTAGAACCTTGCGGAATGGGCAACCCCGTCCCAAAACTGCTGATTCAAAACTGCTGGTTTGAAAATGCTTGGCATCGCAATCAGCAAGATTGGCAGGGGAAAAAGGTACAGTACATCAAAACCGACTTTGATATTCGAGATGACTCTACCACAAACCCTTTTCCTGGTGTGTGGTGGGGACACTATAAGGATGAATTACCGCCCGGACAGTGTGATTGTATCGCGGAACTAGACTATAACACCTTTAAAGGACGTTACGAAATCAGACTCATCGCCGTACGTCAGTGTGAGAACTCAGCACTTACCACCCAGCACTCGCCATCAATACTAGATTGGCGCAACAAACCCCTTCCCCATGCCTCACTTCCTCATGAAGTTACAACCCCAGACTATCCCCACTCCCCACTCCTCCTAGAAGAGTGTCCAAATAATTGGGATGCTTTACGCGCCTGGTTGAAGCGATCGCTTCACAATCAGCAACCCCTAGTGCTTGCATGGTCTAAACCTGAACATCAACCACCAGTGCAAATCTGGCTCACCCTTGTGGGAATTGCCAAATACCTTAGTAGGACAAATCAACCAGTCACACGCCTACAAATTCTCAACAAACTTGGCATAGGAGACCAAACATTACATTTGGGATTCAAAGCCTTGAAGTACTTGGGCTTCACAGTGACTCGACTTGACCGTTCTTTGGTCTTCAGTCAGCATTCTACCATAGACTCAACTCTTGCCGAGACTGCCATTGCACAATTTTTAGCCGCTTTACGTGAAGAACAATTTCAGCAACACTATTTTGCCACAGTTCCTCTCTCTACTATTGAAGCCATACTTAACCAAGATAGTTAGTTGTTAAAAAACTCCACTCCCCCACTCCCCCACTCCCCCACTCCCCCACTCCCCCTAACTCCCCACATGGTGTTCGCACTTAAAACCTTGAAGCCGCCAAGTTTGCATATCTACATCTGCCAGTCTGTAAACAGCAGGACAATGGGGCTGAATAATCACGCTGAACCCTGCCCAAAACAGGCTGCGTGTAACATCCAGTGCGGTTTTGAACCACGACTCTTGATTCCCCGGAATGCCTTGTTCCGGAGCAATTGATGTTTCCACCCAAATGCCATGAACACCGAAGAGAATTTGTGCCATCCATTTGGCTCGTGGTAAGTGTGTTTGGGAGGTAATCAGCTTCACTTTATGCACTCCCCAATGGCGTAGAATGGGAATACTGTAGTAAAAATTACCAAAAGTGGAATCGGCACACTTTTCTACCCAAACGTTTGGCAAAGAAGCTGGTGCTTGCTGCTGAAAAATCCCCAAAATACAAGGGTCTGGGGAACCACGAGAAATTAAAATCGGCGTCTGTGGATATAGTTGTGCTAATTGGGAGACGTAAATTTCCCGATTAATACTGCCACCAAGCACAAAAAAGGCATCTGCTCGCTTGGAAGATGCAGAAATAATGGTTATAGTGTTAAACACGAGCCAAGTGCAAACTACAAGACACAGCCCAAAAGCTAGTCTTTGTAAAAGCTGCCTCCTTCTTCGCAATAGCCCTAAATCTCTGCCTGCGCGGTTGAAAGTAAATTTACGTCTCATGGCACATCACATACTAGCTTTCTTTGGTAAAGTCAACTCCCCGCAGGCACTTTTATAGCGGTGTACAAAAATTACAAATTTTTAATTGAATCTTCCCCACTCTACCTTACCCCCCATCCCCCCCTACGGGCGTATTCCAAGTAGCCCCTACTACCTACCTCTTGGTCAGTGATTCTTAATTAGTCGATGCTCTTGCCAAGTGCTATCTTAAAAAAAGTAATCTTGATTGCTAAGATGGCACTGATGAAAGTCTCACCTAGTCGGAGTAAGCTGGCAGAAGAAGTTGGCTAAAGTGAAGGACACAGGTCAGCCCCTTCGGGTTCGTCAAAAGTCAAAAGTCAAAAGTCAAAAGTAAGAACCCCATAAATAAATTTAGGGGCTTGTACCTTTTTCTTTTTGGTCAAAAAGTCATGAAAATTTTCAGGAAAATGTAAAGGAAAGATGATGAAGAAAGTATAGCTAAGTAGAAAAACTTATAAATTACGCGCATTGCCTGATAACTTAACTGTCAACAATACAATTATTCCAGTTAAATATACATGAATCAATCTGCGAAAAGTTACTCGCCATGGCAAGTAGCCTTGATTGGTGGAGCAATTGCCACCACAGCTACGTTTTCAGTGTTTGGTGCAACTTGGTGTCGCTCTGTGCGTGCTGCGCTACAAGATAGCCCGAAAGCGATCGTTGACCAAGTCTGGCAACTAGTGAATCGAGAATATGTAGATGGTAAATTTAACCAACAAGATTGGCAAGCAACTAGGCAGAGCTTGTTGAACCAAGACTACACGAACCGTGACCAAGCTTACAATGCCATCCGTGAAGCCTTAAAAAAGTTGGGGGACCCTTACACTCGATTTATGGACCCCAAACAGTATGAATCTCTGACCAACCAAACATCTGGGGAAGTCTCTGGAATTGGGATTCGGATGGAGGAGAATGAAAAAACCAAGCGACTTACTGTCGTAGAAGCTATAGAAAATTCCCCTGCACTCAAAGCAGGTATCAGGGCTGGAGATCAGATCTTAGCCATTGATGGCAAACCCACTCAACAAATGAAAGTGGAAGATGCTTCCAAGTTGATTCGTGGTAAGGCGGGTACTATTGTGACCTTGCGACTGGGACGGAACGGGCAGAGTGCTTTTGATCTGAAGCTGACACGGGCTAGTATTGAAGTCCCAACAGTTCGTTACACCCTCAAGCAAGAAAGTAATCGGCGCATTGGCTATATCCGCTTGCGAGAATTCAGCGCCCACGCAGCAGACCAAATGCGACGTGCTATCCGTGATTTGAACGGTAAGCAAGTAGATGGCTTCGTGCTGGATTTGCGCGGTAATCCTGGTGGTTTGTTGCAGTCAAGCATTGAAATTGCCCGGATGTGGCTAGAGAATGGTGCCATTGTTCGCACGGTAGACCGTGTGGGGACAAGTGAAGAAACTAAGGCAAATAATACTGCCATAACAAAACGCCCCTTAGCCATACTGGTGGATAATAATTCAGCTAGTGCCAGCGAGATCCTCACAGGAGCATTAAAGGATAATAAGCGGGCTGTAGTTGTTGGTAGTCAGACTTTTGGTAAAGCCTTAGTACAGTCAGTTCATGAACTCCCAGATGGTTCCGGCGTAGCAATCACCATTGCCCATTACTACACTCCTAAGGGAACGGATATTAACCACAAGGGCATTACGCCCGATATCAAGATAGATTTGACAGAGGCACAACAACGTCAGTTAGCGGCTAATCCAAATTTAGTGGGAACTCCAAATGACCCTCAATATGCCCGTGCACTTGCAGTTCTATCCAGCACGCACTTCGCACAATTCTTGCAAAATCAACCTGATGAACAACCGATGAGCATTGGCACCAGCAATTTCAGATAATAGTTTCGAGATTTTGATGGGGAATACTAGGAAGTGGTTGGTTGTTGATTGTTAATTGTTAATTGTTAATTGTTAGTTATATAACAATCAACAACCAACAACTAACAACTAACAACGAAATATATGAATAATGAGTCGGTTGATACAACCACTGCCAACACCTTCTTACCAAAGGTATCGGTAATTGTGCCTATCTACAACGGTGAGGCGGATTTACCAGAGTTAATCTCTTGTCTGTTGGCTCAAACTTACCCAAAACAGCAGGTAGAATATTTGCTGGTAGACAATAACAGTAGCGATCGCACTTCATTTTTGCTAAAAACAGCTGCTGAACAATCCCCAAAAACAATTCACCCGTTGAGCGAAAACCAAATTCAAAGCTCTTACGCTGCTCGTAACACAGGCATTCGCGCTGCTACTGGAGACATACTTGCCTTTACTGATGCAGATTGTCGTCCACAGCCAGAATGGCTAATATCATTAATTGCACCATTTGTCAACCCAGATGTAGTAATTGTCGCAGGTGAGATTGTGGCGCTACCAGGAAAAACCCTACTAGAACAACATGCAGAGCGCCAACAAACCCTATCACAAAAGCACACCCTCGCTCATAAGTTTTGTCCCTACGGTCAAACCGCAAATTTGGCAATTCGGCGGGAAGCCTTGACAAAGGTGGGTTTGTTTCGACCCTATCTCACTTCTGGCGGAGATGCTGATATGTGTTGGCGGATAATGAGGCAAAACATTGGGCGTTTGGAATTTATCCCAAGCGCCATAGTGCAGCACCGTCACCGCGCTACACTCAAGGAACTGGAAAGTCAATGGCGACGTTATGGGCAATCAAATCGTTATCTGCATGAACTGCATGGCGTGGAGTTAATGCGGGACATCACACTGAAGGAATGCGGCTATCGCCTAGGACGCTGGTTATTGAAAGAACTACCAAGGGATAGCGTCAAGGCTTTAGCAGGTAAAACCAGCCTTGCGGATTTATTAAGTACTCCCATTGGTTTGTTTACGGCAAGGGCGCGTACTGCTGGTCAACGGAAAGCTAAATTATCAGAGAAAGCGAACATAATTGAGTGGCTTTAGGAGTTAGGAGTTAGGAGTTAGGAGTTAGGAGTTAGGAGTTAGGAGGCGCGTTGATTGTTGTTTGGTGTTTGGTGAATGGTTACGGAGTGCGAACTAACACCCAACACCCAACACCCAACACCCAACACCCAACAACCAACACCCAACAACCAACAACCAACAACCAACACCCAACACCCAACAACAAACATCGATTAAATTTCGCTAAATTGGAGAAAAGAAGCCTAAAGGAAACTTAGATGTCAGCACATCTGTTACTGGTAGATGATGAACCGGGATTGCGTGAAGCAGTGAAAGATTATTTGCAAGAAAGCGGTTTTAGCGTTCAAGTTGCCAGTAACGCCCGTGAGGGCTGGGAATGGATGCAGCAAAATACACCAGATTTGGTAATTTCTGATATTATGATGCCCCAGGTGGATGGCTATCAGTTCCTCAAGCAACTGCGGGAAGACATCCGCTTCCAAAAAGTGCCTGTAGTATTTTTAACTGCTAAAGGCATGACGACTGATCGCATCCAAGGTTATCAAGCCGGTGTTGATGCCTATTTACCCAAGCCCTTCGATCCAGATGAGTTAGTGGCAATTGTCGAAAACTTGCTCTCTCGTCGCGCAAGCATGACTCAAGCCACTAACGAAGATGGTGAAACACCTGATATTGCTGAACTAGCCAATCAGATTGCCCAAATTAAGGCTTTGTTAACTCAAAGAAATGCAATCAATCAATCCCCAGCGCCTTTCACAATTGACCTAACCCCCAGAGAACAAAGTGTTCTAAACTTAGTAGCTGAAGGGTTGATGAATAAAGAAATAGCCCGTCGCTTGGAAACTAGCGTTCGCAATGTCGAAAAGTACGTCAGCCGTTTATTTAGCAAAACTGGTACCAATAGCCGTACGGAGTTAGTTCGTTTTGCATTAGAACATGGTCTTGCTAAGTAGCACGGGTGGGTTGACTGCGGAAATCTTTACAAAGGCTTAATGGGCTTGGAACCCTAGCGTGAATTCATTATTTAGTAAGCACCCAATTTTTCCGTAGTGCAAAGGATGAGGGTTACTATAGACGCTGGCTTCGGCTGACCGTAGAGTCGGGTCAGACGAGAGCGCTATGATGCGTATAGTCAGGTTATATAAGCCAACTCATTGCAAGAGTTATTAGGCAAAAGGAGCAACCTAAAAAAAACTCACCAATCCCTGTCTGATACACAATTTGCCTCTCCTGGTGATTACAATGTGGTGACTATATTGCGTTGTCGCTGGAGTTTCGCAAGCGCATGAGTTGGCGGCGCATTTGCGGTGAGGCTTTTAACTCAGAAACTTCATTCGCCTTCACAGACTCTTGCAAGGTTTCCAGAAAGTCATCAGGACCCTCAGTCAACGCATCTAGCAGTACCTGCAACAGTTGATCGCGATCTCCCAGTAGACTCTTTTCCTCGATCAACCGGAATTTGAGATGGATTTCGCACTCATAAACACCTACTTCAATATTATTTACCTGACGTGGTAATGCTTTGGAGTTCATAGCTTGTGGGATTCCTTTGGTTGGTAGTAATCAGGGTGAGGAGCTATATTTCAAGCAAAAATTCTTTATATTTTTTTTGAAATCCAAATTGTTTCAATTAATAGCTCCCGTTCATCAACACAATCTGTTTTCCATTTCACTCTCCTTTTTTTGTAGCAAGAGATAAACTATCTGAAGTTTTATCTTCCTGCTTTAGCTGTGGTTGAACCAAGCCATAACCATTATTCAGTTTTTAAGATTCTGTACAATAAAGTTTCTGTAAGAACTTGTTGGAGCTTTTTAAAGCTTTTTACATTAACTTTATCTTAAATTTGATTTTTGTTATATTTTTGACTTAAAAAATAGTATTTATACGTAAGTATAAACGCGGATTTTTTTGAATATCATTAGAGCCAGACGTTGCTGCAACAAAATTACGTAGAATTACTAGATGTACGATTTTTTCATGAAAAAATACGGTGAAATTTTGATGAAGAAAAACATTAGAGGTGTTATTTTTGTTCTGGGAGACAATATAGACACCGATCAAATTATTCCAGCCGAGTACCTTACCTTAGTTCCTTCCAAGCCTGATGAGTACGAAAAGCTTGGCAGCTATGCTTTCGCTGGATTACCTGAACGCTATGGCTTCTTTGTAGTTCCAGGAGAAATGAAAACAGCCTACTCAATCATTGTGGCTGGGGAAAACTTTGGCTGTGGTTCCTCACGGGAACACGCCCCCATTGCCCTAGGCGCTAGTGGTGTCAAGGCAGTGATTGCCCAGTCATATGCCCGCATATTTTTCCGCAACTGTACCGCAACTGGAGAACTTTACCCTTGGGAGTCAGAAGAAAGGTTATGCGACCAATTTAAAACTGGTCAAGAGGTGTCCATTGATTTTGAACACAATCAGCTGATAAACCACAGCCTCGGCAAGACATACAATCTCAAATCCTTGGGAGACGTAGAACCTGTGATTGACGCAGGCGGTATTTTTGCTTACGCCCGCCAGACAGGGATGATTCCCCCCTCGTAGGGAAGGGGGGAATGGGGAGTGGGGAATGGGGAGTGGGGAATGGGGAATGGGGAGTGGGGAATGGGGAATGGGGAGTGGGGAATGGGGAATGGGGAGTGGGGAATGGGGAGTGGGGAATGGGGAGTGGGGAATGGGGAATGGGGAGTGGGGAATGGGGAGTGGGGAATGGGGAGTGGGGAATGGGGAATGGGGAATGGGGAGTGGGGAATGGGGAAGAATAATTGTTTACTCCCCTATCTCCCTATCTCCCTACTCCCTACTCCCTACTCCCTACTCCCTACTCCCTACTCCCTACTCCCCACTCCCTACTCCCCACTCCCTACTCCCTACTCCCTACTCCCCACTCCCCACTCCCCACTCCCCACTCCCCATTCCCCCTTTCCCCTTACTCTAATGATTTCCATCCCTAATAGGGATTAATATAGAATTACCCTCATGTTATGAGGTAAGGGTGATAGGTATTAGGCAGTGCTCCCCCTGGTCAAAAACTGCTATTTTCAAGACAGTCCCCCCATGGGCGTACTAAGATGGAGCTGCGCATGTCTAAGACACCGCCCACGACAAACCATGAAAACTCCCCCACTCCCCCACTCCCCCACTCCCCCACTCCCCCACTCCCCATTCCCCACTCCCCCACTCCCCATTTTTCAATACAACCCAAATCTTAAATCTGACAATGGACAACCCAATGCTCCTCAAGTCCACAACCCGGCATATCCGAATTTTTGCTGGTGAAATTGACCGAGATGGCGAACTCGTTCCTAGTAATCATGTCCTCACCTTGGATGTTGACCCTGACAACGAATTCAATTGGAATGAAGATGCTCTAGGAAAGATTTATGAAAAATTTCATGAGCTAGTAGAAGCATCTAGTGGCATAGACTTAACAGACTACAACCTCCGTCGGATTGGGTCAAACTTGGAGCATTATCTGCGATCGCTCCTGCAAAAAGGCGAAATTAGCTACAATCTCTCAGCACGTGTTACAAACTACAGCATGGGACTTCCCCAAGTTGCAGTTCAAGATAATTGAGAGTTGAGTCAGCACCATTAGCACTAGGTGCTCTTGAAGAATCTTCAAGAGCACCTAGTGCTTACGCCAATGTTATTGAACTGGGGACTTGGGATTGGTGAGGAGGTGATAAGTTCGATCTCGTTGGGGGATTGGGACCCCAACCAAATCTTAAAAGAATTTGTTTCAAGGGTCCCCACTCCCTCTTGGGGTTAAAACCCCAGGCTATCCCTACTCCCAGCCTCCACCCGTCTTTTTTGGGTTGACAGACTACTAAGACCAAATCCGATTTCCGTTTTCGTCCACTCGTGCTTGTCGAATCACATCAGAAATCTCCTCTGCATCTTTGACATGATGTAGAGCCTTCTTTTCGCCATCAGGCTCATCTACAACAAAGTATGTGGGGACTTTGATATGGTCTCCTGTAATGTCAGGAGAATCAACAGCAAGTTGTTGTGACTTTTCTTCAACGGTTTGTGGTTCTTCAGAAATTACATCTCCTGGGTTTACTGAACGATGAATCTCAATTTCATTGTTATCTTCCATTTCACTCTTACTCTCGTTAAATATGTTAAATTTGCTCTTGACAGTGGTGGATGTGGCAATAGGTGTGGCAATAAACTTAACTCTTAAGGACAGCTAATCCCTAGCCGCTATTAGCAACCAGCAAGGGAGACGTGTTGTGCCTTAAGTTAAATTTTATTTCGCTTGAACTTAAGTTTATTGCAGCCCATCTACTTATAAACTAAAGGAAGAGTAGAATGATCTCATCTTTCTGATGGAGTAATTGATCAAAAGCAAACAGCACAATTTGTTACCACATAGTTTCATCTGCAAGCTAAGATTGTAATCCAAAGCTTGGATATACAGATATGAGCGGTCAACACAGCCGCTTTCGGTGATGCTGTTGAAGAAAATGCCAATTGCTGATCGGTGCGAAGACTATGGAAAATGACGCGGCAACGCTCTACTGCCCAAATGAAAATTGTCAGTCTCCCAACCCCCTGACACACAACTTTTGCCAGCAATGCCGCACACCCCTGCCCAAACGTTACCTCTGGGTTGTGGGAAATGGTCTGGTGGTGGAAAACCCCGGAGAAATCTTAGCCGATCGCTATTTAGTCATCAACAAATCTATTCTCTTAGATACTAAACCAGGTTTACCAGCCCAAACGCCAGAGTTAGAAAATTTACAGACAATTAGACCTTATTTACGGCTCATTCCCTACCGCTTACACATACCCCAGGTATACGGAGTGCTGACCTTAACTGATGGCGGATCTCAGCCAGAAATATTACTCTTAGAAAAACCGCCGCTGAATATAGATATAGATGGCACAGCCACAAGCGTGCATCTGTGTAGCAAGTTAACCACTGCGTGGCGCGAAGCCACATCGATGCGCCAACTCAATTGGCTGTGGCAAATAGCTCAATTATGGCAGCCTCTTACCAGTGAAGGCGTCGCCTCTAGCTTGCTTGACCAAGAGTTATTAAGGGTAGAAGGGTCTTTAGTGCGCTTGTTGGAATTGCAACAAGACTTGCATTCAGCACCAGAATTGCCACAACTAGGGAAATTTTGGCAGCAGCAGTTACTGCCTACGGCAAAACCAGCCATAGCTGAATTTGTGAGCGCAATTTGCCGTTCTTTAGGTCAGGGAGAAATCCACTCTGGTGAACAACTCACCACAATTTTAGATCAAGGACTGGCAGAAATAGGGCAATGTCAAATACCTACAATCAAAATTGCCACCAAGAGTGACACAGGACCCAGCCGCCAACGTAACGAAGATGCCTGTTATCCCCAGAGTGGTACCACCATCACCAAACCACCCCATGCCACAGCTATTGCTATCGTCTGCGATGGCATTGGTGGACACGAAGGAGGCAACATTGCCTCTAATTTAGCAATTGAAACCATCCAGCAGCAGGTAGAACATCTCACAAAAATTTCAGCAGACCACATAAATCCCGCAACTCTTCTCGAAGACTTAGAACAAGCAGCAGCAGTTGCCAACGACAAAATTAGCCAGATCAACGACAGCGAACATCGAAGCGGACGGCAACGCATGGGCACAACCTTAGTCATGGCTTTGCCCATTGCCCACCAAATGTATATTGCCCACGTAGGTGACAGTCGTGCCTACTGGATGACACGCTACGGCTGTTATCAAGTTACCCTTGACGATGATGTCGCCTCCCGCGAGGTGCGGTTAGGCTATGCCACATACCGGGATGCCTTACAACAGGGTGCTTCGGGATCTTTGGTGCAGGCTTTAGGCATGAGTCCCAGCAGTTCATTGCATCCAACGGCACAGCGGTTTATCCTCGACGAAGACTGTGTTTTCCTTCTCTGTTCCGACGGTTTGAGTGACTTTGATCGCGTAGAGCAATACTGGGATACAGAAATATTGCCAATTATCACTGATGAGTTAGATGTGGTTAATGTGGCCCAAAAGTTAGTGGAAATTGCTAACGAAAAGAACGGACATGATAACGTCACCATCGCTTTAGTACACTATCAAGTCAAGTACTCCGAACCACAATCAACCCTGACAAAAGCCCTTGCTGACCTTTCCTCAATAGAGGCTTCCCCAACGCCACCAAGAACAACACTAGGTTTGCAAAATCCTAGATCAACCCAGACAACTCAAGTCGTTCCCACAAGCAGGACGAACAAAAGCTTAAAAGTGCCACTGGTAAGCCTTGCTGTAGTGGTTCTAGGAGGTGTTTTACTGGGATACTTATTGCTTCAGCACGAGCGGGTGAGAGAGTTGGTGAGCGAAGTTTTCCAAACTCCATCAGCAACTCAACAGCCATCTGTAGCCACAACTCCGCAACCGGAACCGACCCCTGGGCAGTTGTTTGAGACTAAAAGTGAAATAAAGTTAAAAATAGTGTCAAATAAAACAAAACCTTCTGAAACCGAAGCCACAGCCCCTCCTGGTAGTATTTTGCAAATTATCAGTATTGAACCAGATGAACAAAAACTTGAAGACTCTTGGGTTCATCTGCGGGTCTGCTCAATAGGAAAAGGAAAAGGAACCACTTCTGCTACAAGTAAAAAACCTCCGCTGCAACCAGGAGATGAAGCAAACATTATCCTCACCGCATTTACATCATCCACATCAAGTGCACCTAAACAGGGCAAAGTGCGTCCATGTCAGCCAAACAAGACTTCTCCATCCACTCCTAAAGAATCTACAGTTCCGCCCACCAACCCTGAAACCACGCCTGAACATGGGGATCAATAAAAGAGTAACACTAGTGTTACTAGTACTCTACGGCTTCCAAATCAATGAACCGCTTGCGGTACAGGAATTACGAATTACGAATTACGAATTACGAATTCCCGCCTATTGGTCCTAGTGGCTTCCCAAAGTAAAAAAATCGATAAACTGGTGATATACCTGAAATAATACAGGTAACAATATCAATATCAATAAGCTGTAACGCATTAAGGTTGGACATCTGTTCATTAGACCTGTCATTTGCCACAAATCAAAAGTCAATTGTCAACACAAAGGACTAATGACAGATGAAGAATGACGGGCTTAACGAAAAAAAGTGCAACAGGTATGCCCCGGCTTTAATTATTTAATTTGACCTATTAGATTAACGAATCCGAATCCATGCCATCTCTGAACCTGGCGATCGCCCGTCTCATCAACACCGGCACAGATAACTTCGCCATTTGGGTGGTGAATGCTCCCTATCCCAGAGGCTATGTTTTACGTGACTGCGTATGGCCGCAACATCTCAGTCAAATTTGGCAAGAGTGGCAGGAGATGTTTGCCGGTCATGGTCGCTTAGATATTGCCACAGCATCAAGGCCTCAAACAAATCCACTCCCATCAGATTTGGTTATACCGACTTCTGGCCAACCGACCAGTTTCACTGTTCGTCTGATGCAACAGTTGGGAATTAGCCTGTGGCGCTGGGTATTCGACGGACCCATTCTTGGTAGTCTTGAACGCAGTCTTGGCATTGCTATGGGTGAACATACTCGTTTGCGGTTGCAACTGGAAATTCGTGACCCGGATCTCATCGCCCTCCCTTGGGAAATTATGCAGCGCGAACCTGGTCAATCCGCAATCTCCCTATTTCAACATGTGCTATTTAGCCGCACCACAAGCGAAGTCGAACCCCTACCTTATTTACGAACAGAGCAGGTTTTAAACATTTTGCTAGTTCTAGGAGAAAATGGATTGCTGCAACTGGACAAAGAAGCCCATATTCTAGAACAAACCCTAAATGGTGGTTCAGTGGGCGGCAATTCCCAACTAGGATATACTCCCTGCTTGGTAAAAACAATAGTGCAACCAACTCCACAAGAGTTGATTCAACAGCTAGACACCAAAGCTTACAACGTTTTCTTTTACGCAGGTCATGGTAAGCCAGAACCAGACGGAGGGCTACTGTTTCTGGGAAAAGATAGGACCCTAAATGGTATGGAATTGGCACAAGTTTTGACCCGTACAGGTGTAAAACTAGCAGTTTTCAATGCCTGTTGGGGAGCACAACCTGCATCTGTTGATCGCCAAGCTATGCCCCACAGCAGCTTAGCAGAAGTGCTGATCCGTCAAGGTGTGCCGGCAGTTTTAGCAATGCGGGATGAAATTGCTGACCACGAAAGTCACACCTTTGTTCAAGCCTTTGCCCAAGCTTTGCGTGCTCGCAAGCCAATTGATGAAGCTGTGATGGAGGCGAGGCAGCAGCTGTTGGCACTTTATAAGTTCAATCAACCAGCCTGGACATTGCCAGTTCTCTATCTACATCCAGACTATAATGGTGAACTTATAAAGAGTTTTGATGAGGGAATTACAGAACTGCCAGAGATTTCCTTCTCGGGCATAGATTCGGAGTCTCCCACAGCCAGCTTGCGATCGCTCTCTAGCGTTGGTCAAAGTTGGTCAGTTCGTCCTGGAATCACTCGCATCGGTCGCACGATAGAGAACGATATTGTGATTCCAGAACCGGCGGTTTCAAAACGCCATGCCGAAATCTTATGTCGAAATACTCTCATCGGGTCACAGTCGCTGCGAACATATCACCTGCACGATTTATCCACTTATGGCACAACCTGGATTTTGGGAGATCATGGTTGGCAACAAATCCACCGTCAGGAAGTTCCCTTAGAATCGGGTATGCAGTTAAGGTTTGGTAATATCAAAAGTCCGCCTTGGGAATTTCGGATCGAAGATTCCTGAAGTTAAGGATGACGAGCATAGTTTTTCAGTAAAATCAAATCTTTTTGCGGAAACTAAACGCTGGCATATGTAGCAGTAAGTACCACTAAAAAATTAATTGGGAGACGACAAATGGTTAATAAAATTAATAAGTCAAAAACTTTTCATCCCTTACAGTCTCAAGTAGAATTAGAGTTCCTCGAAGCACTGTTGTCACCAGATGATGCTACTTATCCCTGGAATCCAGCAGATGAGGAATCAGAAACCTATTTTCTTCAATTAGAACAGCAATTCCTGATGCAAGATGTGTTGGACTCAGAACTGACTCCACGCTCAGAAGCTTTCTATTCCCAGCTAGACCAACTCTGGTCAAACTACAAACAATCCGATTGTAATACACCTGCAACTCCTGTGACTACACTTCAAGAAACTTTACATAATAGCTTTGGCTCATCAATACCCACTAACTGGCTTAACGCCATCGCCCTTAAAGCTACAGAGGTTTTTAACACCCAGCAATCAATGGCTGAGCAACTGATTCAGTGTGTTCAAGCTGTTCTACCCACTTGGGGATCAGAAGACCTGCTAGTGCTAGCCCGTCCTTTTGCCTACGCCATGCGCAGCAGCGAATCCCAAACCTTAGAATCTGTGCTGAATAACGTTGACAACCGCGAGTGGACAGCGTTATCCCAAATCGAACAAGCAAAAGCCAGTTTGGCCATCGCCTACTATGCCTTCAGCCAACTCAACAACTCTCAACAACAACCCTGAACTCAATACCTTTGGCATTGGTTCTTCCCCCCACTCCCCACTCCCCACTCCCCACTCCCCTCTCCCCTCTCCTACTTCGGTCCCAAAAAGCGGGTAGCAAAATTTTGAGAGCGTGTTGGTGATAGTGCCCGCGCCTTGAGAATTGCTGCCATCAAAAAAGTGTAAGACAACACCCCAACAATCACCAATAATAAGCCGTTGATCACTCCCGTTGCGTTCCACAAAGCATGCAGCCCGGCGGCAGTCAGATAACCAACTAGCAGAATCTGCAAACTTTTGGTAGGCTTGAGTACAGCCAACCCAATGAAATATCCTAGATAGCCACTGTAAGCCATGTGTCCAGGCAAAGAACCTAAAATTCTTGGAATCAGCAGTTGAAACCCTGCAACTAGACCAGCACCATTCCCTGCCTGTTGTGCAACAGATTGTGTAAATTGCGGCACATACTGTCCGAGAGTTTCCAATAGGGTAAAGCCTACAGCAGAAGCCGTTCCCAGCAGAATACCATCTAACGGTTCCCAGACACCAATGCGTTCTCTCCAAGGAGATGGCAGTGCTCTGGCAATCATATGCGCTCCCAGAATTGGCAACGCCTTAAGTAATTCTTCCATCAAACCTGCACCAAAAAACATCCGTAGGAGTAACCCTGTGAAGGTGATGGACTCCTGATTTGAGGGCAAGCTACCAGGCAAGATGACGCGAAATACGAAGATAAATAAATCTAATAGGGGACTTAGCAAAATCAGCATCGTCGTCAATGCTGAAGCCAGTAGTACCCACCAAGGCTTATGTTTACCACACAACAAGTAGATAAAGAAGTAGTAGGCAGCCAATGCGATAAAAGTTGCTACTATGATCTGATTTAATTTTTGTCGCTCTAGGGTGGCAAACATTAATACCACGAATACTACTGTAAGAATGCCTGGTATAAGGTAGGCTTTATTAGTTAAATCAATGCCTGTGGAAATAATGGGAAACAGTTGAGTGAAGCTGATAGAGTCTTGGTTTGGCGGGATTTGGTAGTTTGTGGTGGGCGTCGGCGCTTGGTAGCTGTTTGCCGACGGCAGTGGTGTGAATGCGGGTGGGGTGATGACAGTAGGTTGGTGGTTGAGTTCGTACTCGAAAATTAGTTCTGGACCATCATGACCCAGAGTAATGCGATCGCCTCTCATCAGTTGTTGACAACCCTGCAAACGGTTTCCATTTAAATAAGTGCCATTGGCACTATTCAAATCACAAAGTATCCAGGCATCTTCGCCATCTGGGTATGAAGACAGTGGGCGAACTACTGCATGACGACGAGACACCATCCGACACATCATGGCATCTAAGACAATTTGGCAGCTGAGGTCACGTCCAATTACAACCTCTTCACTTGTGACCAGCAAGTAGCGAGATTCTGTCCCAAAAGCTGTTCCACTACCAGACACTAGCCGCAGAAATGCATTCTGTCTTGCGTTTTTGCCCGTCATTGAGTTCCAAGGTGTTTCTAAACTAATTTGGCAATAGGACTTAACCCTAGCCACATCAGCAGGAGATTAGCTAAATACACTATAATTTTACTGTCTGCTCAGCTATTAGAAATTAAAGAATCAAAGTGTCGCTGCACGAAGCTTGGTTCGTAAAACAAGCGATCGGGTGGTGCGCCGCCCGTGGGGTGCTCCTAAGAAACACGGGGGTGTAGGGGTGTAGGGGCGTATTGCAATACGCCCGTACGGGTGTAGGGGGAAAAGACGGTGTTTCTTTCATTCTCCTAACTCCGCGCCTCCTAACTCAAATTCCGCCATTGCTTTGGGAAAGTTTTCGTTTTCATGTCCTGGGCGGCTGAGTTTAATCAAGGCAAAACGCTGCAAGGGAGTCAATGTCGCCCACTGTTGGGGTGTGAGGGTGACACCTAATTCTCTTGTTTTCTCCTGAAGACTTGCGGGCAAAGTAGTAGCGTCCATCCATGCAGGATGAGGCTCAATAGGCAATTCGGCAGCTGGTTTGCCAGTACGTTGTAAAATCAGCCGTTGGAGATGTTCCCGATATGCTTGAATTTCAGTTTCTGTAGAGCAAGGTAATTCAACTAAAGCCTCACGCTCGAATTGAGTCATGTGACTCCAATCGGATAACTTTAATTTAATGCCACAAGTATCGAGTTTGCAGCGTACCAGCATGGGAATGCAACGTAGAGAATCAATAAAATCCGCCTCAAATTCAAAAAAATCTGCCATAAGACCCTAGTGACTGAATAATTACTAATTCGTAATTCGTAATTCTTAATTGAGGGACACAGGAACTAATTTTAATTATGAAAAAATAAAAAATGCGGAGCATTCTCTATTAGGATACCACATTTATACGTGGGGTAATAATTACGAATCACGAATTATTTTGACTGTTTATTTTGGATTATTAGCAATGGTAGTGCGAATAATCCAATAACTTATTGATAATGCAATAATGGTAAACCCTAAGCCAAAAATATCAAAAGTTTTCAATTTGTCTAAATCAATGATAATAATTTTTCGGCAAACGGCTATTAAAGACGTGACAATGACTAATTCTATTTGAATAACATGTTTTCGCAGATATGACGTGATATTTTCTAAAACTTCTAAAGCGATTAAAACTTCCAAAAATAACCCAAGAATGTTCAAAAATTTCTTACCAAATTCACTGTCGGATGGTCTAAATAATTCTTCAACAAGAATTATTCCTAGATCCACAATTGATACTAAAATAACACCCAACAAAAAAATAGAAAGTACTTTGGAAATTAGCACCTCCAGATTTTCAAAAATGTGCAAAAAGTTTTCATCTTTGGTAGCTTCCATTATTTGCTTTAGTAGTTTCTTCATTTGCCTTGCCCCGGTTGAAAGTAAAAAGTCACATGCAAAAAGAGACGGTTACACAATTATGTAATAATTTCAAGAATTTCATCTTATGAAAAGAGTGGCAAAGGACTAGTAGTCTGTCAACCCAAAAATGACGGGAGTAGGGAGTGGGTAGGGGCGGGGTAACCCCGCCCGTACAGGAGTGGGGAAAGATTTTAAGGACTCTAAAAATCTGTCTCACCCAGCTTTCGTTGACTTGACAGACAACTAGGTAGCGGATGTAACAGAGGGATTAGTAATACGTATACATAACTTATCCGTTATATTTGTTACTAACTTTTGCGCCTTTGCTATCAACAGTTCAATGTGCAACGCCAAAACAAAAACCCCTTAGATTTCTCTATGGGGTTGCAAAACTATTAGCACAGTGAATCAAGCAGCAGACGCCGCAATCCTTCGTCAACGCATTGCTAAATCGCCCTTCATTGTGTTTAAAGAGGGGTTTTTTCTTCTTTTCCATTACTAGCGCTCTTGATACGAGACCTTTTTGGTATCGTTGACATCTGCCTAGCAGCTTAACATTCAGAGGAGAGTAATTGGAAGTTATCAACAATTAACTCAACAGTGACCGGCACTAACTGCACTGCACAAGCTTTTAATTCCGGTTGCAGAGAGTCGGGGCAAGATACTGGATGGGTGAGGGCATTGGCTTCGGCATTTTCTGCCCACAGCGCACCCCAATGCATGGGGACAAAAACAGTACCAGGCGCGATCGCTTTTGTCACTTTAGCCGGAAACTTAGCACTACCCCGACGCGATCGCACGAACACTAATTGATTATCTGTAATCCCTAACGAACGAGCATCACGGGGATGAATCTCAATAAACGGTTCAGGATGCAAGGAGCGAATTTTTTCAATGCGACCAGTGCGTGTCTGGGTGTGCCAGTGTCCGTAAACTCTCCCAGTAGTCAACACAAACGGATAATCAGGATCTGGTGGTTCTGCCAGACCCCGCGAGTGATATGCCGCAAACCGAGCACGTCCATCAGGAGTATGAAAGCGCAAATCGGTGTAAAGTCTTTTAGAGGGAGTGGGGAGTAGAGAGTGGGGAGTAGGGAGTGGGGAGTGGGGAGTAGGGAGTTCCCCATTCCCCATTCCCCATTCCCCATTCCCCATTTCTGAGTGGGGCCATTGAGTGGGACCTTCCGTCTGTAATTGTTGGTGACTCATCAGAGTCATGTCGCAGGGGCGATGACGAGTTAATTTGACAAACTCAGCAAAAACTTCAGCAGAATTAGCAAAGGCAAACTCTTGCACAAAACCTAACCTACGTCCGACTTCTGCAAAAATTTCCCAATCTGCTTTAGCTTCCCCAGGGGGTTGGCGAAATGCTTGACACAGCGTGACTACCCGTTCGGAATTTGTCATCACACCTGTTTTCTCACTCCACTGGGCTGCGGGTAGCAAGAGGTGAGCGTAAGCAGCAGTTTCTGTGGGGTAATAGACGTCTTGGTAAATGGTAAAGGGCGATCGCAACAACGCCTTCTTAGTGCGCTCCAAATCAGGCATACTGACAGCGGGATTGGTAGCAGCAATCCACAGTAATCCTACATCGCCATCTTCCAATCCAGTCATCATTTCCCAAACGCTTAGACCAGCATGAGGCGAAATCTGCCCTTGCTTAAGCCCCCACAACTCCTCCACTTCCCCTCGGTGCTGGGCATTTTTCACCGACCGATAACCAGGCAATAAGTGCGCCAAACCCCCAGCTTCCCGTCCTCCCATTGCGTTCGGCTGACCCGTCAGCGAGAAAGGTCCAGATCCAGGCTTGCCAATCTGTCCGGTCATCAGGTGCAAATTAATAATAGTTCTTACCTTAGCCGTACCTTCCGACGATTGATTCACACCCATTGACCACATGGACAGCACTCCACTCGCTTCACCCCAGTAACGAGCTGCTGTTTCTAAATCTTCTACACTGATCCCACATTGATTCGCCACCACTTCTGGCGAATAGTGCCGAATCACCTCAGCGTATGCGGGAAAGTGAACAGTGCAGTCGTCGATAAACCCAGCATCAATATAGCCCCAGCGCATCAATAAGTGAGCAATGCCGTTCAACAAGTCTATATCCGTACCAGGACGAATGGATAGGTGTAAGTCAGCCGCTTCTGCGGTGGGTGTGCGACGCGGATCTACCACAATCATTTTGACTTTGCGGTTTTTTTTGTGGTATTTCTCAAGTCGGTTAAAAACAATCGGGTGACATTCAGCCGTATTGGTGCCAATTAAAAACGCACAGTCGGTTAACTCCAAGTCATCGTAGCAACAGGGAGGACCATCCGAGCCAAAACTTTGAACGTACCCAGCCACAGCGCTAGACATACATAAACGAGAATTGGCATCAAAATTATTGCTCCTCAAACACCCTTTCATAAGTTTCTGGGCTATGTAGTAGTCCTCAGTTTGAAACTGACCAGAACCGTACATACATATGGCTTCTGGTCCTTGGGTGAAGCGCACGGTTTGAATACGTTTAACAATGATATCAATTGCTTCATCCCAACTAATGCGTCGGAACTCCTGATCCAAGGAGTCTCGTACCATTGGGTAATGTAATCTGTTTTTATCTAAAGATTCAGCTATCGTTGCGCCTTTGACACAAATCATACCCTGATTAGATGGGTGCGCTTTGTCACCCCGCACCCGCCAAATGGGATTTCCTTGGCTATCTCGATGAGTTGCTTTGCCATGTTGCGCTGGAGGCGAAACTTCTAGTCCACAACCAACACCACAGTAAGGACAGAGAGTTTTAGTATATTCAGTCATGGCAGTTGTATGGTGTGAGGTTAGTAGTTAATTGTTGGTAGTTATTTGGAAAGAACAATCAACCACTAACCAGATTTCATCTGCGTTCATCTGCGGTTAATTATTCATTTCTTCTGCTAGGTTCGCAGGTGTTTGAGTCACCCTTTCAGGTAAATCACTTTCATAAGCACCAGCAAAAGAGTTCTTTGGTTCTTTGAGAAAGAAGGCACACATAAAAGCACAAACCATAGCAGCTAAACCCATTGAAGTGAAAAATTTCGGTGCATCGGTTAAGCTGAAAATTGTGAGATAAACCACGCCTCCGAAATTACCGTAAGCTCCCACATTGCCGGCAATTTGTCCGGTGACTTCCTTTTTAATTAAAGGTACGATCGCATAGGTTGCACCGCAGCCAGCTTGAGCAAAATAGGCGGCAAGCATAAGGATGGCGATCGCTAATAAAACAGACCAGTTGCTGTTAATTAAATGTGCTATCAAATAGCTGATACCGATGCCAGCGCTAATAATTGTCAGTGTCCACTTACGCGAGCCAAACTTATCAGAAATTAAGCCTCCACTAGGACGAGAAATCAAGTTCAAGAACGGATAGGAAGCTGCAATCATACCAGCTATGACATGTTCTAGACCAAAAGTTTTCTCAAAAAACGCGGGTAGCATAGAAACGGCAGCGAGTTCGGAACCAAAGCTAACTATGTAAGCGAATTCGAGTAAAGCAACCTGACTAAACTCATAGCGTTCCGAGGGAGCGTAGCTTTTTTTTCCTATTAACATTTCCCGGTTCACTTGCCAAGCTTTGTAGCTTTGGTAAGCAAATAATCCTGCCAACAGCACCCAGACCAAATACATTTGGTTCTGATTTAGAAAGTGAATGTTTGGTTGTTCTAAACGCCAAGCTAATAAACCCAAGGCGAAAATTAAACCAAAATTCGAGACAATCATCCCCCAGAAACTTTTAGGGCTAGTTACTTCCAAAGCACCATTTTTCTTGGGTTTCTTGTAGACTTTGCCAGAAGGAGTATCTTGGACGCTGTTGTAATAAATTACACCGTAAATAGCAGCAATAATTCCTGTCAGGGCGATCGCAAACCGCCAGTTAGAAGCGCCACCAGTCAGAAAGCTAGCAGCCATCGCTAAAGCAGGTAGAGTAAACTCCGCCCCAAAAGCACCAAAGTTCCCCCAACCGCCATAAATGCCTTGAGCAGTGCCAATCTCCTTTGGGGGAAACCATTCCGAAACCATGCGGATACCGACAACAAAACCAGAGCCAACAATTCCCATAAGCAGACGACTGATGACTAGTTGGTCAAAATTTTGCGATAGCGCTGTCGCAAAACAGGGAACCACGGTAAAAATCAACAACATTGAGTAGGTGAGCCTTGGACCAAAACGATCCAGAAGCATACCAATAATGATCCGCGCCGGAATCGTTAAGGCAAGGTTACAGATGCCCAAGGTTTTCACTTGTTCAGGAGCTAAATGTAGCTCCTTGCCAATCGTTGTAGCAAATGGAGCAAAGTTAAACCAACAGACAAACGTGAGGAAGAACGCAAACCAAGTCAGGTGTAATATCCGATAGCGATTGTGGAATGAGAATAGTCCCTTCAGCATTCAGTTTTTCTCAGTAAAAATATTTAAAAATTGCCTTAGTTCGTAGTAGCGCTACCCTTGCGGGAAGCCGCTCCGCGTCTACAGCGCCGGTTTAGCCGCGATTTAACCGGCGCTAAAGCGCTACTACAAACAAATCAAGGCTGTTTCTCGCAAGCGTGCGCCGAAGTTTTCAATAAGTAGTGAGCGCAATACTAAGTGCAAATCTTCGCAGGGAATGCCTTTGGTAACACAAGTTCCCAAGTGAGCGTCTTTGCCAACTTTGCCACCCATGTAAATATCAACCCCATCTACGGGTTTTCCATTTTTGCGGGCTTTGGTTCCCATCAAGCCAATATCTGCTACTTGAGGCTGTCCACAGGAGTTCGGACAACCCGTCCAATGAATTCGTACAGGACGGGTGAGTTCTAACTCGGCTTCCAATGACTTAATCATTGCCAAAGCGCGGTTTTTGGTTTCTATGATGGCAAAATTGCAAAATTGTGCGCCTGTGCAAGAAACCAGCGATCGCGTTAACGGTGCGGGGTTAATTGTAAACCTATCAAGTAAAGTTTCGTTTAAAAATGTTGCCAGATGTGAGTCAGGAATGTTGGGAATAATCAGGTTTTGCTCAACCGTGAATCGGATTTCGCCGCAGCCGTAAACTTCTGCCAGACGAGCAATTTCAAACATATCCTCAGCATACAACCGACCAACAGGAATATGTAATCCTACGTAGTTTAATCCCGGTTGCTTTTGTTTATATACCCCGACATGATCGCGTTTTTCCCAATCAATCTCGTCTTTTTCTGCTGCGCTGATCAATGGCTTACCCAACTGCTTTTCGACTTCTTGTCGGAACTTTTCTAACCCCCATTCGTCGATGAGATACATCAGGCGCGATTTTTGTCGATTGGCGCGTAAGCCGTGGTCACGGTAAACTTCTAAAACAGCTCTACATACAGCTACAACGTCCTCCGTTCGTACCCAAGCATTCAGGGGAATAGCAGCTTCGCAGCGCTTGGCAGAGAAAAAGCCACCAACAAGGATGTTAAAGCCAAATATTTTTTGGGGAGTAGGGAGTAGGGAGTAGGGAGTAGGGTTAGCCTGGGGTTTTAACCCCAGGAGAGAGTAGGGAGTAGGGGTAGAAGAAGACGTTTTATCCCCACTCCCCTCCTCTTCCCCACTCCCCACTCCCGATTCCCCATTCCCCTCTTTAAAAGCTGGAACGAATGCCAAATCATTAATTTCCGCGTGAACTGAGTTATCCCGTCCACCTGTGATTGCAATGTTAAACTTCCGTGGTAAGTTGGTAAACTCTCGGTTGCCTTCCCCAGTGTTTGTGATCATGTCTTGAACTTGTTGCACCAACTCTCGGGTGTCGAATAATTCATCCGCATCCAATCCCGCCACAGGATCGCCTGTAATGTTGCGAACGTTGTCCATTCCTGATTGCACAGTGGTTAAACCGACTGCGCGAAATCTATTAAAGATATCTGGTAAGTCCTCAATGCGGATACCCCGCAATTGGATATTTTGTCTAAGGGTGATATCGGCATTACCGTCATCACCGTAACGCTGCACGACTTCGGCTAATACACGCATCTGACTGCTTGTGAGAATACCATTGGGTATCCGCATTCGCATCATAAACTTGCCTGGAGTGACTGGGCGAAAAAATACACCCATCCACTTTAGCCGATGGTCGCGATCGGTTTCATCCATTGCCTCCCAGCCTAGGCTGGCAAATTTTTCTATCTCCGCCTTTACGGCAAGTCCATCTTTTTCTGCCTTGAATTTCTCAAATTTATTCAGGCTGGCTGTGGTAATAGTTGTTGTGTCTGTCATAAGATAATTCAAGAGTGCGAATTGCTTTTCCTCATAACTTCAAACAAGTCATAAGGTAAGCGTGGTTTACAAGCTATTAAGTAGGTCGTAAAAATAAATCAAGGTTTGTAGTTGCGCTTTAGCGCTCATATCTAGGGCGAAGACAGCGCAACTACAAGCCAATACATAAATTTATATAGTTCGGTTTTTCTTAAAACCCTTGGTAGGAGCAAAGGGTAGGTTGCCCTTACATCATTAATTACGAGAGGAAATATTTGAAATCCATATTTTAGGTTTTTTGTCAACTTGTTTCCAAGAATTTTTTGTAACGTTTTAGATACCTCTAAGTTAAGATTACAAAAATTTTTTAAACGTATATTTCGTTACAAAAAAATTGATTAATTGCGGAAAACGCATCATTATGATGTGTTATGTGCATAAGAAGAACTGAATTAGCGGAAAAGGTAAGCCATGAACCGTCGTGATTTCATAACTAGCTTTGGTGTGGGTTGGATAGCAAGTTCTTTACCTGTAGCGCTCGCAGCTTGTTCAGCCCAGACAACAATATCTAAAGATTGGCAGTCAGTGGGCACCATAGGGGACTTAGATAAAACAGGTCAGTTGCTTACTAAAAACTCACCCTTGGGTCCTGTCTTAGTAGTTGGCACATCTAAAACCAAAACCAATAATCTGATTGCCGTTAACCCCATCTGTACTCACAAAGGTTGCACAGTGGAATGGAAAAGTGATGCCAAAAAATTTGAATGTCCCTGTCATGGGGCAGAATATGGGGCTGATGGCAAGGTGCAAAAAGGTCCAGCCAAACAACCCCTGAAAACTTATGCAGCCAAAATTGAGGGCAATTCTGTTTTGGTAAAATAGTGCGATCGCGGTCTTGTGGCCTAATCAACAACTAACAATTGTGAATAACATCAACAAGCTTTTAGTCCAGGCGCAAGCGGCACATGATGCAGCCAACTGGTCATCCCTGATTCAATGCTTGCAACAGTTGATTCTGGAAGCGGACTCAGAACATCCAGAAATAGTGAAAAATCGCGAGTATTTACTGGAATTAGCACTCTCGATTTTAACGATGGGGGATTTTCAGCAACGCTGGGAAATAGCCAAGGTGTTTAGCAACTTGGGAACCATCGCCATCTCCCCACTGATAGAGATTTTGGAGGATGATGATGCAGACGAAGAATTACGCTGGTATGTAACGCGAATTTTGGGGGACATAAAAAACCCAGAGGCAATCCCGCCTTTGCTTGAATTGCTTAAAACCAATGATCATGAAGAATTTAGGGCAATGGCAGCAGCAGCACTAGGACAAATAGGCACTGTTGCTATTTCCGCCCTAAGCTCACTCCTAAAAGATGAAGAGACAAGATTGTTAGCGGTGCGATCGCTCTCTTACATTCGGCATACACAAACCATTATACCTCTGTTAAGTGTGGTGCAAGACCCACAAATTGCTGTGCGCGTCGCAGCGATTGAAGCTTTGGGCAGCTTTCATGATGGGCGCGTACCACCAGTGCTTTTGAATGCTTTGGGTGATGTAACAGCCGTCGTTAGGCGCGAAGCAGTGATTGGTTTGGGTTATCGCCCCGACTTATGCTCTGAATTAGATTTGGTGACGAAACTGCAACAACGGCTTTATGACGTTAACCAAGACGTTTGTTGTGCGGCAGCAATTGCCCTTTCCCGGATGGGTTGTGACACCGCTGCTTACCACTTATTTCAGGTACTAGTGTCGCAAAATACACCCCTGAAACTACAACTAGAAACCATCCGTGCTTTGATTTCGGTGGGAAAACTATCCGGGTTGGAGTTTCTGCAACAAGCACTTAATCAAGTGCAATCTTTGACACTATGGCAGGAAATTGTTAGGGTTCTGGGGCGGGTAAACTCTCCCACATTAACCGACAAAGCAGCAGAAATTTTGTTGGAAATGCTGCAATCCAAGCATCCAGCCGTTGAAATTGCTTCAATCAGAAGCGCCATCGCCCTGTCTTTAGGTCAGCTAGCTACGATACAGGCATGGGAACCATTGATGACAATGTTGGCAGATCAAGATCCACAGGTGAGACTGCACGCGATCGCTGCACTGAAGAATTTAGCACCACACCTTGCACAGTGAGGGGAGTTTTAAAAAAGCACAGAAGAGGGAAAAATTGGGTTAAAAAGCAAGTATTGGCGGTAAAATATGAACAAAAAAATTGTAATTAATAGTCCTCAGAAAGAAAAAGTTGTAACAACGTGTACTAAATTGTGTTAAGGAATCCGCTAATTTGATTTAAGCCATAAGTAATTCAGGCTACATCAACATGCGGGTAGAACAGTTGCAAGCCTTTCTGGCGATCGCAGAAACAGGCAGCTTTCAGCAAGCAGCGAGAAAATGCTGTGTAACCCAATCGACTGTCAGTCGCCAAATCCAAGCACTGGAAACAGATTTGGGTTTGGAACTGTTTCATAGAACAGGTCAGGCAAAGCTAACCCTAGCAGGTGAACGCTTGCTACCCCGTGCCCGAAAAATTTGCCAAGAGTGGCAGACTGCTACACAGGAAATAACAGATTTACTAGCAGGAAAGCAGCCAGAACTTTGCGTTGCGGCGATTCACTCGCTGTGCGCTTATTACTTACCGCCAGTGTTGCAAAAATTTTGTCATGACTATCCAGATGTGCAATTGCGGGTGACATCATTGGGTAGCGATCGGGCATTAAAAGTCCTCAACGATGGACTGGTGGATCTGGCAATTGTCATGAATAATCCCCTTTTAACCGCTAGCAAAGAGATGGTGGTAGAAGTGCTATACGATGAACCTATAGAAGTCCTAACGGCAGCCAATCACCCGTTAGCCCAATATGAAAGCATCCCGTGGTCGGAACTCATTCATCATCCGCAAGTAGTTTTTAAGGATGGTTATGGGATGCAACGCTTAATACAAGATAGATTTGAGAGTCTGGAAGCCACACTGCGGTCAGTTTTAGAGGTAAATACCTTAGATGCTTTCCGAGGAGTTGTGCGCCAAGGAGAATTAGTGGCTTTGCTACCTTACTCAGCATTAGTTGAAGCACGCCATGACTCAACCCTTGCAGTTCGTCCCCTAGCTAGCAACGTTAATGGTTCATGGGGGGACGGTTTGAGTTTGACTCGTCAAGTAGTTATGGTAACTACTCAAGACCGCCTCCTCATTCCCCCAATCAAGCACTTTTGGCAACTGGTTCAGGAGAATATAGGAGGGGGGGAGGGGGGGAGGGGGGGAGTGCCAACCAACAACCAATAACCAACAACCAATAACCAACAACCAATAACCAACTACTAACAAATGAGCAATTTATTTAGAGAATTACTAAAGAAAGTAGGCAGTGGGGATCACACAGGAGAAAATTTAACTCGTGTGGAAGCAGCTACGGCAACTAAGATGATGCTGTTGGGTGAAGCGACACCAGCCCAAATTGGGGCGTTTTTAATTGCCCACCGGATTAAACGTCCTACAGGGGAAGAGTTAGCAGGAATGTTGGATGCCTATGATGAACTAGGACCAAAGCTACAAGCTTACGCTTGCCATCGACCAGTTATAGTTTTAGGTATACCTTATGACGGCAGAACTCGCACTGCACCCATCAGTCCTTTGACAGCTTTGCTATTAGCAACATCTGGACAACCAGTGGTGATGCACGGTAGCGATCGCATGCCGACAAAATATGGATTACCACTGGTAGATATTTGGCAGGGGTTGGGGGTCGATTGGACTGGACTACCACTGGAAAAAACCCAGCAAGTTTTTGAGAAAACGGGCATTGGCTTTGTTTATACGCCACGGCATTTTCCTTTAACTAAAAGTATTTGGGAGTACCGTGACCAACTTGGCAAGCGTCCACCCTTTGCTACAATGGAACTCATTTGGTGTCCTTATGGAGGTGATGCGCACATAATGACTGGTTTTGTCCATCCTCCCACCGAAACAATGTTCCAGGAAGCTTTGGCAATGCGAGGTGTAACTGAGTTTACAACTGTCAAGGGCTTGGAGGGAAGTTGCGATTTACCACGCGATCGCACTGCTATCATTGGCTTAGGAGGAGTTGTAACTCCTATAGAACGGTTACATCTCGTGCCCCGTGAATACGGCTTTACCACCAAGAACGTACCCCTTGGCACTACTGAAGAACTACTTGCTGATATGCAAGGCGTTTTGCAAGGCAAACCCTCAGAACTCATGCAAACAGCCTTATGGAATGGTGGATTTTACCTCTGGCGTTGTGGTATTTGTTCAGATGTGCGATCGGGTATAGCTAAGACCGAAGAACTATTAACCAGTGGCGCGGTAGCTGAAAAACTGCAAGAACTCATTCAGGTAGTAAAGGAAGTAGACCGAAAACTTTTGTGATTGCGCTACGACCGCCTGCTATGCAGGGCAATCGCGCTAAACAACAGACTAGAAATCAGACTTTTGTTTAACTTACTCCCGAACCGCCAGAAGATTACTTAAAAAAAAACCGCCAAGACGCACTTACTGTGTAATTAAAAAGAATAAGCGAGTCACTGTCTTCTATTAAAGCTGTTCGATAACAAGACACTTTAGTGACTAAAATCACTTATCTTTTAGCACTAATTGAGTTTTTAGCGTTAAAAATTTTTAAAAAAAGTAATATACAATTTACCGTCATTCATGAGAGGATACTGAAGTGGTAGCTAACAGAGTTTCTTGAAAGCGCCCCACGGGCGGCTTACGCCACCCCCTATGAATGAAACAAACACGAATTCCCCCTACACCCTCACACCCCTACACCCCTGTGTTTCTTAAGAAAATCTGGGGGGTGACAAGCGATATCAAACCCTTGATTGTTAAGGAATAGAGCCTGCCATGAGATAAAAATATACAGTGGGAACTTGGCGGTTATTGAACCAATTCGAGTGGAAGCAAAGGCTAGAAATCTCATTTTTGGTTAAACTTTGCCATTCAACGAATTCCATGTTTTTAAAGTTCATCGCCTTTAAAGGCTTATCCGAACAATGCCATTTGTGGTTTTGCAGAGATTCTCAAAACTATCATTTGTGCTTGTGCCACCAGAAAGCAACAGACTGGTGACAGTCTAACTATTAACAATAATCAAAAGCAAGAGGATACTTATATGACACAACAGAATGAAGAATTCAGCCAAGAGCAGACTGTCGAATTCAGCAGCGAGACAAGCATAACTAGTGAACAAGTAGCAGAGTTTGGTGGAGTAAAAGAAATTAATATCAGCTTCGAGATGAACGAAGCCCAGATAGAGGATTTGTGGCGGCAAGCGGCACTGAGAATAGAAGAAAAGTTGACAGTTATCGACGAGCAAGATATCAACAAAGAAGCTCAATATTGGGATCAGCTTGAACACTGGCTACTCAAAGGATACCAGCGCAAAGCCAAAGAGTTGGCTTTGCAGGTAGAACAGCTAGAGTTCAAGATGAAGTTTTTTACACGACAACTAGAGCAAATGGAGTTAACACTGAACGAGAGCCTTCATGCTTGGGCTAGAGGTTTCCAAAACAATCAGCGCCTAGTGATCAACAGCAAGATCAATGAAGTTGTCAACAATAATATTAATATCGTGTTCGAGCAGAAAAAACAGGAGATCAAGGATCTGGTAATTCAGGAGATTAACATAGATTTTAACCCACGCATTGACATGAGAGTTAATGAATGGATAAGCAGCCACATACAAGAAATATTCAACGGTATTATTGACAGTCGCATCAATATATTTATTGACAACAAGCTTAAGGAATTTCGCACCAGCGAAATCTATACCATAATTAGGAGTGAAATCAACGCCAAAGTTAGTGAGATCATTTCAACAATCCGCTTAGAAATTATCAACAATCAAATCAAGATTATTGACATTGAGCCGATCCGGCTTGAAATTGAGCACGTTGTCAATGTACAAATCGAGGAGATTAAGAACAAGTTAGAATTGCAGATAAAGCAAGGAGATAGACAACTCTATGAGTGGATTTTGGCGCAACTGAGTGCAATCAAGGGCTGCTTGACTGACCGCCAAGCTTTAGTCGAACTAGCTGAGTCTTTCAGCGCTCAACTTAAGACCCAGCTCGATACAGCTGCTTACGTTAACACTAGTTTTGCATCTTGGGCAGAAATATCCTCAGAGCAGCAGTTGTCAGAAAGTGGAGAAGGACGCATAAACCTTCAAAACGTTGCTCCAGGGGAGACAATTGCCGAGAATCATTCAATTGATATTCAGATTCAATCTGATAGCTAGATTCCGAGCGCTAGAGTAGGTTTTTGACACTCCCCTGCCCCCTACCCTGATAACAACAGGGGTATAGGGGTGTGAGGGTGTAGGGGGTAGGGGGTGGCTGAGTGGGAACCCCATAATTAAAATCAGGGGTTTCAAAAATGGCGGACGCCTTCCAATACGGTTCGGTTAAGCCAAAAACTTACGTTCACGTAGTTCACGTAGGTTGGGTTGAGGAACGAAACCCAACATTTATCGGCATTTGTTGGGTTTCGCAAAGCCTCAACCCAACCTACAATTATCGTTAACCGAACCGTATTGGGACGCCTTCGACGCTTGCGCCTACTCGTTGAAATACATTTTTCTTTGATTTCATACATAATAGGACTTACGCATTGACAGAAAAACACAATTGTGTATCAACCTCGTTACAGGGCTGCTGCCTTGTAATGCTCTCTTGTTCGGCAGAGCCTCCTGTGGATCACGAGTTGCCGCAGCCCACTGTAAATGCATTCTGTGGCAGCAGCCTGGGAACGAGGCTGTGTAAGGAAATCATTTTAATCAGCTAGATACACACATAATGGTCAATTTGTCTTGTGCGTAAGTCCTACATAAATGTAGTTTTAGTCAGGATATTTTCTGGAAGAATGTAGGACTCGGATGATGTGAACAGACTTACCTTTCACACGATAAATCACGATGTACGGTGTTTGAAAAATCACCAGTTCCCTAGTTCCTTCGACCCGTCCGGGTCTGCCAATCAAAGGAGACTCTGCAAGTTGGGCAACAGCTGCCTGAATTTTTAGGACAATGCGGACAGCCGCTGCGGGATTATCCCTGGCAATATAGTCATGAGCCTGCTCTACATTGCGCAGGGCTTTTCTCAGC
Source organism: Stigonema ocellatum SAG 48.90 = DSM 106950 (assembly GCA_016903675.1). Lineage (GTDB taxonomy): Bacteria > Cyanobacteriota > Cyanobacteriia > Cyanobacteriales > Nostocaceae > Stigonema > Stigonema ocellatum. The sequence continues at coordinate 61,525 of JADQBA010000012.1, read as the reverse complement.
CACTTAATGGGCATTGGTCAACTTTGCGAAAACAGTTTGTACCTCTTGGTCTGTCGCAAAGTCCCCAGCCTCCGCTTCTGCTAGCCCAAGCTTTATCTCTGCGACCTGCCAGTCATGCACTTCAAGGTAAAGTTCTACTGCCTCATTTAGTACATAAGTCCGATCGCGGTCAAGACCAGCTGCAATGGCATCCAGAATTGCCCTTTTCTCGCTATCGAGACGAAAGGTAATGTTTTCCTTGCTCATATAACTTTTACCCATACTAAAGCACTACTATCAGTATGCCTTGCGTTTTCTTGCAATGCAAGATAGATCAGAATCAATTGCATAAAAACCCTCGGACCCACTCCCCACTTTCCAGTCACACAACTGCTAAGATTAAGCCTTCACGGGCGAGTAATGCTTTGGGAAAGGCTGATTTAACTTCGGCTTGAATCTGGTCAAGAAAATCATCGTTGTCATCTGGGTGATGGTGAGTAATGACCAGCCTTTTAACGCCTGTAGCATGTGCTAAATCCACAGCAGTCAGCCAGTGGACATCGGATTCGAGATTGTTACGCGCAGCCCCTGGAATGTAAGTGGAATTAACAATCAGCAAATCGACACTTTTAATTAGCTGTGCAATATGTTCTCGCTCCGATTTATTAGCACGCTGATGCATATCTGTAATATAGGCAACGCTATGATCCAGCCAGGTAACTCGGTAGCCAATAGATTTTTGAGTGTGATTGATTAATGCTGTTGTCACGTTGACATCATCTAACTTCACTACCCGATCCGGAGTCAGATGGTGAAACTGTAATTCAGATTGCATTACCTGTAAGGGGTATGGAAAGTGCGGCTGGAGCATCTGGTCGCACAAGCACTGTTTTATTGACGCTCCATTTGAGGCGGCTGTTCCGTAAATATGGAAGCAATTTTCTGGAAGAAAGGCGGGGGCAAAAAAGGGAAAGCCTTGAATCCGATTTGATTGCGAGTTGGTAAAAAATAAATGCGCTTCTAGTGGACTATGCAGATCCAGCCAACTTTTTCCGAGTATACGTAAGCCCGTACCTCCATCAAAAATCAAGCGAGTCTCACCTACCTGCATCTCTACACAAGCAGTGTTACCACCATAACGACTCGTGCAGCTAGTTGGGGTAGGAATTAAACCCCGCACACCCCAGAATTGTACCACAAATTTCCCGATTTGACTTTGTTGAAGCTGGGTGGTTTGCTTTTCATCTACGTAGTTCTGGGGAGGCGATGGGTCAAAATTTGACATTTTATTTGAAGTTAGGTCTTACTGAGCAGGTCATCGTAGCGCCGCATTTCTAACAGTCGGTTTTTTTCGTCCACAATGATAACAGTGGGAGAGTAGCTTTTTAACTCTTCTAGTGTGATCTGCCCGTAAGACATTATAATCAAGCGATCGCCACAAATGGCTAGACGTGCTGCCGCCCCATTTAGTTCAATAGCGCCTGAGTTGGGATTCGCCGGGATCGCATAAGTAATGAAGCGCTCCCCATTAGTAATGTTCACTACTTGCACTTGCTCGTAGGGCAAGATACCTGCTTTATCCAACAGAATTTGATCAATGCTGATACTACCCATGTAGTCGATGTTAACTGCCGTGAGAGTGCAGTTGTGAATTTTTGCCAAAAGAAACGTGCGCTGCATTAAGTTTAGGGGTTCTGTGAGGCTGTCACTAGGGGTGTAGGGCTTAGGGGTGTAGGGGTGTAGGGGAGAGGAATAGGGGTGTAGGTGTTATCTAATCCCCTACACCCTTACACAACAGATCCGCTTCATACAGATTCTTAGGAAGCTGTATAGGTGTAGGTGTTATCTATTCCCCCACTCCCCCACTCCCCCACTCCCCCACTCCCCCACTTTATCTTTGGTGGTAGTTTCAGAATCAGAATCCCGACCTTTTTAGCTACCGGCTTTGATGCACTTTTCTACTAAGGGCTGAACGTGCTCGACATCCTTCCAACCAAGAATTTCCGTGACTTTTTTCTCCAAATTTTTATATGTGCGGAAAAATTCAGCTAATTCATCCAATCGGTGGGGTGCTAAGTCTTTAAGGGACTTAACAGAAACGTATCGCGGATCTTTGTCGGGAACACAAAGAATTTTTTCGTCGCGATCGCCGCCATCTATCATTTCTAACATACCAATGGGTCGTGCTGCTATTATACACCCCGGAAAAGTTGGCTCGTCGATGATTACCATACCATCTAGCGGATCGCCATCATCAGCCAGAGTGTTGGGTACAAAGCCGTAGTCATAGGGGTATTTTACCGACGAATAAAGTACGCGGTCTAGAGCAAAAGCTTGCAAATCCTTGTCATACTCATATTTATTTTTACTCCCGCCTGGAATTTCAATCAGAACGTTAATCAGACCCGGTTTAGGTTGGGCAGGAATACGCGATAAATCCACAACACAACTCCTCAGCTAATAGTGAATGATGGAGGAAGGCTCCCCCTGTAATAGAATACAGGATTCGATAGAGGTGTAGGCGTGTGGGGGAAGAATTAGGGGTGTGGGGGTGTAGGGGAAGAATTTCAAAGAGAATTTCCCTTACACCCTTACACCCTTACACCCTTACAGCTTGTTCGTCTATTCTTCACTGGTTTTTAGCGTATAGGTAAGAGGTCGCTGGTTATTGTGCACGCTACTTGAGGAGTAGTGGGCTATAACAAACAGAGGTAGGGTCAAAGTTAACAGAGCGATCGCAGTTCCCACAATGTCCGCCAATCGATGGGAATATGTGTCGTTAGACTTGGCAGACGGGGTATTTGAATCCATAAAAAATTGAAAATTGTCACATCAGTTGAAATACAACTCTCTATTAGGAGAGCCTTGTTAGTATTTTAGCTATTTTTTACAGCCGACAGCCTCCTAATTAGGAAGTTTTCTCATTAATTTGGTCTGAATAACTAGAATTGTTGTAGCAAAATTTGCATAAACGCGACGATCTAGACTACGGCTTTACTCAGCTTATTGCAGAATTGATTGCCCTCGTATGGGAGCGATCGCCCAAAGTTGAACAACAACCCCGATTACTAGGAGCAATCACTACAGGACAGATTTGGCAGTTTGCAGTCCGGGAATAGAGAAGCAAAACATATTGACCAAGGATTAGATTCATACGTTTTGCTAAGAGATATTGAAACTCTGGTTAGAATATTAGTTCAATCTCTTCCTAAAAAACAGCAGATGTAATTAATAATTTTTCCCATAAGCACTCATGGGTTCCTTGATAAAGCGAATGTAAAAATGTTTGAAAGTAGACTTAATGACGCGGGGCATACCAAAATCGATGGGCATGAACTTGTCTGGTAGCCGCCAATCGTCGATTGTTAGTAGGTCAGGATGTAAGTGGGGAAAGTGGATAGCTTCCAGTTCTGGGCAAACCCCTAGCCGTAGTGAAGCAGCAACGGTGGGGACTTGTGAGGGTGGAACATTCAAGATTTCCACCATCGCCCGATCCAAGGCAAATACATCTGGTGATGCTGCCAAAATGCCTAGTGGACGTGGTTCACCACCACTAGGACCATTACCTTCATGACCGATGATCCCATCTAGGATAGTCAAATTAGGATGAATCGCCCTAGCAGTTTCGACCAACATTTCACCAAATCGGTTCGCGTCTTTTCCCGCTTCCATATGCCACCAAGCCTTCATCTTACCAGGAACACAACCAAAGAGGTTTTTTACCCCTAAGGTGAGAACCAGCTGGGCATGAGATTTCACCTTTGGTAGGTTAATCACCACATCCGCTTCCATCGCTTCTTTGCAAAGCAGTAAATGGTTAAACTCTTCGTTGACGGTCTGGTAACGCTGACCGTGAAAATCCATGATTGGGATATTCAAGTCTTCTAAAATAGGCAAATAGCCATTTGCCACTGCTACGCCCTTAGCACTGCCAAAAGCAGGACTATCTCCCAAAAATGGCTTTCCACCAGCCTCAATCACCATCTGAGCAACTGCATAAACTAGTTCAGCGCGGGTGGTACACTCTTTACTGGGGCGTGCTCCTGTAAGTAGATTGGGTTTGAGTAAGACGCGGCTTCCCGGTTTGACAAACGCCCCCATTCCCCCTAAAGGTTCCAGCAGCGTTTCTAAAGAATCCCGGAGTCCCTCCTGTTCGTAGGAATTAGCACGAATTAAGCTGACCAATGGCGTTTGCATAATGTTGGTTGTTGGTTGTTGGTTGTTGGTTGTTGGTTGGTGGTTGATAGTTGGTGGTTGTTATAGCAATGCGTGCAGGAGTTACAAACACCTCCCCCCGCCCCAAAGGGGAAGTCAAAAGTCAAAAGTCACGCATTGTTTTGAATTTTGACTTTTGAATTTTGACTTTTGAATTTCCGCGCAGCGGCTTGTCCCCCTTGTCCCCTCATATCTTGTTAAACCCGCCCGTACAGTGTTTCGTATAGTTCTTTTGAACAACTATCAACCATCAACCATCAACCAACAACTATCAACCAACAATCCTACTCATTTGTTCTAGGTTTAGTACTTTGGCTAATTCTGCTTCACTCATCAGTCCTCGTTCTAGTACAATCTGTCGTAGAGATTTACCAGTTTCCAAAGATTCTTTCGCCACAGCAGCTGCATTCAAGTAGCCAATATGGGGATTTAATGCCGTTACTAAAGCTAAACTTCCTTCAGCATATACCAAACAACGCTCTTTGTTGGCAATAATTCCTTTGATGCAGCGTTCGGTGAGCGCAATAATAGTATTGCCAAGAATCTCGATACTGTGAATCAGGTTATAGGCAATGAGTGGCATCATCACATTTAGTTCTAATTGTCCTGCCTGTGCAGCCAAGGCGATGGCACTATCATAACCCATAACCTGAAAACACACCATTGATGTCATCTCAGCCATCACTGGGTTATACTTTCCTGGCATAATCGAGGAACCGGGTTGAACGGGTGGTAATTGAATTTCTTTGAAACCAGTTTTTGGTCCTGAATCCATCAGGCGCAAATCGTGGGATATTTTGACTAGATCCTGAGCTAGGTTGCGCAAAGCACCGGAAACATTCACAAATGGTGCCATACTCTGCATTGCTGCCATTAAGTGGGATGCAGGTTCTAGAGGACAGTTAATCAATTCTGAGAGAATTTGTACCACACGGGCGCGATACTGGGGATGAGTATTTAACCCCGTTCCTACTGCACTACCCCCCAAACCCAGCATCATCAAATCTCCTGATGCGGTGTATATGCGGTTTTGGTGTTCTGTGAGAATGTGTGACCAAGCGCGAAAATTCTCTCCCAAGCGTACTGGTACGGCATCTTGCATATGGGTTCTGCCGGATCTGACAATATCTTGGCATTGGGCGGCGAGTTCCAAGAGTGCTGCTATTGCCTTCTCTATTGCTGGATGTAGTGTTTTTGACAATGCCAATAAGCCACCAATGCGAATTGCAGTGGGAATGACATCATTGGTAGACTGTCCATAGTTCACGTGGTCATTGGGGCTAACTTGCTTGTAATTGCCGAGTTTTAAGCCCAGAATTTGTAGGGCGCGATTTGCCAGTACTTCGTTAACATTCATGTGGTGAGATGTACCAGCACCGGCTTGATAGACATCCACTACAAACTGATCGCGCAACTTCCCCGCCAGCACTTCATCTGCCGCTTGCACAATGGCATTGCTGATTTCTTGAGGAATGCAACCCAGTTCACCGTTGACGATCGCTGTCGCTTTTTTTATCAGAATACAAGCATCTACGTAAGTTGGTAAGGGCTTAATGCCGCTGATGGGGAAATTCTCTATGGCGCGTAGCGTTTGAATGCCGTAGTAAGCGCTACTGGGGATTTGGCGATCGCCCATGGAATCGTGTTCTATTCGTACTTCAGTATCTATTTGTTGAGTCATGGAATCAGTTAGTTGTTGGTTGGTGGTTGAAAGTTGGTTGGTGGTTGGTGGAGAGTAGGGTTGAGGGAGTCGTACTTTTTGACAACCAACCACCAACCACCAACAATCAACAATTCTATGACTATACCTAACTGGATTACCTTCTCTCGCCTTCTGGGATTGCCATTTCTGCTTTATGGTTTACATGACCCTACACCCCAAGCTAGGTGGGTATGTTTGGCAATTTTTCTCGTAGCAGCGCTTACTGATTGGTTAGATGGCTATTTAGCCAGGAAACTCAACCAAATTAGCGATTTAGGTAAATTTTTAGACCCTTTGGTGGATAAATTGCTGGTACTTGGAGCATTATTGGCTTTAATTGAATTGGGACAAGTTCCTGCTTGGGGAGTATTTCTGATTTTGGCACGGGAGTTAGCGATCGCAGGTTGGCGTGTCAGTCAAACTACAATTACTGGAGCCAATATTTGGGGTAAACTCAAAACCGTAAGTCAAATTGTGGCGATCGCACTCTTGATTGCTCCCTTACCTGAAGTATGGCAATTACCTTCCCTCATAGCCTTTTGGGTTTCTGTCGCTTTAACGCTAATTTCTGGAGGTATTTACCTTTTACCGCCCACAAGTAGCATGGGTTCAAAGCAAATCAACAGCTAGTGGTTCATCGCATTAACTTTGGCAGTTGTATAAGTTTGTAGTAAGGACTTTAGTCCTTGACTCCAAGAACGCTCTTTCCTCTCACTACAAACCCATCATATCGTGTCCGGTTAAAGATTTATTATTCGGACATAATATCACAACTAAAAGGTAAAAAATTCGTACTTCATAATTCGTAATGATTTTTCACACGGGGATTTACAGCCATTTTCAGGTAAAAATACCACAGTCGTAGGGGCGCAAGACCGCCGCGCCCCTACAAACGGTGTGGTTCATTTAGGTGAAAACTGCTGTAAACCCCGACTCAAAAATGACCTATAGACGCAAGAGTTCAAAACCCCTTTTTTATTACGAATTACGAATTAGTAATTAAAAATTATGATAAAGCTTTACTCAATTCCGACAGAACCGACCCAATACCTAATAGTTCAGATGGCGGATTATTTAGAAACTCAGCAGAGCTATTATCAATTAATTGATTATAAGCTTTCAGTGCTGCCATTAACCGAGCCGGATTGATTTTAATTTGCGACGGATTTGCAGTACCAGTCTTCAGCAAACCTTCTAAGCTATTCGCTAGTTGCTGAGCCTGGTTAACTGTAGGACCACCCTGAGCACTACTTAATGCGTTTGTAATTTGCTCAATGCTCCCGTTCCCTTGCACAGATCTTGATGTTGTCAGAAAACGTAGTAAAAGTTGCTGTGTCTCTGGAGGAATAGGGGTACCTGCTGGTGAAGTTAAGCTGTTGAGATTCAGCTGATTGACTACCTTAGCAGCGGCTTGATAGACACCAGCCTGAACCGTAACGCTGGAAAATTGTAAACCCCTTCCCCCTGGTTGGGAGTGGATAAAAGTACCGCCTGAGATATCGCTAGTTGTAACGATCGCACCAGTGACATCTGACTGGTTGCCATTTTGGGCTTGAACTGGCTGCGACATTTGACAAAGCATGAAAGCTGATACAATAGTATTGCTCAGACCCAAATGAAATGGAAAATTTCTCATAATATTAGTCATTTGAAAAAATAGCCAAAACCAAAGCCTAGAATAAATCTAGCACCATCACCTGCATTGCCAGTAACATCAGCTACAGCTGGGGTAATAACAATGGGAATATTTCTCAAAGGAGCTATAGAAGCACCTAATGTCAAATCTTGACCAGTCCAGTCAGCAATGAGCGATATAGGTTCGACGACTCTTAGCCCCACACTGCCAAACACATTAACAGAGTCAATGCCTTTTTGAACATCGTGTTCTGAGCGAAAACGACCACCGCCTAAACCCAAGGATACAGTGAGAGAGCTAAAGGGTTTGGTAGGGTCGTCTTTGAGCACAAAGACTTTACTGACAACGCCATAGACACTGCTTCCCTCATCAGGAGAACCGAACGTAGCAGCATTCTCTACCCCAGCGGCGATCGCCAAGCTATTAGGGAACAAATGGTGAAGCTTGAAGCTAACGCCTCCGGTGTTGAAAAAACCTTCCCTAAAAGTGGAAAAAGAAGACACAGCGACTTCTAAACCTACTATTTCCGCTTTTCCCAGACCAAACCCGAACACCACTCCACCATCATCCTTATTAGTAAAGCGTGCCCTCTGTTGGTAACTACCTCCAAGGAAAAAATCGCCGAATTCCGCACCGAAAGCAGTAGGGCTAGCAACAGATGATCCTGGCGTACTGATAACTCCTGTCGATACCCTGAGTTTGCCTGAGGATATTAATGGGAGGCGAAAGCGTTGCCGCAAGTCTTCAAGTTGGGGTGTTTGTTGGGCGGTGTTTTGTGGTAGTTTGTAGTCTACGATATATTGAGTTGCACTTTGAGAGGTCGTTAGTTCCTGCGCCATCCCCGCCTTGACCAAGGCTTGATAGATAAATGCCGCCACCTCTGCCCGTGTTGCTACCTGATTTGGATTGAAAATCTGAACATTGGGATGATTGATAACTAGGCGATTCTGTAAAGCCACAACCACCTTTTCACGAGCATAGTCAGGAATTTCAGAGGCATCCTGAAAATAGGTATTTAAAACCGTTGGCATTGTGGTCTTTGCAGAAAGATTCAGACCATTGACCAGAGAAACCAATGCCTGAACGCGAGGGATATTTTGGTCGGGATTGAAGATATTGCCAGGATATCCCTGAAGAAAACCCATCTTGTAAGCTGCTTCAATTGCGCCGCTACCCCAATAATTGACAGGTGTGTCCACAAATCGAACTCCACTGCGGACAGGATTTTTCTGGAAAGCTTTCTCGATCATGGCAGCGAACTGAGCGCGTGTTACAGGCTCATCAGGACGGAAAGTTCCATCTGGAAATCCCCGAATAATCCCCCGGTTCGTCAAGAGTTCGATGAAACTTTGTGCCCAATTACCTTGGATGTCTGATAGCATCATCGTCTCTTGAGCAACTTGAGGCGTCTTTAGTGGCTGCTTGAGAGTTTCCTCCTCTGCCTCTTCGCTGACATCGTCTTGCTCTTTAAGGTCATCAAAATCTTTCTTTGATCTCCCCACTCCCAGCCCCCTAGCCTCAGTTTGATGAGAGGTAGGGATGGCGGTAAAAGGAAGGCTTGCGAGGGTTTCAGCAGGTAGTTTCAGATTGCTTGGTGCAGATGTAGCACTTTTCCTCAAAGTGGCATAAGCGCCATGACCCAAGTCACTGGAGGCGAGAGCCGCTAAAGTACAAGCCGCAACTTTCCAAATACGCATAATTAAGTAACTGTAACGCTAGTTTCGGAATATACTGGGATAATAATTTCTAACCTACAACTATTGTTTTGTCAAACTTCTCAGGATTTGGTAAATTTTTTGGGTTGGTTTTTGCCCTTGCTTCGGATATAAATGTTTAATAGCAAGGCTTTTCAGAAATCATAAACAATCTGCACCCCGTGTAGAAAAACGCCCCTTGTTGTCATCAAACTCTATTGCATTCTCAACAAGAGCAGTTGTTTCGCAGTTTTATATCCGTGAAAACAAGTAGGATTTAAACAAAATGTTACATTCTACAGCAACCGTTATCAACTGCGTACACCACCACCCATAAAAATCTTCCTCCCCCTAGTCCTCTGCGGTCTTAACGAGAAGTCTTGAACCGAACACGATTGTTCCCGTTGCTTTTCCCAATTCAGAGTAGTTGAGACAATCTGATCCAGGTTGTCATATTTGGGTTGCCAGCCGAGTATGTCGCGGATTTTTTCTGCACTAGCGGTGACACAGGTAGGGTCTCCAGGACGACGGTCAGTTTCGAGTACAGGGAAATCCACTCCAGAAATTGCCTTGACCCGTTCGATGACTTGCCGGACGCTGTAGCCCAGCCCATAGCCACAGTTGAGAATTTGGCTTTTCTGATTTTGCTCTAGGTAGCGTAAAGCATCCAAGTGTGCTGCTGCCAAATCTTCAACGTGGATATAGTCCCGAATCCCCGTTCCATCTGGTGTGGGAAAATCAGTGCCAAAAATTCGCACTCCCGGTTTGCGCTTGAGTGCCGCATCACAAGCAGCTCGAATCAGGTGAGATGCTTCTTTTGACATCTGCCCAAGTCTACCTCCAGGCTCGGCTCCTGCAACATTGAAATACCGTAGAATTACGTAACGCAATTGAGAAGCTTTCCCATAGTCGGAAATGAGCCATTCGCTCGTGAGCTTTGAGCGTCCGTAGGGGTTAATGGGCAGTGTTGGGGCAGACTCCGTGACTGGATTTTCCATCGGTTGTCCGTAGATAGCTGCTGTACTGGAAAAGATAATCTGGTTAACGCCCATCACACTACAGCAACGGAGCAAATTTAGGGTATTGCGGGTGTTGTTGGCATAGTAGTCAAGGGGATGAATAACCGATTCTGGCACAATTAGACTAGCGGCAAAGTGCAGCACTGCAATAAATTGATGTTTGGCAAATACCTGATAAAGACGGTCTGTGTCTGCTAAATCGGCGATAATCAACTCACCGTGCAGTACCGCTGTTGGTGAACCCGTAGAGCAATTATCGTAGACCACTACGTCGTAGCCTGCTTCGCCCAGTTGCCGCACAACGTGAGAGCCGATATAGCCTGCACCGCCAGTCACTAACACTTTTTTGTTCATCTGCCTTTACCTAATAAAACAACTCGAACGGTTTTGAGGGCGATCGCTAAATCCAACCAGAAGGAATAATTCTTGATGTAGTAGAGGTCATAGGCTAATTTTTCGTAGGCATCCTCAACTGATGCGCCGTAAGGATACATCACCTGTGCCCAGCCTGTGATTCCCGGTTTCACTAAATAACGCAGGTCATAGTAGGGAATGTCTTGTCTGAGATTGACATCAAACTCTGGTCGCTCTGGACGTGGACCAATCAGGCTCATCTGCCCCTGCAGCACATTTAAAATCTGCGGCAATTCGTCGATTCGGGTTAGGCGTAGCCAGCGTCCAACTTTGGTGATGCGAGAGTCGCCTTCCCTCGCCCATTGTACCCCCCGCTTTTCAGCGTCCTGATACATAGAGCGGAATTTGTAAACCCTAAAAGGTTGACCTTCTAGCCCCGTCCGTACCTGAGTGTAAAACACTGAACCTGGACTATCTAACTTGATGACTAGTGCCACAAGTAGCATGAGGGGAAACAGACACAAGAGTAACAACCCCGCCAGTACTATATCTGTAAGCCGCTTCAGCTTCAGATTGATGCCACTAGCAGCTAGGTGAAAGCCAGCACCAAAAGCCAGCCAACTATCTTGTAGTAGGGATGGGGGGAGTTTATACCACAAGGTTTCGCAAATATCCGGTATTCTGTAAATGGGGATACCTTGCAGCCGCATTTCCATCAACTGCCGCACCTGTACATCAGATAGGTCTATTTGGGTTGCTACCACCACCCCTGACCAAGGCTGTTGACTCCATGTGGGTAAGTCTGTTAAGTTACCAAGGCAATCCAGACGACTCTCTACTAACAGATTTGGATCTTGATTGTCTTCTGTAAGGAAAAGTAACCGCCCTAGGGAGTTGAGTTTTAGAAAGGTTTGTGCAAATTTGATTGCTTTTTCGCCTGCACCCAGCATCAGCCAACGACTATGTTGAGCGTGCGATCGCACCCATTTCACTACCCATAGCCGTAACATCACTGCCCAAATTGTAAAGATTCCTAGGCTAGGTAGCAAAATTAAGCGCCCAGCGAGGGGATTTTTGCCCCAAACACCAGTTAGGTAAAACAAGGCTGCGGCGATCGCACTCACGATGACGTTGCAGATAAGAATGCGAAATGGAGTCCGCAAACCAGCAATTTGGGTATCTGGATAATAAGCGTCTGCTAAATAAAGCCCCAGGAGTACCAAGGGGACAAATATATAAATGAGTGGATCAAACCAATTGAGTTGTTGACCCAAACGCAACCACAGAACAAGGGTCAAACTGAAAGCTAAGCCAAGGATATCCCCTAGAAACAGCAATAAAGGCAGGACACTTTGAATTTGATGTAACTTATTTTTTTTATTCCTGAAAGAAATATCCACGGCTATTTGTATTTATTGATACAATTATTTATTGGGTTGATTGACTGGAAACCCCTGAGAAATTAGTATTTAGCGGTACTAAATACTCACGCAAAATTAAGTACACATTTATTTAACCTGGAATGACCTTGTGACAAGCATTTCAGGCGATGTCAGTATGCAATTAATTTTGCACAGGTACTTAATATAGGAAATAACTTTGATACGTCAATCACGCTTCAGTCATAGATACTTACTTTTAACCCCAATATCACTAAAATCACCATAGTGAAATTACGTAAATAGTTGGATTTTTCTAAGTAAGTCGGCATCAATAAACACGACTCTGTGTTAGGGAAACCCTAAAAGTGCAAACGAATCCCAAGGGCGAACGGGGTTTCCCGCGCCCAGGCGAACCCGTAAGGGTGGGGTGAACCCCGGACAAAAACGGAGAGAAGTTGCTTGGAGGGTTTCCCGACAGAGGCGAACTTCGGGACACTCCTTAATTTTGAGGCGGTTTCACTGTTTGGTTATTGCGTAATCTAAGGTATCATTCCCAAAAAATAAGTGTAAATACGTATGACATTCTGGAAAAAATGTCTGATAAATAAATAACACTATTCTCTGTATAGGTTGTAAGTACTAAGTCACCTCACCCGCTATGAATGAAACAAACTTCTCTCCCACTCCGCGCCTGTTCCCCATTCCTAACTCCTAACTCCCTTAACCATGCCTTCTAAGCAAGAAGACCAAGACTTCGTTAATTTTCAACACTATGGGCTAATCCTAAAAAAGCGTTGGCTGTTGATAGTAACTGTCACGGGATTTGTGTTTGGACTAACAGGATTCTTCACCTTTAGCCAAAAACCAGTTTATGAAGCAGAAGGTAAGCTGCTTTTCAACAAGCACAATCGCGCCTCTTCCCTAACAGGTCTCAATCAACCGGTCGGAGAACTCAGTGGTCTGACAAACCTCAGTAACCCCCTGGATACAGAAGCGGAGGTCATCCGCTCAGAGGAAATTGCCCAGAAAACCATTACTGATCTCAAGCTCAAGGATAACCAGCGCAAACCCCTGGAAATGGATGGGTTTCTTAGAAAACTCAAGATCAAGAGTATCCGAGGTACGGATGTTTTGGATCTGTCCTACCGCAGTATTGATCCTCAAGAAGCGTCAGCAGTCATCAATTTGCTGATGCACAATTACCAGGAGAATAATATTCGCACGAACCGATCAGAGGCAACCGCAGCCCGAGAGTTCTTGAGCGAGCAGTTACCTCAGGTTGAGACAAGAGTTTTGGAAGCAGAAGCCGCATTGCGTCGGTTTAAAGAAGAATACAAAATTATTGCCTTAGATGAAGAAGCCAAAGAAGGTGTAAAAAGGCTAGGTGAGCTATCAGACCAGATTACCAAAACCCAGGCACTGCTTGGGGATGTTAAGAGCCGCTCTCAAGCTTTGCAAAGTCAATTGGCATTGAATACACAGCAGGCTATGGAACTCAACACCTTAAGTCAATCCAATGCTGTACAGCAAATCCTCACAGAATACCAGAAAGTGCAAGACCAGTTAGCTGTAGAGCGGTCTCGTTATCAAAAGGAACACCCGGCAATCATCAATTTGTTGAGCAAAGAAAAAGCTTTGAGAGAACAACTGGAACGGCGAGTTGGTCAAACCCTCGCCAGTCAAAAGTCTGTACCAGAGCAAAATTTACAGCTTGGAAAACTCAAACAGACCCTGACTGCCAATTTGGTGCAGTCGGAGGTAGAACGGTTGGGATTAGAGAATCAAGTAGGCACGTTCAGGAAGGCATTCTTACTTTATCAAGGACGCTTAAGAGCCTTACCTCGACTGGAACAAAAACAGTTACAGTTAGAACGACAGTTGCAGGTGGCGCGAGGAACCTACGAACAGATGCTGAAGCGGTTGCAAGAAGTTCAGGTGGTGGAAAACCAGAATCTCGGCAATGCACGAATTATCTCGTTCGCTTCAGTTCCGAAAAAGCCTGTTTCTCCGCGTATTATCTTGAACCTGGTCATGGGTGGATTTTTTGGCATTTTCCTAGCTTTGGGGACGGCTTTGATACTAGAAGCTATAGATAAATCTCTGAAGACAGTTGAAGAAGCCAAGCAGCTGTTGGGTTATCCGCTGTTGGGTACAATTCCTGTTTTTGATCAAAAAGCCCAAGGAGGTAGTAAGGAGGGTAAGTTAGAGTTGCCTGTACTCAACGCTCCTCATTCGTCAGTCAACGCAGCCTTTGAGATGCTCCAGACTAATCTGGGTTTTACCCTCTCTGATAAAACATTGAAAGTCATTGTAGTGAGCAGCGCAGTTATGGGTGAGGGTAAGTCCTATGTTGCGGCTAACTTGGCGGTAGCCACAGCGCAGATGGGACGCCGAGTGTTATTGGTGGATGCGGATATGCGTCGCCCACGTCAACAGGAAATTTGGCAAATACCCAACTTGATGGGGCTGAGCAATATCTTAGTGGGTCAGATTGAGTTACAAACTACTGTCAAAGAAGCACTGGTTAACTTGGAGTTGCTAACTGCTGGGCAAATTCCGCCTAACCCAACAGCACTATTGGATTCACAGCGGATGTCTACGTTGCTCCAAAAGGCTGCCGAAGACTATGATTATGTCATTATCGACACTCCACCTATAAGTATGTTGGCTGATGCAATGATTCTGAGCAAACAGGCGGATGGGGTGTTGCTGGTTGTACGTCCTGGCGTGGTTAACTCGGCGGCGGCTAGTTTCACGAGGGCACTGTTGGAGCAGTCGCGATCGCAGGTTCTAGGAATGGTAGTGAACGGCATTGGTACTGGAAGTAGTTACGGCTACTACTACTCCACACCAGATGACGAAACTGAGAGAAATCAGATGAATAACCGCAAAACTACAGTTTCGTAATTACTCTGGCGAGGTTGCTAGCTAATCTAAATCAGTATTTTCTCTGATATCGCTCGTAATTCAACGGCATATCCTCAATAATTGCTCAACACTAGAAAGTGGAAAACATTTCCATGCGGCTTGCAGTTCTTGTTACCCATCCAGTGCAGTATTTTGCACCTATTTTTCGGGAGTTAGCAAAGCAACGAGATTTACAGTTGAAAGTCTTCTTTGGCTGCAATCATGGAGTCATTCCTAGGGAAGATCCAAATTTTGGCATAGTTTTTCAATGGGATTGCAAACCAACAGTAGGTTTTGAACACGAGTTCCTGTCAACAAGTTCACTTGCAGGCTTACGAGGTTTAGCGGGTGTCAGATTAGCAACTAAAGCCACTGTTGCCATCAATCGCTACCAACCTGATGCTGTATTAATTTTCTCCTATTCACCTGCTTTTATCACAGCCAGTACCTTGCTATTGCATCTAGCCAGACACAAACTCTTGTTGAGAGCAGAGACAACAGATGATGCATTAACACGTTCCTATGTCAAGGACAAAATACGTCAATTTTTATTAGCTGGTTACTATCGTCAATTTACTCATTTTTTCCCCATTGGTACTAATTCAATTAATCATTACCTGCGGATGGGGGTTGATCAAAGTCGCCTGACGCTCGTTCACTACGCTATTGATACAGATTTTTTTCAAAAACAGGTTGACTACTGGCTACCACAAAGAGAATGTTTGCGAGCGATCGCTGGTATTGGTCAGCAAGATTATGTTTTTATCTACTGTGGCAAAATGTTTCCTGCCAAAAATCCTTTACTGATTCCTGATGCTTTAGCAATGTTATCGCCACGAGAACGGGAAAAAATTTGGTTGCTGGCTGTGGGAGATGGTGAATTAAGAGAGCAATTTGAACGAATGGCGAAAGGACAGCTAGGGGAAAGAGCCATTTTTGTAGGGTTTAAGAATCAGTCAGAATTAGGACAGTATTATGCAATGGCAGATGTCCTGATTTTACCTTCCCAAAGTGGCGAAACTTGGGGATTAGTAGTCAATGAGGCTCTACAGTTTGGTTTAAGAGTTATTGTTAGTGACAAGGTAGGTTCAGCAATAGATTTGATCACAGATACTAACAGGGGTTGGATTTTTAAATCTAGAAATGCTGCTGAATTATCCAAAGTAATTTCACAAGCATTTACGCCACATAAGTTATCATCAATAAATTTTTATGACATACCTCATCCGCAAAAATATGCTCAAATTTTATCCTATAAACTTTTTGAATTTATCTCATTTTTATGAATAAAAAAATTATAATTATTGGTCATGATTCGGTAAATTATCATATTGGATCGATGTTCAATCGTGCTGCTCAAGAACTAAATTTACGATGTGCTTTAATTGATAATAGTTGGGAAAGCTATGCTCCTTCTATGAAGTATTTATCGGGTAGAGCATTCTTTAAAATAGCAGGTAAACGCCCTCTAGAATGGTGGTCATTCAATGACAAGACTGTAGCGCTCATAGAAGAATTTTGTTCCCAAGTAGTACTGGTTACGGGAATTTTTCCTCTGAAAAGCGAGGTATTTTATCAGTGTAATAAGGTAGGTGCAAAAATCGTCAACTATTTGACAGACTCTCCTTGGAGTAAGCAAAATAGTTGTCCTATTTTTATAAAAAACCTACCTAAATATGATTGTATTTTTAGTACAAAAACCGCTCTCACACCTAATTTGGTTAAGGCTGGTGCAAAGCAAGTCTATTTTCTACCTTTTGCGTTGGATCCATTACTTCATCGCTATTTGCCTACTGGAGAAAGTCAGCATGAATACTCTCAGATTCCAGATGTTTGCTTGGTTGGAGGAGCTGATGCAGACCGGATAAATTTTATCAATAATTTTTTGTTTAACTTTAAGGGAAAACTGGGATTATATGGTGGTTACTGGCATAAGAATAAACAACTCAAGCAATTTTCTCATGGTGTTGTTTTTGGTGATGTCTTTTGCACAGTTGTGCACAACTGCAAAATAAATATTGGGTTAGTGAGACGTGCTAATAAGGATGGACACTCTATGCGTTCTTATGAAATACCAGCCTGCGGCGGAGTAGGTATTTATGAAGATACACCTGAACATCGTGATTTGTTTCAAGGATACCCTGAATACGGTTTTTTCACTTCTCCTGAGGATTTAGCTGATAAATGTAACTGGTTACTTGAACACCCAGTAGAACGTGAGCAAATGCGGCTGCTAGGTATTCAACTTATAGTGACAGAGGGTAACACTTATGTAGCTCGCCTTAAGACAATTTTGGAATTGGTAGGTAAATAAATGAACTATCGAGAACGCCTTTATGAAACCTACGTTTCAGGTAATAAGCAATTCCTGCGCGATTTGCTTCCCAATCCCCAAAAGCAGGATGCTCGTAACATTATTAATTTGCGCCATGCCATAGCCTCTTGGGTGAAGCAAGTACCACGAACAGGCAAGGTTTTAGATGTTGCTTGCGGATCTGGTAACATTTTGAACTTACTACAAGTTGAGGAATTTACTAACTTATATGGCGTAGATATTAGCTTAGAGCAGGTGCAGATTGCCCGCCTACAATTTCCACAAGTTGTTTGTGCTGATGCGATGGAATATCTGCTGAGCAATCCAAATAAATTTTGCCTGGTAACAGCTTTTGATATTTTAGAGCACTTTAACAAAGAGGAAGCAATTAAATTTTTGGAGGCGATTCACTCTGCGCTTCTTCCGGGAGGTCGTCTAATACTACAGTTACCTAATGGTGATTCACCATTTGCTGGTGGCATAGTTTATGGTGACTTAACTCATGAAGTCACTTATACAACCGTGAGTTTGAAACATATACTTTTTGCTTGTGGTTTTAGTGAGCCTCAATTTCAAGAACACGGACCACAGCCTACCTCTTTAAAGGGTGTAATTAGATATGGAATCTGGGGCATACTACGGCAAATAATACGGTTAATTCATCTTGTGGAGACTGGTGGACCTTCAACAGAAGTTTACACAAGAGTTATGCGAGCTACCGTAGTGAAGGTAGGCTGATATGCCCAAGCGATTTATCAAGATACTGGATAAAGTTACTCCCGGAGCATCGCGCAGTCTGGGATGGGAAGTTTTAATGACTGCACTTTCTTTTCCAGCCTCTGTATTGCTTAATCGCACATTAGGAGCTGAGGAACGAGGGTTACTTGCCTTAGTGATTCTTTTACCATCTACTATTTTTACGCTAGGAAGTTGCCAATGGGACAGATTGCTCAAAGGTTTGATTACCTCGAAACAGATATGTGGTAAAGAGGCATGGCGCAGAACCATATACTATGCTTATTGGCTTTCTTTTATATTTATTCCAGTCGGAATAGTTGCCAGCCTAGCTTTTGATAAGCTCCCACAGGATGCTCGTTTACTTAGCATTATGTACTATGGCAACTTTCCGATATATTTCTTGTGTGGTTGCCTTTCTGCTATTTACGTTGCTGTTGGTAGTATTGACGGTCAGTATTTGATGCGAATAGGTTTGCAAGGTAGTTATCTAGTTTTAATATTCGTTTTACTGTTTGCTCACCTTGTATCTATCAAAACAATGGTCTTTGTTTACACTGCTATCCATGCTATTTCTTTAGCAGTAGGTTGGTTACAAAAAGATAAGCTACTTACAGGAACGCTACTGAAAGAAAGACCACAGATATCTCCTATTGTCAAAGCATTCTTTCCCTATGCGCTAGAATCATTTGCTGCCAGAATTGATACATGGGCTTTCTCCATTTTTGGTTCTTTAATTGGTTTGGGACACTATACAGGAATCACAGCTCTCATGCTTCCTGTTGGTATAGTATCAAATGCTTTGAGCAGTGGTAGTACAGCAAGATTAGATTGGACAAAACCCAGTTTAGTTAGCGGCTACCTGATTAAAACAGTCAGCGTGTTGCTATGCCTTGTGTTGACACTAGCTACGGGAGGAGTCCTAGTAGGTTCTTACTTATTAAATTTAGTTTTGGGTAAGAGTTTTG
This sequence comes from Stigonema ocellatum SAG 48.90 = DSM 106950, assembly GCA_016903675.1. Classification (GTDB taxonomy): domain Bacteria; phylum Cyanobacteriota; class Cyanobacteriia; order Cyanobacteriales; family Nostocaceae; genus Stigonema; species Stigonema ocellatum. Next base: position 42,620 of record JADQBA010000012.1, on the reverse strand, counting down.
ATGGCGGTGAGTGGATGATTGCTTGGGTTGCAATCATTGTAGTAGGTCAAGTTGCTGCTGTCCAATTCCATTCGGCTTTGCAACTTTCAGGTTGTTTAAATGCGTATTTGATAATTCAAACAGTAGAACCATTTGTACGCTTGATAATTGTTTTGGCTTTAGGATGGTGGTTTTCAGAATTGGGTATTATGCTGGGCATGACAGTCTCCTGTGTCCTGAAAGTAGGAGCATGTATTTACTTTCATAAAAGTGCAGCTAAAACTATATAAATTAGGAGTTAGTTATGAACACAAGTTTTTATGATGCCAGTAAAGCTTGGAAGCAAGAGTTAGAATACGAAGGATATGAACATCACTGCTACTCAGCAGAAGAACTCAAAAGAATTAGGCGGCTTGGTCGTGTTTGGCAGAAAATACTACAAATTACAAAAGTAACTCCACCAGATCGCTTATTTGAATTGGGATGTGGAGGAGGAACTCACCTGGCACGGTTAGCTCTTAACGGGTTTGAAGTTCACGGTATTGATGTTTCTGATGCCGTGGCGGTAAGAGCGCACAATTATTTAGAGGAGGTTGGTAAGTTTCAGGCTATTAGAGCAAGTGTCGCAGTCGCTAATATTTTTGAGTATCAAAGTTCTCATTCTTATGATATATGCTTTCATTTTGGCGTGGTAGAACACTTTCTGGATTTATCACAGCGTCAGCAGATTTGGAATAAACTTTACTCTTTAACTAAACCAGGAGGCTGGATTGTATCCGTGGTTCCCTGTGGTCAACATATTATGAGAAAAATGGTTCGAGAGCAACGTCTAGCTGGTTATAACATACCTGAAATTGACTATAGCTGTAGATCCCATAGAAGAGAGTTTGAAAATTTAGGTCTTCAACCTATTTATGCAGTACCGCACAATTATTTTTCATTTCTTTCAGCACATCCTTTAAGAATGATTTCTAAAATCATTTATCCTATGTCTTTCATACTTGGAAATATGATTATTCCATCTGTTCCGCTTCCCGAATATATCAAAGAAATTTGGGCACAAACACTGATAGTAATGGGTAGAAAGACACCAGCATGAATATGAAAGTAACTATTGTTGTTGGCGGACGATGGCATGCTTTTGATCTAGCACGGGAGCTACACGCATCTGGAGTCTTACATCGTTTAATCACTAACTATCCTAAATTTAAAACCCGTCAATGGGGGATACCGGATGACAAAGTTGTCAGCTTGCCTTTGACGCTTTTGTTAGGCAAGGCTGTCCACCAAATCGGTGGGGAACATCTGACGATGAAATCCCAAGCTTTGCTCCATAATTTGTTTAGTCATGCTGCTGCTCGTTACTTAGAAGGGAGTACGCTGATACACGGGTGGTCGAGTTTCTCTGAGCCTTCTCTGCTTTGGGCAAAACAGAATAGCGTACCCTTCCTCTTGGAGCGTAGTTCTTCTCACATAAGGGTGCAGTGTCAATTATTGAAGGAAGAATATCATCGGTTGGGTTTGGATTGGGTAGAAACGCACCCAGAGATTGTAGCTCAGGAACTATGGGAGTATGATCTGGCGGAACGGATAGCAGTGCCTAGTTTGTTTGTTAAACGCAGTTTTCTGGCTCAGGGATTTTCTGAACAGTGCTTAGTTCATAACCCTTTTGGTACGAATCTCAAAAACTTTTCTTTAGGGTCTAAACAAGATAATGTGTTCCGTGTTATTTATGCCGGTTCTTTAAGCGTGCGTAAGGGTATTCACTATCTAGTACGAGCGTTTATGGAGGCGAATATACCAAATAGTGAACTGTGTTTGGTTGGTGGAGCTACAACGGAAACACCTCGTTTGTTGGCGGGCGCAGATGAGCGGGTTAAGTGTATTGGTCATGTACCTCAGGGACAGTTAGCAAACTACTACCGCAACAGTAGCGTTTTTGTCATCGGGAGTATTGAAGAGGGGCTTGCTTGTGTGCAAGCGCAGGCTCTTGCTTGTGGTTTGCCATTAATTTGTACAACAAATACAGGCGGTGAAGACCTGTTGCTAATGTCTAGCGCGGAGCCAATTAAGTTAGGTAGAGGTGTTGAGGAATATGCAGCAGGGTATGTGGTTCCTATTAAGAACAGTGAGGCGATCGCTTTTGTGCTAAAGCAACTAGCGGCTCAGCCAGATTTATTAAAGCAGAAACAGCAAGCTGCATTGGAATTACGAGAGCAAGATTTAAGCTGGCAAAGATATGCAAAACAATGTATTTTGGAGTATCAATTAATCATTTAAAAAAGCACATTGTAGTGTTTCTTTTTTAATGATTGCTCTCAAAAAAAATCACATTTTTATTGTAAATATATTTATTTCTGTGGACAACAATTCATATAGCCCAAAAAACGATATAGCAAATCGCTGTCAACTATTAGTTAGTTTATTTCTGATTCTTCTTTTGTACGCTATTCTTTATGATAGATATGATAGAGGAGAAGGAAGTTTTCTCTTACCACCAAATCAATTTGTTTCAATTCTTTTCGGCATCAATATAATCATTCTAATTTTCACTAAAACCAAGCTGGTTATTCTAATTTCAAATCCTATAGCTATACTTGCTGCAATTCCACCATTAGTATTGGGATTAGTATGTTGGTTATATCATGATTATCCTCTGTTTGAACCCAGCCTTTTATCTTTTATTTCCCGTTTTTACTTAATAGGAATCTTTAGCTTTATAAGTTCTAGAACAAATCCATTACTGTCTCCTTTACAACTGAAACGATTAAATGTAATACTTCTGGCTACGACTCTTTGTTTGGCAATTTCTTCTTTAAGAATTGACCGTGGTCAGCGACTCACTTTTATTGATATCAGTACTACTTCTGCCCACGTACTAGCTGTTTTAGGAATCATATCATTTATCTGCCTTAGTCACTATAAGCCTTTCATAGGAAGAGTTATTTTATCCACAATCTATGGAGTACTTGTATTTATTTGTGTATTAACACAAAGTCGTGGTGGACTAATAGGTTTAATCTGTGTTGTCATTTTATATATCACACATATATCTCAATCGTCCCTCAAGTTATTTGAAACATCCCTAAAAAAAATTACCATTCCTCTCCTATTAACTATACCTTTGATATACACTTTTTTAAGCAATCCTGTTAGTGTAGAAATTATTTCAAACCTGACAACTAACCTGATGACTGTATTAGGTCGTGATAACACAGGTTCTACAGAAGAGCTAAGATTTGGTATTTGGGAAGAATATACCAAAGTTATTTTAGAATCTCCAGAGTTACTACTAATTGGTACTGGCTTTCCCAGAGAGAGATTGGAAGGCTCTGTCACCAGTAGTTCTCTAGATAGGGTTGGTGCGGCTCATAACTATATATATGGCTCTATATCTATCGGAGGCGTTTTATATTTATTTCCACTCATATTGTCGCTCATTTTATTGTTTAGGAGTATGATGTTGGCGACATTTCAACATGATGAATACAGAAATGAATATAGTAATGAAGGTAATTTAATCAAATTTATTGTGAGGTCTTCAATAATGACATTTCTAGTTATGGCATTCACAGATAACTTCCCTTTTTTATTATCAGGATGGCCTGTTCAAGTTGTTTTTGGATTCTTTTTCTTTTGTGCTGGCTTTGATGGTTATCTAAAACGAATATCCCAGTGATACATTGATCCAATATTGAAATGCAACAAAAAAGTATTCCTCTGAAATACCGAGCGGCTCAAAAGTGTCTTTCAATCTATTGATTATTCCCTACTTAGAAGTCTAATAAATCAACAGTTATACATGACTCAAAACTAATGAGAATCTTAGTCCTCACTCCAGATGCATTCGGTGGTCGAGGAGGCATAGCCAAATTCAACCGAGACTTTCTTCAGGCTTTATGCTCATATCCCCACTCTATAGAAGTCGTTGCTATTCCACGTCGCGTTGTAGATCCCCTAGGCTCACTTCCTAAGAAATTAACTTACATCACTTCAGGCTTAAATGGAAAACTAAATTATGGAGTGGCAATTTTGCAAACGCTTATCCGCAATCCCAAGTTGGACCTCATTATATGCGGTCACATTAACCTGCTACCCTTTGCCTACCTAGTCGGTATTTGGACGAGAACGCCAATTTTTCTCGTACTTCATGGCATCGAAGCTTGGCAACCATGTCCTCATTGGCTGGCTAACAATTTGGTCAAGAAAATTGACGGTATTATCTCAGTTAGCGAACTGACAAAAGAACGTTTTCTGGAGTGGGCAAAATTAGATAGTGTCCAAGAATTTATCCTACCCAATACAGTCAATCTTGAGCATTTTCAGCCAGCCGTCAAAAACTCTGACCTTCTGGTGCGCCATCAGCTAGAAGGTAAAACTGTCTTAATGACCCTAGGGCGTCTGGACTCCAGTGAACGTTACAAGGGGTTTGATGAAGTGCTGGGGTTACTACCAATCCTGACTCAGGAAATTCCCAATATAGCTTACATGATTGTGGGAGAAGGAAGCGATCGCCAACGATTAGAGACAAAGGCAAAGTCTTTAGGTGTTGAGAGACACGTTGTATTTACGGGGTTTATATCGGAAGCAGAAAAAGCTGACTACTATCGGCTAGCAGATGCCTTCGTTATGCCCGGTAAGGGGGAAGGGTTCGGTATTGTCTACCTAGAAGCAATGGCTTGTGGCATTCCTGTGGTAGCAAGCATTGTTGATGGTAGTCGTGAGGCGGTGCGGAATGGGGCACTGGGCTTCATAGTCAACCCTGACGATCCACAGGAAATCAAGGCAGGAATTTTGGCAGCCCTGAAGTGTCCCAAAGGAGTAGTTCCAGAAGGATTAGAGTACTTCAGCAACCCGAATTTTGAGCTGAGATGCCACCAGATTTGCGATCAAATTTTGCAAGTGTTTAGAAGATGTCAAAAAATATGAAGATTCTATTCTACATCCCCGTTTATGCCCCCGCTTGGAAGTTTGGCGGTCCTGTTCTCTGTGTCAGTCAACTTTGCGAGGGATTAGCAGCTATTGGTCATGAAGTAGAGGTTTTTACCTCTAATGCTGGTCTAAGTAATCACCCTGAATTGCCCCTCAACCAGCCAATAATACGTAATGGTGTCAAAGTCAATTATTTTTCTCAAGAACTAGGGATGGGTATTAACTGTCCAGGTATGGAGAAAGCAGTAATAGCAAGAGTTAGAGAATTTGACATCATGGATATTTCAGGTGTTTGGCAGCGCACTAGTGGCGCTGCCTGTAAAGCAGCTAAAAGCCGGGGAATTCCCTATGTCACTACGCTACATGGCGCGCTTGGTCCTTACTCTTGGCGGCAGAAAACAGCCAAAAAAGTAGCGTACTACCTATGGCAGGAACGCTTTAATGTGACAAATGCTGCTGCTATCCACTACACTAGTAGGCAAGAACTAGAAGAGTGTCGTTGGCTAAAGTTACCCGCGCAGGCTTTTATCGTTCCCAACGGCTTAAACACCAAATTTTGGCAACCTGCGACCGATGAAGCAAAAGTCTGGCGTCAATCTCAAAACCTGAATGAAGATGACTTTGTGCTTTTAAATGTGGGGCGTCTGCATCACAAAAAAGGGTTAGATTTATTACCACAAGCTTTGGCTCCATTGCGGAATCTGAACTGGCGAATGATTTTCGTAGGTGGCGACGACGATGGCACCAAAGCTAAACTAGAGCAGCAGTTTCAAGCTGCAAACTTATCACAGCGGGTTCGTTTTCTGGAGGGATGCGAACCTAAGCAGCTTCCAGCAATCTACTCAGCTGCTAATTTATTTGTCTTACCGAGTCGCCATGAGAACTTCGGTAATGTCATTGTTGAGGCTTTAGCCTGTGGCTGTCCCGTTCTCATTTCTGACAAGGTGGGATTGCATGATGAAGTGGCTGAAGGTGGTGTAGGGTGGGTGCGATCGCGAGTTACACCTACCTGGACAGATGCTCTTCGAGAATTGATCCAATCTCCCTGCCAATTAAAAACATTAACATTCACAGCGAGAACATGGATAGAGTCTATGTTCTCCATCCACAAAGCTTCCCAGCAAATGGCAAATCATTACATGCGTATTATCAAAAAACACGATGCTAAATGACTTAAATCGCTTGTTAAAAGAGCTATTCCTCGTCAGTCTCATTCTACCTTTTCCTCTATTTATTCGTTGGATATCTCACCCAAGTAAATGTTTAGATTTACTAGCTAAAACTAGAAGCTTAGGAGCTTTAGATAAAGTTTTACATGGCTTATTTAATGTTATATGGAATGGCAAAAAAAAATATTTCGAGCAACTCGATTTTGGCGTAGTACGCGAAATGTATGGGCATCTTTGTTACGCAGCAAAAGGTCAATTAAAAGAAGCACACCATATTCTTGATTTAGGTGCAAATGGAGGAGAATTTACAGTTTTTGCCCTTGTGGAAGCACCTCACGCACAAGTTCATGCTGTAGAAGCCCAATGCGAACTTGTGGAAGTTGTCAAGCACAATATCAAGCAAAATGGATACGAGGAGCGTGCCGTAACTCAATGTGCTGTTGTCGGGGGATTTTATGATGATTGGACACAATCTCTGCTGGAATCAAACCCCCAAATACAAGAATTTGATATTCGTGAATATATAGCTCGTGTAGGTATTTGTGACTTCTTAAAATGTGATATTGAAGGTGGCGAATTCCAATTATTCCAAGGAGACTTGACCTGGACTCACTCTGTGAAAAGTATGGCATTGGAATTTCATCCTACAAAAGGGGATGTGGATGAATTGGAGAAGATTCTAAAAGCGCAAGGTTTTGGAGTTAAGCGAACCGATCATTCTCACCTTGGCTACTTTTATTGTACAAGGGATTAGCTGAGACGTGAATCTACCCATCAGCGCCATTATCCTTACCAAAAACGAAGTATCCAACCTTAACCGTTGTGTAGCTTCCTTGCAGTGGTGTCAAGAAATTATTGTTGTAGACTCAGGGAGTACTGACGGCACAACACAGTTAGCAGAATCATTAGGAGCAAAAGTTTTCACCCATATCGAACCACCACCATTTAAATTTTCTGAACAGCGTAACTGGGCTTTACAGAATTGTAATTTAACGGGTGAGTGGGTGCTATTTGTAGATGCCGATGAAACCATCCCACCCGATTTAGCTACAGAGATTCAACGCCTATGCCTACAGTGTGATCATCCATACAACGCTTTTGAGCTTACCCCCCGTTACCTATTTTGGGGGAAGTGGTTGAAGCACACCCAAGGTTATCCTAACTGGCATGCCCGTCTTGTCAAACAAGGGGAAGTCACCTTTGTTGGTGGTGTATGGGAACACTTTTCATCTGGTGCTAAAGTTGGTCGCATCACGATTCCCTATGACCATTTTGCCAATTCTAAAGGAGTGAGTGATTGGCTAGAACGACACGATCGCTACTCTTCTTGGGATGCTGAAAATATCGTTAAATTTCAGGAAACAGGAAACACTAGCGCATTGGTATCAAGCAAAAAACTCAAGCTCAGGCTCTTAGCAGCTAGACTTTGGCTTATTAGACCACTCGCTAGATTTACATACATGTATTTTTTACGTCTAGGATTTATTGAGGGGATTCCTGGATTGGTTTGCTGCTTTCTGTATGCTATTTATGAATTTTTTGTTGTAGTTAAAGTAGTAGAAATTAAGCGCAAGAATATGGGCTTATCCCTGTAATTAATAATGTGAAATTAGGTGTGAAACATGAACAACCCAGAAAATATCCTTCAAATCGAATCATCCATTAGGAATGAAATTGATGGAACCGACAAAATGTACAACCTGCTGACCACAGCAGATGATATTCGGAATTATTACGATGAAAATGGCTACGTCATCTTACGCAATCTAATTCCAACAGAGTTGTGTGATGAAGCACGTTCTTTCTTTAAAACAGAAGTTAAGCCTTACGATGCTTATCTATACCGTCAAGCTTCTAGTAATCCAGAAAAGCATATCCTTACCTCTTATGGTTATATGCTAAACTCTTTACTTAACATTCAAGATTTGAACACAGATAGGTTTCCTAACTTTAAAAAGCTTGGTTTGTCAATATTAACCCATGAAAACATGCACGAGGCGGTTTGTACTATCCTTGGAGAATCAGCAAAAATTATTCAAACCATGTTTTTTGAAGGTAATCCGGCAACATGGGCACATCAAGATACCTATTATTTAGATTCTTCGGAACTCGGTAGGATGACTGCTGCTTGGGTAGCTGTAGAGGATATTCAACCTGGTGCAGGTAGGTTCTATATTTATCCTGGTAGCCACAAAATTGATATCTCTCAAAATGGCGGGGATTTTGATATTGCCTTTAATCACTCACGTTACAAGCAACTGGTGTTAGACATTATTAACAAGTATCAGCTTGAGTGCCGTGCGCCTAATATGCGTAAGGGGGATGTGCTATTTTGGAACTCCAAAACGATTCATGGTAGCCTAGAAACTTTACAGCCGCAGTATTCCCGTTCCTCATTTACTGCTCACTATATTCCCGCATCAACACAACATCTTCAGTATCAAAGGCAACTGAGAGCGAGAAATCTCAAGCACATTGGTACATTTCAGATAGAACATCCGAAAGATCAAGACAAACTTAAAAATCAAATTATTCTCTCTATGGAAGCTCGATTTCCTAAACAGTTTCAACTCTTGAAACGCCTCGCTATCAAAGCAATATTGAAGTAGTGGAGCTTAATCGCAAAAGCTCAAAAAAAAGGAAGCATTTAGTATGTCAGAGATAACTCGAGAATTGAAACTACACCCAAGTGTTTATGAAAAACTCTTATTTCCATCTCCTCACATCAGGAAAGTTGTTCCGAAATACCATATTCGCAGGCTTAGTAGTAATTTGTACAAGTATTGTCGTCTTCCATGAGCCTCTTTTAATTTCCTATGGTCAGTGGCTTGCACCATCCAACCCTCAACCTATCGGAGATGTCGTCGTGTCCTTGGGCGGAGGAAACAGAATAGAAACGTCACTCGCTTTATTAGCTGGTGGTCAAGTGAAAGCGTTATATACAGATGCAATAGATTCAAAACAGTTACAGGAAATAGTCACTCAAAGTGGCTTACCTTCTCATAAAATCTACTGGGGCGGATATCCTAAAAATACTTTTGATGAGGCTCTGACATTTCGCCGCACAATGAACTCTGCTAATTTTCCTTATCATCAGGTCGTCATTGTTTCCGATCGCTACCATCTGCGTCGTTCCCAATGGGCTTTTCGTCAGGTTTTAGGCTCGGATGTCGCCATCACAACCCACGCTACTCCCGCAAATGAAGCAATGTCTGATCCTCGCTGGTGGAAACACCAAGAATCTCTTGATTGGGTCATTAGCGAAACCCGCAAGTCATTATTCTACCACGTATACTATGGCTTATTTGGCAGCCGAAAACCACTCTCTCCAAGAGATTTAGCATTTTTGTCCTCCCTCTAGTAAAATTATGCACGAAATTGCTATCATCACTCAATATTTTTACCCTAGCTCTGCTGCGAGTTCTCAGCTAATGACTGATTTAGCTTGTGGTCTTGCAGAGCGTAGTTATTGTGTAAAAGTTTTTACTGGTACCAGGAATACAACAGAGATAACATCTCAATCTTTGGATAAACTGGAAGTGTCACGCTCCTTGACGGTAGGCGAGAAGGGTCATGGAATTCTAGCAAAAGTGACTAGTTCTTTATTCTTTATTGTTGGAAGCTTAGCTTACATAGTCTTTCATGTTCCAAAACATGTCCCCATACTCATTGCTTCCAATCCTCCCTATGCCGGGATTTTGGGTCTATTTTTTAGACTGTTTAAGGGAGGAAAATTTTATTTTTTATTACAGGATGTATTCCCAGAATCTGCTGTATTTGCAGGTTTCGTTAAACAAAAAAGTATTTCTTTTATTGTTTTTAAATATTTAAATTATCTGGTCTGTAAATACTCTTGTTATACTATTGTTCTTAGCAGCGCTATGCAAAGATTTATAGAACAGACAACAGGCTTAAAAGAAAAATTTCGTGTCATTGAAAACTGGTCTATCGAAAATATCCATATTTGGGACAAGCAGGATAACCCATTTGCTATCCAATACGGTTTTCATAAAATCTTCACAGTTCTCTATTCTGGTAACATGGGGAGACTGCACGATATAGAAAGTATTGCAGAGGCTGTCAATTTACTCAAAAATAGCCCTATACAGTTTGTTTTTATTGGCGATGGACCAAAAAAGAAGCTCCTCGAGCAAGCTATAGAAAAGTATCAGTTAAAAAATATTTTAATTCTCCCCTTTCAGCCTAGGGAAAAGATATCCTTATCACTAACAGCTTGTGACATTTCTCTAGTAAGTCTAATTTCTGGGGCTGAGCAAATCGTAGCCCCATCTAAACTCTATGGCATTCTGGCATCTGGTAGGGCTGTGGTTTCTATCTCTGCTCCTGGTTCTGATTTAGAAAACCTCCTCACGGTTAGCCAATGTGGCGTTAATTGTCCACCGAATCACCCGCAAAAACTTGCTGATATTATTACTAAATTGGCTGCTGAACCTTTGCGAGTAAAATCTATGGGGCAAAATGCTCGAAAACTATATGAGGAAAGATATATTTTCAAACGTGCGCTAGATGAGTATGAAAATCTATTATTTAATAATCCTCAACCGTAGGTTAAAACTGGCTCTAGTTCGTTCAGTAACAATTGAAATTTACGGTAAAAGTTCTATGTAGTTGATTTTTTCGGTTTGAATCAAGCTAAAATTGTTTCTCCATCAAAACCAGTTAAGCATGTACGAACACCTTTCTTCAAAAGCAATTACTTTATTTCCTGAAGATATTTTTGGTTCCTGGTTTTCAGGAAATATAGCAAACCATTGATAACCATTTCTCGTGAGCTGATATGCCAGTTCAGTACCATAAATACATTCAGTGGGAAACTCATAACCATAAGCAGTGCAAAACAATAAACCTTTAACTTTGCTTGGAAACCAAGTACCATTTTTCAAGGCATCATTCTTGAATTGGATGACCTGTTCCATATGCTCAATGTTTGCTTATACAACTATTCTATAAGCTTTGTGAGCTTTTGTAAAGTATGTTAAGATTTATGCGGTTAGGAAGAAGCTCTTGCTCTACAGCAGACCGAATCTGAGGATGAAGGGACTTACTCGTCACCACATCTACCTTGGTTCCCAGATGATCTTCTAAATACAATTTTACATTCATGTAGCGATCAAAGGTTACAGGTGGCTCCAAATCAACTAAAATATCAATATCACTATCTGAACGCGCTTCATCTCGTGCCACAGAACCAAATAAAGCCAAGGATTGAACCCCGAAACTTCTCAATTGTGCCCGATGTTTTGTGAGTATATCAATTACTTGATTGCGCTGCATAAAGTAAACAGTTAGATGATTACTAAATTTTTTCCCAAAGCTAGCTCTACTCTTATTTTACGCGACTGGTTTGGAACGTGAGGAGTTATTGGCAAAGTTTAGTTCGGTTTGGTACATAGCAGGCAAATTTAGGATTCAAACTCGCCCCCATCTGAAAAGCACACAATCTCTTAGCACTTCCCCCCATGAAGGCACCGCCACTAGGAACCGCAATCCCCCGACGACCCAAGACAATGGTAGCGATCGCCCTTGTTCGCCTCATATGATAAAAAGTGACGCTCCTGATGTGCTAGTCGGATAATACCAGAGCACCATTGATAAATATGAAAATATCTGAGTCTAAACTAGTCAAACCGGGAAAAATTTTCCGAAATACCATAGTGGCAAGCTTACTGGTAGTTACTATAAGTATCGCCCTATTCCATGAGCCTCTTTTGATCAACTACGGTCAGTGGCTTGCACCATCAAACCCTCAACCCATCGGAGATGTCGTCGTGTGCTTGGGTGGAGGAAACAGAATAGAAACGGCACTAAGTTTATTAGCCAGTGGTCAAGTCAAAGCATTATACACCGATGCAATAGATCCAAAACAGTTACAGGAAATAGTTACTAAAAGTGGCTTACCTTCTCATAAAATTTACTGGGGCGGGTATGCTAAGAATACTTTTGATGAGGCTCTGGCATTTCGCCGCACAATGAATTCTGCTAATGTTCCTTATCATCAGGTCGTCATTGTTTCTGATCGATACCACCTGCGCCGTTCCCAGTGGGCTTTTCGTCAAGTTCTAGGTTCAGATGTCGCCATCACAACCCACGCTATTCCTGCAAATGAAGCCATGTCTGATCCGCGCTGGTGGAAACACCAAGAATCTCTTGATTGGGTCATTAGCGAAACCCGGAAGTCATTATTCTACTACCTATACTATGGCTTATTTGGCAGCCGAAAACCACTCTCTCCTAGAGACTTGGCACTTTTGTCATCGCTACGACGAGTAATGGTTTAGATGATATATCTCAACTCAAACCTTACTCAAAAGCAGTCACAAAGAAATTATGAATTATGAATTAATTACTTTCATAATTCATAATTCATAATTCATAATTTAGATTGTATAATCTCCTCATCTACAGAGAAATCGATTTCAGCTTTATCTCGACCTGATGGCAGATAATCATTCTCAAAAGAGTCTTTCAGCCCAGAAATCAGGTCATACTCAGGCTGCCAGCTTAATTCTGTCATGGCTTTATTGACAGAGGCAAAGAAGTGCTGTGTCCGCAGGGGAAAAGCTTTGCGTTTACCGAAATCAAATTTTTTCGGGTCATAGTGGACGATTTGCACAGCCTCTGGTGATTTGCCAGCAGCTATGGCACAGGCGCGGGCTAAACCATCAAACGTAACAAAGCGATCGCCAGAAACGTTGTAAATTTGTCTTAGCGCAAGAGTATTGCCCAAAACTTTGCTCATCGCCCAAGCTAGGTCTTTCACATGACCAAGCTGGGTGATATGCAAGCCGTTACTAGGGATGGGAATGGGGCGATTGTGTACAATTCTGTCAAAAAACCAGGCTTCCAGATCGTTATAGTTCTGGGGACCGTAGATGTAGGTCGGACGAATTGACGTAAAAGGCAATCCCCCATGCATCAGGTAAGCTTCTGTTTCATGCTTACCCAAGTGACGACTTTTTGGATCCACAGCATCCCCTTCCACATGGGGCATTTGGTCTGATTTGAGATACACCCCAGCAGAACTCATATACACAAAATGTTGCACACGGTCTTGAAAAATTTCTGCTAGTGGTTGAGTATCAGTAAGTTCCCGCCCGTTATTATCAAAAATGGCATCAAAATTTTCTTTTGATAATTTTTCCTTTAGTTGGTTGGCATCAGTTCGATCGCCTGTAATTTGTCCTACCCCCGACTGTGGAGAAGGACGATTACCACGATTGAACAGTACAACTTCATGTCCTTGTGCTACCAGCACTTGAGTTAGGTAGACACCAATGAACCGAGTGCCACCCATGATTAAAATTCGCATAAATTAAGAGTTCCCTTCTGTGTTGCTTTCAGTAACTAGGGCCATATGCACAGAGCCAAAAGCTTTTCGCTCTCCGGCTTCATATTGAGGTTATCAGGTTACGGCATCCCTTTGGAACCCGTTTTCTGGCAATTACGTCTACAACCGTGGGAGGTTTTTCATCTACATCTTGACCATCAAGGCGGGTGTAAGGGTTTAAGGGTGTAAGGGTGTAGGGGTGTGAGGGTGTGAGGGTGTAGGGGTGTAGGGGGAATTTCCATTTCACAATCCCCAAAGCAAAATTTATTCACCTACACCCCCACACCCCTATACCCCTACACCCCTACACCCTCCCCGCAGGGCATTGACACTCCAACAGGCGCATCTCACACGTGCGCGTTTTGCTTCATTATCTACCTATCCATTAAAGTAAGCTGTGCCCTTGAAATATGCTCTAGTGCATGAGTGGTTTACACCCGAAGCGAAAGGCGGTTCAGAACTCGTTGTTCGAGAAATACTGAATCACATTGATGCGGACTTGTATGCCCTCATCGACTTTGAATCCAACAATCCTCAAAGTTATTTATACAAGCGTCAGATTGGCACGACGTTTCTCCAGAACTTTCCATACGCCCTTCATGGTATACAAAACTACCTACCTTTGTTACCACTGGCCATTGAACAACTGGATTTACGGCAGTATGACGTAATTCTGTCTTCATCTCACGCCGTTGCTAAGGGAGTTCTTACTACCCCCGATCAGTTACATATTTGCTACTGTCACAGCCCGATGCGGTATGCGTGGGAGCTGACTTTTGACTATCTACAGCACAGTCACCTAGGAAGAGGCGTGGTTGGATGGGGGACACGTTATTTATTGCACTGTTTGCGTCAGTGGGATGTATTGACAGCAAATCGCGTTGATTATTTTATTGCCAACTCGCAGTATACAGCTCGTCGTATTTGGCGCTGCTACCGACGAGAAGCGACTGTCATTTACCCACCAGTTTCTATCGAAAGTTTTCCTTTTTTTCCTCAGAAAGAGGATTTTTACTTGACCGTTTCCCGGTTAGTGAGTTACAAGCAGGTATCTCTCATTGTCAGGGCATTTAATGAACTACAACGACCTTTAGTAGTAATTGGCACAGGACCAGAAATGAAAAAAATCCGCAAAATAGCCAAATCCAATATAAAAATAATGGGGTGGCAACCTGATGATGTCGTAAAAAAATATATGGCTAATGCCAAAGGTTTTGTGTATGCAGCTTGTGAAGATTTTGGCATTGCCTTAGTGGAGGCGCAAGCCTGCGGCACGCCAGTCATTGCCTATGGTGCAGGCGGTGCTTTGGAAACTGTGCGAGATATTCGCTCCTCACCAGCGTTTACAGGGACAGGTCTACTCTTTGAGGCACAGACTCAAACAGCTTTGGTGGAAGCAGTCAAAGCTTTTGAAGCGTGTCAAGGAAAGTTCTGTGGGGAATATACACGCTCCCATGCTGCCAAGTTTAATGCGCAAATCTTTACACAAAGCTACCTAGAATTTTTAAATTCAAGTACAAAAAAAAAGACCGTCTCACAATTGATGGTCTAGTTTTGGATGCTTGTTTTGCAGGCTTTTGGAAAATTGCCCCCTGAAGCACCTCCGAAAGGCTTTAAGATTGGGACTATGTGTGGTGTGGATTGTTAAGGAGTATGATGACTGCCCAGAGCTCACTCCTCTCCGGCAAGCGATCGCGTACTTACTTAAAACGTGGTCAGCAAAAAAAGACGCCTAGAGTTAAACTCAAAGGTCTGTCTTTGCAAAGTTTAAACGGAGAGTTTACCAAGCGACTTTTCGACATTGTGTTTTCGCTGTTGGTACTGGTCTTGTTTTCCCCGGTCTACTTAATTTTGGCCTTGCTGATTGCTTTAAGCTCAGTTGGCCCGATTTTTTATGTCCAGGAACGGGTCGGTAAAAATTACAAACCCTTTAATTGTATTAAATTCCGAACAATGGTCAGCAATGCCGACGAAGTCCTAATGCAAATGATGGAAACATCGCCTCATCTGCGGCAAGAATTTGAGGCGAACTTTAAGCTAAAACAAGACCCCCGCATTACGAAAATTGGTCAATTTTTGCGAATGACGAGCTTGGATGAATTTCCCCAGTTTTGGAACGTTTTAAAAGGAGACATGAGTGTTGTTGGTCCGCGACCTTTAGTAGCAGAGGAACTACCAAAATACGGTTGTTACATCGATCAGATTTTAACTATCCGACCAGGAATTACAGGATTGTGGCAAGTCTCTGGACGCAATGACATTCCATATCCCCGACGAGTCCAAATCGACCTGTATTACGTTAAATGCAAGAATTTTTGGCTTGATTTATGGATAATTGTCAAAACCATTGGCGTAGTCGTTGTACCCAAAAATAACGGAGCTTACTGAATAGTCATTTGTCATTAAATTGTTGTTAGTTATTAGTTGTTTGGTGTTTGGAATAACACCCAACACCCAACAACACTCATGATTTGTAAAGTTATGTGTTTTTTATCACTGCTCACCGACCAACGACCACTTACCAATGACCAATGACTTTTGATAAGGGAGATCCAGAAAAATACTAAACCGCCGTGTGTTGGTGGGTTTGAACCACTCAGAGAGATCTGAGTTTGACGGCTGGAAATTTATTTCTTGGAAGTGCCTAACCAGTAGCAGCTTCATTCAGCCTTAACAATTACTGTACAATTATGAAGTTTTATGAAATTTTAAAGAAATATTACAAAACCTTACAAAAATCATTAGTTAATGGTGAGAGGATTTTTAAGGGAAAATTTTTGGAAAACAGCAAACTTATCTAGGAGGAAACCACAAAAAAATGCCCTTTCTGACTACGAGGAGAGATTCTGGGTAAGATGGCTGGGCAGATTTTGAGCGTGCATACTTCTAAGGCAGTTGTCAAAACCTACGAGCCGAACTCGTAGGTTTCCCGCTGGGCAATTGAGCAATGAGCTGCTAGGTTGTACCAGGGCATCTGTGTATAGTTGATTAAGAAATCACAAGGAATGATTGAGCATGACTCCAAAGAAGCGAGCGTTGATTACTGGTATCACCGGTCAAGACGGTTCATATCTAAGTGAGTTTTTACTAGAACAAGGTTATGAGGTTCATGGCATTATTCGTCGGACTTCTACCTTCAACACAGACCGTATCGATCACATTTACGAAGATCCTCACAAAGAGGGAGTGCGGTTGTTTCTCCACTATGGCGACTTGACCGACGGAACCACACTGCGTCGCATTCTAGAAGAAGTCGAGCCAATAGAAATTTACAACTTGGGTGCTCAATCCCATGTACGAGTAAGTTTTGATTCACCAGAATATACCGTGGACGCAGTAGGAATGGGAACCCTGCGTTTGTTGGAAGCAATCCGTGACTACCAGCGGCGCACCAGTATTAAGGTACGCTTCTACCAAGCAGGTTCTTCGGAAATGTTTGGCTTGGTACAAGCGGTGCCACAGAGCGAGACAACACCTTTTTATCCCCGCAGTCCTTATGCTTGTGCTAAAGTTTACGCTCACTGGCAAACGGTGAATTACCGCGAATCTTACAACATTTTCGCATGTAATGGTATACTTTTTAACCATGAATCCCCTCGCAGGGGAGAAACTTTTGTGACGCGCAAGATCACCATGGCAGTGGCTCGGATCGTTGCTGGCAAACAGAAAAAACTTTATATGGGCAATCTTGATGCCAAGCGGGATTGGGGCTACGCTAAGGATTACGTCAAGGCAATGTGGTTGATGCTACAGCAAGATGAGCCAGACGATTACGTGATTGCTACTGGTGAAACCCATTCAGTGCGGGAGTTTCTCGAACTGGCGTTTACTTATGTAAACCTCGATTGGCAAGATTACGTAGAGTTCGATGAACGCTATCTCCGTCCAGCGGAAGTGGACTTGTTAATCGGCGATTCTACCAAAGCACAGGAAAAGTTGGGCTGGAAACTATCGGTAACATTTGAGCAACTAGTAGCCCTGATGGTGGAAGCAGACCTACAAGCACTGGGTTTGACTACACCAAATGGAAGGGTGGCACAAATATTTAAGGATAATGCCATGATTCGCCAAGAACTCGGCATGCTTCACTTCTGAGTAACAATGACGAGGATGAAAATATGAACGCCTTAGAATTAAAGAACAAAAAGATTCTCGTTACTGGTGGATCTGGTTTTTTGGGGCGTCAGGTCATAGACCAATTGTGTAAGGCTGGAGCAGAACGCGAGAAAATTACAGTCACGCGATCGCGTGACTGCGATTTACGTGTCCTAGAAAACTGCCAACGTGCAGTTAACCAGCAAGACATCGTGATCCATCTAGCAGCTCATGTCGGCGGGATCGGTCTCAACCGCGAAAAACCCGCCGAGTTATTCTACGACAACTTGATCATGGGAACCCAGTTGATTCATGTAGCGCATGAAGCTGGAATAGAAAAATTCGTTTGTGTTGGCACTATCTGCGCCTATCCGAAATTTACCCCAGTGCCATTTAAAGAAGATGACCTGTGGGATGGTTACCCAGAGGAAACTAACGCCCCCTATGGAGTAGCGAAAAAAGCCCTTCTTGTACAATTACAAGCTTATCGTCAGCAGTACGGCTTTAATGGCATTTACCTCTTACCAGTAAATTTATACGGACCAGAAGATAATTTTGACCCCAGAAGCTCCCACGTCATCCCAGCGTTAATTCGCAAAGTTCAAGAAGCCCAGAGCAAGGGAGAAAAGAAACTTCCGGTTTGGGGCGATGGTAGTCCTACCCGTGAGTTTCTTTACTCTGAAGACGCAGCACGGGGCATTGTCATGGGTACTCAATTTTATAACGACCCTGAACCCGTGAACTTGGGCACAGGCTATGAAATTTCCATCCGCGATTTGATTCATCTCATTTGCGAACTGATGGAGTTTGAGGGCGAAATTGTTTGGGAAACCGACAAACCCAATGGTCAACCTCGCCGTTGTTTAGATACCGAACGGGCAAAGCATGCTTTTGATTTCACAGCCCAAGTGGACTTCAAGCAAGGGCTAAAGAACACAATCGAGTGGTGGCGTAAACACGCCTAGGAAACAAATTATGAATTATGAATTATGAATTATGAAATGAGTTTTTTTCAGAATTTTCATCATTCATCTTTCTGTAGCTTAAACAAGCCGTCTGGAAAACAAATGATGAATTATGAAATAAGTTTTTTGAGCATTATAATTCATAAGCCCCCTGAAAAACAAATTATGAATTTTTTCATCATTCATAATTCATAATTTCTTTGTAAGTGTAAACACGTAAAGAGTCACAGGTTCTTGACTACCAGGGTAGTCCTTTGTTTCTAGCAATGGATAGGTTTGTTTTAATCTAGACAAAAAAAGCTGAGTTTGACTATATTTCATTTCCCCATAATCCTTTAAGACTCCACTCTGGTGGATCAGCGCTAACTTTCGGTAACCCTTCATTGTCTTATCCCGGATCTGCTGTTCTATATCTGATACCAATGTTGGTCTGTCCCATATTTGTACATAGCCTTGAGGACTGAATATCTCTGGGTTGTCCCAGCGAGCAAAGCCGTGTAATTCAACTGCGTGCTGCTTGAAGTAGTATCCAGCCGTAGGACCCAAATAGTCAGGATTCACAACGTAAATCGTATTTTCCTGATGCTTTTGTGCCCATTCTGCTGCTAGTGTCCTTATCCCCGATTTATCGCTGTTCCCTAAAGACAGAGCAGTTATTGAATTTGGTAATACCAGCCAGACCATCAGCAACACAACGGCTACCCGCTGACTCAACTTCTTCCACTGGCTAGTCCAAAGGCGATCAATGTGCTGGAAGACAGCAATTAACCAACTGCCATAAAGTACCCAGGCAATGGGTACAAAGGGGAACATATATCGCTTAACAGAGTAGGAAAGGGCTGCCTCCATAAAGATGGGTATCACAAAGCACATAGCCAGGGTAACAGTAGATGGACTAAGCCGCATACTCCCAGCCCGAGAAAAGAACTGCTTCGCTCCCAGACCCAAGGCACACAAGACAAAAAATCCCCCAACACTTCCACCCTTGCTTACGGGTATAGTATCAGCGATGTCAAAGAAGAACAATTGAGATCTGAGAAACCAAGGTTCTTTCGTGACCCAGGGAGTGCCTGTGTGCAAGTGAGTTAAGAAAACTGGCAGCCACGGCGTAAATAACAAAAAGATGATCCCGAAAGCAATCGCAAAAGGCATCAGCCGGACATTTGCCGTACCACGCCACAGTAGGCACAGAGTCGTGATCGCCAAACTACCAACTAGTAGCAGACCTGTATACTGAACATAGAGCAGCAGAACTGTACAAAGTACAAAGCCGATTAAGTACCATGTTTGGTGTTTACTAACAAGAGCTTGACAATACATAAGTACTACCAAACAGCACAGTAGAGCCGTTAGACTGTACGGTCTAGCCTCCTGAGAATACTCCACAGCCGACGGGGTAAAAGTAACGAAGCTAGCCGCAATCACTCCAGCCCTAGGTGTGCTAGCTACCCGACCTAGCACATAAGTAGCAAGAATTAGCAATAAACCAAAAATCAACGCAGGCACTTTAAACACTACATCCCCCGCTCCAAACCATTCCATCCATTGGTGCATGATCAGATAAAAGCCAGGGGGATTCAGTTCGCTGTCAATAACTGTCTTCATCAATTCCGCCACATTGGTCGGCAGCGCATCAAAATAAGTAGATGCTTCATCTCGCCACAGACCTACACCCAGACCGGGTAGACGTAACAGCAAACCAATCAACATCAGACTGCTGAGCAGATAAATATCATTCACCTTTTGTAAAGGTTTGAGATTAGAAGTTACCATAAATTTCAAACCCAGCCTCTGGCTGAGAATGCAGGGAGCCAAGTGGTGCAAGATTTGACGCTTAGAAACTTATATTATGTTTTTTGGCTTTTTTAAGTATAAACACTTGAATTTTAGACTTAATAATGGTTTTATTTAGTTTTTTATTTAAAGATGTCATAAAAAAACCATAGTTTAAATTAAAGTTTATACCAATTCTTTAAAAAATTGCACTTGATCTCCTTCCCTGTATTGCATTCGTAATACTTAAAATTACAGTGTGTGTCAGGAGCGACCCACAGGCGGCGCAGCAAGGCATTCCTCCCACACCCTTACACCCGTAATTACCCCCCACACCCTTAATACTAAACAAATGCACAAAGTTGATCATCAACTACAGAAAAAAGAACTACGTCGATCGCTTCTCAAAAAACGTCAATCCATGACAGTAGCAGAGTGGAGACTGCATAGCGATCGCATCTGCACACAGCTTTTAACCTCAGACAAGTTTAAAGAGGCAAAAACAATCCTCGCTTATTTCAGCTTTCGCCAAGAACCGGATATGAGTCCGCTATTTACAGATACTCCCACTCAGGGCAGTCAAGATGCCCAGCCCACAAAAATTTGGGGTTTTCCGAGGTGCGTTGATAACTCCCTTTGTTGGCATATCTGGACACCTAACGACGCTGTAAAAACCGGGACTTATGGTATTACAGAACCATTACCCTCAGCTCCAACCATCACTCCACTAGAAGTAGATTTGATTCTCGTCCCCAGTGTTGCTTGTGATTATCAAGGATATCGCTTAGGTTATGGTGGAGGATATTACGATCGCGCCCTTAGTTCCCCTGAGTGCGCAAAAAAGCCTACCATAGGCATTGTGTTTGAATTTGCCTATGTGCAAGAGCTACCTATTGAACCTTGGGATAAAAAGTTATTAGGGGTGTGTACAGAAACTGGGCTGAGGCAAAATTCGTAATTCCTAATTACGAAAAGGTTGTATACAACTAAAGCGTATTGGGTTAGACTGTATAAGTAAAATTACTTATTTACAAGGAAGATGTAACCTGAAAAGGTAACGGTTGTTAGCTAAGTAACTCTAATCCATATTCAGCCTGGTAAAATTAATGTGATTGATACATTAATATAAACGAAGTGAATTGTTACAGCCACCCTTTCCTACGAGAGGGAAACCGGAAAACAATCAGGAGGAAAGCCCAGTGGCTAAACATCAGTCCAAACAGCCCTCACAAAAGCGTGTCTCCAGCACAGAGCCAAAACTTGCTGAAAATTCCTTTGAGATGCAACTGCAAGAATTGCTGAAGCAGAAAAAATATCGTCAGGCATTGGAAGAAATTAAAAAAATTCAGCGATCGCACCCAAATATTGAATTCACTCCCTTTGAATCAGAGATTTGGTTGCTGCGGGGTCAGCAGGAATTTAAAAAGCAAGATCTCAAACAGGCAGAAAAATCCTTCAAGCGTGCTCTAGAATTGGGTCTGGTTGGTGAAGTTCACTACTGGCAAGCTAAGTGTCTGCTGGAGTTAAATCAATTGGATGCAGCTGTTAATTTGCTCCGTGATGCTTTTGTTGCCGACACCCTGACCAAAGACTACAACATCTGTTATCTCAAACTCCTGTTACTCAAGGGAGATACTGCCACAGTTGAGCAGTTAATCAACCAACAATCCAAACGGTTTAGCACCACCCAACTCCACTGGGTGCAGGGCACTCTTGCCCTGAAAAATGGACAATGGGCAGCAGCTTTGACATCTTTTGAGAAAATTAAGCGTCCAACGACACCGGGAGATGTGCCCATTGCTTGGATTGCTTACACCCAGCAAGCGAACAGTAATTGGGATGCAGCCGCTAGTATTTTGGGGTTGCAATTATCCGAGCAGTTATCCGGATTAACCCATGGCAAACCAAAGTACTTAGAACATCCAATTTTAGAGCGGTTAGCTAATTTCCAGCTTGCATTGACTGGACTTCCATCCCTGGAACCCGAAAATCTAGAACGGGAAGATAAGGAAACCCAAGAGGCATTGACGGTCATGGCAATCTTGCAACAGATTGACCAGGAGAATTACCATGATGCCGCGCATATGCTGCTGGAGATGGTGAGGCGTTCCACTCGCTTAAAAGAACTAGAGCGTCTTCGTCCAGCGCTGTTTACCCTAGCAGGTCAACAGGCACTTACCCAAGGAGAAATAGAATGTGTCGAACTGTTCTGGCAGCCATTGTTGACAGAACAACCCTTTAACCCGCAACTAGCAGTCAACCTGTTAGAAGTATTGGAAGTTAATGATTCTAATCAAGAACGTCAACGTCTGTTAACCCGTTTGTTGAAGTGGTTAGAGCAAGAAGGCAAACAAAATCCCCAGGAATGGCCAACGGAGCGATTGAAACTAACCCAAGCTCATATCCACTGCCGCATGGCAGATGCTTATATGGCATTGGATCGCGATCGCGCAGCTTTCTCCTCTGTGCAACAGGCAGAACGCATCTGTCCCACATCTCCAGAGGTCCAAGGACGCAAGGGACTAGTTGCTGCCTCACAAGAAAATTATCAAGAAGCAATCGCACTGCTCACCCAGGCAATCGAAGGTGGGTGTCGATATGAAGAAGTTTACGGTATTTTGCTCAGATGTTGGGACGAATTAGAAGACAAGCAGGGACGCAATGAAGCGCGTCGCCGCTTTGGCAAGTACTTTGGTGATGTCAGTGTAGATACTGAGGTGGAGACATTGCCCTGGGTGGAAGCTCTTTCAACGCTGAGTTATCCCTTCTTTAGCCATCTGGTGCACAGAGGAGATCAAAAAGATCCGGCTTTGGATGCGTGTCGCATTTTTGTCAATGCAGTACAGGGATCCCCCACCTCTGGCGGTCGAGTTTCGTTAAACCAGGTAGCAGCAGCCCACTCATGGGAGACTCTCCTCCAAAAATTAACTGGAAATGAGCAAATTCCCGTATTGCAAGCGATCGCTCTTTCTCTCCACCTATTCGCCAAACGCGAAAAAGGCATCGCAGCTTTAACAAATCAGTATGTTCAAAAGCTGTTCGGTCTATCAGCAGAACATCCAGAAGCCAAAGTAGCTCATCTTGTTGTTTTAGCCGTCAAAGAAGGTAATCCCCAAAAACTAGATGTTCCTCTGCGTGCCTACCTCGATACCATGCCCCAACCAGGAAATGCTCTGGCAAACATTCAGTTGCTAGTGCGTCGTTTTGGCTGCATTGCCACCCTCATACCTACCCTTGATGAAGCACTGCGTCGAGAACCCCAAAACCCTCTACTCCTATTAGCTAGAGCCACAACCTATCCTGTAGAACACCCAAACTACGAGCAGTTCAAGCAACAGGGATTTGAATTAGCTCGTCGTCTGCAAGATGCCAAAGCATTACAAGCTTTTCGGGAAGAACAGGCGTTTCTCTCAGAACAAGAAACTCATGCGATTATGCCAGACCCAGACAAATTCGACAATCTCAATTTGTCAGATATTGATGACTTAGTGGAAGGGATGATCCGGAAATTATTTGGTAGCAAAATTCCTAAAGCTGAATTGGAGCGCATGCTTCCGGAACTAAAACAGATGATGTTGAACAGTATGCCTAACTTTGTAGATGATGATGATGATGATAATGATGATGATGAGCTAGACTTAGACTCTATCTTTGGAAACTTACCACAAAATTCCAGGAAGCCAAAGGGCAGAAGAAGGAAAGGTTTTCAGGAATTATTTTAAAGAAGGCAGAAGGTAAAAAAAATAACATTGTAATTTTCGCGCAGCGGCTTGTCCCCCAAGTCCGCCTTGTTCGGATATTAAAGAGGATTGCTATATGACTAACCACTATGAATGCTTAGGAATTTCTCCCGGATCTACCCCCACCGAAATCAAAGCGGCGTATCATGCCAAACTACGGGAATTCCCTGCCCATACTTATCCAGAGGAGTTTAAGGCAGTTCGGGCAGCTTACGAGGCACTTCGCTTTAAAGAAACAACTCAATATGAGGATTTCTTTAAAATGCGTCCCCTGCAAGCAGAACTTGACCCAGAAGTCTTGAAACAGGTGCGAGAAAAAGCAATCTCTCAACTAGAAGTTAGTCTGGATGATTTAATTCGTGCCACATTTTAATTGTTAATTGTTGGCTGTTGGTTGTTGGTTGGCATCAACCACCAAACATCAAACACCAAACATCAACCACCAAACACCAAACATCAAATGACCAATGACAAAGAAGCTTTATTTACAAAATTTATAGATTATTTACAGTCAGAACAAACACCACCTGAGTATTTGGGTGAACCACCTGAAATTGCTAATTCCTTTGACCCCTATCAAATGGTGGCAGAATGGATTGCCTTGCGCCAAGAAGTTAAGCAGCAGGGTAAATTATTGCGTTCCGCTCAAGATGCTCTACAGCAAGCATTGCAACAACTGCAAAAAGAGGAAGAACAACTGCAAAAACTTTTGTTCGAGAACCAGAAACAGGCGTTAGACCAATTTGAGCAACAGCAGGAGAAACTACTACGCGATTTGCTAGGTGTTCTGGATGCTTTAGATCACGCTTGTGCTCACTGGCAAGAGGAAGTAGAAGCATTAAAGTCCCAAAAATCGCAAAAATTGCCAGAACACAAAAGCTTCTGGGGAAAGCTAGGACAGTGGTTTGCAGCCAAGGATTCTTCTTCGTCATTACCTGAAACATCTTTAAGTGAAATTTTAACCAGCAATCAACAGGGAGTGGAGTTAATCAGGCGATCGCTCCTACAAGTACTGCGACTTCGGCGTGTTGTTCCTATTGAGGCTCAAGGACAACCCTTTAACCCCCAGATAATGTATGCTGTAGGACGCAAGGATTGCGCAGATGTAGCCGAAAATACTGTCATCCAGGAAGCAGTACGGGGTTATTTATGGGGCGATCGCGTCCTTAGAGAAGCACAGGTGATTGTGGCGAACCGCTATTCTGGAACTGGGGAGTAGGGAGTGGGGAGTGGGGAGTGGGGAGTGGGGAGTGGGGTGTGGGGAGTGGGGTGTAGGGGTGTAGGGGTGTAGGGGTGTAGGGGTGTAGGGGTAGAACACCTAACAACTAACAACTAACAACTAACAACTAACACCTAACACCTAACAACTAACACCTAACACCTAACACCTAACAACTAACGACTAACAACTAACAACTAATAACTAATAACTAACAATTTTGAATTATGAGAGCAGTTGGTATTGATTTGGGGACAACTAATTCTGAGGTGGCGATTGTGGAAAATGGACAGGCACGGGTGTTGCCTGGAGAAGATGGGGACTTGATTTTGCCTTCGTGTGTGGGGTTTAGCGATACGGGTAAACTTTTGGTGGGACGAGAAGCACTTCGTCAGTATGCAGCAGCTCCTGAGCGCACTGTGAAGTCAATTAAGCGCTGGATGGGAACTGACCACAAAACCACTTTAGGCGCTGGTGTGGAGGAGACTCGCGAATACTTACCCCATGAAATTTCTGCCATTATTCTCCGTGCTCTCAAACAACGGGCTGAGAATGCTTTGGGAGAAACTGTTACCCAAGCAGTGATTACTGTTCCAGCGTACTTTACGGATGCTCAACGGCAGGCAACTAAAACTGCTGGTGAGATAGCTGGTTTTGAGGTACTGCAAATTATCAACGAACCAACTGCTGCGGCTTTAGCTTATGACCTGCGATCGGACGATACGGAACGAGTTTTGGTTTATGACTTGGGAGGCGGTACTTTTGATGTTTCAGTCGTTGAAATTACAGGTGAGGTCACCGAAGTACTAGCTAGTCACGGCAACAACCGCTTGGGTGGAGATGATTTTGACAGGCTTTTGCAACTCCATCTGGCGAGTATGTTCCGCAAAGAGCATGGTGTGGATGTGCCAGATGATGCAGTAACTCAGGCACGTCTGCTGCGAGCAGCGGAGGAGTTAAAAATGGAGATGAGTACCCACGCCTTTGCCACAGTGCGGGAGGCGTTTTTGGGAAGTAAGGGTAAGACCGCATTGCATCTGGAGGCAGAAGTGGCGCGAGCAGATTTTGAACAGCTCATCCGCCCGCTATTGGCACAAACCTTAGAGGCAATTGACCGAGCGCTGGCAGATGCTAACCTTAAACCAGACCAGATTGACCGCATTATCCTGGTGGGTGGTTCAACACGCATTCCTCTAGTGCAACAAATGATCGAGCAGCATCTGGGACAAGTCCCTACCGATGGGATTCAACCTGACCTTTGTGTGGCTTTGGGAGCAGCTTTGCAGGCTGGGGTGCTGGTGGGTGAATCAGTGGATGCCATTCTCGTGGATGTGATTCCCCATTCCCTAGGTATTGCGGCAGCAGTGAATACGCCAGTGGGAATTATGCCTGGATATTTTAGCGTCATTATTCCCCGCAATAGTGTTGTTCCCGTCTCTCGCTCTCAGGTTTATTCCACTTTATTGGACAATCAAGAAGCGGTGGAAATCGAAGTTTTTCAGGGAGAAAATGCGATCGCTGAAGAAAATGTCCCCTTGGGTTCTTTTAAGGTTGAAAACTTACCACCCAAACCAGCAGGAAGCATTCAGGTTGAGGTTCACTTTGATTTTGACCTCAGTGGCATTCTCACTGTCACCACCACGGAGAAAGGTAAAGGGCAGCAAGGAACGCTAGTGGTGAGTAATACTAGTATACAGCGACTTTCCAGCCATGAGTTGAAGCAGGCTAGGGCAGAATTAGAAGCATTGTTTGAAAGTGATGAAACAATTGAAATATCCTCACAGGTCGTAACCGATGATGCAAAAATCTCTCCAGATCTGGCGGCGCTTTTAGCCCGCGCTCAACAAGTAATAGAAAGTCTAGAGGAAGAGCAAGCAGAGGAATTGCAAAACCTGTTAGACCAAATTGACAATGCCATGGCTCGTGACAGTGCAGAACTACCCCAGTTGCAAGAGGAATTGGACGATTTTCTTTACTACGCCAGTACTGATGAGGAAGAGTAAGAAATTATGAAATGTCCTGTCTGTGGAGCAGTCTATCGTCCTGCAATCCACTCCTCAACTTGCAGGCGCTGCAAAGCAGATTTGTCTGATTTGATCCGCCTTCATGACCAAGCCGTCTGGTATCACAGACAAGCGTTGTGTTTATTGCAACAAGGGCATTATCCAGAGGCAGAAGCGAACAACTCTAAAGCCCTAGCTTTGTATGACAGCCAAGCCGACTTCCACGCCTTGGCTGGTAAGTTATCGGCATTGCAAGGCAATTTCCAAGATGCCATCGTTTCTTGGCATCAAGCACTCAAGTTTGACCCACAAAATGCGATCGCTTTTACTTGTCTGCAAATGATCGAGCTATTGACGGGTAATTAGGGGTGTGGGGGTGTGGGGGAGTGGGGGTGTAGGGGTGTGGGGGTGTGGGGGAGATTATATTTGAAATTATTCCCCTACACCCCTAAATCTTTCCATTTATGCAAAACCGTGCCGAGGCCATAAAAAAGGATTAGAGATCGCAATCTTGGTGTAGACAGTTCATTAAGACTGTTGATAAAGCAATACTGCGTAGGATTTGCAAAAATTAGAAACCCGGTAACTTTTGCGAAACCGGGTTTCTGGCACCTGAACTATTCAAAACCTACGCAGTATTGGTTGATAAAGTTATAAGGGAGATGCCGAAAACCCCTGAGAAACAGGACGCACATGCGTCCTAGTTTCGTGCAACAGATGCGGGGATGAAGGGGAAAGTGCCTTTAGGCTACCAAAGATGTTAACTATTCTCGTTGTTGTGCAATATAACGCATTACCGTCTCAGTACAAATATTGCCAGCAGTAGACACAAAGTAACTCGGAGTCCAGAGAGTGGGAAGTTTCAACAACTCTGGAAATTCCTTGCGTAGAAAATGAGATGCTCGTCCTTTGATACGATTCATGATAGTTGACGGACAGTCTGTAGGCTTGGCGCTGATAAATAGATGTACATGATCTGGCATGATTTCCATAGCTATAATCTTCCACCTGTTTTCAATGCAGACCTCACATATGATCTGCTGTAGTCTTTGGGCCACATCATCAATCAAAACTTTTTTGCGTCGCTTTGGTATAAAAACAAAGTGGTAGTTAAGCAACGAAACAGCATTACCCTCATGTCTATATTCATCTGGAGAAAATTTAGCCATATTCCCTAAAATATTGTTACAAGTTTGTATATGGATAGTGTATAATAAAACAATTATAACAACAACGACTGGAGGTGATTCAACTGTCTCAAAAGAGAGCTAAACGAGAACAGAAAGAGAAAAAGCCCAAAGTATTGATGGGTATACAGCAAAATCTAATTTACTGTGACGCTGATACTAAATCAATAATTAAGTTTTTGTGTGAACAGTCAAATAGTCTTTACAACTGTGGGATTTATTGGGCGAGGCAACTATTTTTCAAGACAGGAAAGATAATTTCTAAGTTTGACCCAATCTATGAAGTTGGGGGTAATATTCATGCGCAAGCTATGCCTTCGGTGCCAGCGCAACAAACATTGTTAAGTGTGTCTGAAGCTTTCAAATCATTTAAAGGTTTGAGAGAACTTTTTTTCAAAGGAGAATTATCCCAAAAACCAAAACCACCACTATACCGTGAGTCCGGAGGCTTGTTCAAGGTTGCCTATCCAAGCGTAGGGGCTGGTAAGCCAACCTTAACTAATGAGGGTAATATCAGATTTCCCCTTGGTGTAACAATTAATCGCTGGTTCAAGGTCAAAGAATTCTTTCTTCCGTTGCCCGCAAACTTGGATTTCTCTAAGGTAAAAGAATTTACAATTCTTCCTAAGAATGGTGAATTTTACCTCTCATGTAGCTATGAGACTCCAAAGATAGATGTTGAATTAGATGTAAACCAAGCCTTGTCTATTGACTTGGGAACATCATCAAATCTCATGGCTTGTGTTGATACCTTGGGCAACTCCTTTCTCGTTGACTCCAAACACGCGAAGTCAATGAATCAATTTTACAACAAACGAGTTGCTAACCATAAGGAAGGTAAGCCGCAAAAGTATTGGGATGGGTTTCTAGATACCATCACTCGCAAACGCAATCACCAAATGAGAGACATGGTTAACAAGGCTGCACGAGTAGCTATTAACCATTGCTTGGCACTTGGGATTGGAACGATTGTTGTGGGGTGGAACATTGGAATTAAAGACGGCGCTGATATGGGCAAGCAGAACAACCAACAATTTGTTCAGATGCCTTTAGCACGATTGAAAGAACGCATTAAACAGCTATGCGAAATTTACGGCATACGCTACGTTGAAACGGAAGAAGCTAATACTTCAGCCGCCTCGTATCTAGACGGAGACTCCCTACCCGAACATGGCTTTAAGCCCCAAGGGTGGAAAGCGTCTGGCTTGAGGACAAAGCGTGGTTTGTATCGTACAAAAGATGGTAGTTTAGTGAACGCTGATCTCAACGGGGCGGCGAATATCTTACGCAAAGTAGCCGGAAACTTAAGCATAGACTTAAGCAGACTGGGTAGGCGCTGTTTGAGCAGCGTAGCGAGAATAAGACTCTGGAAAGGCATTGAAAAATGTCCATTGCCGAGTGTAATTCTTTCTTAAGAATCCCCTGCCTTATAGGCAGGGGAGACTCAATTATCTGATTTATTAGATGTAATTACTTCTGTAGGGCGCAAAACTTTCTCACCCAACAGAAAACCTTGACGGACTATTTTAGTAATAGTTTGGTCTTCTACATCAGTTCTGAATTCCCGATCTACTACTCGGCACAAATTAAAATCGGGTTGGTTACTCTGCAATTCTATAGGCAAAACTTGGCGCTTGCCTAGTACATTGAGAAACTTACGATGAACTCCTTTTACAGACCTGGGTAAACGCTGGAGAAATTCTAGGCTGGGGTCAGGGTTGTTTTCTAGGTAATTCAGCAAGGACTCTAGTGCATCAGTAACTTCCAAAAGCTCTAAGAATAAATCTTCAATATTCGCTGCGGCTTGAGTTTTTTGTTCTCGCAAGGACTGCTGGCATAAAACGTTTTGCTTGAGTAAGCTACTCATCTCTTGCAATAGTAAGTCGCGTTGCTCTTGAGTGAGAAGATAACGGTTCTCAGTTAATGGCAATACATCTTGGACAGACGAGGAGACTTCAGCCTTTTCTCGAAGAAGTTTAGATTTGAGCCAGGTGGTAACTTTTAGGTAAATTGGGGGCAAGTCAAACACGGGAAATCTCTTTAGATAAAATAGGTAAGGTTTTGTTTGCCCAAGCTTGGACACTGGGATGGGAATGATTTACTAACATTTGGCATAGGGCGATCGCTCGTTGTAACTGTCCACCCATCTGATAAGCTTTGACTAGCCACATTTTGGCTCGAATATAATCTTGGTTGTTGCGGTCAATACAGTTTTGGCAGTAGTCTTCTAAGTATTTGACGGCTTTGAGGTAACGCCCCTCTTGGCAAGCTGTGACACCCTCGCTGAATAATTCTGATAGGGGCATAATTAGGGGTTCTCGTTCCAGGCTTTCTTCTTGGGCTGCTTGAGCGATCGCTTGTTCTAACCCATCAAATTCTGACAATACAACTAGAGTCAGTGCGGACTCTTCCAAAGCCGATAAATCACTGTATTTAAAACGTTTGATAGCAGGCAATATAGGACGTAAATAGTCAGCTATAATGCGTTCTTCTGGCTTCATCAAGCTTTTTTGCGCTTTGGCAATTACATCCACAGGATACTGCTTGCGCTTCATAGCTAATGCTACAGCTTTGGTAATTTCAACCTTTGATGCTGCTTGGGATACACCCAAAATGTCATAGGGATTATGTTTCATGTCACACCTTTATTCAACGAATATTTAGCTGGCGGTAAATTTCTTGATAATGAGGCTCATCAGGACACAGTTCGTAAACCCAACGAGCTAACTGATGAACTAAATGAAAAGGTAATGTTTGGCTTTGACTTCCTTTAATAAAAATCATCATGAAGTAGTCAGCAACATAGGAACGAATAGCATCATATTGTGAAGACTTGGCACAGTAGACAGCTTCTTCAAAGCGTTCGCGCTTGATAAAATTTTTAATCTCATTCAGTTTCTGGCTAATGCTATAAATTTCTTGAACATCTTGATTGTCTGGACAAAGTTCGTAAGCCCAGCAGCCTAAATTATAAATATCTTCAAACCCTATTTCTCTGCTTTTAAATCCTTGACTTAAAATATCAATACAAATTTTAGCTACCATATTTTTAATGGTTGGATAACTATTTTCCTTGGCAAAGATAACTGCTGCTTTCAGATTATTTTTTTCCAATAAATCCTCTATTACTTCTGCCGCTTGTGCGATTTGAATTCGCATCATTAATTCAATGACAATAGGATTTTGAGCATCAATTTGTTTAATTTTATCTAGTTCTATCAGAGCTTGTTGTTTGGAAATTTCTTTATTAGTAACTTGCTCTCTTATTTGTTCTGCTTTGTATTCAGCCAAATAACTTCTAGCAGTTTGGCTGCCTAAAATATCGTACCAAAACTGAGCAAAATCTAAATGCTCTTTCTGGTCTGATATTGTTTGACGCTGCAATATGCAAAGTCTATCTATTTCTCGTTGCCAATCCTGATTAGCCTGAATCTCTGGCTTTGCTTGCTTGAGTGGATTAATTGCCTCACGCCATTTCTGTTGTTGCAGGTGATAGCATCCTTCATAGTAAGCAACAAATTTCTGAGCAAATGTTTCAAATCTAGAAGTCGGGTTCGTTGAGGGTTTAAGTTTCATCGCAATGAGGCTATCTCCTGCTATACAAGCTGCTACTGCCAATCCCCAAGCTGTATACAGGCTATGCAGTATTTGTTGGCTGGTATCTATTTGCTTAACAGATACTGGTTGACATAGAGAAATATAATGGTTATGACATCCAGGAGTCACAAATACATCGTTGATTTTTACTCCCCTGAGTGCAGGTTGACCCATTAATTCCAGGGCAACTGATTCTAACCGCCAGCAATCACGCAATTTTAGATAGTTATTAATATTAGAGTCTTTTAAAATATCGATAGCTGATTCTAG
Source organism: Stigonema ocellatum SAG 48.90 = DSM 106950 (assembly GCA_016903675.1). Classification (GTDB taxonomy): domain Bacteria; phylum Cyanobacteriota; class Cyanobacteriia; order Cyanobacteriales; family Nostocaceae; genus Stigonema; species Stigonema ocellatum. The sequence goes on along the minus strand of JADQBA010000012.1, from coordinate 10,343 downwards.
ACGTTGTTTCAATTCATTAAATACTGACACAAAATCCACACATTTATTTCCCAGCCAAGGCACATCTTGGAGAGTTATATCTGTATTTATATTTGCCAATGCAGTTGACAAAGAAATAATCAAATCTGAAAGTTTATTTGGCTCGTTTTGAGCATGATAATAATTTGCTACAGCCCAATTATGTAATGTTATAATATTAGGCTGTGCAATCCAGTTTTTTTCAGTTTGAGTGCTAATAAATTTCCAGTCTGCCCCTTGCCAAACTGCTGCTTCTAAACGTGGCTGGATATGTTGCGTGAGATTCTGCTCTACTAATGGATCGGAACCAAATTTTTGCAGGAATTCTGTACTAGCTGCTTTTGCTTGCTCCAGCTTTTCAGCTTTGACCAATTGTTCGATATGTTGTAGAGATAGCAGACGTTGTCGTTGGCTAAGACTTTTGAGGATTTCCCTTTGTTCGGCGATTCTAGCACTTGATACTCCTTGCCATTCCCGATACGCTAGTTGTAAATTTTCTTGCTGCGCGTAAGCAAATCCCCGTAGATACGCTGCTTGTTCTCCAGGTATATCTTCTAAGTAAGATAGTGCAGTTACCCAGTCTTGAGTTTTAATTGTTACAAGTCCTAACCTGATGCAGCAGTTTGTGATTTCTGGTAACAGGGATTTAGCATTTTCATACAAAGATACAGCTGCTTTTAAATCACCAGCTTTCTCTGCTGCTAAACCCTGGCGGAAAAGTTCTCTACCTTTGACTATTGATTGTAGCTTGTGTAGTAAATCAAGTCCGTCGGAGCGTGTAAACTCAGTCAGAGCAGCTTCTAAAAGTCCGATCGCTCCTCGCAATCTGCCTTCACTTTCGGCTTGTTGCGCCCTTTGTAAAGTAAAGTAGTAAACTTCTTCTTGTTGAACTTGGGCTGTAGCCGCAGTAATTGCTTGTGTTACAGCCTCCGTAGAGTAAAGTTGTTCAGCTTGAGAGTAAGTTGAGATCGCATTTTTAAAAAACCGATTTTCTGCCTGGGATTGTGCCTGTTTCGCTAATCCTTGGAACTGTTGTCGTTTTTGCAGTTCCTGTTGACATTGGTTGATTGCTTGCAATACCCGCGCATCGTGGATAATTTTGCTACATCGTTGATAAACGGTGATGGCATTTGAGAGTGCTTGTGTTTCCCAAGGGTCGCCAGTATCTTGCTTAAGCAGGTTTTTAGCATTAGCCGCTAGTTTATCAACTGTTGCTACTTGTTTGCGCCACTCTTGTAGTTGCTGAGTCAGTTTATTTACAAGATTTCCCAAGAGTAATTGGCAAATCCAACGCTCCCAAAAACCCGGTTTTCTCGACCAAAAGGCGAGGGCTTTTTCAGTTACGGTGACAGCTTCCCGCAGGTGCTTACGTTGGGCTAGTTGTTCTGCTTTTTGACTAGCTTCTTTAGTTTGTGGTGCTTGCTGCCAAGCATCAATAATCCCTATTCCTAGAAGATACTTTGTGAATCTATTTAAGCTGTCCAGAAGGCTCATCAAATCCCCTCCTGGCAATTGGGAATTTTGAACACCTCTCCCACATCTATATCGTTTTCTCTCCCTTTGAGTTGGGGGTTGGCTTTCACCATGAGTTGCCAGGAGGTTTTCTTGCCACACAATTTTAGTGCGATCGCGCTGAGGTGATCTCCGGGTTTAACACTGTAAGCAGTTGGTGCTGGGGGTTTCTGGGGTAGAACAGGGGCAGGATTAGTTGGTGGTTTTGGGCGCTCTCTACTACTTGAAACTGGACTGGGATAAGAGAAAACTACCGTATTTAACTGCGGTTGCAGGAATGTCTTGTTTATCCCTACTCCCAACCCAATTCCGATGATCAGCATCAACAAGGCGATTCGTAATGACCACGCCGCAAATTTCACTGGTTGGGGTAGGGTTTGACCGGGCGGTAATTTTTGGAGCATCCGAATTACACCTAAGTCAGTATCACAGTTAGGGCAAGTATCACCTGTAATCTCTTGGTAACTGCACACAGGACAGTTGATATTGGTGTTCATCGGGTTAGTCCTGTGACAATACTGTTGCTGGGTAATTCCTGATTTAGCCAAAGTTGGATATCTGGTTGCAGTTCTTGCCACAAGCGTTCAGCTTCTTGTCCATTGCCTCTTTTGATCTCGTCTAGTAGACGAGATAGTTTATCAGACATGGCACTTGCTTGGGTGGGTGCAACTTGCTTCGCTTGGCAGATTGCCACAAAACAGGCTTGAATGAGTTTGACTTGCTCTGGTAGATTGTTGAGTTCTCGTCTCGCATCTTCGCTGTAAGATTGCATCCTGGAAAGGTTATTGTCATTGATCGCAGCTTGTAAATCTTGACTGAGCTTTTGTAATCTTTCCTGCTGCGGTTGGGGAATGAAAAATCCGCAAATTTTGACTACACGATCGCATTCACTTGCCAAAAATTCAGCTTCCAGACATTCCTTAGACATAGAAACCTGGAGTTTTTGTAAACTTGCAAAAGCGCGATCGCGTAAATCGATGCGTTCCTCCCCGGTTTTCGGATCGATAATTTGGTTAGCTAATTGAGCTATGGGAACTGCTAACTTCAAAGCTTCTTCTACACCGATGTTGGTAAGCTTTTGGTTGTTGAGTTCATTGATCGATGTTTCTAATTCCTTATATATTTTCTCGTCTGAGCGCCCCCGTGAAAAGGTACAACTCACTCTTTCAGAAGGGTCATTTTTTAAAGTGGCTGTCATTCTCAGATCGTTATTTTTTTCATCCAACTCTAAGTTGACCAAAATTTCCGTTCCCCGTGGATAAGCTTGGTTTAAACCCAACCACATATCGCCGATACTTTCTTCTGCATCGACCCCATCCAAATTTTGTCTAACCTGGTCAGGGTTAACAAACTTAAAGTGAATTAAGCGTTGTCCATCAGCCACAGTTTTGAAGGTGTGGGATGTTGTCACAGGCAGAATCTTTGTTCGGCTAATGACTGGATACGGACCGTCAACTAACTTAATAAAATAATCACGGGAAACTGTTGTAACTTTGTCTGTTTGTCCAGATGCAACAATAGCTGCACCCTCTGCCACTGCGTACATCGGGCGGGGATGCAACACCACCTTATCAGCCCCAAAAGCTTCTTTGACCTTGCGCTGTACTAAGGGGATTTGGGAAGAACCTCCCACCAGTAACACTCTATCCACCATATCCACCTCATATTCTGCATCTTGTAGGGCTTGGTGGCAAATTTGAATCGAACGATCTACCAAATCGCCAATCATTGCCTCAAATTGCTGGCGAGTAATTTCTACCTCAATGGGAATAGCAATTCCTAGTTCATCGAGTAATTGAGTTGCAGGGCTAATTTGAGCTACTGGAGAACTACTTAATTCAACTTTGGCGCGTTCTACCGCTATTTTCAGGTCGGCGTTAAATCTTACCCGTTGGTAGTAGGGCATTTTGGCAATTAAGCCATCAATATCGGAGATTTTTTCTTCCTGGGCAACTTGTGCTTTGACAAACTTAATGATATGAGCATCAATGTCATCTCCTCCTAGCCATAAATCTCCGGCTTTTCCCTGTTCGATAAATGAAGTGCCACCTGCTGTAATCAGGGAAGCATCAAATGTACCGCCACCAAAGTCGTACACTAAAATCGTCGTTACTTCTTCGCTATTTGGCGAAAAGCCATAGGATATAGCAGCAGCAGTAGGTTCTGGTAGCAGTTCTAACGGGGTTAGTCCAGCTTTGATGGCTGCTGTACGAGTAGCATGGCGTTGTTTATCGTTGAAGTAGGCAGGGATAGTAATGACCGCTTGGTCAATGACTTCGTTTATTTTGCCGATTAAGTGACGATAAGCTTGGGCATTTCCCACGACTTTTTTCAAAATCTCGGCTGAAATATCCTCTGGACGGTATTCTTTACCTCCTAGCCAAACTGCAATACTGTTGTCGGTTCCCTGGCTTGGTTGGGCAATTTTGTAACCAAATTCTGACTTCTGTTTCTGTACTGCTGGGTCGCCAAAACCCCTACCCATCAATCGCTTGATCGAAATAATCACATTTTCTGGGTCAGCCCGCAACTGGTTGTAAGCTTGGTCTCCCACCAACAATTTATCCTGCGCGTACGCCACAACCGATCGCGTTAGTTTCCTATTTGGGGGTGTGTTGTCATTAGCTGTTACCACTTCTACTTCTGCTAACTTAAAAGCACCAACAGAATTAGTTGTCCCCAGATCAATCCCAATTGCTTTGCCCATTGCTGATTACAAGAATTATTTTTATAAAAGTGCGATTTACTCCTAATATTTATTGCTAATCAAACCTATATTTAATCTGATTTTTTCAATTTACTTAGGAAACTTTTCATACGATCTTATACAAATTTTTTTCCGCAAACATCAGCAAAATTACTGCCACTTTGTCCTTTTGAACAACTGGTTCCAAAAATATGCTTCACCGTACTCTTACGTAACTTTTTACTCCCCTCATCATCAGACAGTCCCTTTGTTCAGGAAGCAGTGGAGAAAGACGATGGAAAAACACAATTAGACATGAACGAGAAAAATCTAACTTCCTCCTCTCAAGAAGGCAATACACATTCATGCTTAAAAGTCAAGTAATTAACTGCGATATGAATAAATATTAAGGATTTTGGAGAAATAGAGTAATTTATTTTCTTGCAATGGTAGAAAATATTGTTCAGTTTCATGGGTGTAAAAATATGAAACGCTTTGCTCCCGCTATTTTGGCAGTTCTCGTGGGAAGCATGTCTGTTCTGGCTGTTGCTCAAAATGCTGATGCCTCGCCATACGATGGTGATTGGTATCGTTACCATCATTATGACCGCGAGCGTGACTATTGGCGCGATCGCCGATGGCGTGAAGAACGCCGCGAACGTCGGTGGCGTGAAGAACGTTACCGCGAACGTCGGTGGCGTGAAGAACACGGTTACAGGGATCGTCATGATTGGCGGCGTTAGAAATTGCATAATGCTAAAATGTAGCATCAAGTGTCCCATTGCACGGTTGCGATGTCCTGTGGTGCGTTCTGAGGTGAAGACCGAAATGTCAACATAAACATCGCGATCAATGTATCGCCGGAACATATCTAGCATCCGATTGAGACGTTCGGTTGCACCCGACTCCTTGATCTAGCTTGTGGTGGCGATCGCTCCTGCATTCACCATAGGATTGTAGGGTCGTTTTGATTGGGCATCAAGGATAATTGCGTTGAATACGTCTGGTGTTGGTTCTACACCAGACGTATTCAAAACATAATCTCTTCCATAATCCTCAAGTGCTTGTAAATTTTCTGATTATACCATTCAGAGTCTTTTCTGGGAATGGGTAACAAACACTGAAACAAAGTGATTAAGATAACCCTATAAAAATAATTTATATAAAAATAATTTATATAACTAAAACTTAAGTGTCATAAGTAATTTTTTAGGAAAGTGGAAATTATATGAATTACCCTAGCAGCAATTGGGCTTATAGACAACAGTAAATGCCAATTCATCAATTTAATTCCCAAATATTGTTAAGGTTTCTGAAAAAAATTTCTAATTTATCAAAAAACTTTAGCACAGCCAAAATCCGCTCTTGAGAAAGGTTTTGACCTAAAAAGGCGAATTTTATTTTCATAAATTACCTAGGCTAACGCTAAAACCCTGATCCCCAAACATAGAGGTTCGTGCTAATCTGTTGCAGTTATAAGTAAAAAGTGAAAGCGGAACGAGTGTGAGTTTCGGGGAAATATCACCCCTTGTGGTGCAAAGTCTCAATAAATTATGAAATCGCTGTTCTACAGTCGCTTGAAAATTTGGACGCATGAATCAAAGACATTTTTGGACTGTTGTCACTCTGTTTAGTACTGTTTTGGGTATGCCGTCAGTTGGACGCGCCCAAACCACCAAGGAAAACGCTCCTACTTCGCCATCGACGCCTTCCGATGATGTGATGAAAGTGGGAGAGTACCAATCCCCAACAGAGGAACTTGCCACAGATGCAGCTGTGATTGCTGAAATTCACACTTCATCTGTGGCTGGTCATCAGGCGGCAACGCTCTATGTTCACAATATCCCCGTTCTAACCTTTATAGGTCAACAACCAGTTACACATGAAGAGACTAAAGTTGGTGTAATTGGCGATGTTGCCCAGAACCCAATAAAAGTGGCAACAATTGGGGGTATTAACAGTCAGACAAACTTAGGCTTGAATGACCCAGTTCAAAGGGCTACAGCAGTAGCAGCTAGGATCAACCAGCTAATATTCGATAAAGTAGATGCCAGCAAGATAACAGTGAGTTGGAAAGCCGGAAGCGAATCTAAAACTGCAAATCAATCCCAGAAAAAAAATCCTCATGGCCAACAAAAGCCCTGCGATCGCTACATTATCAAAGTTAATAACGAAGAACTCGTGGAAATCAATGGCAATACACGACTAGCACAGACAACCAACAATCCCGCAAAAGATGCATTGCTTGCAGCCAATCGTCTACGGGAACTCATAGGTAATGCATCACCTTTAGGTGAGATTGCTAATTTACCAGGGCAACTATCGGTGCCAATACCCAAGTTGCCAAAACAGATTGCCATGGGCAATGTGCTAATCACTTTTAAAGGTATGGCTTCTTGGTACGGCTATGATGGTTCTGGAAATCAAACCGCAGCAGGCGAGAGGTATAATCCAGAAGGAATGACCGCTGCTCATCGCAGCTTACCTCTTGGTACAAAAGTTCGTGTTACCAACACTCACAATGGTCGTTCTGTTGTGGTACGCATTAATGACCGAGGTCCGTACATTAGGGGCAGAATTATTGACCTTTCCGCTGCGGCAGCACGGATTTTGGGAATGATGAGTAGTGGCGTTGCACACGTGCGGATAGAAGTCCTCGGAAGATAAAAGTTGGGTGTTGGTTGTTGGTTGTTGGGTGTTGGTTGTTGGTTGTTGGTTGTGATTCCAAACACCAAAGAACTAACAACTAACAACAATTTGTTGTTGGTTGTGATTCCAAACACCAAACAACTAACAGCAATTTGTTGTGTTTTTGCACTTACCCCTACCCCTACCTTTTGTAGTTTTTAGATAAACTAACGGGGAGAACTAGATAAAAACTAGGGGTATTTTGTGCGCCTGTTGACAACAGTGGTAGCTTTACGCTGCTATTTAGCTAAACGCCCATTAGAAAAACAGCTTCTGGAGCAAGAGCAGCCTCTACAATTTGAGGTGACTAGCAGGTCCGGGACGGCAGTCGGTCTGATTCCCACCATGGGAGCCTTACATCAAGGTCATTTAAGCTTGATTCAACGGGCGCGGCAAGAAAATACCACAGTAATTGTTAGTATTTTCGTCAATCCATTGCAATTTGGTCCTAATGAAGATTATCAACGCTATCCCCGCACTTTAGAGCAAGATTGTCAATTTTGTGAACAAGTGGGGGTCGATGCAATTTTTGCACCGACTCCGGAAGAAATGGGAGTCGGCCTGAAGAATATACAAGAATCACTTATTACACAAGTTCACCCTCCGTCTGCTATGATAACTGGCTTGTGTAGTAGTTCTCGGCTGGGTCACTTTCAGGGTGTAGCTACAATTATTACCAAGCTTTTTAACTTGGTACAGCCTGACCGAGCCTACTTTGGTCAAAAAGATGGACAGCAAGTGGCTATTATCAAACGGCTAGTTGCTGATTTGAGTTTGCCCATAGAAATTGTTGCTTGTCCAACAGTGCGGGAAGCATCAGGTCTAGCCTTGAGTTCTCGTAACCAATATTTGACTGCAACACAAAAACAGCTTGCAGCCGTATTGTATCGCGGCTTGCAGCAGGCCCAAGCAGCCTTTCGTGCCGGAGAACGGCACTCTCACAAGCTTTTGTCAGTGGTGCAGCAAGAAGTGGCAATGGTCAGTATTGTGTCTGTGGAATATATTGAATTGGTTGAACCGACGACGTTAATGCCTTTAGAAACAGTTGAGGAGGAAGGAATGCTTGCGATCGCGGCTCGTATTGGTTCTACACGTTTGATTGACAATACCATTTTACGCGCTCGCCAACCCATCATCGCCATTGACGGACCAGCAGGCGCTGGAAAATCCACCGTCGCTCGTCAAGTGGCGGCACATCTGGGTATAGTGTATTTAGATACAGGAGCAATGTACCGTGCTGTCACCTGGCTGGTGCAGCAAAAGGAAATTGCTCTTGACGATGAGTGCGCGATCGCAGAATTAGTTAACCAGAGTGTCATTGAACTGGCTCCCGGTGCTGATTTAAAATCTCCAGTGCGGGTTTGGATCAATGGTAATGATGTTACCCTGGCAATTCGCACCATTGAGGTGACTTCTATTGTCTCGGTAATAGCAGCGCAAAGCGCTGTGCGTCAAGCACTGGTTAAACAGCAGCAAAGCTGGGGCAAAAAAGGTGGTTTAGTTGCTGAAGGACGAGACATTGGTACCCACGTTTTCCCAGATGCAGAAGTAAAAATTTTCTTGACTGCTTCTGTAAGTGAACGCGCACGTCGCCGCCAGCAAGACTTCAAAAAACAAGGTCTACCTGAAGTGAGTTTAGAGCAGCTGGAGAGTGATATCGCCGAACGTGACTGGAAAGACAGCACCCGCAAAGTTTCTCCTTTGCAAAAAGCCATAGATGCAACTGAAATTAGCACCGATGGTCTGACCATAGCTGAGGTAACTGCACAGATTGTTAACTATTACAAGCAGCAGTTATCTGAGTTTTAAAGTGGGGGAATGGGGAATGGGGAATGGGGAGTGGGGAGTGGGGGAGTGGGGGAGTGGGGGAGTGGGGGAGTGGGGAGTGGGGAGTGGGGGAGTGGGGAGTGGGGGAGTGGGGGAGTGGGGGAGTGGGGGAGTGGGGGAGTGGGGGAGTGGGGGATTGAAGGAAGACTTCTTTGAATCACACCCTGCCCCTATACCAACAAGGTAGAAGCGAATATATTATTTATTCACCTCTTCCTGATCCCCTTGTCCCCTTATCCTCCTTGTCCCCCTTGTCCCCCTTGTCCCCCTTATCCCCCTTATCCCCCTTATCCCCCTTGTCCCCCTTGTCCCCCTTGTCCCCTTATCCCCAAGTCTTCCTTGTCCCCCTTGTCCCCCAAGTTCCGATCTTAAATAGAATTGCTATATTTATCGGAGGTGTTTTCGGTCATTTTCTGCCTGATATCCCCGGCTTACTTCGCTGAAGACCGGGGAATTACGGTGATTTTGTTAAAATCGAGTTTAGAAAATGCGTAGCGCCTAAGACGATGAAACCATCTGTAAATTTCGACTTTGAGGACGAGAAGTTCAATGCACCGCCTTCTCAAGTCATCCCCTGGTGTCAGATGATTAATCCTCGGTATGACAAAGATGGTATCCAGCCCCATGGCTTGGCGGTTAAGCTGGATAATGCTCATGCAGTTGGCTTTGAACCGGATGATAATTGGCATCAAGTGGAGCATGAATTTAGCTCCGGAGTTGAAACGGTTTTTCTCTGTGCCACTCCAGCCTTAGTCATAGTACGTCGGGGACCATTGTCTGTAAAAGACCGAGAAACAGGAATGAAGCTAGGTACACTCAAAGATAATTATGATGCTTTTTTAGCAGACAAACTTAAATTTAAAACCTTTACTCGCTATCTAATTTTTTTAGTAGGAGAAAATAAAAAGTTTTTAAATAAATTACCTTTGCAATTAACTCTCAATGGTGTAGCAGGAGCAAGTTTCAGTAAAGCTTACTGCGAATACCAACAAGGTAGGGTAGCGGGGGGGTTTGTCGCCGAACTAGAAAAGGCTTATGCTGGGTACCGCAAGCAACCTGTGACACCAAAAGGTCCCCTCTTCCATGCCCACGGCATATTTTGCCCCATCATTGATTGTGAAGAAAGAGGCATTGAACCAAATACGGTTTTAGTCGCTTCGACTGTGGACTATAAACATCCCACAGTTGGGACTTTAACACAATACCTCATTGCTTCGGATTCCTTCGAGTCTGTGATTATCTCCAAGACCTTTGAAGAACACAAGGATTTTGGTAAAGAATCTATAAAATTAGAAACACCCAAAGTGGCGATGGCGGGGGTTTCTAGTTCTTACGTTTACGCTGATGAGGATGATTTTGCTTATCCGCCATACTGAAAGAAATAGGGAGTGGGGATAGCCTGGGGTTTTAACCCCAGGGGGGAGTGGGAATTGTTGATTGTTGACCAAAAATGGGGTGTGGGGTGTGGGGGGTGGGGTGTGGGGTGTAGGGTTCGATAAAACAACCACACCCCAAACGGGTACAAGCCGAACGTAGCTTGGATCGCTTTCTTGACAGCGATCCAAGCTTCTCCCAAAGGGAAACGCCAAGAGAGAAGTTGGATCGCTGTCTT
>JADQBA010000315.1 GCA_016903675.1 Stigonema ocellatum SAG 48.90 = DSM 106950 | reverse complement strand
GGCATGACTCCTGAACGAGAACTAGCCGTCGTTCGTCAGTTTACCAAAACCATCAACAAGTACATGGGCCGAATTGCGCAAAGCCTGGGAATGGATAAAGACGTCACGACTTATACGGCTCGTCATTCGTTCAGTACGGTGCTTAAACGGTCAGGAGCGCCCATTGAGTTTATTAGCGAGAGCCTGGGGCATCAGGACATCCGTACCACGGAAAGCTATCTGGATAGCTTTGAAGATGACGTGAAGCTCCAGTATGCCAATGCGCTCACCGCTTTTCGATTGAATAGTTCATCTAAGGAATCTCAGTCAAAGCAATAAGAGCGGCAGAGAGCAGGCAGTTTAGCCGTTTGCAATCGCGATGAACCCCAGCCGGTTTAGCGCCTAATCCCTTATAAGTCACGTAGCTAAAGCCCCAATTAATTGGAGATTTAGCTACGTGACTTTTTTTTGTTGCAATTAATTGTTTTTTTTCCTTACTGTATTGTTGTTTTTTGCCTTACTTTGTCGAGCGATTACTAGTTTTTGCTAGTTGAGCAAACTTATTCAGACATACTAACCAAACCAAAAGATGGCCGAAAATCAGACGGTTTTTACAAGCTATTCAACGGAGCAATTCACTAACCTGATGAAGCTGATTGTACGCTCGGAACTGGCCAGCTACGTGCCGGCATCCCCGACAGCGGTTGCCTTGCCAGACTATCCCTCCAGACGTCAAACTAAAGAAATACTGGGCGTTACTTACACTACGCTAACGAACTGGTCAAAGCCTACGGATGGAAGGGGCCCTATTTTAGTGCCGTTCAAAGTGGGTTCTCGCGTTCGGTACCGACGGGAGGAGGTACTTGCCGTTCTAAAAGAATTTAACCGGCTCAAAGCAACGGAGAAAGAGTCAAACGATTAGCGTATGGTATCAGTCATTTGATCTTATCAATAATTCCTTACTTTACAACTGCTTGTTTCATGAACAATCCTTTTCAAGAACTAGCTGACAGACTTCTGGTTATCGAGTCCCTCCTGATAAACATAACCCAACTGGCCGTCACCGAGTCGCCCAAAGTTGAGTCTGATCCCCTCAACGTAGCCCAGGCTGCCCAATTCTTAGGCCTCACCAATCAGACCGTTTATGATAAGGTTCATAAGGGTACACTGCCTCATGTCAAGCAGGGAAACCGGATCTATTTTTTCAAAGACGAGCTCATTCAGTGGCTTAAGTCCGGCCGTCAAAAAACGACCGATGACTTGGTAGCGCAAACTAAAGCGATCGTAACATCTTCGGGTACTACACGTCGCCGGAAGGCTGTCAAGCCTAACTAGTTATAGTACTCGTCCCTGTGAAACCGTATAAGCTAACCGATCGTAAAGCCGTTCAAGCGGGCCGTTTACGTTTACTATGATTGACGGAATCAAACTGCTCGATGTGTCGGTGTCGACAGACGCATTATGCCAACACCCGCAGCTGTTATTCCCCCTGTCACTGGATGAGCAAACCGGGGCCGTTCTGAATCGACCCCGACGGGCGACTACCCAGGGACTGAGTTTTACCCTGGTACCTACCCTCAAATCAGATGCCCTGCGTTGTGAGTTGACTGGCAGTTTACACCGATACGCTAACGGGGGGCTTCACAATGCTGATGACTTTGGCGTCGTTCAGCTGCTGGCGACGCTTGACGAGCTGATCAGCGCCTACGGTATCGATCCTTTTACGTCCCGGCTCAACAACATCGAGTTCGGCGTTAATCTCCAGCTACCGTTTCCGGTTCGCCGGGTGCTGGCCAACCTGATCAGCTATAAGTATCGGCCCTTTACGAAAGAAGCCGGTGAGGACTTCGCCTACTATCAGTGCTATACGCAACGCTACATTGTCAAACTCTACGATAAAGGCACCCAGTACCGGGCAACGGTGCCGGGTCTGCCCGCCAACGTGCTGCGGGTGGAGATCAAGGTCCTGAAGATGGAATATCTCCACCGGCAGGGCCTTGATCTGGTCTGGCTGGCGGATCTGCTCAATGTCGACCACTATAATCGGCTAGGTCAGCTGCTGGTTGACACCTTCAACCAGATCCTTTTCGACGAGCCGACCATCGATGTCGATCGGTTGAGTGCGCGCCAACGGGATACCTATCAGAACGGGCGCAATCCCAAGTACTGGCTCATTCCCCCGGAGTTGGAAGGTAAAGCCTATAATCGATTCCGGAAGGGGTTACAGCGTACGGAAACAGCCTATCGGTGCCTAACAGAGCAACACCGTCTGGGGGCTGACTGGCAGGCTCAGGTAGCTAGTTTGATTGGTCAAACCTGGCAACGACTGACGGCGGTTGATACGGTGCTGCAATCAACTGTCCTCGAGTATCTGTCCGATTGGGCAAGTAGAAACAGTTCGGGAGCAGTTACTGGAAAGTGTCCCAAATTAACCGGGTCTACTAGCAGGCATACCAGCGAAACGTGTCCCCTATTAACCGGGTGTAACCCGCCGAATCACTTAAAAAAATGTCCCAAATTAACCGACTTGGCGACGCCGTTGCCGAGGCGTGAAACACCGATCGGACTGGCTAAAAAGTGGCCGTTATTAACCGGGTCTGAAACGGGTCAATTGTCCCAAATTAACCGTTTAAGTATAGGGTTAAAAGTGGACATTGTTGGGGTGTCGACAAGTGCTCCCTATCGCGCCCGTGGAACACCGCTGAACCGGTTCAGTTTGGGGCCATAAAACAATCTGCACGTACGGTTAAAAACGCGCTCTTTGACGCTTGCCCGGTCGCAGGTCGCTTACCCAAACTGAGTCGATCCCCAGCGCCTTTAAACCGTCAATCTTGTTTTAGGTTGGCACTCGTTACCGATCAGAAAGAGCGTTATCCGATTAATCGTCCGTTCGTTCGGGTTAGCTGGCTGACGAGCGAGTCGACGAAGCCAGCTAGAGGTGAAAAACGAGCCCGTTGCGACCGTATCAATCAGTCTAGCTTAACGGTCGTTCAATCATGAGCGAATACCGTCTTAGCGGGCGTCCTGGTTTCATCTTAATCCTCAATCGATACTTTCCCCTCTTATGGAACAACTTTGTATTTCCGGGCCTATCATGGCCCTCAAACGAACGCTGTCGGAAAAGCTCTTGCTGGCTTGTGTCTGTCAACGGGCAGTCCACAGCCACGACCAATGCGCCGACTCCAACAAAGAACTGGGCCAAGCCCTGGCATTACACCCGAATACCGTCTCTGATCTGATCGGTCAACTCGTGGAGGCTGGCTTTATCGAATCCATCATCAGCCAAGAGCAGGCGAACCGGCGGCACCTGATCCCTCAGCAACAGCTCCTGGAGGCCTACCGGCTAACCAAAAGCAGACTGCAAGTGGGTGGTGAAACGAATGCCCCCATCACAGCGAAGGAGGTACTCGCCTGCTCCAACCAGGTGACCCTCCCGCCAGCGACTCAGCAAATCGCCGACGAGACATTGGCATTATTAGCTAAGCTAGCCATCGTCCCGACGTTCGTCCATGCCTCCGCGGAGGGCAGTTGGCTCATCGAGTATGCTACCCATGATCACTATTACCTGGTGGAATTCTATGCCGATGGTGACATCGTCTTCATCGAGCGCAGCGCAGGGGGCACAAAGGCCTGGGATCTGACAGGGGGTACGTGCACCGAAATCAATGCGCTGATGGCGCCACCCATCCAGCGAAAGCTGGTGAAGACCTGGCTGACCCGGTGCCGACAGCTAACGGCCTTTGCGGCCCCTGAAGCGGTTCCCGCTCCCCAGGCATAGACCATCCAGCAGCTGGGCGGGATTCAATGACTTTTACCCGGCAAACGCTACTGATTACCTTTTTTAAATTTCTATGGAACAACTCCTAATCACGGATGCAATCCTGACCTGCCCGTTGACCGCTTCGGAACAGACGCTACTGGCCTACCTCTGTCAACGAGCAGCGGCCAATGGCGGCCACTGCACCGACAGCAACGCCGAGCTGGCTTTGGCCCTGGGTATCCATAAGCGATCGATCTCCCGGTTGATCAACCAGCTGGGGGAACGCCAGCTCTTACAGGTCAGCATTGCCAAAGACTTAGCCAATCAGCGGACCCTGACGCCCCTTGACACATTACTGGCCGACTATAGACATCTGTCTATAGTCAAGCCCTCAGAGCACCCCTTGACTATAGACAAGCCCGCCGACTATAGACATTTTGACTATAGACAAGCCGGCAGTGCCACTAGT
>JADQBA010000217.1 GCA_016903675.1 Stigonema ocellatum SAG 48.90 = DSM 106950 | reverse complement strand
GGGGTTGTTGCTGGTTTGTATGACATATTGCGACATCGCAGCTACCCGCCTCGGAATGAATTCCGAGACTGATAGCAAAAGTCGGCTCAAGCCGACTAGAAGATTTTCTTGTCTAACTTCTCCGCCTCGGAATGAATTCCGAGTCTCATAGCCCAAGTCGGCTCACGCCGACTAGACGAATTTCTTGTCTTACTTAACCCTAATAACCCCTACCTGAGCATAGTCAGCTTTAGCTGACTTAGGCTATGAGCCTCAGAATTCATTCTGAGGCGGATTAGTAGCTCTACTGTGGGAATACTAAATGGAGGAAGTTTAAAACAAGAACATTACCTTCATGGCACTGTGGCGACTGTACTATCATCTCATTTGGGCAACTAAAGAGCGTCAACCGCTAATCACCGCTGATAGAGAGACTCTACTTTACGCTTACATTATTGGCAAAGCAGATAAACTTGGTAGCATTATCCATGCAATTGGTGGCATAGAAAACCACATTCATTTAGTGGCTTCCATTCCACCCAGACTCTCCATCTCTGATTTTGTCAAAAATATCAAAGGTAGTAGTGCTCATCATCTCAATGAAAAGTTTCCTTCAAAACATGTGTTTATTTGGCAACGCGGATACGGCGTTTTTTCTCTTGGAAGTAAACAACTTGAGCAAGCTGTGGCTTATGTGAAAAATCAGAAGGTACATCATTTAAATCGGACTACGATTTCCTCTTTGGAACGGGATGCTCATGAGGATGATGGTCCCAACCCACCCAATCAAGATCATCTAATTAATTCCATCAAACCTTCATGATGGGTATTTGAGCATAATCAGCTTTAGCTGACTTAGACTATAAGCCTCAGAATGAATTCTGAGGCTGGTGGTTTGGTATTTAATGACGACACTGAATTACCGTAGTGGTGGCAATAGTCGCGAATTGTGTCTTTGAGTTCCATTTGTGGTGCGATCGCCGTTTCTCCGCTTGATGGTTTTCCTGCATCAACCGTTACCTTATATCCTATTTGGTGTTGTTGCTGGTTTGTATGTCATTTTGCGTCATCGCAGCTACCCGCCTCGGAATGAATTCCGAGTCTGATAGCAAAAGTCGGCTCAAGCCGACTAGAAGATTTTCTTGTCTAACTTATCCGCCTCGGAATGAATTCCGAGTCTCATAGCAAAAGTCGGCTCAAGCCGACTAGAAGATTTTCTTGTCTAACTTATCCGCCTCGGAATGAATTCCGAGTCTCATAGCAAAAGTCGGCTCAAGCCGACTAGAAGATTTTCTTGTCTTAATTAACCTTAATAACCCATACCTGAGCATAGTCAGCTTTAGCTGACTTAGGCTATGAGCCTCAGAATTCATTCTGAGGCGGATTGGTAGCTCTCTAGAAGATTTTCTTGTCTTAATTAACCTTAATGACCCGCGTTTGTTTGCAGGTACTGAGCCAAAAATCGGGCAAAAAGTAGCGACGGAAACCAGCCTCGGAATAAATTCTAAGGTATTGTAAAACTTAACTATCGATTTAGTAGCTCTGTCCTGTTTTCCCCCCGTACGGGCGTATTGCAATACGCCCCTACCATTTACTACAGGCAACTCTGTCAGGGTAAATTTTAAGAAATTATTAAAAATAATATCTAACACTTTTCAAGCGGTTAAATTATTTAATAATTGATATTAATACCTTTATTAACTTTAGCACTCAATGCTCTTCTCTGCTAATTTTTCCTTGGATAGACTTTAGCACTCACCACAAGAAGAGTGCTAATTGATTTTCTAATTTTGGGACTTATGGCATAGGTAGCAATACAACTTTTTTCACATGAAATGCGATCGCTTTTCAAGTGATAACATTATTGAAACACTCAAAACTACATACGATTAATTAACAATTTGGAGAAGTAAAATGAAATACACATTTGACATTGTAGGTATTTCTCCAGTTTTACAATTTTTTAATCACCAACAGCAGAATCTGCAAAAACCACAGCCTCTGAGTGTGGAATACGTGGGAACACACAAGTGTACACTTGACGCGGTGATAAAATCTGTGGAACCAGTACCCCTAAAGCGGGGTTGGGATATGGATGAAGTAGTAGACACCGTCATTGAGTTTTGGATGAACAATTCAGAGAGTATTGGCTATTGGAAATCACGTTTAATTGATGCAGGTACTGATAATTTACTTGTGGCAAGGGTTGCAGATATTCAGGCTTTGCAAGCGGCATTTGACTTACTGCTGGGTTAAAGTTGGTAAGTTATTGTGTATCAAAGAAGGGGTGTAGGGGTGTAGGGGAGGAAGTCTTGTTGAGAATGGTGCAAGATGTGCGTCTTCAAAAACCGCTTCATCGAGAGGCTTTGTAGAAACGCGAAATTTCGGGTTTCTACATTTATTAAGAAAAATTGCAGTTATTACTGCATAATAGTAACAGTCAGTTCTAACTGAATTTGCGCGATTCCGCTACAAATTTATTTCAGGGAAAAGCAGAAATCTATCATGGGCATAGGTTTTAGCACTCAACGTGCAAACTCAGTTCAGAAATCGGTGCACTTTACTTTAATTGCTACGTGTCGGATCGTCAATCCTGCGAGTTGTTTCAAGGCTCTCAGGTTCATAGCCGACTAAGTGTTTCAACTTAGCAGGCGTAAAAATTTTTACTCAATTATTGACGATAAAAAAATAATATGCTATTCAGGAGGCAGCTTTCACTATGATTGAAGAGGTGTTAGTCTATCTCGGCTCAGCGACGCCCTCAGGCCTTTCACTAAACTTGTGATGTATAATCTAAACATGGCACAAAATACTCAATACAATGATTCCGAGTTAAAAAGTCAGGCACTCCCTTACAAAGAGCGTCTGAATTCATGGGCGGTTGCTCGTCTACTTCCCGATACGCAACGAGTTATTGTTGCTCGGTTCCGCAGTCAGTCAGACGCAGACGGTAATTTGCGCCTTCTACGTCAGATGACTCCTAACGCTCGCTTTGAAGTGGTCTTTGATTGTCAACGAGACGAAACAGTAAACTAAAGTTATAAAGCTACTCAACTCTATTCATGCGTTTACGCACTCTTTGAACAAGAGTGCGACGCTTGATTAAAATCCGCTACGCTTACGAGTGCCATCCTATGAGTTAGATTTTTCTGAATATTGCTCTTTTTCCTCCCCTTTACCCTTTACCCCTCTTCATGGCTTTGGAAGGTGGGGCGAATCCACAAAGATGAGACGAGGAGCGATCGCGTGTAAGTTTTGCTTTAAAAATATCCGAGTAATAAAATATCTTTTTCAACAGGACTTTCATGATTTAAAAGCCTACGTATATGGTTAATAAATCGCTGGAACATCTCTACCTTTAAGGTATTTTTTTTCAAGTAATTTGTATATTCCTTTCTACAGCTTTGGCGTCCTGCAAAAGTGCTAAATTTATTACGCACATTTGAATTCAGTCTTTTAGCCTTTCGTAAAAGAAGAATTTCATCGATATCTGTTGGTGCTGTACTTAAAGGTGTCATATCTAGCCACTCACATAGTAGGAAGTATTTTGCGCCTGGAATTGCAGATTTTACTCGTGTGCTGTCGCGCAAGCCTCTTGGAACATAGTCTTGTCAAGGTTAGTTTTGCATTCTGCTACGACATAAGCAAGATTTGTTACTTTTGTGACTGATTGTTGAAAGTCAGGAGTGTATGAAGCCTTAAGATAAAGCCGTTTGCTAATAGCAAAATCTTGATTTTTTGCCCGAATATTTAAACCACCTCCATCAGCTTGAACATCTAAGCTGGACTCAAAGTAGACAGCAGAAAATGATTGAACAGGACCAACTTCTACTTGCATTTGCTGAATTTCAGGAATCAAACAAGGATGTATAATGCGAGGTAAAAATTCTTCAATGATTGAATTGTCTAACTTCAACTGACCTTTTTGACGATATAAAAAGTCATCATGGCTATCAAAAATCAAAAAAATATCAATATACAACTTGTATCCATTAAGTAAATTTACCATTTTGTTTAATATCTGTTCTGCTTGGTTATTGGTAGCAGTCACCTTATTCAAATTTGTAATCCATTGTTGGTAAACCTTTATAGCCTGTTGAACTTTTTTTCTATCATTCGATGGTAGTTTATTATTTGTTAATAAAGCATTTAATTTATCAAAATGAGGAGTTTGATATTTGTTCATATTAAGTTGGATATACTCTTCATTGATTGATTAATTAATCTAATTAGAAAATGTTAACCGATTAGTATTCAACTTAAACAAAGGTGATTTTTTTACATCACTAGCACGTTCTGTTGCTTCTAGTACTTCACTAAGAACCTGTCCTTCTGCAAATTTAGATGCTTCTATCAGCATCCATGTAGCAACTAAGCGAGCAAAATTATCTCCTGCTATAATCTTCACAGATGCTGGAACAAGGTGAAGGATATCTTCATAAATTATCTCTCCAAACTTGTTTTTAAACTTCCTTTCTTGAATTTTTTCAAGGCTAAGCCCAGCACCACCTACAGCAATTGCTGCAACTAATTTACCATTTTCAAGACTTATACCACGTATATTTGATTTTCTTCCAATAATAATTATTACTCGACCATTTGGACGCAACAAGCGTCGCATCTCCTTCAAGGCATCAAGCATATCTAATGCGTACTGAACAACAGTTAGAAATCTGTTCTGGCGGTTTTTACGATTTGAACCCATTTCCGACTTTGCTACCTCTAGTAAATTCCATCCCATAAGTTCCATTGCTGGACGATTGTTTTGGTGATAGTTGAATACGTTAATGTATGGTGGTGAAGTGATTACTAAGTCTATGCTACTATCAGCTAAAGGAATGCTTCTGGCATCCGTATGAAATAAACTACAATTATGTTTACTGTAGTTTAGTTCATTTACAATCTGAGAATGTTCTCTTAAAGCCCGTAATAAGTCTGTAACTTCTTTTGGTGAACGATAGTTCATATAACGAATAACGGCATTGGCAAGAATATTATGTACAAGTGGATTATTGCTATTTCCTTGATATAAAATTTTTCTCAAGAGTTTATCAACTGAATTGTCAGGCTGTATATAAGTAGGGTATTTTTGTAGCTGATATGAAAATAAGTCCCATTTAAATGGAAGAAGACACTCTTCTGCAATTGATTCTGCTCTTTGAAGAATTTCTTTTCTAGCCGCTAACTCCACATTCATGAATTGAGATGTTTTAGCAATCTCAACAGCCGCAGGGTTAATTTCAGATGCGTAACACTTTAAGCCCTTACGAGCTGATTCAAATATTGTTGTACCACTACCTACAAACGGGTCTAAAATGACGCTTGTATCTTGGCTATACTGGTCGAGTAAAAGTTCAACTAATTCAGGTGAAAATTGTCCCCGCCAAGGAAAGAGGCTAGTTCGAGACTTGTTGGCGATATCTAGCTTTTCTTGGGATATAGACTGACTGTCATAAGAGAAAGCATCAATTTGGTCAAAGAGGTTTGTAATCAATTTCAATGGCTCTGACAATGATAAACTCCTTTTTTGATTTTACGTTTAACTTGCAGATGACTTAATTATACTAAAACCGGCTAGTAAATTGACTTTTTAGTCGCGGAAAACTCAAGTCTTAAGCCTCTGGTCGCGAGTTCGGGGAGAGGTTTGGAGAGGGGTTCCTATAGATATAGTTTTTAGCCGTTTGCAGTATATCTACTAGTACTGCGAAGCAGAATCAAAAATTAAAAAAGCTTTTAATTTCTCTTTCAGGTACAGCTTGAACAATTAAAGCCCGCGCAGGCGGGCTTCCTTCGTGTAGCCTGATGACATTTATGGGCAATTTCTTAACTACCCGCCCCTGTAGGCAAAGCTGACATCTCCTCTACCGAAATTACGCGCCCTTCATCCTCAAAACCTGGGATTTGGTCAAAGTTCAAATACTGATACAAATCATCAGCAAAAGGATGAATCTTATTCGCCACAATGTCCATATATTCTGGCACTGTGGGAATGCGCCCTAACAGAGCACAAACCGCTGCCAATTCTGCTGAACCGAGATAAACTCGTGCATCTGTACCCATACGGTTGTTGAAGTTGCGTGTAGAAGTAGAAAACACCGTTGTACCATCAGCAACTCGCGCCTGATTACCCATACATAAACTGCAACCAGGTATTTCTGTCCGCGCACCCGCAGCACCAAAAATACCATACACACCTTCATCTTTTAGTTGCTGTTCATCCATGCGAGTTGGCGGAGAAACCCACAAGCGAGTCTTCACTGCGCCTGCACCTTCTAACACCTTAGCAGTTGCCCGATAATGACCGATATTCGTCATGCAAGAACCGACGAACACTTCTTGCACAGAATCGTTAGCAACCTCCGATAATAATTTGACATTATCAGGGTCATTGGGAGCAGCCACAATTGGTTCTTTAATTTCGTTCAAATCAATTTCAATGATTTCGGCGTACTCCGCATCCGCATCAGCTTCCATCAACACTGGGTTTGCCAACCACTGTTCCATCTGGGCGACGCGACGCATCATGGTACGAGCATCTTGATAGCCTCGTGCTACCATGTTTTTCAACAGCGCCACGTTGGATCGCAGATATTCGGAAACTGTCTCTACACTCAGCTTAATAGTACAACCTGCACAGGAACGTTCGGCGCTAGCATCGGTCAGTTCAAAAGCTTGCTCAACTTTTAAATAAGGCATGCCTTCTATCTCCATAATCCGCCCAGCGAAGACATTTTTCTTGTTCTTCTTCTCTACCGTCAACAAACCTTTTTGAATTGCCACGTAGGGAATGCCATTCACAACATCTCGCAAAGTGATACCGGGTTGCAATTCACCCTTGAACCGCACCAAAATAGACTCAGGCATGTCCAAAGGCATGACACCCAACGCTGCTGCAAACGCCACCAAACCGGAACCAGCCGGAAAGGAAATACCCAAGGGAAAGCGAGTGTGAGAGTCGCCGCCAGTTCCTACCGTGTCGGGTAGTAGCATCCGGTTTAACCAGGAATGGATGATTCCATCCCCAGGACGTAAAGCGACACCGCCACGAGAGGCGAAAAAGTCGGGTAGTTCTTTTTGGGTTTTGATATCAACTGGTTTGGGATAAGCTACGGTGTGGCAAAAACTCTGCATCACCAAGTCAGCAGAGAAACCAAGACACGCTAGTTCTTTCAACTCGTCGCGGGTCATGGGACCTGTGGTATCCTGGGAACCAACGGTAGTCATGAGCGGTTCGCAGGATGTACCTGGATGTACACCCGGTAAACCACAAGCTTGACCCACTATTTTCTGTGCTTGGGTGTAGCCTTTGACTTCCGTGGAAACCAAAGGGGTTGGACGCACGAAGATAGTGCTGGGTTCTAAACCAAGTGCTTGGCGGGTTTTGTCGGTGAGAGTGCGTCCGATGAGTAGGGGAATGCGTCCTCCTGCACGGACTTCATCAAGGATGGTGTCAGGTTTCAGGGTGAAGGTGGAAATCACTTCGCCAGCTTCATTGGTAATTCCCCCAGTATAGGGGTGAATGGTAATTACCATGCCAGTTTCCATCTTGGTGACATCACACTGAATGGGCAAAGCACCAGCGTCTTCAGCGGTGTTGAAGAAGATGGGGGCGATGGTGTCGCCTAAAATATACCCTCCAGCACGCTTGTTGGGTACATAGGGAATATCGTGCCCCATGTGCCACAGTAAGGAGTTGATGGCAGATTTACGGGAGGAACCAGTACCAACCACGTCTCCCACGTAAGCGATAGGATGCCCTTTTTTCTTTAACTCCGCAATGGTTTGCAACGCCCCAGGCATCCGCGACTCTAACATTGCTAGGGCGTGTAAGGGAATATCCGGGCGTGTGGTGGCGTGAACTGCGGGGGATAAGTCATCGGTGTTCGTCTCACCAGGGACTTTGAAGACAGTAACATTGATGAATTCTGGTACTTTGGGACGAATGGTGAACCACTCAGCTTCTGCCCAAGAGTCAATGACCCGTTTGGCAAAGGGATTGGTTTTGGATAATTCTAAGACATCGTGGAAGGTGTCATATACTAGGAGGATTTTGCTTAAGGCGACAGCGGCGTATGCTGCTATGGGTTCCTTTCCTTGTCCGCCCATCACTAGAGGTGTTTCGGAAGATAACGAAACCGATACGGTGGGAAATTGCAGCAGTTCGATTAAGGATTGCACGTTATAGCCTCCCATCATCGTACCCAGCAATTCCACAGCTTCAATGGGTGAAATTAGGGGGCTGGTGATTTCTTCTTTAGCTATGGCGGTTAGAAATCCAGCTTTGACGTATGCTGCGGGATCGACTCCGGGGGAAACGCGATCGCGCAATAAATGCACTAATGTCTCTTCTTCCCCCATCGGCGGATTTTTCAGTAATTCGCACACAACGGATGTTTGCTTTGCATCTAATGGCAAGGGGGGTATCAAACGTGCGGCTCTTTCTGCAACTTCTTGGCGGTATTGTTCGAGCATGCTCCTCTCCAAATTTTCTGCCACTTTTTTTCAGTGTTAATCAATACTTCTCTAATTTCAGGGCAGTTAGACCTCACAAGTCTTAACAGGCGAGAAGTCCCAAATTAGATTAAGTTTTGTGTCAGGCAACAATATCTTATAATTATCAGTGTAAAATGCCTTGACACTTCTTGGTCTTGTGGGCGGATAATTCTTGTGTGTGCATCTGTTAAGTTGGTTTTCCGCCTATTCATAAGATAAGATATTTTATTCGTCCCTTGCATTACTCTTGTTTTGTCTATGCCCAACACTTACACCGTCGAAATTATCCACCAAGGAAAAACTCATACTTTACAAGTTCCTGAGGATGAAACCATCTTATCGGTTGCTGATGCCACTGGTTTGGGTCTACCGAGTTCCTGTCATGCTGGTGTTTGTACAACTTGCGCTGGTCAAATTATCGAGGGCAATGTGGATCAAAGTGATGGCATGGGCGTTAGTCCAGAATTGCAAAAACAAGGTTATGTATTACTTTGTGTCGCCCATCCTCGTTCTAATTTGAAAATAGAAACACAAAAGGAAGACATCGTTTATCAGTTGCAATTCGGTAAATAGTTAGGTGTTAGGTGTTAGGTGTTAGGAGTTAGGAGTTAGGAGTTAGGAGTTAGGAGTTAGGAGTTAGGAGTTAGGAGTTAGGAGTTAGGAGTTAGTAACACCGCCCGCTATGAATCACACAAAAACTCTTTCCCCCTGCACCCCTACACCCTCACACCCCTACACAGAAAGTGTTTCTTAAGAGTTAGGAGTTAAATTATGACGACGCATTTTATTACGGCAGAAATTGAGTTGCAAGATACTCCCGCAGAACTGCAAAAAATCATTGAAGTGGAACTCAAAAAACAAGGTGAACCCTTACGTTGGGCAATTACGTCTGTGGATTTAGAACAGCAATCATGCAGTGTTGAAGCAGTCGTTACGAGAGTGAGGAGTGAGGAGTGAGGAGTGAGGAGTGAGGAGTGAGGAGTGAGGAGTGAGGAGTGATGAATTATAAATTAACTCATAACTCCTAACTCCTAACTCCTAACTTCTTAATGAAGCGGCTTATGCGTCCATATACTGCTATTTTAATTGTTCCTACTGGGATTGGGGCGGCGATTGGGGGTTATGCGGGTGATGCAATGCCTGTGGCAAAAGCTGTAGCACAGGTTTGCGATCGCCTCATCACTCACCCCAATGTCCTCAATGGCGCAAGTTTGTACTGGAACCTGCCCAACGCTTTCTACGTAGAAGGCTACGGACTTGACAAATTTGCATCTGGATGCTGGGGTTTACGTCCAGTACATCAAAATAGGTTAGGTGTACTTTTTGACCAAGGTATTGAACCAGAGTTGCGGCTGCGACACATGCAAGCAATGGATGCGGCTAGAGCAACCCTGGGATTATCCGTAAATGAGCATGTAACAACAGATGCGGCATTAGAAGTGGAATTACGTACATCAGCATCAGGGGCGAGTTGGGGAACCATTGGCAACCCGGATAGTTTGTTACGAGCAGCGGAGGTTTTAATTAAGAGGGGGAGGGTGGAAGCGATCGCAGTTGTTGCCCGTTTCCCTGATGAATTGGATGAAGTAACCGAGCAAAACTACCGCTATGGTAAAGGAGTCGATCCAATTGCAGGTGCAGAAGCCGTGATTAGCCATTTGGTAGTGAGAACTTTTCAAATTCCTTGCGCCCATTCCCCTGCACTCTCTGCCCTACCCCCAGATCCCAATTTATCTCCCCGTGCAGCAGCCGAAGAATTAGGCTATACTTTTTTACCAAGTGTACTTGTAGGTTTAAGTCGCGCACCCCAATTTATTGTCAGGACACCACATGAGTTGCCTGAACCAGGAGATATTTGGGCTAATCAAGTTGATGCTGTGATTGTACCAGCAACCGCTTGTGGTGGTAGTGCATTGCTCAGTTTAAGTCATAGGCGATGCCAAATCATCACCGTACAGGAAAATAAAACTCAAATACACGTTCCTCCCCAACCTTTAGGAATAAAATCAATACAGGTAAACTCATATTTAGAAGCACTAGGCGTCTTAGTGGCACACAAAGCAGGCATCAACCCATCGGCCATTAAATTAGGGAGTGGGGAATGGGGAATGGGGAATGGGGAATGGGGAATGGGGAATGGGGAGTAGGGAGTAGGGAGATAGGGGAGATAGGGGAGATAGGGGAGATAGGGGAGTAAACAATTATTCTTCCCAACTTCCCCCATTCCCCACTCCCCATTCCCCCCGCCCCCGTCCCCCCACCCCCGTCCCCCCAGCCCACGCCCCCCACCCCCGGGCCCCCACCCCCCGCCCC
>JADQBA010000044.1 GCA_016903675.1 Stigonema ocellatum SAG 48.90 = DSM 106950 | reverse complement strand
CATCACAGCCAATTCCACCAAATTGGCTTTTGAGTAATAAATACTACGCCCAGTTCCCGTTTCACTGATAACAGGAACAATCACGCCCTTTTCTCGCCAGTACTGGAGCCTGACATCTTGCACCTTCTCAATAAGGGTAGGGTGGGCACTGCCCACCCTACGAAATAATAGGCTTTTTGGGCTTTGATTTTCTCAACAAGACCGTGGTGCAAGATATGAGGAGCTGACGCAGGGTACAGCCTGTTATTTCAGCCGCCTGTTTGCTCATAAAAAATGTGTCCTCCATGAAATAATTTTACACGTAGTTGTGACACAATCTGTTAAGAGTGACATCAATTTGTTAAACATGACATCAATCTGTTAACAGTGACAAATAATTAGTTAATGTACAAATGTAACGAGCGCGGAGGGATTTGAACCCCCGACCAACAGAACCGGAATCTGTTGCTCTATCCACTGAGCTACGCGCCCACGTCTTTCCAGAGTATAGCACTTTTGTGATGAAATTTGCATGTCAGAAACCCGGTTTATTCAAGAAACCGGGTTTCTAAGTCATAGGAAACCCATAGGGTCTACTGGTGTACCGTCCCGACGAACTTCAAAGTGGAGATGGGGACCAGTAGATAGACCAGAAGAACCCACAGCAGCGATCGCACTTCCTCGTTCCACTGTTTGTCCTTCCGAAACATACAACTCGCTCGTATGACCGTATAAAGTGGTAATACCCTTGCCGTGATCAATAATCACCGCTCTACCGTAACCACCATACCATCCCGCAAAAATCACCCTTCCAGAATCTGCGGCACGAATCGTACTACCATAGCTAGCAGCAAAGTCTAAACCTGAATGAAAACGGCGATAGCCAAGAATTGGGTGCATCCGCCAACCAAAAGGACTGCTGGTAGCAGCATCGCTGGGATATGCAAAAATACCAGTTCCGTTTGTGTTGACCGCTGCTTCTTGCACCTTCTTTTGAATCAATAGACTCAAAGATTCTGAATCTCTCTCTAGTTGAGTTTGCGCTGCATCTATTGCAAGGCGATCGCTATTTAGGCGTTCAATCAACTGCTCCTGTAACTGTTCCTGACCTTGATAATCGGCTTTTTGTGCTAGCAGTTGCTGACGAATCAGGTTCAGATCGTTTTTTTGCTGTTCGATGACTATTTTTTGGTTGTTAATCCGATTTGCCTCGGCTGTCAGCTTTCCCAAGACTTGCTCATCAGCTGCATAAACTAACTTCAACTGACGACGGCGGTCTAAAAAATCATTGAGGTTTTGGCTTTGCAGCAAAACAGCCCATCCTTGGTGAAGGCGCGATCGCTGGAGAAAACGCAGTCGGGCAATTGTTGCTGCTTGAAGTTCTTGGTAAGAATCACGAGCAACAGTTAAATTAGCTACTAACTGCTGGAGGCGTTCGGTTGCCAGTCGCAGTCGCAACTCACTATCAAGAATGTTCGTGTCAGTGGTTTGCAAGTTTTGCTGTAAACCCTTCAAGTTCTCTTGTGCTGCTTGTTGCAAATTGGTTAAGCGATCGCGCTCCTTGATCGCACCTGTTCGCTGTTGGTTAACCTGTTGTTGCTGCTGGCGCAATGTGTCAACGGAAGGAGATATATCTGTAGGCGCTGCCTGAAGTGGCAATACTGAGAACCATACCAACCATATGCATAAAATACAGCAAAATGCAACACATAAACGAGAAAATTTGCTCTGTCTTTGAAAAAATAACGCTCTCATGTTGTTCGATTTTGCAAAGCGATCGCCCCAAACACCACGAGTATTGTTCCCAATTTACCTCCTCAAAAGCACAATTAGTTCGCCAGATACTAACACAAAGTTCCAGTCGTGTCAGCATTAACAAGAGATAAATTGCCTTATGAGGTTGTATGAGCACAAGCAGAGCAATTCTCTTGATGATATTAGTTATTCCAGGTTTGTTGTTAGCAGGATCATCAATTTACTCCTTCAATACTGATTACGCGGAACTCGGAAGAACTGAAAGGTATGTAGAAAAGCTAGTTACGGATGGAAGAAGCAGCGATCGGCAATTGAACCTTGCCTATCATCGTAGCTTCGTTCATCGGATGAATGCATTAGCCAATGGAACTTGGGGATTTATCGGTGCCACTATCGCCGCCATAGGTGTACATGGGATAGCAACTACTAAAGACGAGATAGTTCAAGACCAAAAGAAGGCAAAATAATTCTGGCGTTGCTGATCTCAAGTTTAAAAAATTACTCCTAAGCTTACAGTAGTGCAAAGAGCGCTCTTTGCACTACTGTAAGTATGTTTACTTATCAGAATTCTAATTAACTATCATGTTATTTAATTTGAATCATTGGGCTAAGTACAAGATTGCACAAGTTGGTGACGAAATCAAAATAACGTCTATCGTTCGTAGTTGCGCTTTAGCGCTAAAGCGCAACTACGAACCAAAAAACCACGAATTCATCAAACACTGTACTAAGACAGCAAGTGTAGCTGTCATCACATTGAGTGTGGCGTTTGTGCAAAAAGCATCTGCTCAAGTATACCAGCCAAAAACCCCACCCACAACATCAATCCTGACAGGTGCTGGTTCAAGCACCATCACCTCCTTGCTTGACAGCAACTTTAATGGCTTCACCGGCACTGGACTCAGAGATATTCTAGGTTCACCAGACTCTGTCCGCTATACTGTAACTGGTAGTGGCGCGGGTCGTACTGCGTTAGCAAATGGAAGGGTGGATTTTGTATCCAGCGACTCTACGGGCTTGGCTGCACCGCCTGCTGTTGTTACTAATTCCCAGGGATCTGTCGTCCCTACTGTGGCTGTCAGTCCTCTCGATAGTGGTATTGCATTCCCTTACAACGTACCGACTGATCCGACAAATCCTAATTCACCGCAATTCGACCTTACGATTGATGGGGAGACAGGTTGCAAAATCCTCAGAGGTGACTTAACCAACTGGAATCAGGTGGTAAATCAAAACTCAGAAGTCGGTCCCGACCTACCTATCAGACGGGTAGCCCGTGGCGACAGCAGCGGAACAACTGATACTCTCCAGTCTGGGGTTGTTTCACTCTGCAACACGGTATCTAGCTTATTCATCGGCGACATCAGAACAGGTACTGACTCCTTAACAGGTGAAACAATTCGTCGATACAATTTTAGCGACGGAACACGTATCCCTCAGCGTAATGTCAATGATATTATTGTTACTCCTGCTTCTTTGACAGCAAATTCTCAACCGGATGTGATAACGGCAGGACCATTGTTTAATATAAGTACCGATCCTTTTCACACGGGTGACGATAATAACGTAACGCCAGTGTCACCGTTGAATCTCTTTGGTTCTTATAGCCCTGGTGTCATCAATACGGTTATGAGTACTCCAGGAGCAATCGGCTATGCTGACTCTGGTATAGCGATCGCAGCAAGAGTACCCCTAGCTACATACTTGGACCCCTCTAGTGGTGTACCGACCAAGTTCGTGACCATTGGTCCCAACTACTTCCTCTTCCGTCGTAGCGGTAACGGTGCTAAGACAGGCGCACTTCGTAAGTTGTGTAGGGCTGTCAGTAATGGTAGCGCTTTCCAAGCCTACGCATTTTCTATTGTTGATAGCCAAGGAAATCAAGGTTATCAAAATCCAAGTGCTCCCACACAAGGGAAGTGTAAGGATATCATGCCTTGATAATTTTTTAAGCATAAACCCCATCACCCGATGGGGTCAACCAACCAATCGCCCCAGCAATTCTAAATTCAAAATTTGGCGTTGCTGATTTGAAGAATGACAGGACTACGCAAAGGCGCAAAGGCGCAAAGAATCGTTGTTTAGTCATCTCGAAAAATGTCAATTCATACTCCGATTCAGCGCTTCTCGACTCCTGTGTTCTTTTCCTTTATTCAATTTCGGGCGGGACAGGAGTACGACAACGTACCTTTCCTCATCCCTGGTTATTGTTGTCATTGTATGTACAATGACTATTATTCCATCTCGCAAGGCAACCAAGCAGTACCTACGAAGAGGTGATGAGCATGAGTAAACTCGATGATGAAGAGAAGGAAATACTTGAGTCCTTTGAAAAGGGCGAATGGGAATCAGTGGGAGATCCAAACCGTCTTGCCAAGCTTCAAGAGTATGCCAAAGCAACTCTTGCCAAAGATAAGCGAATTACGTTACGGCTTTCGTCGATGGATCTGGATGCAATTCCTACGAGAAATTAATACTTTGAGCCATGTATTCCACAAATTGGCTCTTTCGTTAACCGCTCCCCACTTGTCGGTAACGAGTGCAAATGCTACTGCTACTTGAGGGGTAGAAATATGTCGGTGATAGCCTCATGCTCAGGCACATCAGGAAAAAAACTGACTCTCTGGAGATACAGTGGAAAGTCTCGCGGTTCTTCTGTGCTCAGCGGGAGCCATATGGAGTACAGATAAGTTATGCTCTCACTGATATTGCTGTCGGAACCTATGTGCCGCAATACAGCACATCTGCCACCAGGAATGATTTTTTCTACAACCCCAAATGGGTTGTCAACCACATCACGCTCCGTTGATGCACATATATCAAAGCGATAGTCGTCGGGTGCGGTCTCGGACGGATTATCATAGAGGATGTTGAAAGTGTCACTGACCGTAGGCGGCAGACAGTTCTGCTTTCGCCATTCAATAAATTTGCACACGGAGTTCCCGATGAGATTTGGGTCGCCACGGTGCTCAAGGACTGCAACTTTGGTGTTTTTAAAGGAGATTAGCTTGACTTGCGCGGGCTGGTTTTCTAGTTTCATATACTTGATCCTTATGTCACTTAATGGTTGGTAAGTCAAGTGCCAAAGACCCCACTGCGGCTGCTTTCTGAACTCAGTTGGGGTCTGCCCTATGCTCTTTTTGAATGCGCGAGAAAACGATTCATGATTTTCGTAGCCACTCGCCAGCGCAATATCGATGATCTGCTTTTTGTGACGAAAGGCGAGTTGATAAGAAGCACGCTTCAAGCGATTGAGCTGAACGTATCTGTACAGGCTAACTCTGAAAAGCTCAGAGAACTGCCTGTGAAAGTGATACTTCGAGAATGCAGCAACACTGCTGATCTGATCGACAGTAAGGTCGTCGTCCAGATGAGTATCGATGTACTCAAGCACCTTGCGGAATCTAGCTAGATAGATGTCAACAGAAGATGCAGTCAATGAAGTATCCTCAAGAGCGATATTCTCTAGACTACTCACTTGGAATTAATAAAGCTTGACAGAAGTTGCTCAACCACTCCACGAAAGGGCATTTAGGTGGAACACACCCCCACAATCGCTCCTAATCGTGGGCTATTGCACCCACCCTCTTGTCGCCTTTTTCTGATTGTGGTTTACAAACCTTCTTTGGACAACTCAGCAATAAATAAGTCCAGCGCTTTCTTGATTCGCTCTTTCTTATCTGAACATTCGATATCTTCCAATTCGAGAGAATGCGATCGCAGCGTACCCAAGGGGAGAGCAAGCGGGCAAACGCTTTACTCGCTTCATTCGCTATCGCGCAACGCTTGATTTAGTGAATTATGTTGAAAAAGTCCTTTGAGATTTTGGAGGAAAAAAAGTTATTAGGACTTACGCATTGACAGACAATCACAATTGTGTATCAACCTCGTTACAAGGCAGAGCCTGGGAACGAAGCTGTGTAAGGAAATCATTTTCATCAGCTAGATATACACATAATGGTCTATTTGTAAAGTGCGTAAGTCCTAGTTATATTGATGACTTTTGACGAACCCGAACGCGAGTGCGTCTCCCCTTGGGAGAAGGGGCTGACCCCGGCTTTGCTAAATGTGTCACAGAATTATTTGCAGGTCGTCCCCATCCCTTAAAAGGAGATCGGGCTGGTGAATTTACAGTAGACCTAGAAGGTGGTAAACGACTTGTATTTAAGCCAGATAACGACCCCATTCCTTTAACAGAGGATGGGAGCATTGATTGGTCAAGAGTTACTGCTGTTTGTATTGAATTCAATTGGAGATTACCATGATTAAGACAACCCGTCCCTTTACTCCAGATTGGGTTTCTCCACCTGGTGATACAATCGCTGATGTATTAGAAGAGCGTGATTGGACACAAATAGAGTTAGCAGACCGATTAGGCTACACCACTAAACATATCAGCTTGTTAATTAATGGCAAAGCACCTATCAATGAAGAAACAGCCCTGAAGCTAGAACGGGTTTTAGGGAGTACAGCAGCATTTTGGCTCAAGCGTGAAGCTCAATATCGCGCTGGTTTAGCACGGATAGAAGAAGAAAACCGCTTAAAAGAGTGCACTATTAATAACCATTCTCATAATGAGAATTGCTGGAATTGGAGTGAAGCAACTTGACAAATTCCCCTAACTCAGCTAAGGCGCGATCGCGGTAGCGTCCATAACGCTCCTGTTTATTCTTGATTTTCTCACCTAACTCTGGCAAGATGCCAAAGTTGGCAGGCATGGGTTGGAAGTGTTTGGGTGAAGCGGAACTAATAAATTGAAACAGCGCCCCCATCATCGTTGTCGAAGGTAGTGTCAACGGTTCTTTACCCAAAGCCATCAGGGCTGCATTTGTGCCAGCCAACCAGCCTCCTGCGGATGCTGCTGTGTAGCTTTCAGTACCAATTAATTGCCCAGCACCTAGTAACGTTGGGCGTTGCTTAAATTGCAGGGTAGGAAGCATCAACTGGGGAGCATTGACAAAGGTATTGCGGTGCATTACCCCTAGCCTGACAAATTCAGCATTTTCCAAACCAGGTATCATTTGGAACACTCGTTTTTGCTCACTCCAACGCAGGTTAGTTTGGAATCCTACCATGTTCCAAAGTTGACCTGCTTTATCTTCTTGCCGTAACTGCACCACAGCGTAGAGGCGTTCGCCAGTCCGACTGTCCGACAACCCCACTGGCTTGAGGGGACCATAGCGCATGGTGTCTTCCCCCCGTCGTGCCAACTCTTCAATTGGCAAACAGGCTTCAAAAAATTTCGCCGTTTCTCGCTCAAAATCCTTCAATTCCACCTGTTCGGCTACACAAAGTTCTTGCCAAAAACGTAGATACTGCTCTTTATTCATGGGACAGTTCAGATAAGCAGCTTCGCCCTTGTCGTAGCGAGAGGCAAGAAAAGCCTTGTCGTGATTAATGGATTCTCCTACCACGATGGGGCTAGCAGCATCGAAAAAGCTGAGATATTCCATCCCCGTCAAGCCGCGCAAATCCTCCGCCAAGTCAGGACTCGTTAAAGGTCCAGTAGCTAAAACAACAATTCCTTCAGGAATACTACGTACTTCTCCCCGACGAAGTTCAATTAAGGGATGACCATCAAGGGTTTGCGTCAAATCTTGACTAAATTGTCCTCTATCTACTGCTAGTGCTCCCCCTGCGGGTACGGCGTGTTCATCAGCTTTGGCAATGACGATGGAACCGAGTTGGCGCAATTCTTCATGCAAAAGACCAGCAGCGCGATCGCTTGCCATAGCCCCAAAGGAATTACTACATACCAGTTCTGCCAAGTGTTCTGTATGATGAGCAGGACTGAAGCGTTTTGGTCGCATTTCATGCAGAACTACTGGCACTCCAGCCTGGGCTATTTGCCACGCTGCTTCTGTCCCAGCTAGTCCACCTCCAATAACTTGAATCGGTTGTTTTTCCATACAAAAATAAGGCAATTTGCTGGCAATGCATACCATCCATCATAGATCATACGTTCTACTGATTGTTATTTTCCCGCAGCAGTTCACGTCTACGCAACTTTACCAAAACCCTCACTCGGCGCTTGAATTGTTCAAACTCTTCAGCACTTAGTTCGGTTTTACGCCATGCCTCTCGCGCCATCAAGCGCTTACACCAGTCATCTATCCTAGGGTAATCACTGAGATTTATACCAAATTTAGGCAACAAAGGCACAGCAGAGCCAGCGACTATATCTCCCAAGGTTAACTGCTCATTACCAAAGTATGGGCTGTCTCCCAAAGCTTCGGTGAAAAAATCCATGACTTTATTGATATGTTGCTTTGCCTTTTCAATTTGTGGTGAATCTTCACGTTCATATATCAGTGTAATTACCTGAGGAAATAGTTCGTTAGCTGTAATCATTTGCACCATCCGCACTGTTGCTAACGCCTCAGGCTCAGTAGGCAGCATAGCAGGTTTTGGATACTTGGCTTCTAAATAGTCCAAAATTGCTAAAGATTCTACCATGCGAAAGCCGTTATCAACTATCACTGGAATGTGATGAAAGGGGTTGATTTCTTGAAACTCTGGTTGCAGTTGATCGCCATCCAAGTTGAGTAAAATCGGCTCAAATTGAATACCCTTTTCCAGTAAGGTTAGCCTCACACGACGAGCATTAGGAGAGAGGGGGTTGTAGTAAAACTTCAGCATGAAGGATTTTTACCATAATTTTACAACAAAGACCGAACAGTCTCTAAATTAACAAAAAATTTTTCCTGCACTACCACAGACGCAACGCTGCGCTATCAATTTTGCACAAGTAAACAATTAGTTTGCGAAATTGGATTAAATGCTTGTGTATACATATTTAGTAAAATGGCATGGCACTGCTCTCTCTGCATTTATTAGGGAGAGCAATTTTTTCCATCGCTGTTTAGATCCCAGATTCCGCACCCAATACGGTTCCGATAAGCTCTTGAGGGAGAGGGGATGGGGGGCAGAGTGTGTGAACATTTTCACGCGATTGTCCATGATATCCGACTCGGCGATCGCACTTCATTCATTTAGGGTATGTTTATGTCGAGATGCTAATGGGGGTGGGGAGGTGCGATTGGTTCAGAAAATTTTTAAAAACTCAGCCACAACATCTGATGCTCGTTCAAAACATTCCCTAGCTGCAAACCTTACTGTTGGTATACCCTCACGCAGTAGCACTCTATCACGCACATAATCTCTCGAAGTTTGAGAACCTTCTTGGTGATGTTGACCATCAACTTCTAGAATCATCCACCTACGTTTATAAAATACTAAGAAATCGAGTTCAACCCTACCCGTTAACCAGCCACTTGCGTTACTTACAGGTGACCCTTGTCTCCCAACACGACCACGTGAGTTAGCAAGGAACAATACTTCTTGTTTATCCAACTCTTCTGCAATCTTAATCTCGGCTGCTGAGCGGAAATACATACCGCCCCACTCCTTCGGTGCATGTACTTTGGCATTTTCTTGTGAATAAGCGTTGTCATCGGTCTTGGGTGTATCTTTTCCAGGTACGGCTAAAGCTACTCCACGTGTAAATTGCTCTACATGATGTCTGTAATCATCGTCGAAAAATAATCGCCACCAATGTTTGGTTCCATGTCCATTCCGCTGATCGGCATATGCTAAATGTAAATGGTCATTCATTTCCAAATAGAAACCAGGTCTAGTTCTTGGATATAGCCAATCATTAATACGTCTTCTTAAGTTTGGTTCTGACTTTCCAGCAGCAGAAAAAATTCCCACAAGAAAGTCTAACAACTTATTTGTCTGCATTTCTAAATAATATGGAAGCTTCCCACCTATTGGTATGAGAGAACCCCCACTAACTTTATGCTCTACTCCAGCTTCTATATTAAACTCCATAGTTTTACCAATCTCCATAATAATGTTATTTAGTGTGGCTATTAAAGTTACAGTCAAAATTTGATTTGCTTAATCTAAAGTGATATCAGAAGGATGGGTATTGGCTCATTCTCTGGATTAGGTAAGGTTTTCTCAAGCAAGAAGTAAAGAGAACGGGGGAGCGATCGCTTACTTAATTTCAGCATTACAGGGCATTTTTGACTAATTCGCGTGTACTGTTGTATGCTGCAAACTACCAAAAACATCGACATGCTTATTGGTCAATACGCTTGGTGTTAAGGAGAATTGTAGGTTGGGTTGAGGCAATGCGTTACCCAACATTTTCGCGGTTTGTTGGGTTTCGTTCCTCAACCCAACCTACGCGGGTTCACGTAGCCTCTCCGATAGTTCAGTTCCTTTTAAAAAAGCAATTCATTGCCATACTTAGTACTTGATATGCCATTTGCTACAGCATAGCCTGATATCAGGAAAAAAATTTAAAATTTATCGACTCTTGAAAAATGTCGTATTTGATAGGTTTTTTTACGTATATTGTTATTTTACTTAGACTTGGTTTCTAAGTATACTTGCGAATTTCCGCATAATGACTAGTAGTCAGCCACATTAATTATGAGGGGTTCGTAGTAATGCTGATTGAAGTATGAAATGAAAAAATGGGGTATTTAAAAACTTTTTCTCTTTGCGCCTTTGCGACTTTGCGTGAGGTAAATTCATACCGTGACTCAGCAACGCCGTCGTAAGATCATAGTAGTTTTTCACAAAAAACAACCAACAATGACTCTAACTGAAGAGATTCTTTCCCAACTACCAGGGGATGTTTTAGGAGGGTTGCGTCGTGCCGATGGAATCTTGGCATCACTTAGAGATAATATCACACCTGTGCCAATGGTAGTGAAAGAAAATAAGCAGCCTTTAGGTACTGTGGATTGGGATGTTGTTATCTGTGGTGGTACATTGGGGATTTTAATTGGTTGCGCCTTAGCTTTGAAGGGTGTGCGAGTGGCGTTGATTGAGCGTTCAATTTTGCGTGGTAGAGAGCAAGAGTGGAACATCTCCCGCAAAGAGTTAGATGTGTTCTTGCAATTGGGTTTGCTAACAGATGCGGAACTAGAAATTGCGATCGCAACCGATTATCCAAAAGCGAGAGTTAGCTTTCTTGGTGGTTCAGAAATTTGGGTAGAGGGTGTTCTTAATATAGGTGTCGATCCAGTTTATCTACTGGAAACCTTAAAGCAGAAATTTCTGGCTGCTGGCGGAAAGTTATTTGAAAATACGCCCTTTGCAGGGGTGGTGGTTCATCCGGATGGGGTGATGGTAGAGGCTGGTAGCAGGTTTAAAGCCAGATTGTTGATTGACGCCATGGGACATCTTTCCCCAATCACACAGCAAGTACGCCAGGGACAAAAACCAGATGGGCTTTGTCTGGTTGTCGGAAGTTGCGCCCAAGGTTTTCCTGAAAACCACTATGGGGATATACTATCCTCTTTTACACCTTTACAAAATCAGTGCCAATATTTCTGGGAAGCTTTCCCAGCTAGAGATGGTAGAACCACTTACTTATTTACCTACATGGATGCACATCCACAACGCTTGGGTTTAGAAACTCTCTTTGAAGAATATCTCCGCCTGATGCCAGAATATCAAGGGGTGGAATTGAACCAGTTGACATTTAAACGAGCTTTGTTTGGCTTTTTTCCTTCCTATCGTCATCCACTGTTGACGCCTTGGAGTCGCATTCTCCCAGTGGGAGATAGCAGTGGGAGTCAATCTCCCCTGAGTTTTGGTGGTTTTGGTGCAATGGTGCGTCACTTGCAGCGTTTAACCTTTGGCATTGACTCTGCCCTACAAACTGATCAATTATCTGCGAAGGCGCTAGTTCTGCTGCAATCATACCAGCCAAGTTTATCAGTGACTTGGTTATTTCAGAGGGCGATGAGTGTTGGCGTGGATCAGAAAATTGACCCCAATCAAATTAACCAACTGTTGTCTGCTGTGTTTCTGGAAATGCAAAAGTTGGGTGAACCTGTCCTGAAGCCATTTTTACAAGATGTGGTGCAGTTTCCTGCGTTGACGCAAACACTTTTAAAAACAGCTACTGCACATCCGGCATTAGTTGTCAAGACTATGACCCAAGTAGGTTTAGGAACTTTGCTTGATTGGATGGTGCATTATGGGAATTTAGGTGTTTATTCGGCATTGTTTTGGCTGAGTCAAAGGGTAGAACCGTGGGTGGAAAATTTGCCCAGGGTTCCTAAATACTATTGCGATCGCTGGATTGATAGTTGGAAATATGGTTCTGGCGCAGAGTGAGGAGGAGGAGTGAGGAGTGAGGAGTGAGGAGTTAGGAGTTAGGAGTTAGGAGTTAGGAGTTAGGAGTTAGCGGTATCCGAATACTGATGGAGTAATTAAATGTTGGGTTTCGTTCCTCAACCCAACCTACACAATAGATTGGCAATTTAAAATTCGCCTTTATTAAGATTGTTCGCCAAACCTAGCAATTAATTCCGACCGTGACAACTGCATCAGCAAGGTCGTGAATTCTTCAGCAACCCACACGCCTAGGAATAAATTCCTAGGCTAATAGCTGAAGTCGGCTTAAGCCGACTAGAACTAGAAGCAATTTAGTCCGTTGAAACGGACAGTAGCTTTCTCGCTTGAACTTGAGTTCCTGGCATTGAGTGTAGAATGAAATAGCCCTGGGACTTTATCTTATATCTACGGATATTGCCCTTGACTCATCAACACTTGACGTTAAAGTACGCGATTGGGAACATTAAACTGAAGCAACCTTGCAGTCCCTTGACCAATCTGAGTTTTCCCTTCTATTCTCGCATTTTAAATATAAAAATGTTCATCCCAAACCTGAAGACGGGGATTAAACAATGATCTGAAAAAATGTTACTACTACTGTGTACATGCAACCCAGAGCCAAGCTTGACTATTTTTTGAATTGCATCCATCAAGGTTTCCTTGCTTGAAACTTGTTTCGTCTGCTCCCACGACTTTTTGTTGCTGGACGTAAAGTTAAAGCTGACTCCACGCAATTCGCAACTGCACTTTCATTATTCGAGTCTCTGTTCCACATCGCCCACAAGTTAATTGATGCAGGCGATGCTCTATCACTATCGGTTCAATCGTACTCAAACGGTGAGCGATCGCAATCCGCGTCACC
Organism: Stigonema ocellatum SAG 48.90 = DSM 106950; assembly: GCA_016903675.1. Classification (GTDB taxonomy): domain Bacteria; phylum Cyanobacteriota; class Cyanobacteriia; order Cyanobacteriales; family Nostocaceae; genus Stigonema; species Stigonema ocellatum. The sequence continues at coordinate 50,135 of JADQBA010000044.1, read as the reverse complement.
TTCAACCGCTCCAAACTCTCACTCACAATTGCCTGTGTCCGGTTATCCAACGCACTCGTCGCCTCATCAAAAAAGATGATTCGCGGCTTCAATACCAACGCACGGGCACAGGACAATCCCGTTTGACCTCAAGGGGAGACGCTGCGCGTAGCTTCTCCGACTGGACTTGAGAAGAAAAACTTCACTTTTAAGCTTCACCTTGAAAGGGCTAGTCCTAGATTTTCTCCTAACTTCAAAATTTTATGGAGTTTCGCTGCTCATGGACGAGCAAGCTTTACAACACCTCAGCCAAGCCTCCAAGTATCAAATTCGGTGAACTTCTAATAGCTCATTGCCAAAAAGCAATGAGCCATTAGCAATTAGCAACCATTTTTTTCAATCAAGTCAACAATTCATCAACGGCTACACTGAAACCTTTGAGTACAGCTTGGGTACTGACAACCTCACCAGAAATAAACACCAGTCGCTGATTTAAAGTCATGACAACAATCCAGCGATTTTCTGGGAACACTAGCCAAACTTCCTCCCCTCCTGATTGTAAATATTCTTGAGATTTAGCAATGACCTCTTCCGCGAGATCTTTAGGGGAAACAATTTCAGCAATGAGTGGAAAGCTTTGGGGAAACACAGCAGGTTCACCAAATCTTATGAGTATTTCTGGTGTGAGATAAGCAACATCCGAAGAACGCCCGTGTAGATTGGTGCGACAAGGTACATCTGTATAAACTTGTCCCCCTAATGCCCTGGAGTCATTGTAACTTCTCCAGTAAAAGTATATATTGCCTTGAATTCGTCTATGCTTAAGTGTCGCTGCCCTTGTTTGCACTAATCCCCCATTCACCCATTCTGTATCATTAGTAGGATTGTGCATCCAATCATCCAGGGAAAAATATTTGGAAATGTCTGTAGAGTGTTCCATGTCTTCCATTGTTATCTGTTCTCCTTATAAAATCAAGCTAATAGCTAAAAGCTAATTGTTAATGGTTGTTAGCTCATATCTTGCACCATCGCCTTGTTGCGAAAATCAAAGCCCAAAAAGCTTATGATTTCGTAGCTAAAGCCCACCAGCCCTCCCTATCGAAGGTGCAAGATGTCAGTTAGGCAATTAGCCATCAGCACTCCTCACCAGTTACCTTTACTTCCACCTAGTAGTCTGGCAAGTCAACTTTGATAGGTTTGTAGTGAGGACTTTAGTCCTCTTATTTTTGAGGACTTTAGTCCTCACTACGAACCCCTCAAAGTTGGTGTGGCAGACAACTAGTGACCTAGAAGTTTTTGGCATCTAAAAACTTAAGCTGCTGGTATAAGCAGTTAATATACGGTAAATTTGCACCTGCTGCTTGTGCCATTCGTAACGGGTTCCCAAAAATCGTTTCTACTTCTAGAGGACGGCGTGCGTCATAGTCTATTTTCATACTGGTGCGATAAGGCTTCATATTGGCTGTATTATTGAGCATTGTCTGAACAAAGCTATCTGGGATGATGCGAGTGCAACTTTTTGCACCCGCCACCACTTCATACATAAGTTGTTCCACTAACTTACGGGTGTGAACATCTGCCATTAATTCAGCCGTTGTAGCATTGAGAATGACAGACAACCCATTGTAGGGGATATTCCAAACTAATTTTTGCCAACGTGCCAAGAGCAAGTCTTCAGATAATTCTATAGGGATACCAGCACTTTTAAAGTCTTCGCCAATTTGCTGCATCCTGTTTGTAATTCCACCAGGATGATAATCATGGGTATATTCGCCTAAAATGATATTCTTATAGCTCAGGTGGCGGATATGTCCTGGTGCTACTTTATTGGCGGTCAAAAATGACAAACCACCGATGACTCTTTCGCTACCGACAATTTGGGCGACTTCTTCTTCCACACCCAGTCCATTCTGTAAAACTAACACCACCCCATCATCCTTAACGACAGGTGGTAAAAGGTCAGGTAGCAAATGGTTTTGCGTGGTTTTCAGTGCAATAACCACCACATGGCATGGAGGCATTTTTTGCACTTCACGGTAGGTCTTGACTTGGGGTAGGGTGAAGTTGCCGTCAACAGACTCGATGACTAAACCATGTTTGCTGACGTATTCGTAATCACTGTGCAGCAAAAGGTGGACATCTAAACCAGCTTGTTGCAATTTGGCTCCGTAAAACCCGCCTAATGCACCGGTTCCCAGGATAGCGTATGTGCGATCGGACATGGAGTGAACAAAGTATATTTGCTGCAAGATTTGGGTTGATTATAACCTTGTTAATTAATTTATGTTTATGTTAATTTTTATAAAGATAGAATGAAATATATGCTCTCATTGATATTTAGTAATGTAAAAAAAAGTTCAATACTTTATAATGTGTGGAGAATATCTCAAAAGATTCATGCTCGACCTCAACACTATAGCTGAGTTTTCTCGCGCCAACTGCATTGCTATTTGTGCATTTCTAGTGCCAGCCAACTTGCTTACAACATTGCTGACTGTGGTTTTAACAGCACTACATCGCCCATTACGTCAAGTGTGGCAAGCTGCTGGAATTGCCAGCATTTTTGCTTTAGTGATGGTACTGCATGTCTATACTTGGTTTTTGATTGGCGTGGTGATGGTTCCCACTTATATCTTGCTGTGTCTAGCAATCTCCTGCTTGCTGACTAATTTAGGAGCGATTTTGTTTCGCAAATACTACACCAACCTTCCACCACAGCTTGGAGTGTGAAAGTTTATATAGCAATCCTATTTAAGATCCGGACAAGGGAGCTGGGGGGACTTGGAGGACTTGGAGGACTTGGGGGACTTTGAGGACTTTGAGGACAAGCCGCTACGCGGAAATTCAAAATTTAAAACAATGCGTGACTTGTTACCAACACTATTGACTTCCCCCTTGGGGTGGGCCTTATGATTTCGTAAGGTGGGCAGTGCCCACCCTACCCTTATTGAGAAGGTGCAAGATGTCAGATGAGACACAATGCAAACAGGTTATTGAACTTTGTCAGTCGAAAAAAGTTGGGTAAATATAATGAGGGCCATGCGGAAGCAAGCTAACGCGAACGCCTTAACTCTCAAGGGACAATCACTGTAATCCACCTGTCAATAGGGTTTGAGACGCGCTAACCCTGTATAATTTCCTCATGTTTTCCTTTTGGTTGAGGCATTTGTACAATTTCTCCATCGTATAATTCGTAGCGAATACTTTCAGGTTGTGTTTGTAGAAAATCTACAAATTCATCAAATGTGGTTAAATTTTCTATTGGTTGTCTCATGGCTTTTTAGTTACTTTATTTATTTTTTCTATTACAACGTTACTCGCTTTGATTAGCTTAAATGTTGCACTACCTGTGTGTGAGAATAGCAAAGATTTTTCAGTTATTTTTTCTACCTACTTAAATCGGCAAAGTAATAATAAACTTTGTTCCCTCACCAGGGGTTGACAAGCAGTTGATTTTTCCGTTGTGTTTATGGACAATAATTTGGTGGCTGATAGCTAATCCTAGCCCGGTTCCCTTGCCCACAGGCTTGGTTGTGAAAGATTCCTGAAAAATTCGAGCCTGCACTTCAGGAGGCATGCCAGGACCATTATCTGTGATACAAATTGTGACAGTTTCTTCCTTGATATCAACTGATGTAGTAATAGTGATGGTGTTTAGGCAAGCAGCTATCTCTTGATGGGAGTGGTTTTGATTGAGGTCATCAAATGCATCAATAGCATTAGCGATGATATTCATGAACACTTGGTTGAGTTGTCCGGGATAGCAACTGATCGGAGGCAACTCACCATATTGTTTTACGATCTGGATCTCAGGGTGGTTTCCATGGCTTTTCCATCGATGCTTCAGTAGCGTCAAGGTGCTATCGATTCCTTCGTGAATCTGAAACTCTACCCTAGATGAAATATCGGAACGAGCAAAGGTTCTTAGAGACAGGCAGATGTTCTCAAGGCGGACAATTCCGTGGTGCATTGATTCCAGGAGTTTGGGCATATCCTCAATCAGATACTCTAAGTCGATTTTTCGGACGAGCGCTTCGATTTCGGGATCTGGATGTGGTAATTTCTGCTGTTGGAGGCTCACCAGGCAAAGCAGATCATTTGTATATTCCTTAATATGAGAGAGATTTCCGCCAATAAAACCAATCGGGTTATTAATCTCATGACCAATGCCTGCCACAAGTTGTCCCAGAGTGGACATTTTCTCACTTTGGATCATTTGTAGTTGAGTTTGTTGTAACTGCCACAGAGATTGAGTTAATTCGGCGGTGCGCTCTTGCACTCGTTGTTCCAGAGTACGGGTGAAACAGGAGATTTTCAGGTGTAACTTTAATCGGGCAATGACTTCTTCTTGTTGGAAAGGTTTGGTAATATAGTCAACTGCTCCAATTTCCAGTCCTTTCACCTTGTCTATGGAGTCGGACAGAGCAGTCATGAAAATCACCGGAATATTCTGAGTGATGGGATTAGCTTTCAATCTGCGGCAAGTTTCAAACCCATCAATCCCTGGCATCATCACATCTAGGAGAATAAGATCGGGCGCGGCGTATTCTGTTTGTTCGATCGCCGATTCTCCATCTGTTGCCATGAGTGCTTTCCAGCCACACCCCTGAATCGCTTCCCATAGTACCTTGATATTATTTGGATTGTCATCCACTAACAGGATATGCATTGGCTTCGAGAGAGGATCAGCTATCATTGACTTGACTCCATTGTTACAATTGTTTTGAGGAATTTACGGATTTTGGCGGTTTGGAAATTTGCAGTGAGTTTACTTAACTCAGCCGCGAAGGGAGCTAGCTGCGTGTTTTGTACACTTAGCTCTCTTAAGATTCCCTCAAGTGCCGGAATATCCCCCATCATTGCCAAATGATAAAGCTGTTGCAAAATATCCTGCGATGGAAGAACCCATTCACTATCTCTTGCCTGCTCACTTTTGGGAGACGACTGCTGAGGTATGGATTGGGTATAGATCCAGTCCACTTGAAGCAGCGATCGAAACGCCTTGAGTAGTTCCTCCATCTGGAGGGGTTTAGGTAGGAATGCTCTTGCCCCTGCCTCTAAACTCCGCTGACGATTTTCATCAAATACACTCGCACTAGAGACAATGATCGGAACAGAACGAGTTAGCGGATTTCCTTGTAGATGAACCATAAACTCAAAACCATCCATATTAGGCATGGCTAAATCCAGCAAAATCACATCTGGGTTATTTTCACTTACCAATTTTAGTCCCTGTTTACCGTCGGATGCTTCTAGGGTTCGACAGCCAATTTCTTGTAGCAGACTGGTTAACATGGAACGATGGTTGTCATCATCATCAACAATTAAAATCTGAGGTGCACTACCCCGAATCCCGATGATTTTCTGGTGGGTTGAAACATTTGCCCCTGCATCCCATTCATGGGAAAGGGGTACTGTCAAATCTAGCCAAAATATACTTCCTTCACCTAAACGACTCTGTACCTCAATTTTGCTCCCCATCAAGGCAGCAATTCTTTGAGATATCGTCAATCCCAAGCCAGTACCTTCAGCTTGCTGCCTTGCTTTACCCACTTGCTCAAAGGGCAAGAAGATTTTCTCGAGTTGGTCTGGTGACATCCCAACACCCGTATCTTCAATCTGAAAGCGAATCTTGGTCATTGGAGATTGGGAAGATTCTGACTCAGTCTCTAGTAGTTCTACTTTGAATGTGACACCACCATTATCTGTGAATTTAATCCCGTTGCCTAGCAAGTTGATCAACACTTGCCGCAACCGCTTTTCATCCGCTTGAATGGCAAGTGGTAGGCGATCGCTAATTAAGAGGTTAAATGCAATTTCTTTTTGCTCACATCGGATACGACAAATCTCGATCACACCATGCAAGAAAGTCGGCAGATGTATAGTACTCGTAACTAACTCCAATTTACGAGCTTCAATTTTCGAGAGATCGAGAATGTCATTGATCAGCATGAGGAGGTGCGACCCACATTGGTGGATAATGCTGATTCCTTCTCGATTTTTTTCTGTGATAGTAGATGATCGCTCTAGCACCTGTGCATAACCAAGGATACCATTGAGCGGTGTGCGTAGCTCGTGGCTCATATTTGCCAGAAACTCGCTCTTCGCCTGGTTGGCAGCGTCGGCAGCTTGCTTTGCTTCAACCAGTTCATGAGTTCGCTCTTCTACTTTTGCCTCTAAGGAGTAGGCATAATCTAAGAGTTGAGCGTTCGCAATTTCCAGTTGGTGATTCATTTCTTCCAACTTTTGCTGTTTATAGGCATTTGTTGTTGCAATCACACTGCTGATGAACGCAGTCAAGGTGGGTGTTACTGGAATCAGAACGCCATGTAAAAACATTCCGTAGGCACCCCCTACACATGCCCCACTCATGCCTACAGTTGCCCAGAGAATTTTACCACCTGGAATCTGTTGCTTGGTACGTACCCTTGCTAACCACCAACTACTAACAGAACCGAGAGTAGACCAAACAATAATCCCGACTGATACAGAAATGTCAGAAATGGCGTGCAAATTTCCTTGTCCTGTTTTTGCTCCTGTCACTAGTTGGTGGGCAATATTGGCATGGACAATAACACCAGGAGTCGAACTTTGACGAGACAACCAAGAGGAAAAAGGTGTGCTGAAGAAATCATTGGTACTGGAGGCGACTGATCCAATAAATACCATGCGATCGCGCATCAGATTTACCGGAATCCGCCCTCCTAAGACATCGCGCATGGTAACTGTATGAAACGCTGCTTCATCGCCGTACCAATTCAGGAGAATTTGATAGCCACCTAAATCTGCATCAGAATAACCTGCTTCTTGATTTTTTAGTGGTAGGTAGACTGCCTTCCCCAACCGGAACTTTTGCTGCTGAGAATCAATGCTTTCTAACGTAATTCCTTCAGTTTCAAGGTACTTGAGTGCTACAGCAGTTGCTAATCCTGCTTTGGTTACGCCTTGCTCTTTGGCATCGTTCGCCGTGAGGAGGGCACGACGCACATAGCGATCGCCATCCAGTACCAAATCTGCTAATCCTACCTGATTGCTTTTTTTCAATTCAGGTGGGGGATTGACGCGCTCACCGATAATTTTCTCTACTCCGATCAAATTGGGAGTGGTGCGGAAGATTTGCACAAGTTGTTCATGCCCATTGCCTTCTGGTAAATCTCGATAGAGATCTAGTCCAATGGAACGGGGTTGCTGCGCCCGAACCTTGGACAGTAATTGTGCTAGTGCCCAGTCTGGAATTGGCCATTTGCCTACCGATTGAATGTCTCGTTCTTCGATTGTGACAACGACAATTTCGTCAGCGATCGCATGAGATGATCGCTGACGTACCCATTCATCACGAATTTTCCACTCAGGCAAATTAAAAAGTCCCAAGGATTGCCCAACAATGACCGTCAGAGCAACACTGGGAGTAATAATCAAAACGTTGCGAGTGAGTTGGATAAAAGCCTGGAATTTGCGCCACATATTTGCTGACTGTTGAGTGTTGACTGTCGTTGTCATCCAATCTAGACGCACATTAGCTGATGATTGACCTAGCTTAGTTATACTAAAAACGGTTGAGAGCAATACTATTCTATAACCGTCAACGGCAATTGTCCCTCACCCCCAACCCCTCTCCCAAGAATTGGGAGAGGGGTGAAGTTACTCTCGTTCAACTCTAGTTCCTCGAATCCCTTTTGGGAGAAGGGGTTAGGGGATGAGGGCTAAAAAAAGTCTACCTATTAACCGTTTGGAGTATAGCAGATACAACAAAAGGAGCTTTTATAACCTCCTTTAAGCCAACGGAGGAGAGAAGCTCTTCCCATTGCTTGGTCAAGACTGCATTGGTGGGTTTAGCGGTGTGTAAAGCAGCAAGGGTTGCCACACAGTCATACCAAACCCCGTTTTTACCCAAAGCTGCTGCCCGCTTCTGAGGATCTTTCTGTTCCATCGCTGTTGCCAGTGAAGCACTGGGCTGGATGCGCTGAATCCAACCATCGACGTAGGGCGTACCTGGGTTTAGGTGTCCATCCACTTCCACTGCCAAGAACCATTGGTAGTTTTTCCCAACGGCTAAAGCGGGTGCATCGACTGGCAAATTCACAGCGATCACCCCAGTTTTTCCAGCTACTGGAATGGTCATCTGATACTGCATCTTACCTGCTTCATCTTTGAGGCTGAATATAGCTTTTTGGGCATCGGAAGCAGGTAGATACACCAATATTGTCGGATGTTCAGACACTGTTGTGCCATAGAAGCTTTGGGGTAGGAGTGCGATGAGTGCTGCTGGACTTTTTGCTCCAACCTCAGGATTCAAGTAGTCAGTACCAGAGCGAGAAGCTCCCCCACTTGCTTGTCTGGGAGCGCCTTTGCCTGGGGCTGGAGTGAATAAATTTCCTCGGGAAGCTCCCCCACTTGCTTGTCTGGGAGCGCCTTTGCCTGGGGCTGGAGTAAAGAAATTTCCTCGGGAGCCTCCTCCTGTCGCTTGACTGGGAGCACTATTGTCGGGGGGTGGGGTAAATGTAATAGCATAAGCATTAGTGCATACACTGCTAACGCTCAGAGTAATCAAGCTCAATGCACTCACTAAATATCGACGGTTCATGATGTTTTGCCTCATATGAATTGATGTAATATTAATTTTTATATAGTTTAGTCTAAGCTAACTTAATTACAGAAAAAAATCCTATGAAAATAGACAAGATTTGACGAAATTCCTATAAAGAATGCACGTAATACTGCTATTTATTTTTCAGTAAAATTACTTAACTACAGCCAATTGCCAACCAAAACGAAGGCAGACCAAAAGAAAGAATCGTGGAAATCAGTTTGGCGAATTAGGTAGATTTGTGCCCGCCGCAGTGCTTCGGCTTTAGTGACTCCTGGTTGTCGCAGTTGGTCATAGAAGCCAGCCATGAGCATTGCAGCTGCTTTATCTTTGACGGGCCATAGAGTTGCAATGGTTGAGCGGGCACCAGATTTGACAGCTAAGCCTGCTAGTCCCAGGACAGCGCGATCATCCCCAGCTGCTGTATCACAGGCACTGAGCACCAGTAACTCGATGGCTTTAGATGGATCGTTACCCCGATTTTTTAGAAGTTCCGACAACTCCTTAACGTTAACTTTTCCATCCCAAGTAAGCAAGAATGTATCTTCAAGGCGGGAGCTAAATTGTCCGTGGGTCGCCAAGTGAACAACACCAACGCTACTGGACTTCACGCGCTCAGCGAGAGCAAGACTTGTGAATTCTTGGTTTAGCAACAGGGAAGATGGCACTGTTTTCGAGATTTGCTTCACTTCTGATTCCACAGCGGGCAAAGCACTGAAGCCAGTGCGAGCTTGGCTGATGCCGCCCACAATCGCCGCAATGTGGTTGTGCTGGATTGATCTGGTCGCCATCAGTTGCAATCCAGGAGAAAGGGCGAGAGCATATTTCTCAATCAGATATTGCTTACCGTCATACAGAGCCGCCATGGGAATATTCCGTAAGGGACCATCTAAAACAAACACCAACGTCTTAATATCTTTGAATGCTTGATCCATTTCTGCCGGACGAATTAGCCAATCATAAATCTGTTGGGACAATTGCTCCCGGTCTTTGGAGTCTGAGACAGGATTGAAGGCAACTAGCAGATTATCAAGAGTTTGCTCAATTTCAGATTGAGATTTGTGAGTGACATAGTAACGCAGCGGTTGTCCCACTTTGGAAAGAATGACTGCTAAACGATCTGGTAGAATGATGGGATAAATAACAGTTGCAGTAGGATCAACCATGTCAATCTGCTGGGCTTTATCTAAACAGGCTTCCCGGAAAAAGTTATCAAGTTCTGCAACTTGAAGTGCCTCAATCAATTCACGGGCTTGTATCAGTGCTGCTTGAGTTGGTTGATTGAAAAGAAGTAACCCAACCAGTTCTCGGTAGACAGGCTCCACACTTTCGCGGAAAGAGAACTGGACATCTGGGTTGGTGGCTACCAAATCCCCTCGCAGTGCTTTTAAGGCATTGACTGCTTCGGTGTAAGCAGTAATTGCTGCTGATCGATCCCCCTGTTGCCTATACAACTGTCCCAATTGCCATGCAGATTGCGCAATGATATCGTCAGATTGGAGTTTACGGGCAATATCGAGGGATTTTTGAGACAACTCCTTTGCAACAGACCACTGCTGTGTGCGACGGTAGAGTTGTCCCCACTGATGCAGTGCATAGGCTTGTGCTTGAGTGTCTTGGATCTGCTGTGCAGACTTGACTGTCACTGCCATGAGTTCTGCCAAATCTTTGAGAGGGAGGATCTGCGAGGGATTTTTCCATCGATTGAGGGTGGCTACAAAATTAATAGCTGCGTAGAGAGAGGTATGGCTGGTGGGGAGTTCTTGGAGTTGTTGTAGCAGTTGAGGTGCGAGTGAGACAGCAAGTTCAGGCTTAGAGTAGTCGAGGAAAAGTTTGAAACGAGCTAAACGCGCTTGCAACTGATCGTTCGGGTTAGTAGCTAAGAGTTCTGCTTGTTCAAAATTATCAAATGCCGCTTCCGGATCGTGCAAGTCAACGGCGGTTTTTCCCAGGCTCAGAAGAATAGAACTCAAGTGTGTTTTAGCTTCGATTTTACGAGCAATTGCTAAACTTTGCTGCAACACCTGCTGACTTTTGCCAGAGTCACCAATTATTTGGAGGGCTAAGCCAAGCGATCGCAGCCCACTGACTTTGATTTCTGAATCTGGTATTGTTCGCAGCTTTTGACTCAGTGTCTCCAACTGTTGTTTAGAGCGGCGGTAAAATCCCAAACTTTGTAATGCTTGTGCCTGGTTAATTTGACTACCCAGACTTCCCATTGTATCGCCTGCTTGCTCATAAAACTTTTGAGCTTGTTGCCAGTTTTCGAGCGCAGTCTCAGCTTTGCCGATATGCAGTTGCAAATTTGCCTGAGTATTGAGTGCTTGTGCCCAGAGAATCGCATCGGCTGATGGTGTAACCATTTGCAAACGTTTCAGGCTTTGCTCAATGGATTCTTGGGCTGCAAGCCATTGGTTCAGTTCCTGTTGTGCCAGTGAGAGGTAACTCAAGCTCAAGGCTTCGTTTAGGCGATCGCCCTGAAAACGGTATTGCTGTGCTGCTGTTTGCCAAACTGTTACCGCTTCTGCAAAGCGTCCTGAACGGTAGAGGTTCCGTCCCTGTTCTAGCCAATTGATAGGCTGTGTTGATGATACTAATGCTGGTGGATATGCTTTGGCAGGTGTAATGGTAACGAACATACACAGGCTCAAGATAGTAAGACTGATATACAGCCAACGATACCGTTTGATGTAGAAAGTCATGGATAATTACTGATGGTTTGACGGTTACTCACAGCACAAGTGCTTGGGAAATTACTACACTTAGTTTGCCCAGCTTTGGTTTTAAACTATCAAAATAACACGGGAGGGCTTCATCCCCTGTGTTTCCAACCAGGGGATGAAGCCCGACACGACGGGTTTTAACCCGGAGTATCCGATTTTCCACGCTGATTTTCATTCTTACTTTTTCACTACCGAGAGTGCTGACAAGACTTGTTGAAGCGACAGCGGAGGTTGGTGTCCACTTAGCTTGTAGTTTTAAAAGTAAAGGTTCACGTTGTTTAGGTACAAATACAAAATGATAATTAATTGATGATACTGAATTTTCAGCTTAGTCTGGACTCGTGATCTGACTGAAACAATTTTGCCATTTTTCCGTAATCCTGTTGCTAGGAGTTATAGTTTCTCTTAAAATAAACAATAGGAGGTGAGAGCAACTTGTACAAAACAATACCTGTCAAGGCTAATTTTACAGACGAAGAAAAAGCATTTTGGATTGACCAGTGTCAACATGCCAATAGCTTGATTAATTGTGCGATTTATCAGCTCAAACAAACTCATTATTCAAATTTGGAAAAGTCGGAAAATGCGTTGACAACTTATTGGCGCGGTGATGAGTTGTGTCATGGATGGAAAATTTATAGATGTGGTACAACTTATCCAGAACTAGACAAAATTCTCAAGGAGAATCCACACTATAAAGCAATGGCGGCACAATCGGCTCAACAGACTTTAAAATCTGTTGGGGAATCGCTCAAAAGTTACAACGAATTAGTGAATCTTTACTACCAAGGTGAAGTAGACAGACCGTCAACAGTACTGAACCTTAATAACTCAACTTTTCGCTCCGGGTGTAATTCTTAGGACTAGCCCTTTCAAGGTGGGTAAAAAATTGGAAAAATCACGTCCAATTTTCGGCATTTTTTCTTCTCCCTTTGGGAGAAGAAAAACTTCTCTTTTACGCTTCACCTTAAAAGGGCTAATTCTTAGGACTTACACATTGACAGAGACCGTCAGATGTGCATTGTTGCTTTTTAGTGCCTCATTTGGTTCTCCACAAAGACAAAACCGTTGTTCAAAGATGTCGAGAAATTATCTCGGAATGGTTAGCTGGCATAGGACTTGAATTGAAACGAATTCGTAGTTCGTAATTCGTAATGCATAATTATTTTTCAGACGGAGATTTAAACCCCGTCTGAAAAATGAAAAGCGTGTAGACGCAAGAGTTCAAAACCCCTTAACTACTTTGTGATTTTTCCTCAAAATGGGGAGCGTAGGCTTGGAGTAAGGTACTGACTTGACGCAGTACTTCATTCCCAGTAGGTTTACCGCCACCCACAGGAGTTCCGTCATTAGGTCTGTCAAGGTTACGGGAAATGGCCGCGCTTACTTGCTGGGCAATTAATTCCTGCATTTCTGCCTTGGCGCGTTGGCGCTGGTAGTTAGCACCTTCCTCAGTGGTGGCATAAAGAGGCGGTAGGCGGTTAAGGGCGTAAGCAGCAATATCCCCAACATCAAGAGAACTTTCGCTGGTGGCTTCAATCTCTGCTACACGGGCGATCGCTTCTGTCAGTACCAATTCTTCCATAACGTTAATAAACTGTTTACGTGGTACCGCCACCACATCACCAGTCAATAGTGCTCCCATCAGCCGATCCAGTGCCATGTACTCTTCTATTGAGAGTTCCGAGGCGTTGTCACAGATGCGCCCGACTTCTGCTTCCATTACTGGTGTAAGATAACCATCCTGGAGTGCTTGTTCCACAATTTTTTCGATACTCATAACGCTCATCATCTTTCAGCCACCCAAACAAGGTAGAGACGGTACCAATCCAATTTATTTTGTCCCAATTAGAAGCAAATCATCCGCAAAAAGTTATTATTTAAATTCTTGGGTTCGCCAGGGTACTGGGTCAACAGATTGCCCATTGACATATAGACCCCAGTGCAAATGTGGACCAGTAGCAGCGCCTGTGGAACCCACTGCGCCAATTAACTGACCACGTTTGACGAAATCCCCTTCTTTTACATTAATACGACTCAAGTGCATATAAATACTTGTTACTCCTTGACCGTGGTCAATGCCAACTACGTTACCGTGAACCCGGAACCCCTGGGATACCCTTCCCACCAAAGCGACCTTTCCAGCAGCAGGAGCAACGACGGGCGAACCTTCTGCACCAGCGTAGTCAGTGCCGCGATGATAGTAGTCACTTGCAAATTTACCATTATAGTAGCGTCGTACACCATAAATTGTACTAATTGATCCTGCATTTGGCTTGATAAAAACACCACTCCAATACTTTTGTGGTGTTTGCAGCGCCTTGAAAGCTGCTACACGCTTGAGTTCATGTTCTGTAGCATCCACCCCAGCTTTTCCCGGAGGTAAATTAATACGTTGTACAGGGAAGGAGCGATCGCGCACCAGCACTGACAGGTTTTGCACTTTTTCATCCTCCATCACCCGAATTGTTCTACTTCCTGGCTTTTCTAGTGGCGTTGTGGGCACAAAAGCCCGATACTCATTCGGGGCAGTTTCAAACGTTGGGTAAGTCTTGTCACCACTAACCACTTTCACATTGCTGCTAGGCGTTGAATTATCTACATCAATCACCACCGATAAAGTATCCCCCAAATGAGCATTAGATGGAGTCACCCGTACTTGCAAAGCTGCTACAGGCAATCCTAAAGCCATGGGGAAAGCAGCGAACATCCCTACTAAAACACTCCTGGCTCGCTTGTTGCCTAAATTACTACCACGATATTCGACTGTCATATAGAGCCACGAAAAATCCTAATCTTTGTGTTGAAACAACGACTAGCTTATTATCTCCACTGGTTCCCAAACTTTGCTGCTATTTTTCAAAAATCTCAGTTTAATAATTATCTAATAATTGTGTAATAAAAATTAATATTATACAGATTATTTGGGTTGCTCGCAAAAAACTTGATATCAAACGGGTTTATTTAGAAAAGCTCAGTATATAGTGAGATTGTTGAAATAAGTTTAAATGAAGTTTTATTGCTAACGGAACATATTTATATGAAGAAACGAACATCAAAACGATAAAATCTTTAAAGAATATATGATGTTTCAACTTTAATAGAGAAAAGTTGTAATATTTTTCTATTGCCTCAGTTTTGAGTTTCAGAACTTTACATTTACAGCAATTTTCACCTTTAATAGACCACAGTCGTAGGGGATCAATGCCTTGCGGCCTTATAAAGGGTGTGGTTCATTTATGTGGAAAACTGCTGTATTTAACAAATAACACGATAAATGTTAAGTCCATTGACTTTAAAAAACGAAAAATTGGGGACACAAAAATTAGCTGGTCGCATCTTCATAAACCAAATAATTCACAGATGTATTTAAGAGACAGATGATATGAATGCTAACGAACTGCTAAATCGCTATGCCGCAGGAGAACGAGATTTTCATGGAGCCAACTTAAGTGGAGTAGATTTAAGTTGGAAAGTTTTACAAGGAATCAACTTGCACTCAGCGAACCTGAGTGGGGCATTGCTTATCGCTACAGACCTGAGTCGGTCAGACCTGAGTCAAGCTAACCTGAATTTGACCAATATGCGAGGGGCAGACTTGAGTGGAGCATATTTACGTGACGCCAGCCTGGTTAACGCTGACCTTCGCGGAGCATACCTAAGTCAGCTCAACCTTTCAGCCTTTATGGTTGGGGCAAACTTAAGCCAGGCAGACCTAAGTGGATCTTACCTACGTGGAGTCTACCTCCGTAGAACCAACCTGAGTAATGCCTCTTTGCGTGGGGCAACAATGCCTAATGGAACTATTCACGACTAGTATAATAAAATATCAATTACAACAGGGAATTTCGATGACAAATTCTGTTCCCTCGCCAAAAATAGAGTGGCAGCTTAAGCGCCCACTGTGGGTTTCTTCGACAATCTGACGGGCGATCGCTAATCCCAGCCCTGTTCCCTTACCGACTCCTTTAGTAGTAAACAGGTGGTCAAAGATACGCGCTTTAATCGACTCTGGTATTGCTGGACCATTATTTTTGATACGAATTATTACCATGCTCCCTTCTGTGGATACTTTTGTGCTAATGATAATTTTCTGAGGCTCAGCTTTTATTTCCGCAAAAGTTCGCTCAACGCTGGCTGCATCTAAGGCATCAATCGCATTGGCGATGATGTTCATAAATACTTGATTTAGCTGTCCTAAAAAGCATTTGACAGGCGGTAATTTCGCGTACTCTTTGATCACTTCAATCGCTGGACGTTTATCGTTAGCTTTGAGGCGATACTTTAAAATTAACAGGGTACTATCAATGCCTTCATGGAGGTCGCACGCCACTTTTTGCGATGTATCGGCTCTGGAGAAGGTGCGGAGGCTCGTGCTGATGTCTTCAATGCGGCGTAATGCCCCCTTCATCGAACTGATGAGTTTGGGTAAATCCTCAGTGAGAAATTCTAGGTCAATCTCTTGGGCATAGTCCCTCACCTTAGGCGCAAGCTGTGGATCATTTTCCTGCAAACACTGCACATAGTTGAGTAAGTCTTTTACATAGTCTTCAGCGTTATTCACACTACCTTTGAGAAAGCCTATGGGATTGTTGATCTCGTGGGCGACGCCTGCAACTAAGTTGCCCAAGGTAGCCATTTTCTCGCTTTGCACCAGTTGCAGCTGCGTGTTTTGCAACGAGGCGGTTCGTTCTGCTACCTGTCGCTCCAAGGTTTCATTAATATGTTGTAAGTTCAAAGTCAGTTGCCGGATGTGTAACTGTACTTTAACTCGTGCGAGGATTTCTTCTTGTTCAAAGGGTTTAGTAATATAGTCTACCGCTCCCAGAGATAATCCCTTGACTTTATTTTTAGTATCCGCCAATGCCGTCATAAAGATAATCGGGATATGAGAAGTGACCGGATCACTTTTGAGCCGACGGCAAGCTTCAAAACCATCCATGACAGGCATATCAACATCCAGCAAAATTAATGCAGGCGCATTTCGATAGACCTGTTCGATCGCTTTTTCTCCATTGGCTGCCATCCGAACACTGAAGTTGGTTGCGTTGAGGGCAAGCTTTAGAACAGATAGGTTTGTGGGATTGTCATCCACAATCAAAATGGAGTCAGTAGATGGGTTTAATACCATTTCACTCTGAAGAAACAAAGGGGTGTAGGGGTGTAGGGGGATTCATACAGTGTTTCTGTAATGAGTAGCGGGTGGTGCGCTTTCAAGTTACCATAATATAATGGATAATTTTGCTAAAACACCCATGTCTATCGTCATTTGATGGCTGAAAGAGCCTGCCAATCGAGCTTTATCCTTTGAGGAACTGTTTGAGGAGAGTTTCAACTTCCTCCAGTTGGCAATCCTCTGCTAACTGCTGAAGTCGTTGAGCAAACTCTCTATATTTAGGATGCTCTTTTCGGAGTTTTTCGGCTTCCGTGGAAACCGCATCAAAATCACCATCTTGGGTAAGTTCATACAAGTGGGTCAGTATGTCAATCGGTGGAGGAATCAGTTCTTTAGCGTCAGTTTCTGGCAATGCCTCATAATCATCTGGTTGGAGTGCGCTACTCTCTTCATAGACCCATGAAAGGTTGAGGTGTTTTTGCATCAGGTCAAGGAGAGCATCAGCCTGCACGGGTTTCGGTAAAAAGGCACTCGCTCCGGCATCGAGGCTTTTGAACTGGTCAGCTTCAAACACACTGGCTGAGGAGGCGATCATCACTCTATCCTTCAATGTGGGAGATTGACGCAGTTGCCTGAGCAATTCAAACCCATGCATTTCAGGCATCACCAAGTCAGTAATGATGAGGTCTGGTTGCTGCCTATAGGCTTGGTCTAAGCCTTCTTGACCGTTGCTGGCTTCAATGACCTCAAACCCAATCGGTTCCAGCAAATTGACAATGACCGAGCGATTTTCCCATTTATCATCCACCACCAACACCTTACGTTTTTGACCATCATAGGCGGCGATAATGCCTTGTTGGACGGTTCTAGAAGCTTTTGCCCAGTTGGTGGCAACGGGTACCTTAATCTTAAACCAGAAGGTGCTGCCCTTACCCACTTCGCTCATGACTTGGATGCGACTGTTCATCAGTGAGATAATCTTGAGACTAATTGCCAATCCCAAACCTGTTCCTTCAGATTGCTTATTGGTGTTGCCCACTTGCTCAAAAGGCAGAAAGATTTTTTCCAGTTGGGCAGGGGTCATGCCCACACCCGTATCTATCACCTCAAAGTACAAGCACCGCTGCTGCGGCACATTGAAAACTGGGGCAATGGCTTGGCTCTTAATGCGAAATGTCACACTGCCGTTCTCTGTAAATTTAATGGCATTGCCCAACAGATTGATCAGCACTTGACACAAGCGTTTTTCATCGGCATGGATGCCGACAGGTAGATTAGCATCTGGTTCGTAGACAAAAGCAATGCCTTTTTGCTCAGCCCGCACTCGGCAGATTTCCGCAACGCTCTCCAAAAAGGATGGTAGGTGAAAGGCGATGGGGACAAGTTCTAGTTTACGGGCTTCAATTTTGGAGAGATCCAACACATCATTGATTAAGGTCAACAAATGGGAGCCGCACTGGTAGATGATGCCCACCCCTTTTTTGTCCTTGTCATCAAGATTTTTGGAACGTTCTAAAATTTGGGCATAGCCGAGAATACCATTAAGAGGAGTTCGGAGTTCATGGCTCATGTTGGCTAGGAACTCGCTCTTGGCGTTGCTGGCGGCGTCTGCTGCTGCTTTTGCACGCTCCGCTACCTCCTTAGATTTTTTCAATTGGGTTTGTTCAAAAGCCTGGACTTGCCAGAGAACAGCGATCATGGTTCCAGCCAATCCAACAACCACCAGCGCAATGATGTCTAAGGCGCGTAGTTGTGATTCAATATTTTCGCGAGGAATGATGAGTGCCAGTGACCAGTTCGCTTCTTGCAGGGGAAGATAGACCACATACTTCCAAGAACCGTCAATGGGTAACAGTTCGATTCCCTGTTGCCGATTCACCATCCGATGAGCAATTTTTGCAAGGGTTGCATCGCTAGACTGCAAGAAGCTGGGGGCAGGCTTTTCGGGCGTACCAATCAGCTTGGGGTTGGGATGGGCGATGGGAATTCCTTGAGAATTGAGCGCAAAGGCGAAGCTTCCTGCTCCAGATTTCAATTGATCCACAACCGCCACCGCACGAGTGATTGTGATTGTACCTGCCAAAACCCCCACCGGGCGAGAATCAGAAGTTGTCACCATTGGAGCAATAATATGGATGACGGTGACTCCCGTGCTACGGCTCACCACCGGATCATCTATAGTTCGTTTTCCCCTCATTCCCTCAGAGAACCATTGACGATCTTTTACATTACCATGTCTCTTTGCAGTATTGTTGCTGGAACCATCCGGATTAGCAAGGGTAAAATATAAAAACTTTTGCGAACGTTCGACCTCTGCCTTCAGGAAAGGCTCAGCGACTGACCAATCCATTGATCGGACTTCAGTCGTATTGGCAAGTATGTTGACATGAAGCTTGAGGTTTTCTAACCAGCGATCAATGTCATCCCTATGCTGCTGAACTTCTAAAAAGGCATTTTTCTTTAAGCTCTCCAACATCACATTTCGCACAACCTCATAGCTATAGTAGGTTCCTAGACTAACGACCAGTGTTGTAAAACCGATCAGCAGGCGGAACCCCAAATTACGTTTTGACGTTGAGGCATTTTTGAAAAATTTCATAGAGTCACAGCACTCTCAGGAACAATGAATATCACTGAAGCTCCAATAGTTAGGTTTCCCAAAAACTTGACGAAATTTTCAGCATTGCTGTGTCTGAAGATAGATTGTTTTTTGTCGGAGTAAAAATCAAAAATCAAAAATCAAAAATCAAAAAAATAAATTTTAGTAAGCGGTGCCAGCAACCCCAGTAAGACCATTTGCTTGCTTGCTGTGAATAACTTCCCACAGATATGCAAAACTTTGTATGCTGATTTTATATATAGTAGTGCTATTAAAAGCTTGTGCAAGAAGATTTTAGACTAATAGTAGATTTAGTGTCAGTTTTTGCCGTTGCAGCCTGTGGCGGTTTGGTGGCTTGGTTATTGCGACAACCAGTTTTGCTAGGATACCTCATTGGCGGCATGATCATTGGTCCAGCGGGACTGGGGTTGATCAAAGAATTAATTCAGGTAGAAACTCTGGCTCAGTTTGGTGTCGCGTTTTTGTTATTTGCCTTGGGTGTTGAGTTTTCCTTGAATGAACTCAAAAAAGTCCAGGCGATCGCCCTTGGGGGAGGAGCAGCTCAGATTACCCTGACAATTTTGGTAACAGTTGTGGTATGTGGGGTAACGGGAGCTTGGGGAACCTTACCAGCTAAGGGGGTGTTTTTAGGGGCGATTCTGTCTTTATCTTCCACAGCAGTTGTTCTCAAGTGCTTAATGGAGCGAAATGAAACAGAAACGCTTCATGGACAGGTGATGCTAGGGATTTTAGTGGTGCAGGATTTGGCGTTGGGACTCATGCTCGCAGTCTTACCCGCCCTCCACCAACCCGGAGAAGTTATTGGTATGGCAGTGTTAACAGCGCTGTTGCGGATTGGCTTATTTGCTGCTGGTGCGATCGCGGCGGGGATTTGGCTGATACCACCTTTGTTACGACTGCTAGCCCGCACCGAAAGCCGAGAGCTATTTCTATTAGGCGTGGTGGCGATGTGTCTGGGTATTGCCCTGCTAACAGAATATATGGGGCTGTCAATTGAGATGGGGGCGTTTGTCGCCGGTTTGATGATTTCGGAAATAGAATACGCAGACCAAACCCTGACTTATGTGGAGCCATTGCGAGATATCTTTGCCAGTTTATTCTTTGTCTCCATTGGGATGTTAATCGATCCAGTGTTTTTGTGGAACAATCTGGTGTTGATTCTGGGGCTGGTGGCGCTGGTAATTGTGGGTAAGTTTTTAATTATCACACCACTGGTGAAATTGTTTCGCTACCCTTGGAAAACAGCGTTAATCGCTGGGCTAGGACTGGCTCAGATTGGGGAATTTTCCTTTGTTCTTGCCAGTGAAGGGCAAGCGCTAGGGTTAGTTTCCCGGCAGATATATTTACTGATTTTAGGAACGACAGCGGTAACATTAGTGCTTACCCCCTTCGTGCTGCGAGGAGTGCCAATTTTATTTGATTGGGCAGAATCAATACCTTGGCTGAAGCCCTATTTAAGTGGGGAGGGTAAGCCGTTGGAAGTAGCGGATGAACTACCAATGAAAGACCATGTGGTGGTGTGCGGCTATGGGCGAGTGGGACGCAATTTGGTGAAATTGTTGCAGCAGAACAAGTTGCCCGTGGTGGTGATTGACCAATCAGAAGGTAGAATTCAGCAGTTGCGGGATGCTGGGATTCCTTATGTGTACGGGAATTGTGTGAGTTTTTACGTTTTAGAAACCGCTGGGATCAACAATGCACGAGGGATGGCGATCGCACTTCCTGACCCCATAAGTACCCGTGTTTGCGTCAAACGTGCTTTGGAGCTGTGCCCTGATTTGAATGTAGTTGTTCGCGCTACCAACGATAAAAGTATTGAGATGCTTTACCAACTGGGAGCGCAGGAAGTTGTGCAACCAGAGTTTGAGGCAAGTTTGGAAATGGCTTCATACATCTTAACTGATCTTGGCTTGTCAACAGATGTGGTGCAACGGGAAATGCAGAAAATCCGGAATAGTCATTATCTGGATCTGCGACCAGAGCAATCAGCGTCTGAGGTGTCCCGAGATTTACTGCAAGCCACTCAAGACATGAATAGCCGTTGGTATACTCTACCATCTGCTTCACCCCTCATTGATATGACCTTAGAAGAAGCCGATATGCGCTACTTAACAGGGGTGAGTTTGATGGCAATTCGCCGTACCGGAGGCGAGGAAATAGATTATCCCGATACTAGTACCAAGTTGGAAGAGGGCGATCGCCTACTAGTGGTAGGATCTGACGAGGAAATGGCAGCTTTGGATGAATTCGCACTAGGTAAGGCTGCTGTTCCCAGAGAAAACAGCGCTTGTCAATGGGTAAAAGTTAGTCCTGATTCTCCAGTAGTTGGTAAAACCCTCGGAGATTTAGATATTAGCAACAAATATAATCTACAGGTGCAAGCAATACGACGAGAAGGTAAGTTTATCCGCCTTCTTGATGGCAACATAGACTTGCAAGTCCGTGACCAAGTGCTGTTGTGTGGTAGCTTAGGTTCTTTGAATCAACTACAACATTTGCTTACGAAGAATGAAGAATAAGTTTGTGATTTGTTGATTGTTGGTGGTTGGTGGTTGTTTGGTAAGAGAACTAAGTTTGTGATTTGTTGATTGTTGGTGGTTGGTGGTTGTTTGGTAAGAGAACTCTAACAACCAACAATCAACCATTCCCACTCCCCACTCCCTACTCCCCACTCCCTACTCCTAACTCCTTAACGTAGGCGATCGCTTGTTTCCAAACGGTAATCTGTTGGGTATTTTCATCTACAAGACATACGCAGTATTGGTCTTGCCATATAATTTTCCCAGTCACTATCTCGCCTGTTAGCAGTTTTAATTCGGTTGGCGTTGCTTTTTTAATTAGGTTTTGCACGTATCGTATGCTAGGCAGTGAGATGTCGAATTCAGTTGTAGACATTTTGTTAGTGGATTGGTGTTTGGTGTTTGGTGTTTGGTGTTTGGTGTTTGATACCAACTAACACCCAACACCCAACACCCAACAATTCTTTGATAATTCATCATTGGACAAATGGCAATGGAATTTACTAAGTATCACGGTTTGGGAAATGACTTCATCTTGATTGATAATCGCTCTTCATCACAGCCGGTGCTGACGCCATCCGAAGCGGTGAGGTTGTGCGATCGCCACTTTGGTGTTGGGGCAGATGGTGTCATTTTTGCCTTGCCTAAAGAAAACGACACTGACTATACCATGCGGATTTTTAATTCCGATGGTTCAGAACCAGAAATGTGCGGCAATGGTATTCGCTGTTTGGCGGCTTTTTTAGCTGACTTAGAAAATAGGGGAGTGGGGGATGAATCCACCATCACCTATCGCATTCAGACACTGGCTGGCGTCATCACACCCCAACTCATGGCAGACGGTCAAGTTAAAGTAGATATGGGTATCCCTAAGCTGTTTGCAGGGGAAATACCCACTACCCTTTGTCCAGCCGAGGAAAAAGTGATTAATCAACTACTATTGGTGGGACTTGATTCTTGGTTCGTAACCTGTGTTAGCATGGGTAACCCTCACTGCATTACTTTTGTGGAAGATGTAGCAGCCATTCCTTTAGAAGCTATAGGTCCTCAGTTTGAGCATCACCCAGCTTTTCCCCAACGAATCAATACAGAATTTATCCAAGTGGTGGGTCGCGATTACTTGAAAATGCGTGTGTGGGAACGCGGCGCTGGTATCACATTAGCCTGTGGTACAGGTGCTTGTGCATCCTTAGTAGCTGGTGTGTTGACTCTGAGATGCGATCGCGCTGCTACGGTGGAACTCCCTGGTGGTTCTCTGCAAATTGAATGGTCAGAAATAGATCAACGTATATATATGACTGGCCCGGCTGAGCGAGTTTTCACAGGCTATTTGGAGCAAGTAATTCGTAATTCGTAATTAATGGTTGGTAGCTTCTGCCTGATGGATAGCCCGCAAATTGATTTGCGGGCTAAACGGTAGAATGTATATTAGTTATGGGTGCTCGATCTGCGAAGGGTGATTTTGCTAACTATCTGATCAAGCAGGACAAGAAATGAAAAAAAGCTATAAATTAGCGGTGGCTGCTGCTGCTGTTGCCATCGGTTTCACTAAGGTGAGTGCCGCAACTCCTGCACAAGCTAGTGTAATTAACTACAATTTAACTGTGGATGTGACTTCTGGTGCAAATGTAGGCGAGTACCACGGTTCTTTTAGCTACGATGATTCTACTCTACGGAGGGAAGGTTCTGAAAAGGTGGGAATCTCCCAAGGATTATCCATTTTATTTAACTACTTGGGTACTACCTATACGGAAAACAACGATACTGGTTCGCAAGTGGGTTTTCCCATTGTTAGCTTTGACAATGGAAAGCTTTTGGGCTTAAACTACTTGGTTCATAATCAGTTTTACATAGCTGATCATTTAGGTTCTCCCTACACGGGAGGGTCAAAATTTTATCAATATCCTAATTCTAGTGACGATGGACAATCTGGAACACAAGTGGGCACAGTGATGTACTCTGGGAGTACGTCTGTTCCTGAACCCAGCACGATTGTTGGCGCAGTTGCTGCTGCTGGCATAGGCTTGCTGATGAAGCGTTGGTAGCAGATGATGGGTTTGTAGTAGCGCTGTCTTCGCATAAAAGCGCGATTTAACAGGCGTTGACAGCGCTACTACGAACTAAGTTGTGAGAAGAACTGCACATTCTCCCGTCGAGGTCTACGCGACGGACATGATGGACGACAATTTTCTCGCTGAAATCTTCTTATAGCAATCTTGTTCATCCAATTGGGTGAATGCGATGCATTGCTTTGGAATATACCCTAAAAGTAATAGCCCTCAGCCAACTATCTTCAGCTTTTAGATCAAAGGCTGAAAATGTTTTTGCTGAGGAATTCGTGCTGATTGACTTTTGGAATACATCAGCCGCTTATATATAAAAAGGATAAATAGTGGATGAAACTGTGAAAGCACTGCATACACTAGATTCTCAACAAGGAGCATTGCCTCTGCTGGAAAAAATTGCTGCCAACTTACCAGGAATGATTTTCCAATTTCTTCAGCGGCTGGATGGTTCCCAGTCTGTCCAATATGTCAGTTCTGGATGTCGAGATCTATATGAATTAGAACCAGAAGTTGTGCAGGCAGACTTTCAGGTACTATCTAAACTGATTCATCCGCAGGATATCAAAGCCTTTGAAGAATCTATTGCTACCTCTTGTGACCATATGGTACCTTGGCGTTGGGAAGGTCGCATCATCACCCCTAGTGGCAAACTCAAGTGGATTCAAGGTGCTTCCCGCCCAGATCCACAAGCAGGAGGCGACGTTATTTGGGATGGTTTGTTAATGGACATTACAGACCAGAAGCTAGCAGAGGAAAAATTGCGAGAGAGTGAGGCACGGTATAAAGCAATTTTAGATGCTATCCCTGATTTTATGTTTCGCATCAGCCGCGACGGCGAGTATCTAGACTTTAAAGGTGAGGGAGCACATGTTCACATTGCCAAACATGAAATAGTTGGTAAAAATATGCGGGATTTATTACCTCCTGATGTGGCGATGAAAAACCTTGAGGTCATCGAAAAAACTTTGGATTCAAGAACTTTGCATTCTTTAGAATATCAGCTACCAACGCCATTGGGAATACGAGATTATGAGTCGCGGTTGGTAGTGAGTGGGCAAAACGAAGTATTAGCAATTGTGCGGGAGATTACCGAAGGCAAACAAGCAGAAAGTGCTCTAGTGCATCTGGCCCAAAAGTTTGCCAAAGTTTTTCGTTGCAGCCCCAATCCAATTAGCATCAGTACAATTAAAGAAGGACGCTATATAGAAGTTAACGACACTTTTGTCAAACTTTCAGGTTACTCACCAGACGAGGTGATTGGTCGTACTGCTTTTGAGTTAAATATATGGGTGAACCAGAGCGATCGCGCTTTGATGTTGCTGGAGTTGCAAGAACACGGATTCGTTCGCAACCGAGAATTTGAATTTCGTAACAAGTCGGGGAGAGTGCATACCGCGCTGTTTTCAGCCGAAATTATTCATTTAGATGGTGTTCAGTGTCTAGTAGCAGTGAATCTCGAGATCACCGGACGTAAACAAGCAGAACTAGCCCTGCGGGAGTCTGAGGAAAAGTTTTCCAAAGCTTTTCGTTGTAGTCCCAACCCAATTACTATCCTGACCCTTGGGGATGGGCGCTACGTCGATGTTAACGATGCCTTTCTTCAGATAAGCGGCTTTTCTCGAGAAGAGGTGATTGGTCGTACCCCCAGAGAATTGAATATTTGGGACAATTCCACTGAAGGGGTCAGAATACAACAAATATTACACGAGCAGGGTTTTATTCGCAATTTAGAAACAGAATTTTACACAAAGTCAGGTGATCCTAAGGTGGTACTGTTCTCAACCGAGATGATTACCATTGGTGGAAACTCTTGTGTGGTTTGT
The DNA here is from genome assembly GCA_016903675.1 of Stigonema ocellatum SAG 48.90 = DSM 106950. Lineage (GTDB taxonomy): Bacteria > Cyanobacteriota > Cyanobacteriia > Cyanobacteriales > Nostocaceae > Stigonema > Stigonema ocellatum. The sequence continues at coordinate 24,702 of JADQBA010000044.1, read as the reverse complement.
GTCATTAACGACATCACGGAACGTAAGCAGGCAGAAGAATTACTACGCCTTTCGGTAAAACGCGATGGCTTGTTGGCTCAAACCCTAGCACGCATTCGGCACTCACTCAACCTAAACCAAATTCTCCACACCACCGTCAACGAAGTTCGGCAATTTTTGCAAGCAGATCGGGTTTTTGTGGCGCTGAGGGATGCCAATGGTCAATCTAGAATTCTTGCCGAATCAGTAGATCCACAATATCCATCGGTCTTAAACTGGAAACCCGACAATGAAACTAATCTTTTATTATGGAAAAAACTCCTAACCACCCATCGTGTACAGGTAGTTGAAGATACCACGCAAGTAGCAGCATCTCCCCAATTGACAGCACTCTATCAAGAATCTCACACAAGGGCTACCTTGGCTGTACCAATTATCCTAGGGGAGGAATGGTTTGGTGCGTTGATTGCCAACCAATGTAGTAGACCGCGCCATTGGCAGCAAATGGAAATTGATTTGCTCCTGCAAATGTCAGAACAGGTAGCGATCGCCATTCAGCAAGCGCAACTCTACCAAGAACTAGCACAACTTAACACTAATCTGGAACGTCAGGTAGAAGAGCGTACAGCGCAACTCCAGCAGAAAATGCAGGAGATCCAAGAACTGAACCGGGTCAAAGATGTGGTTCTGCACACGGTTTCCCATGATTTACGGACCTCGGTCATGGGCAACTTGATGGTACTCAATAATTTGCTAAACCAGGGACATGGTACTGGAGAGGAGGAAGTACGACTTGAATTTGCCCAATCAACCATCAACCATCAACCATCAACCATCTCCGTACCTCGTTCTATTATCGAGCGAATGATTCAAGGCAATGACCGCCAACTGGGGATGATTAACTCATTGCTAGAAATTCATGCGAGCGTTGAGCAAGGAGTTGTTCTCCATCGTCACCCTATAAATTATAGCACACTTGTGTCAAAAATTCTCAAAGATTTGTCACAGGTGCTGGTACAAAATCAAGCCAGTGTGAACAACTTGGTTACTGAGGATTTACCGTTAGTGATTGCCGATCCGACGCAGTTGCAGAAAGTTTTTGTGAATTTGTTGACTCAAAGCTTGCAAAACAATCCACCGGGATTAAACTTTACCCTGAAAGCTACAGTTGAGAAGACAATGATTCGTTGTACCATTCAAGATAACGGTGTGGGGATGAACAAGTTAGAATGCGATCGCCTCTTCGATTTGTCCGTACGCGAGCCGCAAGCCCGATGTTCAACAGGTATTGGGTTAAAAATGTTTCTTTGTCGGCAAATTATCAAAGCACACGGCGGTGAAATGGGAGTCATCAGCAGTAACCGCAAGCGCGGGTTAACCTTCTGGTTTACCTTACCTCTAGCATCCTCATCTGAACGATCATAGCACAAAATTGGTCTAATCTAACACCGCAAATCCAAAATTGTCATGTAAGGAGGGAACGGGAGTCATGAAGAAGGCAAACGCCTTCCTTGCTATGGGAAGATTTGGTCATAAGCTCAAAACAACCGTATTGAAAACAGTGCGGAAATATGGTCGAAAAGCCTTTTCTTGTGTCAGCTTGCCAACAGGTGGTGCCATTACCCTTGAATACAAAGCTTCTCGCCAAGACACGGAATGGCAAGCCGCTACCTATCAGTTTAGGTTCCAGCGGTTACGCTTGGGACTAGCGATCGCCATTGTTTCCGTTTTTACCTTCATCTTACGAGATATTTTTCAGGGATTATTTCACTTTGAAGCAGTACCAAAGCTGACACAGGACATTCAAAACCTTATTTCAACTATTAATATTTCCGTATTCCTCTGTCTATTGGGGTGTTTGGTTCTCCAGAAAACCAAGATAGGTCGTAATCATCTGGGGCTGCTTTTCTTATGCCAATCCTTTTCTATCACTTTAGGTGAGCAAATTGTCGCCACCATCAAAGGTTTCGCTCTACCCGATCAATTAGCTTGGAATATAACGTTCCTGACTCAAGCTACGCTGATACCAATGCGCTGGTATCTTCACCTTTGGTCCCAGTTGGGAGTATTAATTTACTACTTCGTCGTCAACACAACCCTCGGACTGAAACTACCGCCGCCATACAATGACCGCCCAATATACGATGTGACGTTGATTTTGTCGGTTTTTTGGGTATGTTTCATCTGCGATTTGGCGGTGTACCTGTACGAATCCCTACAACGCTCCGAGTTTTATGCCCGTAAAGAACTGGAAACTGCTTATCAGAGACTAGGGGTTGCAGAAGCTAAATATCGCAGTATCTTTGAAAACGCAGTGGAAGGCATTTTCCAAAGCACTCCAGATGGACGTTATATTACGGCAAATCCTGCCCTAGCACGTATTTATGGCTACTCCTCTCCCGAAGAGGTAACAGCATTAACTGATATTGAACATCAACTATATGTTGATCCGCAGCGTTATGCCGAGTTTGTGCGCTTGATAGAACAGTTTGGTAATGTGTCAGGGTTTGAGTCCCAGATTTATCGTCAAGATGGTAGCATCGTCTGGATTTCCGAAAAGGCATACGCAGTGCGCGACGGGACCGGGGAGCTACTGTACTACGAAGGGATGATTGAAGACATTACCAAGCGCAAGTTAGCGGAAGCAGCACTACAGGAACAGTTCGATTTTTTACAAGTTTTAATTGATACCATTCCCGCACCAGTTTTTTATCAGAATTCCCAAGGCTTTTATGTTGGCTGTAACAAGGCTTTTGAGGAAGCCCTAGGTTTGAGCAAAGAGCAGATTATTGGCAAGTCTGTTTATGATTTAGCACCTAAGGAACTTGCCGACCAATACCATCAAGCGGATAAGGTACTGTTTGAGGATCGGGGAGTTCAGACTTATGAAAGTTCCGTTGTCTACAAAGATGGCAAAAAGCATGATGTCATATTTTACAAGGCAACTTTCTCCAAGGCAGATGGTATCCTTGGCGGTTTAGTCGGAGTCATTCTGGATATTAGCGAACGCAAGCGCACAGAAGAAGCACTACGGGTATTTTTCCATGCCGTTTCCCATGACTTACGCAACCCGGTGCTTGGGACTTTAATGGTGCTGAAGAATTTGTTAAATGGAAGAATGAGGGGAGTAGGGAATGGGGAATGGGGAGGAATGAGGGGAGTAGGGAATGGGGAATGGGGAGGAATGAGGGGAGTAGGGAATGGGGAATGGGGAGTGGGGACAATGGGGGGAGATGAGGGAGATAAGGGAGACACAGAAGCAACATCTTCCCCATATTCCCCCACTTCTCCCCACTCCCCACTCCCCACTCCCCCCTCTGATTCCCCCACTCCCCACTCCCCACTCCCCACTCCCCCCTCTGATTCCCCCACTCCCCCCTCCCCACTCCCCACTCCCCCCTCTGATTCCCCCACTCCCCCCTCTGATTCCCCCACTCCCCCCTCTGATTCCCCCACTCCCCCCACTTCTCCCCACTCCCCACTCCCCACTCCCCCTTTTCATTCTCCCCACTCCCCACTCCCCACTCCCCATTCTCCTTCTTCCATTCCCGTACCTCCCTCGATTTTAGAAAGGATGGTACAAAGTAGCGATCGCCAACTTAACTTGATTAACTCGTTGATGGAAGCTCATGTCAACGAAGTGCAAGGTGTTGTCTTACAACGCGAAAGAGTGCAACTGTATCAGGTGGTGGAAGCTGCGATCGCTGACTTGGAACCCATGCTGGCAGAAAATGAAGCTACTCTGACAAATTTAGTTTCAGTAGATTTACCATCAGTCAATGCCGATCCTACGCAACTCTGGCGAGTCTTCTCCAATTTGATTGTCAATGCTGTCAAACATAATCGAACAAGCTTGAATATCACCGTCAACGCTACTCTTGAGGGTGAGCAAATTTATTGCACTGTCGCTGATAACGGTGTGGGGTTGAGTCAACAACAGTGCGATCATCTGTTTGACCTTTACTTTCGGGGTGTCAATATCCGCAATTCTGTGAGTTTGGGATTAGGATTATATCTGTGTAAGCAAATTATCACTGCTCACGGTGGCGACATTGGTGTAAAAAGCACTCTGGGCGCAGGGGCAATTTTTTGGTTTACTTTACCACTAAACTAAAAAACAGGCATTGGTAGGGGCGCGGCGGCCTTGCGCCCCTACAATGTGGTCTATTTACCTGAAAAGTGCATAAGTTAATTTCACTTACACTTATTTACAACGAGGAACTGACCGAATAATTCGGAATTCGTAAACGTAAAGTTTTATTTCTTCATGGAAAAGAAAGACTACTTAGTATCATCAGTTTTAAGTCCTTAACTTGAGTAATAAAATAATTACGAATTACGAATTACGAATTACGAATTATCTTGATGAGGTAAATATATATGGCTAAAAAAATTTACACTTTACTTGCTGGTATCGACAACTACCATCCTGATTCAAGAGGAGTAAACTCCTTAAAAGGTTGTGTCAATGATATCGAAGCAATAGAAACCTATTTACGTAAACGAATTGCTACCGAGGGAGAATGGGAATTAGTTGAAAATTCAGAGACTCCTTGGAAACTGACAAATAATTTGGCCACACGTCAAGCAATAATTGATGGCTTTGAGCGACACCTCTCCAAGGCTGATAGCGAAGATGTGGTATTGTTCTATTATGCAGGTCATGGTTCTAGTGAACCTGCACCAGAAGTATTTTGGGCTGAAAAACCAGACCGGAAAATTGAAACCTTAGTTTGCTATGATAGCCGGACTCAAGAAGGTCACGACTTGGCAGATAAGGAATTAAACTACTTAATTGAGCAAGTAGCAAAGAAGAATCCACATATCCTCATTATTTTGGATTGTTGTCATTCTGGCACAGCCACGAGAGACCCAGATGTTACCGAACGTCAAACGTCTGCTGATGGACGAGTAAGGGATTTAAAAGACTTTATTTTTCCGGAAGAATGGCTGAATTATCGCTTAAAAGCTGATTATAAGCTACCAAGACATATTGCCATCGCTGCTTGTCGTTCCCATCAAACGGCAAAAGAGTATACAGGGGAAAATGGTCAAAAGCGTGGTGCTTTTTCTTACTACCTCAACCAGGCATTGCAACGTACTAATAGTAGTTTAGCTTATGCAGATTTAGTTCAAGATCTGAATGCGCTGATTACTGGTAAAGTGAACGAGCAATCACCCCAAATAGAAGCACAACCAGAAGATTTAAGACAAACTTTCTTGGGAGGCGCAGCAGGCGATCGCGAAAGTTACTTTACTCTGAGTTATGACAACAAAACATATGCTAATTGGGTAATTAACGGTGGTGCTTTGCATGGTATTCGTCCAGTATCTGAAGGTGAAACCTTATTAGCAATTTTCCCTCAAGGAACTCCACCCGAACAGTTGCGTCAAATTTCTAATGCGATTTCTCAAGCCAAAGTCACTCAGGTACTGACAGAAGTCAGCAAAGTTGAATTTCTCGACGATAGCACAAAATTATCTCAAGAAGAACCTTATTGGGCGGTTGTTACTAGCGTACCACTACCGCAGTTAAAGGTACATTTTCTGGGGGACGATGCAGGTGTAGATCTGGTTCGTCAAGCACTTTCAACAGCTGATGATGGTCATAAACCTTCCTTGTTCGTTCGGGAAGCGGAAGCATCTACGGTGGCGAATTATTACTTAGAAGCTAGTCATGGTCAATACTGGATTAAACAAGCTTCTGATAAACATCCATTAGTTGCGCCCATTCCAGACATCCCAGATACAGAAGGCTACACTCGAGAACGTGCAGAGAAGATTATAAAACGGTTAGAACACATTGCACGTTGGACAAATATTCTGGAATTGAAAACTCCACCTACCAGTCAAATTAAAGCTGGTGATGTGGAGATGGAAGTTATCGTCACCTCTGGGGAAAAACAATATTCCTCAAAAGACCAAACGTCAGATATGCGTGGGGAATACTCTTTTCAAGAGAATAAGTGGAACCCACCACAAGTAGAAATCAAAGTTACCAATAACAGCGAGCAAGACTTGTATTTTCAGATAGTAGAGTTAGCCGGAAGTTATTCAATAGGTGTTCCTGAGTTTTTTGTGGAAAAGGGAAGTTTACGTTTAACTAAAAAATCCAGTGACGGTGCAAGGCGTGAGAGTAAAAAATTAAAATTAGTAATTCCCAAAACATATTTAAATAGCGGAATTACTGAATACAATAGCATTTTCAAGTTGATTGTCAGCACGAGAGACTTCAATGCAAGTTTACTCCAGCAACCAGGACTTGATTCTCCACCTCCTACAAATCGTTCCATAGGATTATCCGGCGCTCTCAATCGTTTGATGGACAAAGTGTATACTCGTGAAACAGAGGATATTGACGACGAATATATTGATAACTGGATGACCCAGGAAGTTAAAATAACCCTGGTTAAACCAGCGGGTGGAGTGGAGATCAAAGAATCTGAACCTACTACTCTCCTGACTGGTGTTCAACTACAAAATCATCCGACTTTTCAAGGAAAATTTAGCCTGAGTCCCTTACCTCCAAACAGTCGTGATGTTAACAGTAATTTATTGCCTCCAATTCTCCTACAAGACCCAAATCTGACTCAAGAATTCCAATTTAATACCACTCGTAGCGCTGATGCAGTATTCAGCGTCCTCGAAATAACGGATGTGAAAAATCACGAAAGTGTCACACCGGAAAATCCGCTGAAATTAGTAGTTGACACCATATTATCATCAAACGAATATCTCTTGCCAATTGCTTATGATGGAGAATTTTTCTTACCTTTGGGTAAAGCTAAGACAGTAAATGGAAAGACAGAAATTACATTGGAACGTTTACCTGAACCAACAGTAAATACTCGTAGTTTACAAGGTTCGATTAAGATACTATTCCAAAAATTGCTGTACCAAGTATTGAGGAAAGACTTTGCCTACCCACTTTTGAGAATTGCTCAAGTTGCACCTGAGGGTTATGTATCTTATCAAGACAATCAGGAAATCATCAAAACAAAAGTTGCCCAAGCCAAGAAAATTTTACTCTATATTCATGGCATTATTGGCGACACAAGAAGTTTAGTTCCCAGCGTCCAACTGGCAAAATTTACAGAAAATGGACAAGAGAAAACCCTGGGAGATAAATATGACTTAGTTCTCACCTGTGATTACGAAAATCTGAATACCACAATCGAAGAAAATGCTAAACTACTCAAACAAAGATTAGAAGCAGTTGGTTTAGGAGCAAATCACGGTAAACAATTACATATTGTTGCCCATTCAATGGGGGGTTTAGTATCTCGTACCTTTATTGAAAAAGAAGGCGGAAATCAAATTGTCCAACACTTGGTCATGTTAGGGACACCAAATGCAGGTTCTCCTTGGCCTACTGTTCAAGATTGGGCTTTTGCATCTCTTGGTATTGGATTAAACCAACTCTCCACGGTTGCTTGGCCTGCAAAAATTATTGGCGGATTATTGGCATTTCTAGAAGCCAACAGTAAGGCTTTGGAGGAGATGAAATCACAAGGTGCTTTTATCCAAAGCATTGCCACAAATCCTGATCCCAAGGTTCAGTATACAATCATTGCTGGCGATCGCTCGATTCGCTCAGAAGCATTACAAATCGAACCAGGAAAACAATCTAGCCAGATACAGCGACTCATGCACAAACTGTTTGGTTCATCTGTAAATCGTGTGGTGGATCTGGTATTTTTCCAACAACCGAACGACATAGCGGTGACACTGGAAAGCATTAAAAATGTGAGTGCAAACCGTACACCCAAACCAAGAATCATATCACCAGACGCAGCTTGCGACCATCTCACCTACTTCACCAGCAAACCTGGCTTGGATGCATTGGTAAAAGCACTCTGCGACAATTAAGCTACTCCATAGCCCGTATATTCCCGTGCATAGGGTGGCTGTAAACCTAACACAATATCCTCCTTTGGCACACCCATTTCTACCAGTTCATCAGCAATTCGCCTGTCTGTTTGGTTACGTTGAATCCAGATTTTACCGTCTTTAATATCCAAATGCATCACACAATTGTAGATGCGGCGATGCCCATCCCATCCCAAATCTACAATTTGATAGTGATCGCGTTCTGTATCAAAAACAGTTTGCACCTCAACTTCACCATTAATGGGCGTGCCTTTGGTGTACTCTGTTAATAGAGTTTGAATGTAGTGACGATAAAATGCTAATCGATCCAATTGTAATTTGCCGAAAGGGTACTGAAACATAATTGTACTCAATTTTTGAGGGTGCCGTCCTACACCGGTCGTGTTTCCTCCCACGCCTCTGGGCGACGGATTTCCACAAATATTACGAGGTTTTATGAGTAACAATAATCTATACATTCAAGGCGTCACCGTGCAAAACCGGAAAAAGTGTACGCGCTTGGCTGAAACTGAGATGGGGTAAGCTTTTTAAGAAGTGTTTTCTCCCATAAAATTATAAAATTGTTGAAATAACTATGGTTATGCTGCTAGTTTTGATCTAGTTTGAACCAAAAATCGTCGTTTCAGGCACTTGATTTTTTGGCACGGTGATGCGAATCTTAGCCAAAAAACGAATAATACTGAGCTACTGTTTTTTGCTCCTAAAACCATTTCCATAAACAATTACCTCTGCACCGCCAGTTACAACTGTAGGATTAGCAATCTTCACACCAATTACTCCGTCATAACCAAGTGATTCAGCCTTCTCCTTTAACCTAGTCAATGCAGTTTCTACAGCATCTTCAATCAATCGTTCATAATGCGTCATGTGACCACCTTTCAAATTCTCAAAATTTGACCAAGTGTCTTTAATCACATTTGCAGCTTTAACCACCACCACTGTTAGCAATTCGCCAATTTCAATTTCCGGGTTCTGTAGATGATCCAGACTTATTAGCATCAGAGTTATCCAAAGATATTTGAAGTTTTACAATCTCTAGCCACTTGCGATAGAACCACATAACTACAGCAACAGCCAGCAGGAAAAGAAGCGGTACGCCAATGAAAAAAAAATTCATTGGTATACCGTATTTATCAAGAAAGAGTTTCAATGAAACAACTCCTGTAAAAGTTCCAAGTGTGTCTCTTACTACTGAAAGTAAGCTTTTTGGTGTTTTCCTAAACTCTAGTGCAGCACTAATATCTTGACTTTCTAAAATGTGCTTTACTACGTTGGGATTTTTGATAACTGAAGGATCATCGTTCAAAAGCTTCAAGAGTTGATTAGCTCGAAGCTGGTCTAGTTCTCCTAAATAGCCCGCCAACTTTTGTAAATCTTCTGGAGATAGATGGACAGATACAGATATTAAATTGCGCTTAGATACAGATAGTAACTTCCGTATAGAATTCACGTCTAGCAAGGAAAGCTTGCTAACTGTTGAAGGATCATTTACGGACAGAATATCTGACAAAAGTTGAGAGTCAAGATCCTTTGGAGATTTATGTTTGTAGATTTCCAGCTTTACTACATCTCCAATTTTTCTACCTGCCAAGTTTGACCATTCAAGTAGCAAAGGCAAACCATTTGGTCTGTTTAATATTGGATAAGTGCTTTCAGGCAAGAAAAACGCTTGCTTGAAAGTGCCAGATTGAAGTGACTCTCTCAACTCATTGCGACTCATGTTTTCTAGTAATGTTTCTAAAAGCAGAGATGCTTTAGCTGGATTAGCTTCTAGAAGTTTGAGAAATTCTGGCGATTCCTTAGAAAAATTTAATGCTTCTCTGAATCTATCTTTAGCACCTTGCCACTGACTATAAAGGGCACTAGAAATCTGAATTCCAATTGCAGACGATTGTGCATCTAGCTGCTTTTGAATAGAATCAGTAATCTGCTCCTTTATTTTTTCCTTAACTTCTGGTTTCTTGAGAGAGATTTGAATCTCATTCAATGCAGCATTAGGATTAGCAAAATCTCCTATTGTTTGGAATAACATGACGATATCAACAATAGGAATTACGCTTTCTGCTATACGCCCCGCTATTCTTTCTCCTACTTGCTGGACGACTCTACTAATGACTTGATCAACAAGTTTTTTTGCAATTGTATTTCTTATAAATAGATACGCAGCTCCTCCAATCGCAAGTTTATGAGATTTAAGGAAAAGAAGCGACTCTGGCTTCAAGTTTGTAGATTCACCGTCTGTACTCTTTATTGAGCTTTCAAGGTTCTCACTAAATATCTCAACAACAGGTTGCGAGTATTGACCACCAATGAACTGCTGTAAACACTCCATTGCATAAGTAGAAGACTTTACAGATATCGTTTCTAGCTTCGTTGAGAAATCTTCTGCTACAGTCTCAGTTAACTCCTGGAATTTACCCTGAACAACTGGTGAAGTATCGAACACTAGTTCAATAACTTCTTGCGCTAGTGCTTTTGCTTTTCCAGGTCTCCAGTTGCTTATAAATCTTCCCCAATATCCTGTATTGCTTTTTACTCTATCTACAGCTTTGTCAACCTCTGAATCAATAGCTGAATTAATGCTCAAATTACTCCACTTTTCTTCTATAAGAGATCGAATATTAGTCTTTGTGGCTTCATTTTTTATAAAATTTTCTACCTGCCGATTCAGTTCAACACGAAACACATCTTCGTTAATATCCGCACAATTAGGAGCAATGTAATCTAACCCTTGAGAGATTGGCGCTGCATAAACACTTGTAGTGTGTAATATAAAACAGAATATTAAAATAATCGGTAGAAGTCTCTTCATAAGATTCTGAAACACTTGCAAAAATGTATAATCAGATACTTTAGATGACAGGTTTAGGCAGGCAATCTACACCACTATACCGCAACACTTAACCAGTTTGTCAACACCGCGTAGATATAACCTAGCTTTGAGTACAGGCTACCGCCAAGTAAAAGACCTATTGCATGAGTAGCCCATTGTTTAATTCTATCCCAAAATACTACTGCACCAGCACCTCAGCAGAAGTTGATTCCTCTGTTGACACGAATACATCTGGCGATCGCATACCACCACTACCCCCATCCCCATCAACAACAGTAGGTGCAGACAATGGTTGTGGCACATACGCATACACGCAATAGCTCCAAACCCAACTCCACAGCCATAATACCGGGAAACTTCGGCAGGTGTATTTGAACTTGAGGGAAGAAGATATAAACTTATCCTTAACCAAAATAGTCACCAATTGAGTCTATTTCGTCAAGGAGAAATTTCTCAAGAGCTTGCACGATATAACACTTCAAACAACTCACTAATATTTACAGAGGGACTCACAGAAGAAGACCTAAGTAACTGGAGGCGTATCCAGGCAATAATTCAACAATCTTCTCAAGAAGCTAAAATACGCACACAAGATTTTGAGTTGTAAGTACATACTTATGCTTTAAAACTTCTGACCTGTGTAAATCGATCGCACTTCCCCGTTACGGCGGATGACGGCTTCGCCATTAGCGACATCTACTAGAGTCCAACCGCTTCCGCCGATGCTTTCACCCACATGGACGCGGCGAGTTATGCCGTCGATTTTAAATAAAGCAGCAGATTTGTTTCCTAACTCTAGCAATCCCTCCAATATATGGGAAGGAACAGAAACGACGGGAGCAGATGCCACAGACAGCATTTCCTCTCTAGTCAAGGATGGGGATGGTTCTGCTGTGGGCGCAACACGGGATTTGCTCGCAGGTAATACTGGTATTGGCTTGGGTGGTTGCCCTAAAGTAATAGGTGTAGTTCGTACAGGCACTGGCTTGAGTTGTGGTCGCACAGCTGCTTGCTGAGTTACGGTGACAGGCTTGGCTTGTTTTGGTACAGTGTTCAAGGCAGTTTTCACAGGACTAAGTTGAGACGCATTTGGTGCCATCTTCTTAGCCCCTAATGCCAATTGTGAGAAAGGGTTGAAAGCGCCAAGAATAGGCGGAGGGGCATAGCGCATTGGCTGCGGCGCTTGATAAACGGGGATGTAGATTCGCTCTACAAGGGTTGTAGAGCGGCCTGGGACTGGTGGAGTGTTGTTAGCAGCCAGAGGTTGTGGTAGATTACCTGTGGGTCGGCTGCTAAGATAAGTAAAGGCTGTTTGGTTAGCTGAGGGAACGCTGGTGAGTAGCGTTTTAGCATATTTTTGATTCCTGTTTGCCGCTTGCCTGTCAATGGCTGCAAGTGATCCGATAATGTAGTCAACTAAGTCTGACTCCACTGCTGCTGTTGTGAGCAACTGCGGCTGCTGTTCCAACACAGACTGCTGGAACGATTGGGTCATGAGACGATTTAGCAGTTTAGAGTGCAACGCCCAAATAATAGCAGTGATGACTAAGCCTACGGTGACTCCCACGGAGAGCAGTTTACCCAAAGTGTGCCGCCATTTCTGACGTAGTTTGCTATTTAGAGTAACACCAGCACTGTCAACCAGAATTGTACTGAATTGCTTCTTTCGGACTTGACGAACTCCCTGGACAGACAGGACTTGTGTCTGTGGCAAGACAATTTGCGGCAGCCTAACTGTTTCCAAAGGGACGTATTCTAGAGGCAGTGCTGTGGGCGGGTTTTCCACGCCAGTGCGCTCAAAGTCGGTTGCTGACTTGAGACGACTGCCGTAAGGGTTTCCTGATTTGAGGTGGACAGTGCCCTGTTGCAAAATTTTCTCAGGCTGGTTTCCACTACCATCCAGAATATTGTCGATATCGCCAAAGAGTTCATCCATCAAGCCATCAGCATAGCTTTCTATGGACCAAGGTTCGCTGGCAATCAAGTCCTCTAAGGGTTCCAAAACAATGAGATGGGTGCTGGCTTCTTGTAACATAGGAATTTTAAGTTGTGGCTTCTGGCGCTGTAAACTCCGCCCTTACTGCTTACTTTGTTGGACGCAATATACAATCACCCGTCTAAACTAGACGAGCTGATTGTTAAGGAGTATTAAATTCACCTGTAATACGGAGACCGTCGAAGATGCCAATTTATGTAATTATGTCATCTATCATACCAGTCTCTTGATGTTTCTCCTTACCAGTATAGTCGCGCTTCATGAAGTTTGGGTTAAGTCAACGCTGGAAACACTGACTGTATCTTTGTTTTACCTAATTCTAAATAAATCAGCAAGGCATTTATATCAGCTGGGTTCACTCCACCGATACGAGCCGCTTGACCGATAGTCAGTGGTTTTACCTGACTTAACTTCTCCCGCGCTTCTTTAGAAAGGGTATCAATCGTTGCATAGTCCAAATCCGCAGGTAATTGGCGGTGTGCTTGACGAGCAATCTGGTCAATCTGATTTTGCTGTCGCTGGAGATAGCCAGAATACTTGATATCAATCTCTGCGCCTTCTTTCTCAGATTTCTGGAGACTGAGATTTCCCAGTCCGTACCTATCAAGGTCAACGTAATGAAATCCTGGACGCCGCAGTAAATCAGCTAGGGTAATTGAGCCTTTGATGAGTTGTTGGGTATCAGAGGCGATCGCAATTCCAATATCATCATGCTCTTTCACTCTAGTTCCATACAACCGTTCTTTTTCGGCAGCAATATGAGCTTGTTTACTCGTAAACAACTCCCAACGGCGGTCATCAATCAAACCAATTTCCCGTCCCAAGGGTGTTAGACGTTGGTCAGCATTATCAGAACGCAAGATTAACCGATACTCTGACCTACTGGTGAGCATACGGTAAGGTTCCCGTAAATCTTTTGTACACAAGTCGTCCATCAGGGTACCGATGTAACTTTGCTCACGAGGGAAAACAATCATCTCCTGACCGCGAACAAAGCGAGCTGCGTTAATTCCCGCAACAATCCCTTGCGCCGCTGCTTCTTCATACCCAGTTGTGCCGTTAATCTGTCCTGCACAGAATAGACCCGCTATTTTCTTGGTCATCAGTGTGGGATAACACTGAGTTGCAGGTAAATAATCATACTCAACAGCATAAGCGGGGCGGAGCATCAGGCAGTTTTCCAAACCAGGGAGACTCCGCAACAAAAGCAGTTGCAAGGTTTCTGGAAACCCTGTGGAAAAGCCTTGGATATACAGTTCCGGAATCGAGCGTCCTTCTGGTTCAATAAAGATTTGGTGGCTTTCCTTATCGGCAAAGCGTACAATCTTGTCTTCAATACTCGGACAATAACGCGGTCCTTTGGCTTCTACCCAACCGCCATAAACTGGCGATAAATGGAGATTTTCCTGAATCAGGCTATGTGTTTGGGCTGTTGTACGGGTAATATAACAAGGCATCTGTTCCCGTTCTATCCACACTTGGGGGTCAAAGCTAAACCAGCGTACCTCTTCGTCTCCTGGCTGGAATGTCATTTTGCTGTAGTCTACTGACCGCTTATCTACCCGCGCTGGGGTTCCTGTCTTCAATCGTCCGGTTTCAAATCCCAGCCGATTCAAGGTTTCTGTCAAACCCACTGCGGCAAATTCTCCCGCACGTCCCGCCTCCATGGACTTGTTCCCAACCCAAATCCGTCCTCCCAAAAACGTCCCCGTTGTCAAGATGACCGCTTTGCACTGGAACGCTACACCAAAGTAAGTCTGGACACCAATGACTTCATCGTTAGCACCCAGTACTAAGTCTGTTACCATCCCTTCTCGAAGTGTCAAGTTAGTCTGGTTATCGACGATCGCCTTCATGACCGCTGCATATTCCCGCTTGTCTGTCTGGGCGCGTAATGCCCAAACTGCTGGTCCCCGTGAAGAGTTGAGAATACGTTTTTGCAGGTAAGTGCGGTCTGCTATCTTACCAATTTCCCCGCCGAGTGCATCCACCTCATGGGTTAACTGGGATTTGGCTGGACCACCTACTGCTGGGTTACAGGGTTGCCAAGCAATTTTATCCAAGTTGAGTGTCAACAGCAGGGTACGACAGCCGAGGCGTGCAGTTGCAAGGGCTGCTTCACAACCAGAGTGACCTGCACCGACGACGATTACGTCAAAGGCGTCTTGGAATTCTACTGAAGTGTGCATGGTCATGTTATAAGAATTATGAATTATGAATTATGAATTATGAAAAAAAATTAGCTGTTGAGTCGGCGTGAATAAGCACGAGTGTCATTCCTTGCGTTTTAGTTCGTAGTTGCGCTTTAGCGCGCTTAGCGCAACTACGAACGATAGACATCGTCTGTGGCGACCCTTGGCGAAACCACATATTTAAGTTTATCTGCACCAACCAAGTTAGTTTGATGATCCTAAAGTAAGTATAACTGTTTTAATTGAACCGCCAAGACGAGGCAGTCAGAGCGCCGGCTTCCGGCGATCTGAACTGCCGTGCCAAGAACGCCAAGAAAGAAAGATTGTTACGAATTATTTATGATTTTTACTATACGTAGCAATCTGTGCAGCAGTTACAAACACTCGCCCCTTTGGGTTCGTCAAAAGTCAAAAATATTTTAAATTTTGAATTTTCGCGCAGCGAACTTGTCCCCCTCATCCCCCTAGTCCCCCTCATCCCCCTAGTCCCCCTAGTCCCCCTCTTAAATTTGTTTAGGTGTTCATTTACCAATGAAAAAGATTGTAAAAAAGAGTGTTTTTATAGCTATTATTGTCTTTATGGTTTTTGCCATAGTCGGTAGTAATGAAATGACTCATGGACAATTGACTACAGAGGGCACTCAACTTGATGATTGCTTGATGACTGGTTCATTAAGCAATAACCAAGAGTTAACCGAATCCTGTAAGGATATTACACAAGACGCAACATTATCCTCTCCACCTGCTCATAACCTAAGTTTGAGTGATAAAGAGCGTTTTTTAGCGTCAATTACAGATAAGTTACTGACAATTCCCCAGCCTGGTAGTTTTGAATATATTTTGCTACGTGAATACGGTGCTGCATTTGTAGATAAAAATCCAGAGATTAAACTGCCACAAAAAGTTATTTTTGCTAATGCTCGCGAGACAAAAGAATTTCAAGCTACTCTGACAATGGGTAAAGTTAATAATACTAGTGACTGTTATTTACAAGAAGCAGCGGCAGAAGCTTTAAATAGGACGCGATCGCAAGTACAAATTCCTTTAAAATCTGGTTATGGTACTAGTGATTGTACTCGCACTTTTGACACAAATTTGAGATTTTGGCACAAATATGCTAATGATTCAACCTTGGAAAAAGTGCGTCTGGGTAAGGAAACTGCAATTCTTGGTATAGTAGCACCACCCGGAGCATCACAACATCTCTGGGGCTTAGCAGTTGATTTACGCCTATCAAATGACCTACAGAAACAGGCTTTAAATCAAAATGGTTGGTTTCAGACGGTAGAAAATGATCTACCCCACTGGACTTATATAGGTCAGCCTCAAGAAAAGTTGGTTGAGTTGGGTTTTAAAAATAAAATAGTCAGGGGAATTTCTTATTGGCTAACACCACTTTAATTTATAGCAATCCTATTTAAGATCAATACCCGTGAATGAAAGAGATCGACCCTCACCCCCAACCCCTCTCCCAATTTGGGAGAGGGGGGAGAGGGGGACTAGGGGGGTAACTGAGATCTTGCACCTCCCTTGTGGGAAGGCTGGTAAGCGGAGACCCTGCCTACGATCAGGATAGGCTTTTTCGGCTTCGATTTTCGCAACTTGGCGGTGGTACACTCTCGCGCGGCCTCTAACTATCGTGCTGGGCGCAATCCCAAAATATAAAAGAAACACTGTCTTTTCCCCCTACACCCTCACACCCCTACACCCTCACACCCCTAAACCCTCACACCCCTACACCCTTCATGTTAGATGCAACGCAAAAGTGGGAACACTAAAGTGAGAGTTGCATTGTGAGGTATGTAGATATGTCAAATGGAGTTGCTAGCCAGGAGCAAACGTTGCTGCTAGATTTGTTAAGAGCAACAAGCCAAAATCAGGAAGTATACCCAATCCTGCAAAACAATTTAGACAAGCTTGATGATGACTTTGCTTTGCTTTTGCGACAATGGGTGAGCGATCAGTTTGCCAAAGAACCAGTCAAAGCTATTAACATAACCAGAATCATTCTCAGATTCAGTACACTGATTCAACGGTTTGAACAAGGAAATTTGGGGAACAATCTGGAAATTGCGATCGCTGGTTATGAAGCGGTGCTACCGATTATTACCCGTGAGACTTTTCCAAAAGAGTGGGATACCATCCAGCAAGCCTTGGTTACTGCTTATCAGCAACGCCAACAAATGCTATCCAGAACTATTGCCAACTTGAGGCAGAATACTGTTCAAAACCAGACTCAGATTAGCACGTTAACTGAGCAGTTTCAACAGGAATTACAACAAGCAAAACTGCAAGTCGATGAGTTAAAAACGGCAATTACCCAGTTAAAACAGGAATCAGGTAATTCTCACAAAACCCAGCAACTAGCATGTTTAATGGCTGATTTTAGGGAGCTAAAGCAAAGGCAAAGTTTTTTACAACAGTTGGCTATCAAAGCTAAAGTTTTACCTACACCCCATCATTTTAACACAGCTATTTTTTATGATATGGAAAACCTGACAATGGGTAGACATAACCCAAATTTACGTAATTTATCATTAAAAAAAATAAAACAAAATATTGAGCAAAATTCACTAGTAAGTAAAATTGCGATCCAATGCGCTTACGCAGATTGGAGTAACCCTCAACTAAGAGCTCTTAAACAAGAGGTTCAAGAAATTGGTATTGAAACAGTTCAAATTTTTGATTATGGTCATAAAAAGAATGCAGCAGACATTCAACTGGCGATCGATGTCATAGAATTAGCGTATATCCGTCCTTCACTGCAAGTCTTCGTTATTGTATCAGGTGATGGAGCATTTGCTTTTTTAGCTAAAAAGCTCCATGAACACGGCAAGACAGTCATTGGATGTGCTTACGAGAAACAACTCAATCGTTTTTTTAAGTCTGTTTGTGATGACTTTCTACCCATACCTGCGCCTCAAGAAATAATAAACCAGATGCAGGTTACTCAAGTTAACAACAATGGTACAGCAAATTTGGCTAATGATAATAATAATTCTAGCTATGATGACATTTTTGTCATAACTCAGCAAAGTTTGGAATGCTTGAAGCAGAGTCATGAGCAAAAAAATCAACTTAGACAAGGGGGTATTCCCATTTCTCAAGTTTACGAATTTTTGAAAAGCAAAATCCCAGATTTTGCCGAAAGATGGCAAAAAAAAGGATGTAGCCAATTGACAAAGTTTTTGAAAAAAACTCTTGAAGGAACAGATATTTGCCTATCTAGTAACAACCAGATGCTGATTTTGAGAGAGATGTCAACTACCAGATCCCATGAATCATCAAATAGTATTCAGTTGTAGGGGCAATTTTCTAACTCACTGAGATTTGTAAGGGGAATTTACAAAGGTGAGGAATTTGAGTTGATTATTTTCCCACTTGTAGTAATAGCGTCCAATGCCCTTGTTTCCATCGCTACCCCCAGATCTACCAATAATTATAAGTAACTTGCTATCAGCCTGGTAGTGCAACCCACCATCAGGTCTTGGGGGAATGTATCCAGCACCGCGTTGGTCATGATAGCCACGAAGTTGTGTGGGCAAATAAACCTTACCAGTCTTGAGATCAATGATCGCCGCAGTGTCTCGACCACCCATAGCGCGATTCAGTCCATTGGCAAGTACGTAGTGACCGGCAAAGTTTGTGCCTTTTTGAATACTTTCTCTCAGTTCAGGTTCGTACTCCTTTGCTTCTGGGTTGTCAAAGGGCATAGTGACAGGCTTACCCTTGAACACTGGACTCACCGCATAATTCTCAAAACTCAGTTGGGACACACGAGCTATTTGTTGATGTGGCGCTCCCAAAGCTGATAACATGGGATTGGCTACACTTAAGCACATAACTGCGGTGAAAGCGGCAATAGTCAAACGTAACATTTCTGATCTACTCTACTCATTCATTAATAAATATCAACTACAAACTCAAGTTTCTAGATTCCCAAGATAAATCTGAAAAATTGTGTCCGCTCTAACTGTCTTCCTCAATAGCTTTGATTCGCCCTGATTTTACCGCCGCCACGAGTGCTTTATAATCATGCTCAGTCTGTGAAGCATAAGCGACGGCAAAATGTGCGATCGCCTCCTCAAAGGTATCACTTTTGCCGAGATAGCCACTGATCGTGACTGGGTCGCCAGAACGCGCATGGGCGCGAGCAAGTGCCCACCCACATAATGCCGAGTAGTGGATAAACTCAGAGCTAGACAGTTCCTCGATGTCAACGCCAATCTTCATATCCCGCAATTGCCGAACATAGAAGTCATGCCCACCTTCACTGTGTGTCCAACCAAGGAAGATATCACTGGCAGCTTGCATGATTCGTTGACCCGCAATAATGCGTTGACCGTGGTTCTGGTAGATGCTTTTACCTGCATACGGCTCCAGCACAGAAGCACGGGCTTCCTTCATTTGAAGAAACAGGGGTTCATTATCATCTCCCATCAGGAGTGCGACAACACAACGCGTACCGACACTGCCAACACCCACTACCTTCATAGCAATATCCACCAGGTGATAGCGATCGAGCAGAACGCGCAGGTCATCCCGCAGCGTTTGGCGGTAATACTGGTAAGCAGACTCTACCTCTTGTTCGAGGAAATCATGAGGTGGTAAGTGGTACATTAACGGTGGGTTGTCAATGATCCGCCACTGTCCATGAACGACTTCTGTCAATTTTGGCAATGCGTGGGCGGATGTGCGTGTCTGCGCTTTCTCCACATAATGATCGATGCGTTGAAGGTGCTTGGCGTGGTGGGCAAAGTTACGCAAAACGTCGGCATCAATACGCGAGTACCATACCTCTAGCGCACTCATCTCGGCATACTTACCCATGTTTTCCCGGTAGGAGTGAGCCGCCGCGCGTGCTGCTTCAAAGCAGTTCTTTTCCGAAACTTTGATGTTGCGAAGAGCAACGACAACACTTGTTGCCAGACGTTTAATATCCCACTCCCATGGCGCTCTTAGCGTTTCGTCGAAATCGTTCAAGTCAAAGACGAGGTTGCGTTCTGGTGTCCCGTACCCACCGAAGTTAAGTACGTGACAGTCACCACATGCCTGTACTTCAATCCCTGTGGTGGGGGTTGTGGCAAGGTCAGCCGCCATGATGATCGCGGCTCCTCTCAAGAAGGTAAATGGTGACTTCAGCATCCGACCATACCGAATCGGTATTAAATTGGGCAGTCGTCCTTGGTTAGATGTCTCTAACAGCGCGATGGGATCGGGGCGAGAAGCAGGGGGATTCCACTCGCTGTGAGCGCAGCGCGGCACAGTACTACGTAGGGCTTTCCCGAACGAGAGTCGAGCAGTTGGTGATGAGATGATAGACCCTGAGTTCTGATGAACATTCATAAAATTTCTCGCGAAGTAATGCCATCCCTCCTCTATTGTATTAACTAAAGCAGGGGTTTAGGGGGGTAGGGGTGTAACGGGTGAGGGGAAAAATTCTTATCAAGAGTTTTGTCTTTATCAAAACAATGTATTATACAGATAAATTCACAGAAGTTAACAATGGTAGAACGCCCAATCAAGAAATCTGAACGTCAGTCCAAAGTTAGTACTGACAACAATTCCGAAAATTTGGATTCTATGCCTCCTGTTGAATCCAGTCCCAAAATCTCAAAACGGAACGATGACCGCTCGTCGGGTAGAGGCAAAAAAGCATCTTTTGGGGACGAATCCAAGCAGCAGGTTAACCCTGCCTTAGCTCGTCCTCCGAAACCAGTTAAGCCTCGACCATCTGCGATCGTAGAGACTGAACCCGACTCGGAACCTATTTCTGGTGAGCCTCAAGGCGAAACGGCAGAAGAATAAAAGGAAATATTTTTGTCAGCGTGGATGCCAAACAACCTTACGCTTCGTAACTGGCGGGTGTGAAGAGGTGGCACCACACTTTGCTTATAAGCACAGGGATTATGGTCGGAAACGATCGCGGGCGATCGCTCAAAATCCTCTTTCCGCCGACGATAATAATACTACAATTAGATTTAGACACCTAACCTCTGGAGTTCTAGCAGTGGGCTTATTTGATGATCTGAGTCGGTTTCTGGAAAACCGTTTAGAAGAGTTCTTACGCAATAATCCGCATTTGGAGTTAGAAGCGCTGTTGGAGCAACTGCGGGAGCAAGAGGAAGATACTTTAAGGTTAATTGCAGATTTACAACTACAAGAGAAGCGATCGCAAGAGGAAATTCTCTCAACCGCGCAAGAAATCCAAAAATGGCACATCCGCATTGACAAGGCAAAAGTCTCTGGTAGACAGGATTTGGCAGCAGCAGCTCAACAGAGAGAAGCTGAACTGTTGCGTTTGGGAAATCAGCACTGGGGACAAATGCAGGGGATAAAGGAACGCATTACCCAAACTAAGGAACTCATGCGCAAAATTCAACAACGGCGACAGGAAGTACAAGCCAAAGCAACTGAAGCCCAAACAGCGCGTGCTAAAGCTCAACAGAAGCAGCAGCGGTTGGAAACTCCAGGCTGGGGGAATCAAACAAGCAGTTATTCTCGAGGATTGGACGATTTAGAGGAGAAATTCCGCCGGTGGGAAACTGAGGACGAGTTGGAACAGATGAAGCGTAATATGGGGAAATAGTGAAATTCAAAACTCTTGTCTAATCACTCTTGTGTATTACCCCACAGTATTCCCCAAATGTTCCAACTTAAATCCAAGCATGTATGGAACATAGTATCTTTGTAGACATTTTAATTAGCCTGCAACGGTTATTTGTAGGGTATATACCAGCAGCTATTTTGGGTATTTTCATTGGGTTGATAATTGGTATCAATAGTATAATTTATCAGTTATTCAAGCGGATATTACAGATAGCAATTAGTATTCCTCCCATAGCCTTGCTACCCATTGCTCTAACAGTGTTTAAACAGACTGAACTGGCAATCTTTATGGTAGTTTTTATTAGTGCCTTATGGACGATTATCATGGATACAGCAAGAGGCATGCGACACTTTCGCAGGCAAGGCAATAACTTTCGAGTCGCTATCCATTATGTATTTAGAGCTTTGAGGCTAGGCATTTGGTTCGCTTGGTTGACAGTAATTGCCACAGAAATGTTGATAGGTGGACAAGGGCTTGGCTATGTTGTCTGGGGTGGTTATAATCACACAAGCAACAAAAGTTACATAATTGAAGCATTACTTTACATAGGCATCATTGGCTTTACACTTGATCAACTGCTAGATCTCACAGGATACTTCCTCTCACAAATTGTCTTAGGGGATCAACAAAGTGACCTGTGAGCATATTGCTAGCACAGTGGGCGCGGAATTCAAGGAAGAGACGCGAAGTTCTGGAGACGGGGTGACGCCTCCATCTCTATCTTACAGACCTGTTGTTTTCCTGGTCTAACTGGGGTTGTGCGGATGGTGCAACGCGGGTTACATCACTGACGTAGGAGCCAAAAAACTTGTCATAATTGGAAGCAACGGCTAAAAACGCTCCACCCAAAATATAGATGGGTAGGGGTAAGGAAAATTTTTGCACCCAGTCAAACAGTTCCACCACGCCAAACAGCACTAAAAAGCAGGCAAGCCAAACCCTCATGTTTCTATCCCCAGCATTCCGATGACTATACTCTATATTAGATTTTATTTTTAATTCTGCTTCCCGGTACTAGTTAGTTTCTGGCTAAAAGCGGGAATTTTAAGTATAAAGAGTGTGTTGTGCTTCCACCCTCTTGTTTTCACCTGCCTCAAGACCAATGTGTTGTAACGACCATGTTATCCAAGGAACGCAACGCCCCCTTTGACCAAAGTGTTCATATTCAAAAATAATTATTAGAGGTATTGCTTCATGCTACAAGTCAATCACAATCAAGAAGAAGTCTTAAAAAATGACTCTTTAGATAGAACCGAAACAATTTTAGTCATTGATGACAGCCAAGCAAACCTTGATTTTTTATATATTACTTTAGATTGTGCTGGGTATGAAGTTCTACTTGATAAAGATGGCAAACACGGAATTGAGCAACTTAAGAGTAAGCAAGTAGATTTGATATTATTAGATGTCATTATGCCTAAGAAAGACGGTTTTGAAATTTGCAGTTTATTAAAATCAGACCCAGCAACAAAAGATATTCCTATTATTTTTATGACTGCTGTTACAGATGCAATCCAAAAAGTCAAAGGGCTGAGTTTAGGAGCAGTAGATTATGTGACGAAACCATTCCAAGAAGACGAAGTATTAGCTAGGATTCACGTACACGTAAAACTGCGGCGATTAAACTTAGAGTTAGATCAGCAAAAACAGCAATTAGAACAACGAGTTCAAGAACGAACTGCTGAACTTTCTCAAGCTCTCGAAGAGCTTAAAAAAACTCAATTACAGTTGGTACAAAGTGAAAAAATATCTTCGTTAGGGCAGTTAGTTACCGGAGTAGCCCATGAAGTTAACAACCCCTTGGGTTTTATTTCTAGTAATTTGCATCACGCCAGTCAGTATGTCCAAGACCTAATTCATCTGGTGAAACTTTACCGACAACAGTTTCCATATCCGGGGGATAAAATCAACAAGGAAATTGAGGTCATCGACCTAGAACATATTCTGCAAGATTTGCCGAAGCTGATTTCTTCAATGAGACTCGGTAGCGATCGCATTCAAGGAATCATGCACTCCCTACGAAAATTCTCACAGATGGATGGAGACAAGAAAAAAACTGTGGATATTCATGATGGGTTAGAAACGACCCTGATGATTTTACAGCACCGCATCAAAGCAAAAGCCCAGCGTCCCGCCATTGAGATAGTCAAAGAGTATGGAAATTTACCCCAAGTGGAATGCTATCCAGGACAACTCAATCAAGTGTTTATCAATATACTGGCAAATGCTATTGATGCCTTGGAAGAGGGAGTGGGGAATAGGCAGTGGGGAGTAGGAAAAAGTCCATACCCTACTCCACAGATTAAAGTTTGCACCACCGTAGACAACGAGAACGTAACTATTCGGATTGCAGATAATGGACTGGGAATGTCAGAGTCAGTGCAAAGTCAGATATTTAACCCTTTTTTCACAACTAAGCCAGAGGGTAAAGGGGCTGGTTTAGGATTGTCCATTTGCTACCAAATTGTAGTAGAACAACACCGAGGACAGTTGAACTGTATTTCCATCCTAGGAGAGGGAACAGAGTTTGTGATCAAAATCCCCGCCTTTGGTTTTCAAAGCTAAGGCGATGGGTCGCGCCTGTCAGGTTTTCCTGCTTCCAAGACCTGCACTGCGGTCAGTTTTGTTTCTGGGGGCATTTCCACTAACTCTCCATCCACTAGCTCATACTTGGTATCAGTCCCATCGTTATAGGCGAGGTATTCTTCAAGAGTTAGTTTTTTGGTAACAGTAGTCATGGCAGCTGCCCCACCTACTACTTAAGATTTTTCACAAATGATTTAGGATTCCTATATAGCAGTTTTCATCGGGATGAGATACACATTTATCTGCGTTTATGTGTGTTCATCTGCGGTTTTAAATGGGAACACTAAATCTGGAAGTCTAAAAGATTGAACAGTATGGTGACTACCCAAATGAGCATTCCTGGATATCAGGTCAGCGAACAACTCTACAACGGTTCAAGAACCCTGGTTTATCGCGCTTTACGAGAAACTGACTCCGTACCTGTAGTGATTAAACTGCTGAAAAATCCTTATCCCAGTTTCAGCGAACTCTTGTTGTTTCGCAATCAGTACACCATTACCAAAAATCTCAACTCACCCCTAATCATCCAAACTTATAGCTTGGAACCATATCAAAATGGCTATGCATTGGTGATGGAAGACTTTGGGGGGATTTCCTTGAAGGATTATCTTACTTC
>JADQBA010000415.1 GCA_016903675.1 Stigonema ocellatum SAG 48.90 = DSM 106950 | reverse complement strand
CATATAGGATAAGTCTTCAACCGGACACGATATCATAAGTATACGAGTATGGAGTAAAGCTTAATTATTACACTCTCGACTCAAAACAAGATGTCCATTCGGGAGTTGATACACACCTTGGGGTTCCACAATGGGGTCGCCTTTGTGCCATGGACGTGATGTAGAGACGCGATAACCCTTGTCTCTATCAGGTAAACTACGCACTTCCCCAGTGGGATAGGATGAAACTGATAAATCCCCAGGACGATTTGGCAAACCACCAGAACCAGTAATGAAGAAAGTTCCCCGCTGCAATTGATGAGTGCGTACAATGCAGCTATTGGCAATTAAATTCTCAACATTTACTACCTCACCAGACAAGGTGGATAACCCCTGAGTTGGGTCATTATTGGGGATGTTGAGTTGTACTGTACCAGCACTACCAAATTCTGAACTGGCGGTGATATTGTTAGTAAGTGGGTTTTGTTTGTCGCGAAATTGAATCCCATAGACGCCTGTAGCGTTAATTTGGACTCTACCACCAATCCCAGTATAAGCATTAGCAGTGATGTTGCTGCTTTCATCGGGGAAAGCGACGATGAAACCATTAGGAGTGTTAATAGTGATGTTACCACCATCGCCGCCTGCATTGGCAGTCCCCGCAGAGGTGGAGATGAGACTTCCATGACTTAGCAGCAGTAAGTCTCTAACTTGGAGGTTAATATTACCGCCATTACCTGATGCAGATTCAGCGATGAACTTGGCGGAGTTGTCTAAACGAATTTGGGGTGAGGTGACTTCAATATCGCCTGCGCTTCCTGTACTTTGAGAACGGACAAAAAAGCCACTGGAAGCATCCACAGGTGCAACTGCTGCGCCAAATTTAGCTAACCGACTATTGAAAGTGCGATCGCTTCCATCCACAATAACTCGGTCTGTGGCATTTACTGTAATTTTCCCGGCATTTCCAGCGCCAGAAGATGTAGAAAGAAGCTGTCCACCATTAAGAATTTCAGCAAGTTTCACATTTAAGGTAATATTGCCGCCATTGCGATTATTCGTAGTTCGCGCATCTAACACCGCACTATCTGATACACGAAATACTGGGGTATTTACAGTGATATCGCCACCATTACCTGTGGAATTGGGGTATGTAGATGTAAATAACCCACTAGAGAATCCCCGACTTGAACTGGTTCCGGAAACACTAACAGAATTTTTGGCATTGATTTCAATGTTACCTGCATCGCCCTTGCCAAAGGTACTGGAAGCAAGTTGAGCGCCATTGGTTACAGAAATTGAATCAGCGCTGATGCGGATATCCCCGCCCTTTCCTACACCATTCTGGTTTACCGTGCTCAAAGCAAAACCATTATCAAAAGAGACTCTACCACGTGCATCAATAATCACATTACCTGCATCACCCTTGCCAAAGGTACTGGAA
>JADQBA010000371.1 GCA_016903675.1 Stigonema ocellatum SAG 48.90 = DSM 106950 | reverse complement strand
CGCCCTTGCCAAAGGTACTGGAAGCAAGTTGAGCGCCATTGGTTACAGAAATTGAATCAGCGCTGATGCGGATATCCCCGCCCTTTCCTACACCATTCTGGTTTACCGTGCTCAAAGCAAAACCATTATCAAAAGAGACTTGACCACGTGCATCAATAATCACATTGCCTGCATCACCCTGCCCAGAAGTGCTGGAAGTCACTACAGCACCATTACGTACTGTGAGTGACCCAGTTGTAACTTTGATATCTCCCCCCTTACCTGTTCCATCGAAGAGGAGGCTGTTTGCTGCACTAGGCACTCCTCCCTTATCGTTGGTGCCATCAAAGATAACTGCATCACGGGCATTAATTGTGATATTGCCTGCAAAAGTTTGCGCAAAGGTAAACAGGTTCCCGCCATTAGTCAATGAGAGCGTTCCAGTTGTAACAAAGATATCTCCTGCCTTGCTGCTATTTTCAGTAGCAAGGGTGTTGGCACCGCTTCCACGTCCATTATTACTACTGCCATCAAAGGTAACAGTATCGCTGACATTGATTTGGATATTGCCAGCCTTACCTTGCCCAAAGCTATCGGTAGCGAGTTGACCGCCATTTTTTAACAACAGCTCCCTCGCACTGACACGGATATCTCCTCCATTGCCTATGCCTTTAGATCCAACTTCAGTGGATGCACCACTACCGAAAGGGGATTCGTTGTTTCCTACCCCGTCAAAGGTAACAGTGTCACGAGCATTAATAGTGATATTCCCTGCATTCCCTCTTCCGTTTGTGTTCGCAGAAAGTCGAGCGCTATTGGTAACGGACAGCGATCCAGTTAGTACTAGAATATCTCCTCCCTTTCCCGTCCCAGTGAGTAAATCGCTCTGGATACCAGCAATTGGATTGCCTATGCCATCAAGCTTGACTGTATCACGGGCATCGATGGTAATATTGCCACCGTTTCCTTGCCCTGTAACTTTGCTACTTACTTGAGCGCCATTGGTTAAGGACAACGACCCGGTTGTCACTCGGATATCTCCTCCATTACCCACAGCAAGCGAAGCTACATTGCTGGAGACAGAACTAGAGCCATCAACGCTAACGGTATCGCGAGCATTGATTGTAATACTACCTCCATTCCCTTTACCGAAAGTGTCGCTAAAGATAGAGGCTCCATTACTCAAAAATAACGACCCTGTTGTGATCTTGATATCTCCTGCAATACCTTCACCCGAAGGAAGCAAAGCAGTTCGGGCACGAGTGGGTATGCCATTGCTATCAACACCATCAAAAGTAACTGTATCGCGAGCGTTGATAATAATGTCGCCCCCATTCCCAAGTCCATAGCTAGCAGCGTCGAGATTAGGGCCACTGGTAAGAGTTACTGACCCTGCTGAGATACTAATATTACCCCCATTACCTATCGCTCCTGGTTCTATCAGGCTAAAAATCGCACTGACAAACCCGTCCTTTTCCCCGCTGATTGTGAGCGCATCCCGAACGTTAATATTCACATTCCCCGCATTTCCTCGTCCAGCTGGGTTGGTAGAATCCGCTTCTGTGACTGTGCTTATCAGTTGAGTACCATCAGTTAAGGAGAGGGAGGCTCCCTGAATGTTAATGTCCCCACCATT
This sequence comes from Stigonema ocellatum SAG 48.90 = DSM 106950, assembly GCA_016903675.1. Lineage (GTDB taxonomy): Bacteria > Cyanobacteriota > Cyanobacteriia > Cyanobacteriales > Nostocaceae > Stigonema > Stigonema ocellatum. Next base: position 598 of record JADQBA010000371.1, on the reverse strand, counting down.
GCCTACTGCCCCTGCGTCAACACCAGTAAGTATTTTACCATCAACCAAGGACACAGTACCTGATGAAACCACAGACACACTACCGCCATTTCCTCGTCCAAAGGTTGCGGTATTTAGCAGTGCACCATCAGTTAAGGAGAGGGAGGCTCCCTGAATGTTAATGTCCCCACCATTGCCCACTGCCCCTGCTTGAACACTAGTAAATATGTTACCACCAACCAAGGACACAGGGCCTGATGAGAGCACAGATACGTTACCGCCATTTCCTAGTCCATAGGTTGCGGTATTTAGCGCTGCACCATTACCTAGTGTCAGCGCACCTGTGGTAATATTGATATTGCCTCCCTGACCCGTCGCTTCTGGTTGCACCAGATTGGCAATAAAGCTACCATTGCCCAGAACAGTTTCCCCTTTGGCATTAATTTCAATATCTCCCGCTTTACTTTGTTGCGTCCCTAATCCTGTTTCTATTCCAGCACGCAGTTTACTTCCTCCTGCCAAACTCACATTCTGAGCATTAATGGCGATGCTACCACCATCTTGTGCGCGGACATTGACTTCTGCTCCATCGCTCAGGGATACATTTGCTCTTTGTACA
>JADQBA010000221.1 GCA_016903675.1 Stigonema ocellatum SAG 48.90 = DSM 106950 | reverse complement strand
TGGGCTGCTGCCTGGGAATGCGATCGCTTTGGGGCTGCTGCCTCCTGATGTGATGGGTTGCAGCAGCCCACGACATAAGCATTACAAGGCAGCAGCCCTGTAACGAGAGAGATACACAGTTTGTTCTTTTTATCAATGCGTAAGTCCTATAAGTATTCAGACGAACATGATATTATGGGTTATGGTTGTTGATATAGCAATCCTCCGCTTTCTTTGTGAAAATTGCTGATATGAGAAGAAACCCAGTTTCTTCAAGAAACCGGGTTTCTCGGCTCTTATGAATGATTTAGAATTGCTATTTTTGGGGGATGGGTCGGCAATTATCACAATGACCACAATGCCAGTTTGCGGCTTCTTTCTCAAAACCAAAGGCATTTAACAAAAACTCCCAACGGCACTGCTTGGTAGTAAGATACTTAGTCATCTGCTGAGATGCAACTAACTCCTTTGATGGCTGGTTTTGCACACTCTTGACAATGCTGTAATGGAAAGGGTCAAGCCAGTTTAATTGACCAGCACTATGTAGTAGAGAAAGGGCGATCGCACCATCGGGAAATTGTCGCGCTACTGCATTTACCTCTCCTCGTGGTGGCAGTTTTTTCACTAGTTGCTGCGCGGAAAGCTGTAGCGATCGCACCCTATCTTCAAAAAACCGTCGTCTTTGCTTATCTTCTGGATCTAACCATCCCGTAGGTTCACTCATCAACGTCAACACATCAGCCGATTTGCCATCTCGTCCGGCGCGTCCAATTTCCTGCACATACTCAGATAGCAATAATGGTGCGTGAAAATGCACAACCCAACCCACATCAGGTTTGTTTATCCCCATACCAAAGGCAGAAGTACAGAGGACAAAGGGAATTTTTCCACTCAGCCAGCTTGCTTCTACGCTGCGGCGTTCTTCTGCTTCCAACCCCGCGTGATAACTCGCTGTGGCAAAACCCAACTCTTGCAACCATGCTGCCAAATTCTCACTATCTCGCCTTGTCCGAACATAAACTAACCCACTTTGTTTTGGTCTATTTTGAATAAATTTTAATAATTGTTGTTTTCTCCCCCGTGGTGTCCAAGCTATACGAACACTCGGATTAAGATTAGAGCGGTAGGGATTCATATGAAAAATTGCTGGTTGCTGTAATTGTAAAGTTTCTTTGATAATCCTTTGGGCTGGAGGGTCAGCAGTAGCGGTAAAAGCGGCTAGCACTATTTCTGTTCCTGGTGGCTTTGACTTTAGCAGCGCTGGTCGCACCGCCCCCAATCTTCTATAAGCTGGTCTAAATGTGTCTCCCCACTGCACCAGACAATGCGCCTCATCTAAAATCAAGCCGTTAATCACCATTTGCGGCTGACATAATCTTTCCCACACTGGTAAACTCAGTAAAGTTTCTGGCGACAAGTATAATAATCTCAGTTCTTGTCGTTCCAATGCTTGCAGAGTGTGTCGTCGCCCAGAGGAGGGTAATTCACTATGCAAAAGAGCAGCACTTAAGTTACGACTACGCAGTTCCTGGACTTGATTTTCCATCAACGCCAGCAAGGGTGAAACTACCAAAGTTAATCCAGTTTGTAGCAGTGCCGGAAGTTGAAAGCAAATCGACTTTCCGCCACCCGTGGGCATAATAATTAGCGCGTCTTTTTTTGCCAATAAACTGTGGATAATTTCTCCCTGTGGCGGACGAAAATCTTCATACCCCCAGATTTTTTGAAAGGCACTACGAACTTCATTCCAAGAAGTTGTTGCAGACTGATTCATGTCTTCAGAAGTAGATAAGCGTGGTTATAAATATCTCTTCTGCTTTTGCTCTACTCGTTCAGGAATCTTGTGAGTCATTTGTGCTAGTATATTTAAATACATAACGTTCTAGAGTAATCCCTGATGGCAAACGAGAATCAGCGATCGCTTCCCCTGCAAAGATTTGCGAGTAACTAGTTAGGCTTTGTTATTTGTTATACTTGAAGCCTCAGTCACCGATGCAGGGGAGCGGGACAACTTTTAGTAGGTTGTATCAGGTTTTAAGAAGGTGCTACTACCCAAAGGCAGGAAAAAACAGGCATTCTGGTGGAATTGCAAAAGGAGACGGGTAGATGAATCGAAAGTTACAATTACCTTTGCGCGGCATGAGGGTAAATTTATTATTCATTGCCGCGCTGATCAGTTGTATGTTAACAGTCGGTTTTGGTCTGAGCGGAAACGTGGGTATTACCAATGCGCAAACGGTACGCACTACATATGGCAACAACAGTTTACCGTGGCCAATTCCAGGGATGATTGAGGCGGAGAACTTCGATGAAGGGACTCCAAGCGATCCGGCCTACGCTAATGTAACACCGGGTCTAGCGCCAGCGGATCAGTTCTATCGGGACACTGAAGTGAATATCGGCGTCGATAACATTCTCGGTCTAGCTGATATAGCGTATATCAACCCTGGCGAGTGGCTCGAGTACACCGTTAATGTCGCTGAGACTGGTACTTACGATATTGGAGTGCATATCGCGACTCCACTGGATGGTACCACTCTCCACATCGAATTTAGCGGCGTCGATAAGACCGGAACCATCAACGTGCCGAACACCGGCTGCTATGGCAGCGATCTACACGGTTGGCAGTGCTTCCAAGACGTAACGGTATCCGGAGTGTCATTGACAGGTGGAGTGCAACGAATGCGAGTTGTTTTTGAGAGTACTGCCTATACGGTAGATTATTACAACATCATGAGGCAACCAGGCACCACCCCCAATCAGTCGCTTTTTACAACGAGCTCAACGCCTTTCAAATCAAACAATAGTGACAATAGAACGCTCGAACTGGGGATGAAATTCCAGTCGGACGTCGATGGACAAATCACGGCTGTGCGCTACTGGAAAGGTTCGTGGGAAACCGACACGCACACTGGAACAATCTGGTCGGCTGATGGAACACTGCTAGCAACCGTACCGTTTACCAACGAGACGGCAACAGGCTGGCAGGAGGCGCAATTAAGCACGCCCCTCACGATTACGGCAAACACTACCTACGTGGTTTCGGTGAACGCGAACCAGTGTTTTGCTTCCACCATCGGAGGTCTTGAGTCACCCTTGAGCAATCAGAATCTCAGGTCAGTCGCTGATGACAACAACGGCGTGTTTGGTAATATCGGTACTTTCCCCACAAACTCTTTTCAGAACACCAACTACTTTCGCGATATCCAGTTTGTTGCTTTTTAAACCCTAAGTATAAATTATGAATTATGAAAGTATTTAATTCATAATTCATAATTCATAATTCATAATTCAGGTTACAATTTATTCAGAAAGCAGTTCAGAGAGCCGTCATGAAATTGCTGATCTATAACGAGCATGAAGAGGTCATCAGCCAATGGATTCCCTGAGTCAGTACCGTACAATTGTGCAAACCATCCTGAGCGAGTACAGCGATCGACGCTCAACAGATGAAATCGAATCCCAATGCTGCTTCGACCTCCAGCGCGATCATTACCAAATCGTCAACGTCGGCTGGGAAAATCACCGCCGAGTCTATGGTTGTGTCCTCCACCTCGACATCAAAAACAACAAAATTTGGCTGCAATACAACGGCACCGAAATCGACATCGCGCAAGAACTCGTTGACAGAGGCGTTCCCAAATCTGATATTGTTTTGGGCTTTCAGCCGCCTTACCGCAGACACCTGACCGAGTATGCCGCTTCTTGATCAACATTCCCTAGATCAAGGTTCCCGTGGGGTAATTCCGCTTGAAGAGATTTGAGGACTACTTCGGGTGTGCCGTTAAATCCTTTGTAATTCTAATGTCGAGAAGAGTGTTTATTTTTTCGTTAATATCCCTCCTCATTGGCGGGTAGAAGGTATAAGCCAGGTTCTACATTATCATTAGGAAGAATGTCACGGCTGCTCTTTACACCTCTACTTTTACAAGTAATTGCAAAAGCTTGTAAACTTTCTAACCTAGCTAACAGCTCACTCAATGCATCGAGATACTCAGCCACAGCTATTTGGCGGTATGTCCACTTCTCGTCAAATTGAGAACTGTAAGACATTTCAAACTCTAACGCCGCATCCTTTTTCTTGCGTCGTATGAGTTCTTTAGATAAAGAGCTATCTACAGAAGAAATATAAGCTATTCTCTCTGTCCGTTCTGGATTAATATGTTCTTTAAAGTGAGGTGCGGCAAAGCGGTAAGCTGTTGCTAGTTGCGATCGCTCATCAGCTACTAATGCATCTGACCACTCAAAGGCAATATTCCTAAATCTTGGAACTTCAAAGTCAAGTAACTGCTGTGCCTCATCAATTTGCCCAGTTTCTAACAGAAGATAAGCTTCTGTTGCTGTTGCTGCTGCCCAACCTTGAGTAGCGACATCCGCCATTAACATCGTTTGTGCCTCTAAGGCTGGTTTTGCTTGCATTGCTTGGTCACAGAGAACTATTCTCACACGGGATGCAACCTTAAGAGCATCTCGTGCAGGGGCATCAGGATAGCGACTTCGGTCTAAAATCTCAGCCTGTAAGTCTGCTATTTCCTTAATTAAAATTGTTCTATGAAGTTCTAAAATTGCTTTGCCGATACGTTGCTGTTCTTGTCTGCTGTGTTCAACCAGTAAATGAAGATAGGCAAGCTGAGTTGATAGTTTATCTAAACGCTCCTCAATCCGATGAAAGCCTGCTTCCAGGGATTTTTGTACATTATCCAAAGCATTTTGAATTTGGTTTAGTTTATAGCCCATGTAGGCAAATCCTGCAATACTGACACCAAGATTCAAAACACTTGCCCCAGCAGCAATTTGGGTCAATTGTAGAACAGATGACAATTGCTGCTGCATTTTGTCTAGCTTATAAATCGTAACACCATGACCCACCAAATTTGTAATTAAGGAAGCGCCGCCTAAAACTGGGGATAGAGGTAGAGTCATTAATTGGTTTGTTAAACTGCGCGTTTCGAGCAAATGGCGCACAATTCGACCCGTCGCAGCTTCTCGAATTACCCCTCCAAATCGCTTTAGAGAACCATCCAGTAAACCTTGAATGATTGGTGAGTCCTTGACTAAGAGAGTGGTTTCAATCAACATAAAAATGATTTTTTTTATAAAAGATAAACACCAGTGTTCTCATAAGATTTACTGGATAGCCGAGGGGAAGCTTTGACTTTAATTGCAATTTCAGGCAGCATTTTGAATGCGTCTGATTTGTCTATTGACTTCGCGTTAGGCTCAAAACCAATATGATGTTCTTTTAGCTCAAGTTGCACAAAATAGACATCATACTCAGATTCCTCTTCCTCTGTTAATGCTTGTTCTTCATCAACATCAACACGCTTTTCGAGTTCGGATTGCCAGAAATTTGTTTGAGTATCCATCCACAAAGCTCGTGTACTATGGTAAAGTTCCTCAGCTTCATTTAGCGTCACTTTAGAGTTTGATTTAAAATCTTGTATTATGCTTGTATTGCCTGCATTTATAATCAATACTAAAATCCAACTATTTTTCTTATTGTCTTGACTATGAGGTAGAGTATAAATAGGTTGACTATTTATAAGTTTACTCTCTTCCTTTTTCCGAGCATTTGAACGAAGAAGAAGATAACCTAATCCTATCAGTGCAGCAACCGCAACTAAAAACATTTTAACGTTTATATATTTAATTAGCTCTAGTGAAGATGAAATTGTGTTTTCTAATGAAAAAATGTTGCCTAACACTGAGAATAAATTGTTTTCAGAATCAGATTGTTTAGACTTTAAAACTTTTATCCATTCTCGAATATCAGTAGTTTCATTTGGCGTCAGTTGTAGCTTGTTACACCAAGCTACAACTGCGCTATCTAATAAATTATTTTTGTCATCAATGCGCGATAGTTCTTGGGAAATTTCTTCCAGGTCTTTATCAAAAAGCTCAGTAAACATTATTTTTTTAGATATTATTTGACAAGCAAGATTCTTTTTCTAACTGCTGACGAACTGTTGTAGCTGAAGCTTTTTGAAATTCAAGATGACTCCAGCGTTGCATTTCACTTGCAAAGTTTTCCTCGATAATTCTTAATTGCTCTTGAAGAGCGCGTTCCGCCAAGTTGATAACATCATTTACTGATTTATCAAATGCGTCACTTGCTCTACTCAAACCTTCAATAATCCAGTTACAAAGAATATCCCATAGATTTTGTTTACCTGTCTCTATACCAATTGACCATTGTCGAGCCATCGTCTCTGCATCTGGAAGCGATAGTTCATTATATTCAACAACTCCCCAGACATCACGAGATACAGTTCTCGAATCTTCACTTTTGCAGCAACTTCCCGTAGTGGATTTTTTATCCATATCTTTCTTTCCAACAACTTCTGTGTTTTCGATAGAACGTTGTTTATTAATCTCTGGAATTTCAAAAAATCTCTTAGGTAAAACTGGAAGATTGGAGAACGTATTCTTTTTGAAATCAGCAATTATTGCCTGATCTAGCTTGAGCGGTGTAAACTCTTGACAAAAAAAACTAAGTTCCTCCTCTTTCTCCTTGACTAAGCATTTCAAGGCTGTTTCAATTTTTTGCGCCTGCGCCTGAAGCATAAATTCAGCCCGAACTGACATTGCTTCTCGCATCGCTTGGTAGAGTGCGCGAACAGCACGTTCTGCGTGTTCAAGCTCCCTTATACCTTTTGTATCGTCTTGACGTACACGCTTATTAAAATATCCAGAGTTATGAGTAAAATTATCAATTTTACGACTTGTTAAATCATATGCTCTGGCTATGTCATGTGCAATTACAGGAGTGATAACGTTACTCAATTTTTCCTCTAGCTCATAGGCACTTTGGTTATTTTTGATCGCGTCTCTTACAGGTGAAATTAGCTCCTTGGTTAAATCTTGTTCAACTACCTTAACGGCTTCAAAAAGCTGTAAAAAACCCTGAGAGCGTTTTTTCTGAAACCTTTGTTCTACACGACTGCGAGCGTCTGCATCGTTTTTCTTTAAGTCTTCGATAGTGTTTTTAGCGTCGGTCAAGAATTCTTCACGGATATTTTCAACTGCCTCATGCCACCTTCGGCGACTCTCCTGAATTTTTGCTTGTTGTGCCTCAATTTCTTCTTTATGCTCTATTTTTCTAATACTGGCAACAGTATCAATGGCGGTTTCTAATGCGTCGTAGTTCTCAAAAACCTCAATCAAAGCTGGTAGTAATACAAGTTCTGGGAAAGCTTCTTGAACGCGACTACGCAGGCGGTTCCACAGATTGCCACCCCCACTCCACTCAAGAGCATACTGGAGAAGTTTCCGCATCGTATCATCGCTAATGTTGTCACCGTCGTCTACGGTATCTTCGACATCGCGAAACCAACGCCGCAATTCTTTGTCATCGCTTATGTGCTGTTTAATTGTTCCTGCACAGTCGGTGAACATTGCCTTGAGCAGTTTCAAACGTGTATGTTGCTCAACTAATGATGCTTGATTTAGAGACAGTGATCCCCAAGCACATTGAGCATAGTACAGAAGCCTTGCGTTGAAAGGCAGAATTTCTGGTGTTTCCTTGAGAGAAAGTACCTCTTGAATTTCTTGCTGAAGTTTTTCAATACGCTTTGAAATTGGGATATCATCAGCGCCGCGCTGGTCTACCCTGTTCAGGATGAAAATCATTGAATCAGTGCGACCTTGCAGGTACTCTACAACTCGTTTTAGCTCTTCTAACAAACGTTTTCTGTGTTTGTCATCCACCTGCATATAGTCAAGGGCAACCAAACTAAAAGCTTTGTGAACCCTTTCCTGGATAACTTTTAAATTGTCACGGTCTTGAACCGACTTTAGACCCGGTAAATCAATCAACTCAACTCCTACTCCAAAGGGCAGTCCCAGTAGGCTTTGCTCAGATGCAGGCAAAAGTGGGATAAACGCAGTCACTCGTGGAGCAATACAATCTCTTTTCTCGCGGGTGTCATGATAAGGGCGCATCACACCATCGCGGATTCGCTCATATATAGCTTCATCGCTCAAGTCTGACCAAACACCAGTTTCCCAAGTAGCCCCTTCTGTTTCTTCCACTACTAACTTGCGCTTGGAAGCATGGCGAAGGGTTAAAACACCCCCGCTCATTTCACCTGCTTCTATAGGAGCAATTTTGCTACCAATTAAGGCGTTGACGATGGTTGACTTGCCAGAAGATGTTGTACCAATCGTTGCGATAGATAAACTTGGAGTCTCTAACCTATCTACAGCTTCTCGATGCGCCTGACGAAATGCTTCTAGCCGTTCCCTGATACCCGTATCATCGAACACATCAGGGTAGGTTGTTACTAGGTTTTCAACCGCCTCACCAAGTTCTCTTAATTGGCTGCGGGCATTATGCAAAATTGTTTCAACATCGATGGTCATTTTATGTGTCCACGAAAAAATACACAGGACTTATATCGCTATATACATAGGGTTCCCAAAAATTATTCAGAAATTACAAAACTAATGCGCGTTCGGTCTGACTGCTGAAAATGAATCCTTAGCGCCAAAATTACGGCTTTCCTCAAAGTTTAAATCAGGGTTTTGGGTGCGATCGCAAGTGCTATCGTGGATCGTGCTTGCGCAGGAATGAGCTTTACAGCGACCAGCGGCTTGAACTATCTGCTAACGTGGAAAGGACTAGGACTTACGCATTGACAAAAAGAATAAACTATGTATGTCTCTCGTTACAAGCATCGGCTTGTAATGCTCTTCAAAGGAGGCTCGGCAACCCGATTTGACGGGAGGCAGCAGCCCACTTGATCTCATTCCCAGCCTGAGGCTGGGAACGAGGCAAACGCCGGAATTTCGTTATACACATGATGGTTGATTTGTAAAGTGCGTAAGTCCTGTAAATGTCAGGATAACAAAACCTATTATTTCAGACCCCATTAATACAAGCGTGCTTGTAAATCTCCAGCTTAGATCATTGATGCTTAAGATGTCATGGACAACGATGGGTAAGCCTCCGGCAGATCGCGCTCCGTGCCAACTGTGCTTAATATGACTCAATTTTTGTACGCCAGACTCACGGACTACTACAATAACCACCATTACCTTCTTCCAACACTACGTAACATAAATTAACCTATTTAGGTGGGACTCACATACGTCCGCGATCGCCACTTGATTTTTGGCGTTGCTGAATCAGAGTATGAATTGACATTTTTCGAGATGACTAAACAACGATTCTTTGCGTCTTTGCGCCTTTGCGTAGTCCTGTCATACTTTAAATCAGCAACGCCTGATTTTTCTCCCTTATCAAGCGAAATGACTTGTGTTCGTGCCTTGAACACATCTTGTGAAAAGTTAAAATATTACAAAATCAGGTAGCAAAAACAATGCGTGCAGCTTGGTATGAAAAACTTGGTAACGCCCAAGACGTTCTAACTGTGGGCGAAGTCGATCTCCCTGAAGTTGGTCCCGGCTTCGTGCGGGTGAAAGTTCACGCGAGTGGTGTCAACCCATCCGATGTCAAGCAGCGAAGTGGCTGGGGTGGACTCAAAATGCGGCATCCACGAGTGATTCCCCACAATGATGGCGCAGGAGTAATCGACGCAGTGGGAGAAGGCGTATCCCCCTCACGGGTTGGGGAACGGGTATGGATTTATGAAGCTACCCTGAGTCGCCCGTTTGGGACGGCGGCGGAATATGTAGTTGTGGCTAGTGACAATGCTGTTTTCTTACCGGACAACACAGAATTTGCCGCTGGCGCTTGTTTAGGTGTGCCCGCGATGACTGCTCACTACAGTGTTTTCCAGGATGGCGCTGTGACTGGACAGACAATCTTAGTCACTGGTGGTGCTGGTGCGGTGGGAAATTACGCGATTCAGTTGGCAAAATGGGGCGGTGCAAGGGTGATCACCACGGTGAGTTCACCCCAGAAAGCAGAAATCGCCCATGCTGCGGGAGCAGATTACGTAATCAATTACAAAACAGAAGATGTAACAGAGCGTGTTAAAAACATTACAGGCAAAGAAGACGTTGATCGCGTGGTTGAGGTTGACTTTGCCAGCAATTTTGAGACGAACTTGGCAGTGCTAAAGCGTAATGGAGTCATTGCCACCTATGCCTCTGATTCTAACGCTCAACCGCAGATCCCCTTTTACCCGTTGGTCTACAAAAACATTACAGTTCATTATGTGTTGGTCTATGTTATGCCGAAAGCTGCTCATCAAGCAGCAGCAGAGGATATTACAACTTGCCTAAAAGCTGGTGTCCTAAGTCACGTTATTGCTCAGCAGTTTCCTTTAGCTGAGATTGCGGCTGCCCATGAAGCGGTGGAAAGTGGACGGGCGATCGGCAATCTGGTTGTCGAAATAGTTTAAGTAGAACTTTTTTCTTCACATACGACAAGCTCTACCGTGAAGTACCTACATCAATTGCAAGCAATATGATGTAGGCTTCGGGTAAACTCGGTAGGGTCGAGGTGTGCATTGCTGCATCACCCCTCCCATTCGGAACCGTGCTTGCACCTTTAGGCGCACACGGCTACTCAGCGTGTT
>JADQBA010000387.1 GCA_016903675.1 Stigonema ocellatum SAG 48.90 = DSM 106950 | reverse complement strand
TTTGCAGTTGGAAGGGGTCAATGAGTGCGATCGTCTGACCCTTTTTCACCACCTGATTTTCTTTGACGAGAATGTTTGTTACCGTTCCCCCATTTGCTGCTTGGACTAACCGTATTTCCCCCACAGGACGAACGGTAGCAGCAGCGTCCACTGTGACATTGTATTTGATCACCGCAGCCAAATTTACAGCTGCGCCAACAGTTCCAATTAAAACAAACCCTCCCAACCTTGTCCAATTGCTAATAGGAGGCAGAAATTCGTCGTTTTGGACTGGGCTGAGAAACTCTAGTGTTGTTTCACTCACCATAAGTTTTAAAGAACACCTTTTTTTGTATGTCTATTTGATCAGATTATCCTGATGACTGAAATTTAGCCTGTAGATATTATGTTTATTTTATTGATTCAGCTTTGATTACTAAGTTTTTCCTTTACTAAGCTATATAGCAATCCTAAATGATTTAGTCGTGTAGGCAGGGCTAGAGCTTACCATATCCGGGTGTTGTACGGCATAGCCCACCCTACGTGTATTAAGCGATAGCAATCCTAGAGGATTTGTGAAAGTCCAGAAACCCGGTTTCTAAAGCCTGGATTTTTCACACCTAAAATACGATTTTTATATTTATCGATTGAAAAAATTATCCCTATATGGTTTAGATTAAAAAATCTTATGTACTTTGTATTAGTATTTTCCCTTAGAGTTTCTTGGAAATATTTGTTGCTTATACAATTCACTTAAAATGTTTGTAATTTTTGCATTATTGTATTTTCTTATACTTTTTTTTGTATACATGTATAAATTAAAACAAAAAAATAGTACTTTTAAGTAAAAGTACTGGTGCTTATTTAATCGCAATTTCTTATTTATACTAGATAAGTTGGTATTTAAGACTGCTCGGTTAACCACAGAAGATCGCCTCACAGCCCCTTAAAAAAGGGGTGCTACGTCTCTTTAACTTTTCAAGGGGATCACCGCAAGCGGGGGGAAAATTCTGATGTGAGCAGTGTAGAGTAGGTATCTGAAAAGAAAAGCTATTTTAGTATAGATTATTACGCTGTATTTTTATTTTATAAAATTATTTCAATTGCTCTTTATAAACACTTTATTGATTTTTCATCTATCAACTGATACATTGAATATGCAGCAGGAGGAAAGCAATTAACTCCCCGCTGTTAGTTAAACCTAAAAACAAGGAAACAAACATCATGGAAAGCACATTGTTTACAGCACTCACCGTCAGCGAAGAAGCTAGCTTATCTGGTGGCAGCATAAAGAAGGCAACCACAACCGTAACCGGCGGCAACACTTCTGGTGACAACACCATAGGTTTTGCCAATGGTCAGGGCAATGTTGGAGGCGACACAAACGTAACCGTAAAAGTTAAGTAAAAGTTAAAGGTGGCCGCTAATCCGCTACTTACCTCTAAGCGCAACCTTGTAATATATGTTGATTAACAGCAAGCGTAAAGACGCGCTGGAACGCGTCTCTACAGGATTACTAATTACTAATATTTTTTATTAGTGATTAGAGATATTGCATATCTCAAATCGTACCATACGTTTATTTGTCCGTCAACATTACTTTTGCAAGTTTTCACTGGTGCTATTTAACAGCATTCTTGAGTGTCTGTTAAAAAAGCATTAAGTGGCGCTATTGCCTGCTCAACAACTCCAAGGGGAGTTGTTGAGCAGGTTATTACACAAAGATAAACAAACTTTTTTAACATTTTTAACAACATAGAGATAAAGTCTGTAACTTTTTTGTATTTTGCCACGATGTTATGGAACACTCTGAT
>JADQBA010000213.1 GCA_016903675.1 Stigonema ocellatum SAG 48.90 = DSM 106950 | reverse complement strand
CCAGATACCACATCAAAAAAAATACTCAGTATTTAATGGTTTTTTCACGGAGACCGCATCCGCCTGGGACTTGAAGTCCCAGGCTTATAGCATAAGTCCTCTAAGAGAGGACTGAATGAATTCTGGGATAAATGTAAATTTCATGACTCTTGATTTTGTAAATTGTGGTTTGTACTTAGAGGTGCAAGACCACCACCCATGCAAATTTCTCTTCCCCACTTCCCGCTTTATAAATCTTCATCTTCAAAACTACTTTCCCATCTAGGAGCGTCATTGTAGCTTTCGTTGGTGCGATGGGTTTCGTCTGTTGGACGGCGATTATCCTTTAGGGCTTCTCGTTCTCGCAACGTGAGTGACCCTTTTTGAGATGGTGGTAGACGATCCATTTTTCGCCTTGGAGACTTTTGGCGTGTGAAGGTTTTCCACGCGGTTTTCACGCCGACAAAAACGCTGCGCGTGCCTACTTGAATGTTTTGTGCTTGCTTTTTTGCACTATCTATGCTTTGGTCAACTTGTTTGACCACTTGACCAGCACTTTTGACACCTTCACTGACATCATCAGTTAAGTCAGTGATTTCCAAACTAGTCATGCGGATGGCATCGAGAGTAGGCGGTAACTCCCGTGAAAGGGTGTCAAAAAACTTTTCCGCACTGCGAGAGGCTCTTGCTAACTCCCGCAAAGCTGGTATAGCTGCCACTAAAACTGCGGTCAGACTGGTAGAAACCAAGAGTATGGACATTCCCAGCCAAAAAAGGGGGTCAATCACGGTTAATCATCATATCAGCTATCTTGATGCTGTGTCAGGGAATCTGAGTTTTCTACTCTGCGAGTAGCCACACTTTCCACTTCTACAGGGTTTTGGCGCTGTAATGTTTGGCTTTCCCGCTGACTGGCTTCTATGCCAGAAGCGATCGCTTCCCGCAGTCGTTCCAAAGTATCATCCCAGTTTTTCAGTGCATTTGCAGAGAGACGGTCTGCCTGGATTTGAACAGTCGTAGATAGATCTTCTGCCAATTCTGGCAAAGCATCGGCTGATTTCTTCAACAGTTGACGTGTTTCCCGTCCGGTGCGTGGAGCCACGAGCAATCCGGTCAAGGCACCGATGGTAGCTCCCAGCATGAAACCGCCAATAAATACTCCAGAACGGTTGTTAGACATTTTGTTGTTTCTCTGCTGCTCCAAAAAACTTATCTACACCTGCCACAAGCATCAATTCGCAAAGAGCCTATTTTATCTTTGATATATTTTACCTCAAAATACCATTATCCCGTGACCCATATGATGGTCAATCTGAGAGCGTGGGTATGTGCTATGGATCCCAATACTGCTCAGTTAAGACAATTACCCTGATCGCAAAACCCGGTAGAGACGCGATTAATCGCGTCTCTACAACCTCTCTTCTCCCCTGCCTCCCCTGCCTCCCCTGCCCCCCTGCCTCCCCTGCTCCCCTCCTCCCCTGCTTCTTTTTAACCGTAGCCTCTGAAAATAGCGAAGCCAGACCTGCTGTCCAACAACAAGTAGGCTGAAAATCTGGCGCACTTGTTGGATTTGTAGCTCCAGCGCCTGTTTTCCCAACCGCAAATTATGAATATTCTGCTGACCCTGATAAATAGCCTCGGGCGCTCTACATAACACAACATGGGTACTACGCTCAGCAGCAGTCAAAGTATCAGCTAATTTTGCCAGCCACTGCTTAAGTCGCCACACTTGCCAAGCCGCATAAAAAAGCATCAACGAAATCAGCACATTAATAGTGACAACCACCGTTACCATAACCATCTGCGTTCATCTGCGTCCATCTGCGGTTTTTAATCCTTAATTTACTACCAGGGCAGCTTCAAGTTTATCTATCAATACATCAAAAGCTTGGGTGTCGTTGGGATGATGTCTAAGATAGGCTCTTAATTCCGATTTACTCATTTGCTCAAAATTAGGTGTAGTCATTCTTCAAAGCTCCAATTTCCATCGCGAGTAATAGAGTAGCAACGCTGGCTAAATAGTACTTATCGGTTTCCTGGCAACTGGTTGCTCGTCCGCTCCAATTCCTGATCTTCCCAGGAAGCAGGGTCATCCATTGGTTCCAAGTGTGTTGTCACGCTAGTTAGAGGCAGTGCCTGGATGATGGCAAGTTCAATCGTCTCACACAAATCATGTCCTTGTCGCACTGTCCAAGATCCAGGCACAAGGACATGGAAGGAAACAAAGCGGCGCGTGCCTGCAATGCGGGTTCGCAGGGCGTGGAACTGAATGTCCTGGCGTTCGTACTCGTTGAGAATGAGGAGGATTGCGTCAATTTCTTCTTTCGGCAAGCCAGCATCTAGGAGTCCGGAAGCGGTTTCCCGCAGCAACCGAAATCCTGTCCAAACAATATTTGCTGCTACTAAGATCGCGACCAGCGGGTCAAGGATTAGCCAGCCTGTTACCTTGACCAGAAAGATTCCGAGTACCACACCACCTGAAGTCCATACATCGGTAAACAGGTGGTTCGCATCAGCCCTCAGGGTAATAGAACGTAACCGCCGCCCCGCCTTTAGCAAGACAAAGGCAACAAAGCCGTTGACCGCAGTTGCCAAGAGCGAGAGTGCTAACCCCAATCCCAGTTGTGTTAACGGTTCTGGATGCAACAAGCGTCCCCAAGATTCAAAGGCTATGATGATAGCTGCTACTACAATCAATGCACCTTCTGCACCACTGGAGAAGTATTCAGCCTTAGAATACCCAAAGGCATGTTCTGCATCGGCTGGTTTGGCAGCATAAGTTACTGCCCACAGTGCCACCACTGCTGCCACTAGATTCACAATTGACTCAATCGCATCTGAAAGCAGCCCCACTGACCCCGTTAGCCGGTAGCCCCCAAACTTCAGGGCAATGGTGACAATAGCAGCGGCAATGGACAGGAAAGCGTAGGAGCGAGCTGTTTGACGACTCATCACGGTTACTCAACGGTGATTCAGAGCTAACAATAACAAACTCTACAATAATCGTCATCAGCCCTTAGGATGCAGATGTAGAGACGTTCCATGCAACATCTCTACATCATCGCGCAGAATTTGCTTACCGCTTACGAGGAGCCTGTAAGCCTCGACGTTCTAGGATTTGCCGCACTTCGGGGCTGGGGTTGTAATTATAGCCAAAGGAAGAGCGCTCAGAATCATCTAGAATCTGAGGCGTCAGCAACACAATCACCTCTTGACGTTGATTTTGTCTGTTTGTTTTTCTAAACAGCGAACCGAGGAGGGGAATATCACCTAGGATGGGTATCTTCGAGACAGTTGTTCGGTCTGTGTCTTGAATAATACCGCTGAGAATTAGCGTTTGACCATCTCGTAGGCGAATTAAGCCAGACTGAAGCGAGCGATCAGACACCAAAGTTATTGTCTGGCTACTACCTTGTCCTAAATTGAGACTTACTGAAGCTTGAGGTGCTTTGACATCAGGAGCCACTGATAGAGAGACAAAACCATTGTCGTCAATCCGTTCAACTTTGACGGCCACGGTTAAACCCACATTCGTTTTATTAGCTGTAACTACTTGCGTGGTATCGCCAGTACCACGGGTTATTTGATTTGTAATGTTTCCCACCACTTCCTCGGTCAAATTAACATTAGCCGTTTGACCTTCTTGCACAATTAAGGTAGGGTCTGTCAAAATTTTGGCATTACCATTTTGCACCTGAGCTTGCAAACTAGCCAGGAAACGTTTGGGGAACTGGTATAAAGAGGAGAGAGCGGAGGTAACTGTACTAACGGTACCTTGTGATACGCTGGTTTTGCCAGTTGAATCTATGGTAATAATATCATTAGTTCCCCGAGTGATGTTCGTGAAACCAGGCGTTAAAGGATTGCTTGAAGCCGGCGAAATTGGTTTAGGGGTTGTTGTATCTGTGTTTGCTGTACGACCAATACTATTAGGCTGAACAGTAATTCCATTTAGGGTTACTGGATTTGAAGATTGGTTAACTATTGTTGTACCTGAACCAGCTCCTGGCAGTGTAGTAACCTGGTTAGGATCTACAAACGGTGTTCCGGTAATAGGGTTCGTGATGACTGGCGTACTAGTCACACTACCTGTCACTTCAGCACCAGTAGCTGGTCTAGAACCACCAAAATTGAGGGTTGCTGCACCACCATCGTTGCTAAAGTAGTTGTTGCCAATGCCAAAGGAAAAGCTAGAGTTAAAATCTTGTGTTCCGCTTAAGTTAACATCAATGATTCTGACGTTGACTGCAACTTGCCGACGGCGAATATCTAATTGAGTTATTTGAGCCATAGCCATTTCAACTAACCTAGGAGTACCAATCAAGGTAATGGAATTGGTACGCTCATCTCCTAATGCCTGTAAACCTCTAAGTAAAGGCTTGGTGTATTTAGAGTCATCAAGGCTGAGACGTTGAATTTGGGTTTCTGTGGTCGTCTGAGTTTGGGTGACGGCATTGGCAGCACTGCCTACAGGCACAGCACTCACACTCGTAACCTGCCGTTCGCGGCTGACAGCACTTTCTGCCCCCAAGCCGACTAAAAAGTTTAGGGCGACTCCCACCGTTACTTGATTAAGTCGCAGGTTACGCATAACCACATCACGAGTGCCATTGGGTAGATTCGGTCCGACGAAAACAGTGCGTCCGCTACGGTTAGCTTCCAGACCACTCAGGCGCAAGACGTAGTTGAAAACATCTTGCACTGGCTCATTTTCTATATCGAGAGAAATTGTCGGGCCATCACCTGCGCCTGCTTTGGGAGCATCTCCTCCACTTCCCGTATAAGCCAAATTCAGACCAGCAGCACGAGCAAGCAGTGACAAAACCTCGCGTACCGGAGCATCTCGCAACACTAGGCGGGGGACACGTTCCTGAGATCCTAAGTCAATGGTAGTGGGAGAGGCATCCAGATTCGAGATGGCAATATCTCCAACTGGTGGGGCGACGGCTCTGGGTAAGAAAGGTGGTGCTGAAGTCATAGGTTGACCGGGTCCAGCTAGTGGTGCTGGTTTTCCGTCAATGCTGACTTTCGGGTTGGGAACAAGAACGTTTGGCTTTTGACTCGGTTGAGATGGGGTAGGAGCCTGTGCTGCTGTTTGTGGTGTCTGTGGGGAAGGCATCTTATCCGCCTCAGATGGTGGTGCGGCTGCTTGCGGTGTCTGTGGAGTGGGCATCTTGCCGGTCTGAGTTGAAGTAAAGCCTAGGGCAATGCTGTCTTGCTTTCGCACCACAGGTTGACTCGTGGGGGCGCTATCAATTCCCGTTACTACCACCCGAATACTATTGGGGTCAAGCTGAGCGATCGCCACTGAGGCAATTCCCGGAGCCGGATTATCTTGGCGGAAATCATTGCCTTGCGATAAACGTAGTTGAGTATTAATAATATCTGCGACTAGCGCTTTGCCCCTTTTTGTGGTAAAAACTTGAGGACGATTGCCACTATTCGTTTTTAAAACAACACTAATTCCACCATCCACTGGATTTAGCTGCACATCAGTAATTTGAGTTATCTGCGCCCACACTGGTTGAGCCGCTAAAAAAATCATTGCGCCGGCACCCAATATTAAACTGTTACCGTGAAGCTGTTTCACAGTTCATTCCTCACATTTAGTTGTTGATTGTTGGTTAATCTTGTGACAGTTTTTGTATAAACGTTAACTAAGAAATTTCACAAGATATGTTTGTATGGTTCCCTAAAATTCTTCCCAGGTAACAGTTTTCTATTCAAAATTCTGAAATTTATTTTCTAAGCAAGAAAGTGGGGAATGGGAAATAAAGTATATTTTCATACTAAAATGCATGCGTAGTTGATGACCACTCTCTTCTGTCAAAGCGCGAGGCAGAGCCTCGAGAATGCATTCCCACGCAGAGCGTGGGAACGAGGAAAACTCCCCACTCCCCACTCCCCACTCCCCACTCCCCACTCCCCTCTATTTCTTCGCTGGTGTTGCGGCTTTAGCTGCTGCGGCTAATTCCTCTGGGCTTAGTGGGATTAAGGCTTGTAGCTGGAAAGATGTCGTAATTGATGCAGGTCCAATCCTAATCACCACTTTGCCAGGTTGAGCAGCAGGTTCTGGAGCTAAAGTCGATTGATAATCTTTAACTATCAATAAGGGCTGTAAACGCTCAATATTACGGAGAACCGACTGGGTTTGTTCATAGGTTCCGAGAATTTCCATGTTGATGGTTCTGCGTTTCAACTTGCCGTTAATCTGTGTTCCCAGTGTTCCATCAGTAATTGGTTCAGCTTTTCCTGAAGCTGGGACAAACTTCTTGAGTTTGGCTCTCACCGCAGTGGCTGGGAGTTGAGCATTACCAGACTCAACTAAGCGATTCATATCCAGCAGCAATGTATCCAAGGTGTTTTCTTTAGCAAATAAATCTAAAACCTGAAGTTTTTGCCGTTTGGAAAGTGCTAGTTCCGCCTTTACTTTATCAATCTGTTTGAGGCTGACTTTCTTTTGGTCAATTTCCCCTTGCAGATCATTCTGTTTTCCTTGCTGCTGCTGATAAGCCTCCCAAGCTGGCATGATCAGGCTAAAGCTAATGTAAACGGTGCCTAAAAGTCCCAACACCCCCACCACCATGCCAATGATCATTGGTGTTATAGAAATGCCAAAGAGCACCGGGTAGGGTGGGGAAGCAGCTTCCAACGCCTCTTGTTGCTCACCAAAATTTAAATCTTCACTCAGCGTCATTTTTTAATGACTCCTGTTTGTTGCAGACTGCGAATCCGAGCCACTAGTCCCACTGTGCCTTTTTGCTCCAATTCTCGCATTAATTCAGAAGCAGGAACATCGCTCAGAAACGATTGTATCGTATATTTAACTATTTGAGGAGGTTTAATTGCTACACCATTAGGAGATTGAGCAGCACCTGGAGATATCGGTGCATCGACTAACTCCGCTGTCATAATTTTTGTCTCTGTGGACTTCAAAAAACGAGAGTTTTGCAAAGTCAGCAAGAAATCGTTGACATCGTTAAAGGAGCGAGCAAACCCAGTAAGTTCCAATCCTCCAGCCGGATTGGGTGATGGCTGACCCTTCTCTGGCGCAGTGGCTGGAATTTGCTTGATGTTTTCAAGTTGCACTGTCGCTGGGATGCGATCGCGCAAATCTTGCAACATTGCTGACCAAGGACGAATCTGGTCAAAAACAGTAACTAAAGCTTGAGTTTCACTCTTAACTTGGTTTGTCTCTTCCTTAATTTTGTTAATATTTCCTATTTGTTGGTCTAACTTCTGTTTTTCCTGCTCAAGTTGTGCTATATGCTGCACCAACTCAGCATTTTTTGCTTGCAAGAACCACCAACTCAATCCTGCCAAAACCGGAAAAAACACACCTAGGGCAACTCCCAAATACACTGGTGTGAAATTTCCAGCAGGGAAAGCTATTTTTCCCTTCTTTTTAGAAACAGGCTGGTACTCCGGGCGGTCTTTAAGAAAATTAATATCTAAACTGTACATTGTTGGTTGTTGATTGTTGGTTGTTGATTGTTGGTTGTTGGTTAGTAGTTAGTAGTTGGTGGTTAGCTATTACTAGAAAAACCAACATTTCTCCCCACTCCCCACTCCCATTCCCCACTCCCCACTCCCCACTCCCCACTCCCCACTCCCCACTCCCCACTCCCCCTCCCTCCTTCAAACTTCCCGCATTCCTAAACCGAGCACTATCCCTAACCCAGAGCGTTCCACTGAGGGGTATTGTTCTTGGTCAAGTTGCAAGGAAAGAGCTACAGTAGGGTCTGTTTGCATGGTAGGCAAGCTCAATCGTTGTGTAAAGAACTCATCAAGCTGACCCAGTCCACCGCCTGGTCCTGCCAGAAAAATCTGCGCTATCTCCAAATTTTCAGCCTGATTCAGGTAGAAATCAATGGAACGGCGCAGTTCATCTGTGAGTTCTCCCAAAACCCTCATCACTGCCGCCATACCAGGATTAGTCTCGGTGACATCGGTTTTCCCGCCTTCCATTGGAGTTGCAGGAATAGACATTCCATGCAACAGTTCCATGTCTCGTGATGCGGGTAAGTTCATTGCCCGTGACAAAGCAGTTTGCATTTGATACGTCCCAATAGGGACTGTGCGCGAAAATTGCGGCACCCCGTTAACGATAATGGCAATTTCTGTGCTGTCGAATTCTATATCCACCAGCACAGATCCTTCTTGCGGTCCGAATTGCCGCAGTTGATCGCGAATTGTCCGAATCAGAGCAAAACTGTTAATCTCTAAAACATCGATTTGCAATCCCGCTTGCTCGAACGTACTTATATATGTATCGGTGATTTCCTTACGAGTGGCTACCAGCAGTACCTGTACCTTTTCAATGCCATCGTCATCTACAAAATACCCAAGTTTCTGATAATCCACATCAGCTTCTTCCCGAGGGTACGGCAAGTACAAACCAGCTTCGTGGTTTAGCACCATTTCCCGCAGTTCTTTGTCATCTAACTCTGCTGGTACGGGTATCAGACGCACAATTGAATCTCGTCCCGGTACAGCAGTGGCAACGCGAGAAGCCTTGATTTTACTATCATCCAGAGCCTGTTGGATTAATTGCGCCATTCCTGGGGGATCGATAATTTGACCGTCAACAACAACGCCTTCTGGAACTGGTACAGATGTTAAGGCGTCTACTTTTAATCCTTGACGCTGCTTGCGTAGCTGAACTACATTCACCCGTTGCGGTGCAAGTTCGATGCCAACCCCTCTATTAGATTTGCTAAACAGACTATTGAAGCTTTTAACCACAGTATTGCTAAAGTTAAAATTTTTCATAGGTCTCCATAATTCGTAATTACTAATTCGTAATTCGTAATTAAAAAGGGGTTTGATAGCCCCACGTCTACACGTGGTCCCCGCTGTAATCGATTTAGCCTATAATGTCGAAAATTCTGCATAAGCATTTCACCTTGAAAAAAGCTGAAAAACTACAAGCACAATGGTTCAAATTCAAAAATTTAAAAGATTAGTTGTTTGGGTATTGGTCGGCTTACTGACAAGCTGGATTGTCAGTTGTAGCACAGGTAATGTGGGCACGGGCACAAAACAGGCATCTTCAGGAGTAGGAAATATTGAGTTTTGGACAATGCAACTCCAACCTGAATTTAAGGACTACTTCCAGAGTCTGATCAAGACCTTTGAGTCTCAAAACACCAGTATAAAAATTAACTGGGTTGATGTACCCTGGTCCGCAATGGAGAACAAAATTTTAACAGCTGTCTCAGCGAAATCACCACCTGACGTTGTCAACCTCAATCCGGATTTTGCTTCTCGACTTGCAGGACGAAACGCCTGGTTAGATTTAGATGCAAAAGTCCCAACCCAAGTACGTTCCTCCTATTTGCCTAATATATGGAAAGCAAGTACACTCAATAACAAGACTTTTGGCATTCCCTGGTACCTCACCACACGGCTAACCATTTATAACACTGATTTATTAAAACAGGCAGGTATCAGCAAACCACCTGCTACTTACCTCGAATTGGCACAGGCATCTCAACAAATTAAGGAGAAAACTGGCAAATATGCCTTTTTTGTAACCTTCGTCCCAGAAGATTCTGGAGATGTACTAGAGTCCTTTGTGCAAATGGGGGTGACGCTAGTAGATAATCAGGGCAAAGCCGCCTTTAACTCTCCACAAGGCAAAGCGGCATTTCAGTATTGGGTAGACTTATATAAAAAAGGACTTATTCCCAAAGAGGTATTGACACAAGGACATCGTCATGCAATAGATTTATACCAAGCTGGAGAAACAGCCTTATTGACAACTGCTGGTGGAGAGTTTCTGGAAACCATCGCGAAAAATGCACCAACCATCGCTCAAGTTTCTGCCACTGCACCGCAAATTATCGGCGAAAACGGTAAGAAAAATGTCGCGGTGATGAACATAGTCATTCCCCGCGACACCAAATACCCCGACGCAGCCCTTAAATTCGCCTTATTTGTTACCAATGACCAGAACCAGCTGACCTTTGCCAAAGCAGCAAACGTAATGCCATCTACAGTAAAGGCATTATCTGATAGCTACTTCAAAAATTTACCAGCCAACGCCACTCCTTTAGAAAAAGCCCGTGTCATCAGCGCCACCGACCTACAACAAGCAGAAGTCTTAACCCCAACCTTGAAAAATTTCAACCTACTACAAAAAGCAATTTACGACAACCTACAAGCAGCAATGCTGGGTGAGAAAACAGTGGATAAAGCCGTAGAAGATGCCGCGCAACAGTGGGAGGGAGTTACTCCTAACTCCTAACTCCTAACTCCTAACTCCTACTTCATAATTCATAAAGAAATCTCCCAATAAGTACAGCGAACCGCACAAAACAACTAAATTATCCTCAGAGGCAAAAGCTGCTTCCAGCGCCGATGATAAATCTGGATAAGTGCCGCAAAAGCTTAATGGACAGATATTTTGAGCTACTAAAGCTAATTCACTGCTGTCAGCTGAACTGTGATCGGGTACTGGCAATAAATACAATCGGTCATTTGGTCGCAGTAAAGCTTTGAAAATGCCTGCATGGTCTTTAGAGGAAAGCATCCCTATCACCCAAGTTATACCATTTTTGGATATTGGATTGGTATCGACATAATCACGCAAAACTTTAGCTGCGGCTGGATTATGAGCTCCATCCAACAATAATTTATGCTTGTTCCAGGTAATCCATTGCATCCGCCCTGGCCACTTGGTTTTTGCCATACCGTTAACAATATCTTCTTGAGATATCTGCCAACCCTGTTTTTGCAAGATTTCCAAAGCAGCAATAGCCAAAGCTGAATTTGTCAACTGAATCTGTCCTTGTAATGGCAAAGGGTATTTGAAGTGGGGAGTGGGGAGTGGGGGAGTGGGGGAGTGGGGGAGTGGGGGAGTGGGGAGTGGGGGAGTGGGGAGTGGGGGAGTGGGGAGTGGGGGAGTGGGGGAGTGAGGGAGTGGGGGAGTGGGGGAAATTTCTTCTCTTTGGGGGGGGGGGGGGGGGGGGGGGGGGGGGGGGGGGGGGGGGGGGGGGGGGGGGGGGGGGGGGGGGGGGGGGGGGGGGGGGGGGGGGGGGGGGGGGGGGGGGGGGGGGGGGGGGGGGGGGGGGGGG
>JADQBA010000349.1 GCA_016903675.1 Stigonema ocellatum SAG 48.90 = DSM 106950 | reverse complement strand
CCAGATACCACATCAAAAAAAATACTCAGTATTTAATGGTTTTTTCACGGAGACCGCATCCGCCTGGGACTTGAAGTCCCAGGCTTATAGCATAAGTCCTCTAAGAGAGGACTGAATGAATTCTGGGATAAATGTAAATTTTATGACTCTTGATTTTGTAAATTGTGGTTTGTACTTAGAGGTGCAAGATATAAGTTACTCGTTGTAATAGGGCTGCCTAATTTCTAGGGGACAAGTGCGTGTTCAGACTAATTAGTTTAAAACAAGCCTGTCGTGGAATGATCTGAAAAAATTGGGCAGGCTTATTACAACGAGCAACCGACTACGAAGACAGATAAACATTCAGAAGCCTGCCCAATTTTTTGGATTTGTGCGTCCCCCAAATTTTTTGCGTGTAAGACTATAGCCTCATTTTTTTTGGATTTGTGCGTCCCCAAAAATGCCCAAGATCTTGAACCTGTGTAGTAAGTTTTATAGAAGGTTGTCCGTTTTTGTCTAGTCCAAGTGTAGCGGCACTTCGGTGCCTGATCGCGTCTCTACACCTGTGGAATCTTCACCAACAATCCTTAACTGAACTGTACCAGCCCATAACGTTGGCGATCGTATTGGTGCCAGATATTCTTCATACAGAAATTATTCAAATAAGGATAGTATAGTTTATAAAATGTGTAAATTCATCCATGACTAAAGTCACGATTAGATTCATGACTTTGTTCTCATTGTGCAAAAATGACTTGCTTCTATGATGATATTTTGTGGTGTAGATGACAATTCAAGAGAAAACTGGGAGAGCATGTGCCAGCAAGATTATGAAAACTACGAAGTGTTGTTTGGTGTCGATATGTACGTGCTACCGCATACTGTCCTGATGATAAGTGGGCGATGATAACTTTGGGGGTAAACCAGCCCTGCTTTTAGAGGAGACGCTACATCAACGATAAAGAAAACAGCACAAATTCATGAAACTAACAAGACGGAATAGCATTGTTGCTTTTGCCACTATCCTAATAATAGTTAGTTTTAGAAGCCGTCGTCAACTAGTCCAGAGAGATTTTCCCGACCGCTTCCAGAAAGATGAACTCTTGATTACCCCAAATTTATTCCCAAAAAATGAAATTAAGATTGACCGAATTTATGATAATTTTCTCAAAGCAGCAGCAGGTGGCTTTGAGGACAACCCAGTACTTTTGTATCAAGGAATTCGCACATCACCATACAAAGAACAAATCAAGGATTATCCCACTCGCTTAAAACAAAAACCTCATGGAAACAATTTAGTGGATATTATTGAATCTGATGCCACGTTTAAGTCTTATCCAGATGTTGGGCAACTTCCTACAATTGATGAACTGGGTCTAAATTTCCTCCATGAGGATATTAAAGAAGCGTGTATCTGCCTTGGTAGCTTTTCATCTGGGGAATTCCTAACGAAATGGCTAGGAAGAAATGCATTGAGTAATCAGGAGTTTTGGAGCGCAACTAAATTTATTCCTATCCTTCATCTTATTTCTGTTCTCAACACAAGTATAACTTATGCAGATCTTGACTCCTATAAAATTAGGGGTGTAGACCCACAAGGAATTCAAAGGACTTTTCCCCTCTATGATTTAGTCACAGATTTAGTTAGCTATGAAGAAAAGATAGCATCATCCAACGCCTTGGCAGCAATGTTCAAGAGATTTTCTCCTCAACTGAAGTTAGAAAACTGGGTGAGAAGCATTACTGGTAATAAAAACCTGGTTTTCCGAGGTGACTACGGACAAGAGCCTTTTTTTGCTCAACCACAAGTGATTGATCCAAGTACAGAAAAAGTACTGATGATGGCAGATTCACAACCGCCTAATCCTCATTGGACAAATAATACTCTATCTGCCTGTGATTTAACTCGGATGATCTCAATGCTTGGTTGGCACAATTATATCCCACAAAAATCACGACTACCAGGTGTCAAGTGGAAAAACCTTGAAAGTGTGATTAGAGCAATGGGGGCAGATTCAGCACGTTTAACTGATTTAGCAATCAAAGAGTTGGGTTTACAAAATGCCCTCGATTCTGTCGTCATTCTCTCAAAAATTGGTAGTGGAACAACCACTTTGAGGAACAGGACTGAAGCTGTTTATGTCGCGTTATTGCAGTTTGTTGTTCATTCCCCAAGCGAGTTGGGGACACAACCTAAACTGCTGACATTAAGTATGGCTTTGAGGGCAGGAAGGACACTTCAACCAAGGAATATCGACCGCGAAGTTGTGGAACTTGATGCTCGGATGGCAACGGAAGTGACTAAGATTCTGCACAAGGCACTGATGTCAGAATTAGCTTGATTACTAAATCTAGGGAATGGGCAACAGAGAAATCCTCAGAGATACCTGATATCTTGCACCTCTAAGTAAAAATTACAAATAACCAAATAAAGAGTTATAAAAATTACATCACTATCACAAATCTCAACAGTCCTCTTTTAGAGGACTTAAGCTATTAGCCTAGGACTTATAGTCCTAGGCGGATG
>JADQBA010000248.1 GCA_016903675.1 Stigonema ocellatum SAG 48.90 = DSM 106950 | reverse complement strand
AATGGGGAGATGGGGAATGGGGAGATGAGGAAGAATAATTGTTTACTCCCTACTCCCCACTCCCTACTCCCCACTCCCTACTCCCTACTCCCCACTCCCTACTCCCCACTCCCTACTCCCCACTCCCTACTCCCCACTCCCCATTTTTCAACATAACCAGTTGCTGCTGCAAGAGCGATCGCACTCCTTCTAAGCCCAACTGCACAACAGCCAAAATCTCTGCCAGTGTGGATTTGCCATCACACATGAGCAAAAACTCTAACTCGACTTCTGACAAGTTGACAATCTGGTAATCGTGGTTAAATACACAATGACTTGGAAATCCATTCATGCAAGGATTCCGTTCTGGTATTGCTGCTAGCAGCGTAGCATCTGATGACCAGTCAGCTTTGGTTTGGGGTGGGCGACTTAGGAAAAACTCGTAGTGAGACACTTCTGGGTCTAATAATTCTATTAAGCGGTAACGCTCTGGGTCACTTAACTTTTTTGCCCGTTCCATCAATTCGGGTGCTTTGCCTAAAAGTCGCTCTAATTGCCAGAAACTGGGGTTGGAAAAACCAACAAAATCTAATCCCGAAGCTTTTATGAGTTCAAACAGCGTTTCTATGTTATAATCTACTTCTTGAGGATGAACGTACATATCGGCAAAGCATTCATCCCGGTGATTCTCTAAAGACCAACGTTCCTTTTCCCGCGTGAGAATACGGTTTTTTTCTGGCAAGGAAGTAAATATTCTTCGTCCCACTTGTACACCATCAGGGTAATCGCCCCGCTTGTCGCCTTGGAGGAGTGCGATCGCCTTTTGCATGAGTTGAATTTCCCAGCGCCCCAACTCGCCATAGACGAAGATGTGCATCAAACCACCTGGAATTAGCTTCTTCGCCAAAGCTTGAATACCGCGAATTGGCTCGCTTAAGTGATGCAATACCCCCACACAGTTAATCAAATCAAACTCACCAGGCAACTGTTCCACATCGTACAAGCTCAGGTGATGAAACTGGACGCGGTTTGCCCCAGAACGTTGACAGCGTTCTTTTGCTACATTTAATGCCCCAGTACTGAGGTCAATTCCCACAACCTCAGCCGTGGGATTAAGGTGGACGAGGTACTCTGTTCCCACACCGGTACCGCAGCCAGCATCTAAAATGCGGATGTCTTGCTTTTGCGGTTTTTGTCCCGTGCAAAAATTATAAGCGCTGTTCCAATTCCAGCGCCAGTTATAACCAGGAGGTGGTTCATCCAGCAGAGGGTCTGGAGGAAAGGGGTAGGTATCGTAAAGTTTGGCAACAGCAGTGCTAACGTTTTGGGAATCGGACATGGTAAGGACGATGGCAGTGTTATTGATTGTATCGAATGTTAGACACTTTCTAGAAACACTCTTGAGTGGGGAGTAGGGAGTGGGGAGTGGGGAGTGGGGGAAGAGGGGAAAAGACAGTGTTTGTTTCATTCATAGGGGGTAGTGCGCCGCCCGTGGGGTGCTTTTAAGAAACACAGGGGTGTAGGGGTGTAGGGGAAAAATGTGTTTCGTAAGGATGTTGCGATCTGCGTTTCGCTTTACTCGCAACGCTTACGCCTCGGATACGATTGTTAGAGGCTTATATCGTTCCCAGCCTGAGGCTAGGAACGATATAAGCCTCCTAACTCCCCATGGACCATTCCCCACTCCCCACTCCCCATTCCCCACTCTTCGTTTTGTAAATTTTAGATACAAAGCTTAGGCTTTTTCTCAGAAAAGGTTCCGCATATGCTTCAAGCATCTGAAGTACAGCAAGACCATAGTTTCTACACAATTGTTAATAAAGCGACAGTGGAATCGCAAAACGTTCTAATCTAAAAGCTGACTGGGTTAATTTTTTTGGCAGTCTTGAAGGCGCTACTCTCAAGGCATGACTATCATGACTATACCGATTTGTCAAGCCGGAAAGCAACCCAGACTTAACACACGAAAGAATAAGATGGGAGTTTTAGAAATCAAATGAGTGTTAAGGCAAGTGGTGGAAGCTCAGTTGCGCGTCCGCAACTATATCAAACCCTAGCTGTATCAACAATTTCTCAAGCAGAGCAGCAAGACCGCTTTCTGGGAACAGGCGAACTGAATGAACTGGCAAGCTATTTTGCATCTGGTGCAAAGCGTCTAGAAATTGCCCAGACCCTCACAGACAATTCAGAAACCATCGTCTCTCGCGCAGCCAACCGAATTTTTGTCGGTGGTTCACCAATGTCTTTCTTAGAAAAGCCAAGGGAACCAGAACTAGCAATGGCTGTTGCTCCCAGAAAAGACATAAAAGAGCAAATGCAACTGGGAACTGTCACCTACGTAGAATCACGTGGTGGATTCCTAGAAAATTTACGCTCCATATTTAACTCTTCGCCTAGTGGTGCGACGCCTCCTGGCTTTAGACCGATCAACGTTGCTCGTTACGGTCCGAGCAATATGGCTAAGAGCTTGCGGGACTTATCATGGTTCTTGCGCTACGCTACCTATGCGATTGTGGCTGGAGACACCAGCATCATCACAGTCAATACCCGTGGTCTGCGAGAAATCATTGAAAATGCTTGCTCTGGTGAAGCTACAATTGTGGCTTTGCAAGAAATAAAAGCAGCATCACTGTCTTATTTCCGCAAGGATGCTGAGGCAACAGAAATTGTGTCTCAGTACATGGATGTTTTGATTACAGAATTCAAAGCACCCACTCCTTCAAATAAAATACGCCAACGACCTTCTGGTGACCAACAAGGGTTGGAACTACCTCAGATTTACTTTAACGCGGCAGAACGACGTCCCAAGTTTGTGATGAAAACTGGGTTGTCAGCAGTCGAAAAAAATGAGGTCATTAAAGCGGCTTATCGGCAAATTTTTGAGCGCGACATCACCCGCGCTTACAGTCAGTCTATTTCTTACCTGGAATCCCAGGTGAAGAATGGCGACATCTCCATAAAAGAATTTGTCCGCCGCCTTGGTAAATCTCCGCTTTACCAAAAACAGTTTTATCAGCCCTACATCAACAGCCGTGCCCTCGAACTTGCTTTCCGTCACTTCTTGGGACGGGGACCAAGTAGCCGTGAGGAAGTACAAAAATACTTCTCCATAGTTTCCTCGGGCGGTCTTTCTGCTTTAATTGATGCTCTGGTAGATTCTCAGGAATACGCCGACTACTTTGGCGAAGAAACCGTACCATACATCCGGGGTCTGGGGCAAGAGGCACAAGAATGTCGCAACTGGGGGCCACAGCAAGACCTGTTAAACTACAGCGCACCTTTCCGCAAGGTTCCACAGTTTATCACGACTTTTGCTGCCTACACCCAGCCACTACCAGATCAGCATCCCTACGGTGCTGGTAACGACCCGCTGGAAATTCAGTTTGGGGCGATTTTCCCGAAAGAAACTCGCAACCCCAATACCCGTCCGGCTTTCTTTGGTAAGGATACCAAGCGCTTGTTGATTCACCAAGGACCTGGGATTAATAACCAAAATAGCAATCCCAAGGCACGGGGTGAGTTTCCTGGTACTCTCGGACCAAAGGTGTTCCGGTTGGATCAACTTCCAGGAACAAGAGGTAAAAAGTCTCAAGCTGGAACCAACATTAAATTTTCCGAAAGCTCAACCCAAACACTTATTCGGGCAGCTTACATACAAGTTTTTGGTCGGGAATTATATGAGGGACAGCGGCTGAAGGTTGCGGAAATTAAATTGGAAAACGGGGAAATTCCCGTACGGGAGTTTATCCGCGCTTTGGCTAAGTCGGATGTGTTCCGCAAATTGTACTGGACTTCGTTGTATGTGATGAAGGCAGTTGAGTACATCCACCGCCGCTTGTTGGGTCGTCCTACCTACGGACGTCAAGAAACCAACAAGTACTTTGATATCGCTGCTAAAAAGGGCTTCTATGGGGTTGTTGACGCCATCATTGATAGCCTAGAGTACAGTGAAGCCTTTGGGGAAGATACTGTTCCCTATGAGCGGTACTTGACTTCGGCTGGTGTGGCTGGTCGTAACTTGCGAGTTGGCAGTATCCGTGAGGATTTGGGCACGAAAGTCGAGAAGACAGAAACGCCTGAGTTTATCGAAAAGGGTGCAGTCACAGAACAGCGGAATGAACCAGATATTCAGTTCCGGATCAACCAAGGTGTTTCTAAGCAGCGTGAGCAAACCAAAGTCTTCAAGTTGGTTGCTGGTCTTAACGACAAAGTAGCGTTGAAAATCACCACTCGCGCTGCTTATCGTCAGATTTTCGAGCGCGATGTTGAACCCTACATCATCGAGAATGAATTTTCTTCCTTAGAAAGTAAGTTGGGAAATGGTGAAATCAACCTGAAGGAATTTATTGAAGGTTTGGGTAACTCTAAGCTTTACCGCAAAGAGTTCTATACACCCTACCCCAATACCAAGGTGATTGAGTTGGGAACCAAACACTTCTTGGGACGCGCACCTGTTGACCAAGCGGAAATTCGCAAATACAACCAAATCCTGGCTACTCAAGGTCTGCGTGCCTTTATCAGTGCCCTGACCGCTAGTGTGGAGTATCTCCAAGTGTTTGGTGAAGATACGGTTCCTTACCGTCGCTTCCCGACTTTGCCAGCAGCAAATTTCCCTAATACCGAGAAGCTGTATAATCAGCTGACTAAGCAAAATAAAGACTTGGTAGTTCCCAGCTTTGAGCCTGTGGAAGTGCGTGTGGAAGTTGATCAGACGCCTGTTTTGGCAGGGGCGATCGCAGACATTGCACCAGCAGAGCATTACAATGGATGGGGTCGTTCCATCAACGATAGTCATGGTCAGTCTGTTCAGGTGGGTGTGGGTACAACCCATAGCAAACCAGTACGGATCTATCGTGTTAACGATAACACCAACCAAGTAGAAATGCAGCTGGTGATAAACGCCCTTTACGCTCAGGTACTGGATGTGTTAAACGCTCAGGTTCCTGACTCTTTCCGGCTTGCTGACTTGGAAAGCAAACTGCAGAACAAAGAAATCTCCGTACGCGAGTTTGTCCGTGAACTTGCTAGTTCGGAAATCTATCGCCAGCGTTTCTTTACATCTTATCCCAGCACCAAGGTGATAGAGTTTCTCTTCCGTCACCTTTTAGGACGTGCGCCTGAAACCCAAGCTGAGATTCGTTCTAACACCAAGTTGCTGACTGAAGGCGGTTTAAAAGCTGCTGTAGACTCACTCTTGGATAGCCCAGAGTATGCCCAATACTTTGGTGAGGACGTAGTACCTTACCAGCGCGTACCATCCCTGCCAGCAGGTAACTACCTCGGCAGTGTGAAGGCACAAGCTGACTTGGTGAAACAGCCGTAGAAAGAGGAGGGGGGGGATGGGGAGGATGGGGAAGATGGGGAAGATGGGGAGGATGGGGAGGAGGGGGAGGATGGGGAGGATGGGGAAGATGGGGAAGATGGGGAGAAATTTCCCCTCCTCCCCCACTCCCCCACTCCCCCACTCCCCACTCCCCACTCCCCATTCCCCCACTCCCCTCCTCCCCCACTCCCCTCCTCCCCCACTCCCCTCCTCCCCCACTCCCCCACTCCCCACTCCCCACTCCCCACTCCCCGTTCATCTGTGACAGCAAATCTGAAAAGCAATATTACAAAGTGTTAAGAGCAGTCATATATGCTCAACATAATGCCCGAAAATAATTTCGGAAGGTAGCTGAGTTTAAAGGCTTGTGTACTTGTATTTACCCAAGCGGACTCGAAATAAACTAGAATCAGCAGTTATTCAACTGTTTTGTCTAAAAAAACGAGACAATAACCTCAGCTACCTAATGTCGCACCAGTTTAATCAAATTTCTGGTTTCATTCGGATTGGAGGAATCCATTAATGAGTATCGTCGTTAAGTCGATTGTGAATGCTGATGCAGAAGCCCGCTATCTTAGCCCAGGCGAACTGGATCGGATCAAGGGTTTTGTTACCAGTGGTGAGCGCCGCCTTCGCATTGCTCAAGTGTTGACCGACAATCGGGAGCGCCTTGTGAAGCAAGCTGGAGACAGACTGTTCCAAAAGCGCCCTGATGTTGTTTCTCCTGGTGGCAATGCTTATGGTCAAGAAATGACTGCTACTTGCCTGCGCGATTTGGATTACTACCTGCGCTTGGTAACCTACGGTGTAGTAGCTGGAGATACCACCCCCATCGAAGAAATCGGTGTTGTAGGTGTTCGTGAAATGTACAGATCCCTCGGTACTCCCATCGAAGCTGTTGGTGAAGGTGTGCGCTCTCTCAAGGATGCTGCTTCTTCACTCCTATCTGGTGAAGATGCTGCTGAAGCTGGCTCTTACTTCGACTATCTAGTTGGTGTTTTACAGTAGGGTAAAGGAATTTACCTACTGAAACTGAACTATTGCAATACGGTTGGAAATAAGGAAATAACAACATGGCTCAAGATGCAATTACCGCTGTGATTAACGCAGCAGACGTTCAAGGTAAGTACCTCGACAGTTCTGCTATCTCAAAGCTAAAAGCTTACTTCTCAAGTGGTGAACTACGGGTGCGTGCTACCGGCACTATCAGTGCTAACTCATCTGCAATCATTAAAGAAGCAGTAGCTAAGTCCTTGTTGTACTCTGACATCACTCGTCCCGGTGGCAACATGTATACCACCCGTCGCTATGCAGCTTGCATTCGCGATTTGGACTACTACCTGCGCTATGCTACCTATGCTATGTTAGCTGGCGATCCTTCAATCCTCGATGAGCGCGTGCTGAATGGTTTGAAAGAAACCTACAATTCTTTGGGTGTACCCATTGGTGCTACTGTACAAGCTATCCAAGCAATCAAGGAAGTCGCTGCTAGCTTGGTAGGTCCTGATGCTGGTAAGGAAATAGGTGTTTACCTAGACTATATCTCCTCTGGCTTGAGCTAAGAGTAGTTTTGCACTTAAGAATTTAGGTGCGACTTCATTAAGGTCTGGAAATCAAAGGTGAGTGCTAGAAAGTTTTGTCGCTTATATGAGCGTGTATTGCTGGGTAATGAGTGCTAACTTTCTGGTATTGGCGTTTGATTTCCAGGCTTGCAGTCATTAACTGTAAAGATTTACACTCAGAAATTTTCCATTAAAAAAGCTTCCTTAATCACTACAGGAGATTTAGACCATGGCGCGGTTGTTTAAAATTACTGCTTGTGTTCCCAGTCAAACCCGGATTCGCACTCAACGCGAACTGCAAAATACCTACTTTACTAAGCTCGTTCCCTATGAGAACTGGTTCCGCGAACAGCAACGTATTATGAAACAAGGAGGCAAAATCCTCAAAGTGGAACTTGCTACTGGTAAGCAAGGGACTAATACTGGCTTGCTGTAATTTTTATTAAAAAAAATTATACGTAGGGAGTTGCTCAGAGGTCTGTTAGACCTCTTTTTTGTGACTCGTCTTGAGTATCAGGTAAGGCTGCCGATTTAGTGGCTACTTGTCGCGCTTCATAGTCGCATACTAAGCGTGCAATCATTTCAGCAACCGACTCAACTCCTTCACAAGGATTATGCATAATACTCCACCATTGATTGCAATTTAACCATAAACATCGGTTAAAAAATGTGCAGTAGCGTAAGGCGCGATCGCTCTGTGTGAAAATGTTCTGAGCGACCCAAAACTCGTTTCTTGATGTGGCGAATCATTGGTTTGTCAATGACCAAAGAGGCAGGCGTCCTTATTCCAATCCCACGTATGCACGGCGTGGGTCCCCTACACCCCACACCCAACCCCCTACACGCTCTGAAAATTCGTAATTATTTTTCAGACGGGGATTTAAACCCCGACTGAAAAATGACCACCTGTAGACGTGGAGGTATTAAACCCATTTTTCATTACGAATTAGGAATCAATACTGCGTAGGTTTTGCAAAAATTAGAAACCCGCAGGACCAGCCCTTTCAAGGTGGGTAAAAAATTGGGAAAATTACGTCCAATTTTCGACATTTCTTCTTCGTGTTCTTCGTGCCTTCTCCCAAGGGGAGACGCTACGCGAACGTGGTTCAAAAAGATTTTTAAACCGCGAAGACGCGAAGGACACGAAGGAAATCCAAGTCTTACGACTTGCACCTTGAAAGGGCTACCCGCAGGACTTACGCACTTTACAAATCAACCATCATGTGTATAACGAAATTCCGGCG
>JADQBA010000372.1 GCA_016903675.1 Stigonema ocellatum SAG 48.90 = DSM 106950 | reverse complement strand
CATTGATGTCGGTGCCTACTAGACATCTAAATTGAGTCTCACTCATCCAAAAAAAATGCCGCACCAACATACGTCTGGCAAAAAGCGTCGGGCTTTGTAGC
Source organism: Stigonema ocellatum SAG 48.90 = DSM 106950 (assembly GCA_016903675.1). Classification (GTDB taxonomy): domain Bacteria; phylum Cyanobacteriota; class Cyanobacteriia; order Cyanobacteriales; family Nostocaceae; genus Stigonema; species Stigonema ocellatum. Next base: position 2,081 of record JADQBA010000372.1, on the reverse strand, counting down.
CTCTTGAAAAACAATGTAGAAACAAGGGTTATCGCGTCTGATGGGTAGTACACAACATCAAAATCGTTGTATTAAAACGATTGAAAAACAAAGACGTTGCTGATTTGAAGTATGAATCCAAGTGTCTTGACCGTAAATTTACGGTCAAGACAAGGAGTAGGAATTAAACGAAATAATTTTCATGACCGAGATTCAGCAACGCCCTACTTTTAAGTGTGTGACTCGTTACTCTTTTGTCAGAAGCCTGCCCAATTTTTCTAGAAAAAGTCCTCTTGAAACCCAGCAAGGTTTCGCCCCGCTAATTTCCAAAGTCTTTCTCATAGTTTGGTTTTTCTTGACGACTTACTTAAATCTACAGATTTGAGATATGTGCGTTGAGTCAACTGGACACTCATTAAACAACTATTCACCGAGTTGTTTAGTTTATCTTACCAATTTTTTTTCAGTATGACCACCAACAAAAACCGCAAACTCCGTAAGTCTTCTTCCTGTCTCCTTTTCCTTTTGACCTTTTCATTTGCTATCTGCTTACCCAAGTATTGGGGAAACTCTAAAGTTGGCACATCCGTTGATATGAGTACTGCCTCTGCTGCGGTTAGCCAAACCACTAAGGTATACTATGTTTCACCAAATGGTAGTGATAATAATCCAGGTACTAGTAAGCAACCCTGGAAAACCATTAACTATGCGGTCAGTCAGAACTCTCGCATTCAGCCGGGTGATACTGTTCTGGTTCAACCAGGTATTTACACAGAGATCATCACCCTCGGGAAATCTGGTAATAGTGCGTCGGGTAATATCACACTCAAAGCCAATGGTTTTGTCACATTGCAGGATCCAAACCCCAGCAGCAATGATTTCGGCAGAGGCGTTATCCACTCATCTGGCAAGAGCTATTGGGTCATCGATGGCTTCCGAATTCAGAACACGGGCTGGGCTGGAATCGCTCTGCAAGATGCCAAGAACATGATTGTTCAAAACAACCATACCTACCAGACTGGTGCCTCAGGTATCATCATCCTGCCTGCAAGCTACTTTGGCGGTGGGGATCAGGAGGTTTCGAGTAAAAATGTCAAGGTACTCAACAACATCGTTGAAAAAGCTAACTGGAAATGGCTTGGCAGCAATTATGGAGTTGGAACCCAGGAAGCACTGAGTATCTGGGGTGTGGATGGTTTCGAGGTGGCGAATAATACCCTCAACCAGGGCAACCGCGAAGGCATCGACATCAAAGTTGGTTCTCGCAATGGCTCAGTCCACGACAACAGTGTGACTCAACTAGCACTGGTTGAGGGTACACCTAGAGGCTACCAAGGTGGTTCTGCAATTTACCTTGATGGCAACCGTGCCAAGATGTTTAACATTGACGTCTACAACAATGTTGTCTTTGACAACACTGCTGATGGAATTGTGATTGCAGATGAAGATCCTGACATTGGGGATGTATCTGATATCCGCGTCTACAACAACGTTATCTATGGAAATGGACAGCAGGGAGTCAATGGTGGTAGAGGAATTGGCGTAGGTAGTAATGTTAATCACGTTGAAATTGTCAACAATACTGTTGTCAAGAATGTCCAAGCCATTTCTATCGATGGCGCTTATTACAATGGCGGTTATGCATCTCATGACATTCTGGTTCGCAACAATATCTTTGTCAATAGCTCTTACGTGAATGGGTTTATCGAAAGTGTGAACCAACTTACCTTGGATCACAACTTATTCACGAATCAGTTTCCTAACCTCTATGAAAGTGGTAGTGGAATTACCAACCTCAACGCTTCTGACAACACTCAAGTTCCCTCGGTGGGATTTGTCAATTTAGATGGCAATGATTTCCATCTCACATCTGCATCGCCTGCTATTGGTCTTGGCTCAAAAAACATTGGTCAGTATGCACATTTCGATAAGGATGGCTTGCAACGTCAAGCAAGTACTGGCATTGATGTCGGTGCCTACTAGACATCTAAATTGAGTCTCACTCATCCAAAAAAAATGCCGCACCAACATACGTCTGGCAAAAAGCGTCGGGCTTTGTAGCCTCTTGAAAAACAATGTAGAAACAAGGGTTATCGCGTCTG
>JADQBA010000121.1 GCA_016903675.1 Stigonema ocellatum SAG 48.90 = DSM 106950 | reverse complement strand
TAACGAAATTCCGGCGTTTGCCTCGTTAAGAGCCTGACAGCTGGGAATGAGATCAAGGAGGCTCCTTATCCCGATTTGACGGGAGGCAGAGCCTCCTTTGAAGAGCATTACAAGCCTAGGCTTGTAACGAGAGACATACATAGTTTATTCTTTTTGTCAATGCGTAAGTCCTAAAGAAGATCGGTATTCTTACACCGGTTCGGGAGTAGGATTGCTATTTGTATGCTAAACATCAGCAGAGCGCATTGAGACTCACGATAAAATCAAGGGAGTAGACGCGCTACATATTCCCTGTGCTGAAGTAGCAGGGGCAGACTGCTTCGTTAATACCATGGGCAAAAGTCGTTGAGAGTGTTCGTGACCCTCCAATTCCATAGCCTCCTGATAAGAGAGCGATCGCTACGTGTGAACCTACTACGTAGGAATATATTTGGTTAAGAAAAAAGACATTCAGCAAGTAGAAGCTGTTGCTCGTGAATTCAACATGACAGAAGAAGAGAGAAGAGAATTCGGCGATTTTTTGGAAGAGGAGAAAGCCGTTGGCAACGGTGGCACAAAAAATGAACGTGGAGATTTTAGCTATCAAGAACTTAGACAAAAAGCTCGTGAGTTTTTAGGCTTAGAAAAATCAAGTTAAATGTGAAACTATGATCGCAAATCTAGTGAAGAATATAACCCAACCCAGTGATTTAGAGCAGCTTAACCAGATCATTAATGGAGTCATTGGAGAAATCTGCTGGAAAGCAAACTTAAGCTACGGAGATGAACTAACTCTTCAGATTGGAGCAAGAATTCCTTACTCACAAAAATCGATGGCTGGTAAGGAAAAAGGAGCGTGGATATTAGGTACACGGACAACGCAATGGCGACTTAACGGACCAAGTGAAACCCTGGTTTCTGCCAACGATGACCCAGAAATTATCAGACAGAAAGTTGATGCCATCAAAGACAGTACTATCGCTGTCATTGAAACTAACTACCGCAATCTTGCTCTGACAGTAACTTTCAGTAATGGATGTCAGTTGATACTGCTACCAAATAGTGAAGACGATATTGACTTACCTTACTGGGAAATGTTTACTCCAGATCAGATGGTTCTTAAGGTGGGTCCTGGTGCCAGGTGGTCTTATACCAGTTCAAATAGCAGAGCAAATGTGTACTAGTACAGCGCGGCGTAAATAAACCACCCATTCCAAACAGACATAAGCCTTACTCTATCATATTTTTGACTTTTGACTTTTGACTTCCGCCGAACTGTACTAGCAGTCTGTCAAGTTATAATTCATGGGTAAGTAAGTTCGTAGTAAGGACTTTAGTCCTTAGCGATAATGCGATTTGATTGGGATAATCACAAAAGTCAACTTTTAGAGCAACAGAGAGGATACACTCTGGAAGAAGTCGCTACTATCTTGGGTGGCGACTATGTAGAACGAATGAAACAAGACGAGCCTGAACAATATATTGCCATTGGTTATCTGAAAAATTCTCTTTTATCCGTCATTTATGAAGTTCGTTATGATGATGAAGGGGAATATATATGGTTAATCACTTATTGGAAAAGTACGAAAAGGGAGAGAGAAATTTATGAACAATATTTCTATTGAAGAAATTGAACAAAAAATTGAAGCAGGAGAAGAAGTTATAGATTGCTATTTTGACTCCACAATAACAAGAGTCGGAACACGCCATCAGATGACTTCACGAAGAAGACAGGATCCAGAAACCACAAACCTGGAAATTCCTAGCCCTATGCTCAACGAACTCGATAAAATGGCAAAAGAACTCAAAATTAGCCGTCAAGCTGTGATTACAATGATGCTAAGACACGCCCTTGATGAACATTATCTTGCTAAGAAGCAGATGAAATCAGAAATTTAGTGCGATCGCAATCAAATTGAAAAAGTGCAATCCCTCTCTCGTAGGTTGGGTTGAGGAGCCTCAACCCAACATCCTTTGGAATAGCAGTCTTGTAGAGTAAACAGAGGCGAATATCCATTCTCCCCTTTTGGTTCACAAGCTTTCAGGCTATGCCCACCTTGCCCACAATTCTCACGTACTCTCATGGCGATCGCACAACAGCATTAGCCCAACTTCAGCAACGTCTAGAAACCCCGGAACGCTGGTGCAGAAACTAGATTGGGATTTGCACCCTATTTTGAGGGCTGAAGCCCTCACTACAAACCAAGCGAGAAAATCTGGATTTGTGTAACTCGATGCATTGGCTTTGTAGGTTTTTCCGTTGTGATCAACTCATCAGCTTTGAGCCGCACCGCCGCAGCAACATGAAGCGCATCCATTGAAGCTAAAGCATAGGTACAAGCCAGCTGATAGGCATCTTGTGTAATTTGCTCCAATTCCGTTACCCAGTGGCTAACCGCAGCGAAGAAAGTTTCATAAAATTGAACTTCATCAAGCTGGTTGTGATAAATTGCTTTGGGTAATACTTCTAGCTTCACAAATTGACTCGACACAAATTCCCGATTTCCGTCATTGAGAATGGTATTTGCTCTGATACTTGCTGATTGAACTCCTTGAAAGGTAGTAATGAGTACACCAGAGTCAATATAAGTTTTCTTACGACTCACGGTAGCCGCCCCGACGTTCTGCAAGTTCCTGTTCGATTTGTTCTGAGTTCAGCAATGGCATTCCAGAGGCGATCGCACGGTTACGAATTTCCCACAGTTTCGCGGGCTTTGGGGGTTTGTGGAATGTATTCGGATTCTGGCTGAGATTGAAGTTCTTCAACGAACTCCAAAACTTGCTGCTGTTTTTCAGGTGTGAGTGTTCGCCAACGTTCAAGAATCTGTTCTTCTGTTGCCATATTGTACCTATCTTGGGTGTAATACTCTCATTTTCGCTTATTTTCGAGACATCTCCAGAGGAGTGCGTATACGTTACCGCTACATCCCACAAGAAAAAAGTTGCCGGGCTGTTGGTGGAGGGCTTCTGCCGTTCTTTGTATTCCTGGTAACAAAATGACTTAACACAAAATCATTCTTTTAGTAGGGATAAGAAAAGCTCTCAGAGTGAAGTTGTTATTTATCTGATGGTCAATAATAAGATGGAAGGTTTGTCTATGTTATTGATTATACCTAAACCAATAGAGTTCAGTCGTTATATTAAAGAGTTAAGAAACCGCAGATGAACGCAGATGAACGCAGATGAAAAAAGCTATATAAATTATTCAACCACTTTTCTAGAGAAATATTGTGGCTAATAAAAGTTTAGTTAAGAAGGAACCTCAAAAGCCGCCCGATCAATCTCCACAGTCTGATCAGGTGTCTGTAAGAACCTGGATTGCTCTTTTTGGCGCTATGCTGGGGGCATTCATGGCGGTTTTGGATATTCAAATTACTAACTCTTCTCTTCAACAGATTTCTGGGGCACTAGGTGCTACCACAGAAGAAGGTTCTTGGATTTCCACCGCTTATCTAGTAGCTGAAATTGTCACCATTCCCCTCACCGGTTGGCTATCGCAAGTGTTTTCTGTGCGGTGGTATCTGGTGGGCAACTCTATCCTATTTATATTCTTTTCAGTGTGCTGTGCTTTTGCTGGGAGTCTCGGTGAGATGATTGTATTCCGCGCCGGACAGGGATTCACCGGAGGCGTGCTGATTCCTATGGCCTTTACCATCGTACTCACCACCTTACCACCAGCGAAACAACCCATCGGGCTAGCAATGTTTTCGGTGACGGCGACCTTTGCGCCCTCCATTGGTCCAACAATTGGGGGGTGGCTGACGGATAACTTTGGCTGGCAATACAATTTCTACTTGAATATCGTTCCAGGAATCCTACTAGTCGCTATAGTTTTGTACGCCATTGACCCCAAACCTCTGCAACTAAACCGATTGAAGGAAGGGGATTGGTTCGGTATCATTTCTATGGCGATCGGACTAGGCTCTCTGGAAGTTGTTTTAGAAGAAGGGGAACGCTGGGACTGGTTTGGTTCTCAGGCAATTAGGCAATTGTCAGTCATTGCTGCTATTTTTATCACTGTTTTCCTCTGGGTTGAGCTGACCCGCAAAAGACCTTTTATCAATCTGCGCTTATTAGTCCGTCGGAACTTTGGCATCAGTAGTGTGTCGGGTTTAGCCCTCGGACTAGGTCTATACGGCACAGTTTACATTATCCCCCTGTATCTCGCTCAGATTCAAGATTACAGCCCTCAGCAAATTGGTGAGGTGATCATGTGGTCGGGAGTGCCACAGCTATTTCTCATACCCTTTGTGCCCATACTCATGAAGCGCTTTGATGTTCGGTGGATAGCTGCCGTAGGGTTTGGCATTTTTGCTGTGAGTTGTTTTATGAACTCCACCATGACCCACGACACAGCCATACAGGAACTGAAATGGTCACAGCTTGTCCGCGCTGTTGGACAACCTTTAATGATTTTACCACTTTCGTCCATCGCTACGGCAAATATTGAAAAAGAACAGGCAGGCTCAGCCTCAGGTCTATTTAATATGATGCGTAACTTAGGTGGGTCAGTTGGGATTGCTGCCCTAGGCACATTGTTAACTATACGGGAGCAATTTCACTCTGAGCGTATAGGAGAGGCGATCACATCTTTTAGCCCTCGAACCCAGCAGCGAATTGATCAATTGACTCAGTATTTTATCAGTCGCGGAATAGATCCCAATACCGCCCACAATCAAGCGCTTAAAAACCTAGCCAATATCATCCGTCGCGAAGCTTATGTGATGGCTTACAACGATTGCTTCTACTTCATTGGTATAGCACTGTTAGTTTGTGGTATCGCCCTACTCTTTACTAAAAAGGTGAAAGCAGATGCTACAGCAGCTGCTCATTAAAAAGCTTTACCACGGGTAGCATATACTGATTGAAGACATTCTTCAAAATCATCACCTTCCCAAGTACCAGCGTGTCGCAGGATGGAACGTCCGGAAGCAGGACGGTATGTCAGTTGTTCTTGATGACTAGAAGTTTCTGTAGAATCAGTTAAGAGGATAGGTTTTTGCTGGACTGGCTCTAATTCCTTTTTTGCATGGCTAAGTTTAATAGAACGAATCAAATCGAGTGCTTCTGTTAGCAACTCTGGTGGTAAAGTTTCTATTTCTTGGATTAATAATTCTTTGCTAGTCATCTTCTACCTCTAATCATATCAAGTTCGTTTGAATAGTTATAATACCTTGCCCTCACCCCCATCCCCTCTCCCAAGCTGGGAGAGGGGTGCCCGATAGGGCGGGGTGAGGGCTTATATAATAAGTGATTAACCGAACCTGATATCATTCCCATTTTATCGTATCGGGAAGCCTGGAAAGGAGTTTTACGCGATGGCTTACAGTGATTTCAAAACCGTCAATCAAGTCAAGGCAAGCTTTGACCTTGGTATTAGTCTGATTAATCTGTTTCCTCAAATAGAGCCAGTTGAACCAAGCGAATATCTCAAAATAACCCTGAAGCGTAATTTGCAAGTTGCCTTTGATAACGACACGGAAAAAGCTCGTTCAGAGTTAATTATTGCCCCGTTGCTGATGGAAGTGAGAGAGATTTTCAACGGCAAAATTAGCTTGTTTTCTGGCAGGGATTTTAATGTCGATTCCACTCAGGGACTCAATGGGTTTTGTGACTATATTTTGAGTGCTTCAGAGTTTACTTTAGAAATTGAAGCACCAGTTCTGACAATTGTTGAAGCCAAAAATGAGAGTACTAATGTGGGTTTGGGACAGTGTATTGCCGAGATGGTCGCTGCACAGAGGTTTAACCAAGCCAGAAACAAAATAACTCAAAGCATCTATGGTGCTGTTACTACTGGTCGAATCTGGCGCTTTCTCAAGCTTTCTGCTCAAACTGTTTTGATTGATAACGAGGAATTGGTCATTGAGGATGCAGAAGATGTAAATGTTTCTAAGATTCTGGCAATTTTGGCTGAGCCGATTAAACAATTAATATAATTCGTAATTATTAATAGAGCGCTTCAGCGCAAAAAATCGCGCTTTAACCGGCGCTGAAGCGCTACTACGAACGAAGAAGTTAATCGGCGCTGAAGCGCTACTACGAACGAAGGAGGTAGGGTTAGAAATTATCGAAGTTGACGATCGCGTCCTTCATTTTTTGCAACACTTCATCCACTGGTATGACTCCCAACTCTCCTCTTGCGCGAGTGCGGATACTCAGGGTGTTGGTTTCAACTTCCTTTGCTCCCACCACCACCATCACAGGGATTTTCTCTTTTTCGGCATTGCGGATCATTTTCGGGAGGCGATCGCCACTAGTATCCAACTCAGCACGGATACCCATTGCTCTCATCTTCGCTACCACATCTTTGGCAAAATCTAGTTGTGCATCACTCACCGCTAGCAATCTCCCTTGCACCGGGGCTAACCATAAGGGAAAATCCCCAGCATACTCCTCAATCAAAATACCGATGAGTCGTTCCAAGGAACCAAAAGGCGCACGGTGAATCATGATTGGACGTTGACGAGAACCATCTTCAGCCACGTACTCCAAATCAAACCTTTCTGGCAAAATGTAATCCACCTGCGCAGTTCCCAGTTGCCACTGCCGCTCTAAGGCATCTTGGAAGATAAAATCGAGTTTCGGACCGTAAAACGCTGCTTCCCCAATTCCCTCAAAGTGATCCATCCCCAGCTTTTCCACAGCACGGCGAATTGCTCCTTGGGCTTTTTCCCATGCTTCATCAGAACCAATATACTTATCACTTGCTGGGTCCCGGAAACTTAATCTGGCTTTAAAGTTCTTGAGTTGCAGACTCTTGAACACTGACAAAGTCAAATCCACTACACTGAGGAATTCTGCCTCAAGCTGTTCTGGCGTCACAAATAGGTGAGAATCATCCACAGTGAAACCTCGCACCCGCGTTAAGCCCCCTAATTCCCCAGATTGCTCGTAGCGGTAGACAGTGCCAAATTCTGCCAGCCGCATCGGTAATTCTCGGTATGAGCGCAACTCACCCTTATATATTTGGATGTGGAACGGGCAATTCATTGGCTTCAAGACAAAGCCTTGTTCGTTAGCTGCTGCTTCGGAGTCTTCTGCCATCAGAGGGAACATATCCTCTTTATATTTCTGCCAGTGTCCAGAAGTTTTAAATAAATCCACTCTAGCAATGTGAGGCGTCACCACTGGCAAATAACCTCGTTTTAGCTGTTCCTGCTTGAGGAAGTCTTCCAAAAGACTCCGCAATAGGGTTCCTTTGGGTGTCCACAAGGGTAAACCAGGTCCCACTAGGTCGGAAAATATAAACAATCCCAGTTCTTTACCCAGTTTTCGGTGATCGCGCCGCAGCGCTTCTTCTTTTCGCCGCTTGTACTCAGCCAGTTGTTCTGGCGTTTCCCAAGCCGTGGCGTAAATCCGTTGCAGTTGCGCTTTAGTTTCATCCCCACGCCAGTAAGCGCCAGCAACACTTTCTAACTCAAGCGCTTTCGGATTAAGTTCGCTAGTGTTCTCCACATGAGGTCCCGCACACAAATCCCACCATTGATTACCTAGGTGGTAAATCGTAATGGGTTCCTCTTTGATATCTGTGAGGATTTCTAGCTTGTAAGGTTCGTTAATTTCCCTAATCCGGCGTTCAGCTTCATCGCGGCTAACTTCTTCCCGAATAACTGGCAATTTACTATTAATAATCTTAACCATTTCTTTATAAATGGCTTTGAGATCCTTTTCGGTAAATGGCTCTGGATTATCAAAGTCATAGTAAAATCCGTTTTCAATCCAGGGGCCAATGGTAACTTGCGCCTTGGGAAACAGCTTTTGTACTGCCATCGCCATCACGTGGGAAGCGGTGTGACGAATCTTTTTCAACCTCTGTGACTCGCTGGTACGCGGTAAATACATTTTTTCTGGTTGTTCTGCTTGTTCTGGCGACATTGGCTGCTGAACTATTGGATAAAGAAGGGGGGGAGGGGAGGTAGGGGGGTAGGGGGGTAGGGGGGTAGGGGGGTAGGGGGGTAATTAGCACAGCCTAGTCGTGAGTTCCCAAAAGCTCTCTGGAGGGCACTTTATGTGAATTCATTCATGGAATTCCCCTACACCCTTACACCCTTACCCCCCTACACCCCTTCCCCCTTCCCCCTTACACCCCTACCATTGTAGCGACTCGGGTGGAACTGTCGTTTTGGAAATCTTCCCACTGACAGTGTACAAACACCCTAATGATTCTTTATAATAGTATACAAACTGTAGTTTTTGTTACTTTTCTCCATAAAATCATTTCTATGATGTATTATGAGAGAAATGTTAAGAATCTTAAATAGAGTTACTATTAGTTAAGAAATTAGCAACTTGTTTCTCATTTATGCGAGACTCGAATTTACCAGAGACTGAGCTGCTTAAGACGGTTTTGCAGCCGCTACTAGAAGATTTTCAGTATTGGTTTGGGCGATCGAGGGATTTTCTGGAAAGCGAGCAAATCTCATTTATGAGTGAAGTGGAGCAATGTGACTTGCTAACACGAGTTAAGGAAGCGCAGGAGGAAGTGAACACGGCAAAGATGCTATTTAGTGCCATAGACGGAAAAGTTGGGCTTGATATGGCAACTTTAATGCCTTGGCACCAATTAGTAACAGAATGCTGGAGTGTGGCAACGCGTTTTCGTCAAGGGCGAGATGTTTAAGCGCTCGTGTCTCCGTTGTCGATGCTTGAACTTTGGTAGGCTGCTTGGAAAAGCAAGACAGCATAACATAAGTTAAATAGTACAAAACTCTTGACATCATCTAAATTACCAAAATGATGTATTTTATTCCACCCCTTTTTATCTTGGATTAAAAATTTTCTGGCATCACCACCATCGGCGCACAACAAGTGCGTTAATCATTCCGCATCCCTTTGAGTTACAGCGCTACCCAAGTGCAGCGTTTAAAATATCAGGCTTTGAAATTTGCTACTTCTGGAGGAAAACACGATGTTACACCTGCTTTACATTTTTGCTTTTACAATCCTTGCCTTCATAGCCGTTGCTAACTTAATTCGCAACTTGATCATGTTCAGTTTTGACACAGAACGGACTTACTCGCCCATGGGCAATGCTTATATTTCATCAAAAACGCGGTACATTCCCCATCCAGAGTTGTTAGATAACTCAGGTAATTTAATTAAAGAACCACTCTTGGTGATGCGTTCAATCAATGTAGAGGACGCCCGAGAAAAACTAGATGCCCTCTACGAAGCCTCTCCAGCACATAAAAGTGAAAACCCAGAAGAAGCGTAAAAAGTTAGGAGTGATGAGTTAGGAGTGATGAGTAAAAATTCTTAACTCCTAATTCCTAATTTCCAACTCCTAACTCCTAACTCCTAACTCCTAACTCCCTTAAGCTTCAATCACTACCCGGAGGTTTCCGCGTTTCTTAGCAACGCGACAAGCAGTGGTGGTACCAGAACGCTCGAATTCCAAGTCGAGGATGGTGGGACCGACGCGCAGGTTGTGCAGTGATAAGCGGTTAATGGACTCTGGCAAAGCAGGGTCTATAATTCGCAAGCAGTTGTTGGGAGCGTCAGGAACCAAGTTTACCATCATTTGCAGCAGTTGGAAGATACTGCCAGTAGCCCAAGCTTGAGGGGTACAAGCAACAGGATACTGTACAGGTGTGCTGTCAAGGCTGCGCTCGTAACCGCAAAAAAGTTCTGGTGGACGATGATAGGGCTGTTGACTGGTCATGTCGAACAACCCTTCAAACACTTCCAAGGCTTGATCAACCAGACCGAGCGATCGCAATCCCATGGTAATGAGCGAATTATCGTGGGGCCACACTGAACCAATATGATAGCCCATAGGATTATAAGCTGGTGAGAGACTACTCAGAGTGCGAATGCCCCAACCATTGAACATATCCGGTGCCCGCAAACGCTCTGCTACACTATAGGCTTTTTCTGGTGTGAAGATGCCTAAATGGAGACCGTGACCGGGATTTGAGGTAATACTGTCCACCTGATTGCCATCTCCATCCAAAGCCAGAGCACAGAAATCCTGGTCTTCCAACCAAAAGTCTCTGTTGAAGCGAACCTTAAGATTTCTTGCCTCTTCAAGCCAGCGATCTGACAAATCAAGCCGCTTCTTCATTCTGGCAATTTCTGACAGACGCAATTTCGCGGCATAGACATAAGCTTGCACTTCACAAAGAGCGATCGCTCCGTTGGCTAACTCTCCCTTGCGGTTAACTATACAATCGCCAGAGTCCTTCCAGCCTTGGTTAGCCAGACCCCGCTTGGAAGTACGGAAATAGCTGAGGTAGCCATTTTTTTTCATATTGCGGTCCATCCATTCCATTGCCGCTAGAGCATTAGACCAAAGTTGCTCTAAGGTTTCCCCATCATGAGTCCAAGCATAATATTCGGCATAGAGCATCAACCACAAGGGAGTGGCATCAATTGTACCGTAGTAGGGTGTGTGGGGAACTTCCTGACAACGAGCCATCTCCCCCAATCGCAATTCATGCAAAATTTTCCCCGGCTCTTCTTCGCGCCACTCATCGTCAGTTTTGCCTTGGTATCCTGCTAGTAAAATCAGGGTTTCCTTGGCGATTTGCGGGTTTAACATGAGACTTTGGGAAGCTGTAATCAGTGAATCCCTTCCAAAGAGGGTGGAAAACCACGGCACTCCCGCAGAAACAGTCTTATGCTTACCAAAAGACTGGCGCAATAAATACATATCTTGCTCAGCCCGCTCAATGACTCGATTGAAAATACTTTTGTCTGAGCGAATCTGAGTAATTTGTTGCACCCAGTTTTGCTCTTCCATCAACTCAGCGGCTTTCGCCTGTACTAAAGTGACAGCGGCACTCACAGTAGAACTGGAATTGTTGTTTGTAAACAGATTCACCCGGTACCCCAACTTTTGGGTTTCGTGGGAAGCCAACTCTAACTGCCAAACTGCTGTGTAACCCTTGAAATAGTCTGGTTGTCGATGCTGGAATTGGATGCGGGATTCCATCAGCAAGCCATCCAAACCTTGATAGGCGAGTGTCAAACTTTGTTCCCTATGGGTGGGTGAGTGAGTCTGTTGGGGGGATGAAACGCCGTCAAAAGAAGAGGATGATATTCCTTCTTCTGGTGTCGGTTCCACCAGACGTAACAGTCTACCCCGGTTATCCCTGCCGTAGCCTCTCACTTCAAATAAATCAACAAAATCGGCATCAAAGCTAAGACTTAGTTCAAAGCTGACGGAAGTCGTGCTATAATTGGATACTTCTAATTCTTCAAATAGTGCCCCGTTCAGCACAAGTTCTCGACGAATACCCACAGTATCAGCTCTGAGACGATCCTCTATTCTGGGATTGGTACACAAAACTGATAGAGAAAAACCTTTATCAGCAGTACTGCTCAGTAATACAGGTGAGTATCCCTCAATTTGTAACTCCAGACGACTGATAAATCGAGTATCACAGCAAAACAGTCCCATGCTGGGATTGCCATCGTTGAGCGAACAGCCAGAAATATTCCCCAATGTGTCTGTTACAAAGAACAAATCATCATCTTTAACCGTAAGTGTCGTCTGCTGTCGTTCACTTATAACACAAGGCCACTCTGGGATAGGTATTTGGTCAGCAGGAACAAAAGTTTTTCCGTCTAGAAGAATCTTTTCCGGTGTCATCAGCGAATCCGGTGTCATTAGCCAATATTCCGTGTACAGGTCTATAATTTTTGTAACGTTGTCAGCGTCAATGGGAAGCAAGACGCTCTCGAAAACTCATTTGAGCCCATTGAGCAAAAACCATCATAATCACTGAGAGTCAATAAGAGGACATGGATAGAACCCATATCATCAAATCTTTATAAATGCATTTTTTATAAAAAATTAGGGGTGTAGGGGGGTAAGGGTGTGGGGGGTAGGGGAAGAGGGGAGGAGGGGAGGAGGGGAGCAATCTTTACGCAAGGCAAGCAAGGGGAGAAAGAATTATTGCTCAACAACTCTTTTCCTCCCCTACACCCCTACACCCCTACCCCCCTACACCCCTACACCTTTAGCACCATGGCATAAGCCTTTTCATACTCATCAGTCATAGACTTAACGCTGAAGCGACGAACAACCTCTTCCCGACAAGTGTGACGGTCTAGTTTGATTGCGTCTGGAATGACCTCAATCATTTTTTCCAGTGAGTGGCAGACGAAACCTGTTTTTCCATGGGAAATAACTTCCGGTACTGAGCCTAAGCCCATGCCAATTACAGGTGTACCCGTTGCCATTGACTCAATCATAACTAAACCAAAAGGTTCTCGCCAGGTGATGGGAAACAAAGTCACTGATGCTTCACCAAGCAGTTTCACTTTTTCTTCGTGGGAAACTTCACCAAGGTATTGAATCTGTTCGCCATCAATGAGCGGCTCTAGTTGTTCGCGATAATAATCTTGGTCAACCAAGTCAATTTTGCCAGCCATCTTCAGAGGTAAGCCAGCACCACGAGCGATTTTAATTGCTTCCATCGGTCCTTTTTCTGGAGAGAGCCGCCCCACAAATGCTAAATAAGCAGGTTGTGTAGGTTTGGGGTACTCGGGGTAGGCGGCTGTGTCGATGCCGTTGTAGACGGTACGGATGTAGTTTAAGCCTAAGCGCGGTTCTCGTTGTGCCTCGCTAATGCTGATGAAAGGTTGCCAAGCAAAGCGCCGAAACATTTTCTCGCTATCGGTTGTGAAAATACCGTGCATTGAGTGCACAGTCGGCGTTTTCACAAAACTGCAATAGCAAAGGGCAGGCCAGCCAACGTGAGAGTGAATGATATCGAAATGATGGGCGCGTTGATAAACCTCAGCAAGTATCATTTGCTCGTAAATTCCCGGTTCTTTAATGCGGGGGTCGAGTCGTAGAGCTTGGTCATGGACTGAATTGAGCTTTGCTTTAGTAAGTGAGTCACCAGAAGCGAACAAAGTCACATCATGACCGCGCCGAACTAATTCATCTGTGAGCAGATGGACAATTAGTTCAATACCGCCGTATCGAAAGGGAGGTACACGCTCCCATAAAGGAGCAATTTGGGCAATTCTCATGTTTCACCTGATCAGGTAAATGTCATCAGCAGTATGAACCCTGTAAATCAATCTTGAAGATGGGGGGCAGGGGAGGAGGGGGGGTAGGGGGGTAGGGGGGTAGGGGGGTAGGGGGGTAGGGGGGTAGGGGGGTAGGGGGGTAGGGGGGTAGGGGAGGAAAAGAGTTATTGAGTTATTGAGTTGTTGAGCAATAATTCTTTCTCCCCCTGCCCCCTTGCCCCCCTGCCCCCCTGCCCCCCTCCTCCCCCTCCTCCCCCTGCTCCCCTACACGAGCAAATTTCTTATCCGAACCAATCAGCAATTTGGGGGAGGTTCCCAGGTTCACCTACCAACGTCAGTGATATCTCCAAAGGGCGTGACTTTTTGGCTGACCACAATAAGGATATTTCTACTATTAAAAGTATAGCAAAAATATTGACAATTTTTGTTCTCTTCTACAACCTATTAAACCTCAGATTTAAATTAGTCATAGGAAGTTTCATAGATCCTAAGAAACACAGGGGTGTAGGGGCGTATTGCAATACGCCCCTACGGGTGTAGGGTAAAAATGTGTTTTTTTCATATGTTGCGATCGCATCCGAGGCGATCGTTCTTCGGCTTATATCTTGCATCTCTACGTATAAACCACGTTTGAACAGATAAAAAGTCAGAAAATTGACAATTTTTGCACAACCAGTTCAGTCCTCTCTTAGAGGGCTTATGCTATTAGCCTAGTACCGCTATGGGGAATTCGTAATTCGTAATTCGTAATTACTGTGACTATCAGGGTTTTAGACATTTCAAATGGGTGGCTTATTTACGCGCCCCCTGTACTAGTAGTCCGCCACACCAACTTTGAGGGGTAAACGATCGCTGAGAAACCCAGTAACTTTTATGAAACCGGGTTTGGTGTACCCCGCGAAGTTCCTATGGTGAACCACTTGGACTTTGAGTCCCACACGGATGTGATCTACGTAAGAAAATCCTTAAATACTAAATATTTTTTTTGATGTCTAATTGTTTCGTGATTCACCTTGAACATATTTAGTATTAAAAATGACAATTGACTTATGAGAAATGAGGCCTTCATCACACAACTTCAAGGGGTGGGATGATCTGAAAACTCAAATAGGATTGCTATAGCTGCTTTGATGCTAGAGAATAAAATTATCTGTAAAGTCAAAGAGGACGGAAAGTTGATAAATTTCTTTAATATGCCTCAAAAAACATCCAGCGAAGCCATTTTTGCAGAAAAATCAAAACTGCGTAGGTAGGCACAAATAAAGATAACTATAGCAATCCTATTTGAGTTGTAAACAAATCATGCTTTCTCTGTTAACGGTTGACAGTCAACAGTCAACAGTCAACAGTCTTAACGAAGTGTTTACAAATCATTTAGGACTGCTATATATTAACTTTTGTTAAGATGCGTCAACTGACATCTTGCACCTTCCCAATAAGGGTTGGTGGGCAGTGCCCACCCTACACAATAATCAGGGTTTTAGGCTGCTTTTTTTGCAATAAGATGATGGTGCAAGATATGCGTCAAGCAAACCTTCCCTTTGGGTGACGCTCGTTCCGACCCTCTAGTACCCGAAGATCGCGATCTTCGGGTACTCCCGCAGATCGCAACGCTAAGGGCTGTAGCGACCCTTGGGGTTTCCCCAAGACCCCACTGCGTCACAACCAACAACCCGCTTCAGATAGTTGTGTTTATTCACGCCCAGTTACTTAACTTTGTGCAAATTGTTGGTAATTTTTGTAAAGATAAACTAGGGTGATAGCCGTTATCTTGCCTCAATAGACATCGACCAATCGGTTTGGCGGCAGTATGCTGCCCGTGTTAATATTTCATGGTGCTTTTTACTATTCTTTACATATCGCAACTATCCCGTTAACTTCAGAGTCCGTTGTAATTTGTACAATGCAGCTGTGACGTGAATCTTTTCTTTGATAGTGGCTCTTGAACGACATTGATGCGCAGCATATCAACTTCCCTCCTGAGTGACCTGCTACAGGCTCTACCCTACCTGCGGCCCCAGCTATATTTTAAGGCTTCACTAACGGCGCTCTCCCATGCGATGGAAGATCAGGTTTTGGCTGCCACTTTAGAGCAGCCTCTAGTCATTGCTAGCTTCCAAAGAGAGCGATTTTACCGCCAAGAAGCTCATCGGTATGAACGTCTGGCTCAGCGAAGCGATCAAATATACGTATTATCTGCACCAGAAACAAATTTTACCAATAGCTCGGAGCACTACGAAAAGGTAGCCTTTGAGCCAGAGGATGGCTTAAGTCAAGAGTGGCATTTGGTGGTCATCGCCCAAAACTATGCCACTTGTCTGGTTTGCCGGGAAAACCTTAGCTCCCTTGCCAAAAATAGTCAGCTATCGGATCTGGCCCCAAGCGTGGATATGGATACGGCACGCAGGTTTGAGGGAATTTGGACAGCAGAACGAGGAGTCAGCTTAAAAGTCGCCGAATTTCTGTTAGATAGAATCTTGATTTACAGACCAGAGTTGGCAAGTAAAATAAAGCAGGCACGCCGGAGGTATGGCATAGGGCGGACTAGAGGCTCATCAGGAGCCGAACAGGTAACAGAATATGCTTGCGACATCGACACAGACCCCTTTGTACAGCGCTTGGTGACTTACCTGCAAGCCAGTCAGTACAAATTGCACAAAGCCTACCGTTCCATCGCCGCTCAAGCACGTAAAGAACGCTTGGTCAACTCCATTAGCACTGCCATTAGGCGATCGCTTAATCCCCAAGAAATCCTCAAAGTGGCGGCGCAACAACTGGGACAAAACCTAGAGGCTTGTCGCTGTCTGATTTACCGCGCTCAAGCAACAGATCTTCAAGCTATAATAGAACACGAGTTTTTGCGTCCTGGGGTTTTATCTCTTTTGGGACAACCTTGGTCTTTGGAGAACAATCCCCTGTTTTGGGAAGTAGTACAACTTGGCGAGGGTATTTATGTTGCGGATACTCACACTGACCCCCGCATTACCACATCTATTGCACTTACAGACCTGGTAAAAAGGTTGAAAATTCGTTCTTGGCTGATGGAACCAGTGTTCTATCAGGGGCGATTGTTGGGCATCGTCGAGTTACACTATTGCCATAAGCATGTGCACCAATGGCAAGCTGGGGAATTTGACTTGGTGGAAGCAGTTGCTACCTCTCTGGGAGTAGCGCTCATTCAAGCAGAAGCTTACGCCAACCTAGAAGACCTGAACCAGCAGCTAGAAGCTCTTGACCGCACCCGCAGCAACCTGATAGCCATCACAGGGCATGAACTCCGCACTCCCCTATCCACAATTCAAGTGTGCCTGGAAAGCCTTGCCAGTGAACCTGATATGCCTTTGGAATTGCAGCAGGTCATGCTGAATACAGCTCTTACTGACTCAGAACGGATGCAGAAGCTGGTGCAAGATTTCCTGACTCTTTCCAACTTGGAAAGTGGAAGGGTAGAATGGCATCCAGACTCCCTCTCCTTACAAGAGTGTGTGGATTTAGCACTCTCGCGCATTCGCGCCCGCGCAGCCAACCAAAAGCTGCCCAAAATCACAACTCAAATTGCCAAGAACTTGCCTTTGGTGAGAGCCGACGGTGATTGGTTGGTGGAGGTCCTTGCCAAACTCATGGATAACGCTTGCAAATTCACACCACCACAAGGAAAAATCACCATTAAAGCGCAAAACAACAGCAATAAAATAGTGGAAGTCACCATAGCTGACACCGGACGCGGTATTGAACCCAGTCTTCTGGAAGTCGTTTTTGACCGCTTCTATCAAGCAGAAGGAGCGTTGCGTCGTACCACTGGTGGTACTGGTCTTGGTTTAGCAATTTGCCGCCAAATTGTCAATGGCTGGGGTGGTGAAATTTGGGCAGAATCAGACGGTAAAAACCAGGGCAGTAAATTCCACTTTACCGTGCCAGTTACAGGGGTTAGGAGTTAGGAATGGGGAGTGGGGAATGGGGAGTGGGGAATGGGGAGGGGGGAGTGGGGAGTGGCGATAGCTTGGGGTTTTAGCCCTAGGGGGAATGGTAAGCAATTCAAAATAGTAGACAGTGATGATAGCATTCATACTTGAGCCACTGAGGTATGCATTCTCCAACCGCCTCAATCCCCATTCCTAATTCCCCACTCCCCACTCCCCCACTCTCCCACTCCCCACTCCCCACTCCCCACTCCCCCACTCCCCCACTCCCCCACTCCCCCACTCCCCATTCCTAAAAACTGTTACAGTCTATGACACAATCGCAATATGATCCAAGTTGCGGTGTTAGGATGCCTTAAAAACGTTGAGTGAGACCTTTATGGCAGAAACACTTTCTGGACAAACCCCAATATTTGGTGGCAGTACTGGCGGCTTACTGACAAAAGCATACGAAGAAGAAAAGTACGCTATTACTTGGACTAGCCCCAAGGAGCAATATTTTGAAGTGCCTACAGGTGGCACTGCTATCATGCGGCAAGGAGAAAATTTGCTATACTTGGCGCGTAAAGAATATGCTCTGTTTCTTGGCGGTCAGCAACTCCGGAAATTGAAAATCACAGACTATAAGATTTACCGGATTTATCCTAACGGAGAAATTCAGTACATTCACCCAGCTGATGGTGTCTTCCCAGAAAAAGTGAATGCAGGTCGTGAGAAAGTGGGTTATGTAGACCGTCGTATTGGTGCAAACCCCAGTAAAGCAGCACTTAAGTTTAGCGGTACTGCTACTTACGACGCTCCATAACTCATAATCAGTAATGGGGAGTTGGTGGTTGATGGTTGGTGGTTGGTGGTTTGGGGAAGAGTTGGTTGGCAGTCCTCCACCAATCAACTCTTCCCCAATCAACAATTCCCCATTACCCATTCCCCCCTGGGGTTAAAACCCCAGGCTATCCCCACTCCCCACTCCCCATTATGATTTTCCCCGAATTTTCTCAATTTTCCGAATTAGCTAAAGGTGGCAACTTTGTTCCAGTGTATCAGGAATGGATAGCCGACCTGGATACACCAGTATCTGCTTGGTATAAAGTTTGCGCGGGTCAGCCCTATAGCTTTTTGTTGGAATCAGTAGAAGGTGGGGAAAAACTAGGACGTTATAGTTTAGTCGGTTGCGATCCGCTGTGGGTTTTGGAAGCAAGGGGCGATCGCACTACCCAAATACACCGCGACGGTTCCCAGGTTGTGTTTGAGGGAGACCCTTTTACAGCTTTAGCCCAATGCTTAGAACCTTATCAGCCAGTCAAGTTACCCCAATTACCACCAGGAATTGGCGGGTTATTTGGTTTTTGGGGTTATGAGTTGATTCGGTGGATAGAGCCGCGTGTATCTATTTATTCATCTAATGACAGAAATCTCCCTGATGGATTGTGGATGCAGGTAGACAACCTGTTGATTTTTGACCAGGTGAAGCGGAAAATTTGGGCAGTTGCCTATGCTGATTTGCGTGATGTAGACATGTTGGATGCAACCTCTCTAAAAGGGGCGTATGAACAAGCATGTGGGAGTGTTACTCAGATGGTAAACAAACTCTCTCTACCCTTGTCCCCAGAAAATACTCTATTGCAATGGACACCGCCAGGGAATAGAGGAGTAGGGGGAGTAGAGGAGTATAAGAGTAACTTCACCCAAGCAGAGTTTTGTGCAAATGTCCAAAAAGCAAAGGATTATATCAAAGCAGGGGATATTTTTCAAGTTGTTATTTCCCAGCAACTAACAACAGAATACAATGGAGACCCCTTTGCCCTTTACCGTTCCTTGCGCCAGATTAATCCTTCTCCTTACATGTCTTACTTTCACTTCCAAGATTGGCAAATTATCGGTTCCAGTCCAGAAGTGATGGTGAAAGCAGAACAAGATCCAGCAGATTCCGGGGTGATAGCAACGGTACGCCCAATTGCTGGAACACGCCGACGAGGTAAAACGCCACAGGAAGATGCAGCCCTCGCGCTTGATTTACTCCAAGACCCGAAGGAAATTGCCGAACACGTCATGCTTGTTGATTTAGGGCGTAATGATTTGGGCCGGGTTTGCCAAAGTGGTACGGTGAAAGTTGATGAATTAATGGTGATTGAACGCTACTCCCATGTGATGCACATTGTCAGCAATGTTGTGGGCAAATTAGTACCAGGTAAAACTGCATGGGATTTACTCAAAGCTTGCTTCCCCGCAGGTACGGTCAGTGGCGCACCTAAGATTCGGGCGATGGAAATTATTCACGAGTTGGAACCTTGTGCTCGTGGTGTTTACTCTGGTGTTTATGGATACTACGATTTTGAAGGACAATTAAATTGTGCTATAGCGATTCGCACAATGGTACTCCGTAATAATACGGTGACGGTGCAAGCAGGTGCAGGCTTGGTTGCTGATTCTGACCCTGAGAAAGAATATGAAGAAACGTTAAATAAAGCTCGCGGTCTTTTGGAGGCAATTCGCTGTTTGCGATGAAACTCAGTTTCCTGCTTTTAACCCAATACGGTTCAGTGTAGAGACGCGATTAATCGCGTCTCTACATAGGTTGACGAACGCGAATCGCGTCTCTACATAGGTTGACGAACGCGCAACGGTGCTTGGGGGCGATGGCGACTACAGCCAAAACTGGCGATCACCCTCCATTAAGCTAGGCCGAATACCTTGTAAACGCAGATAAGCCATGCGATCAGAGCCATACAGTGGCATTGGTAAGCGTGGTTCCTTTAACGCTCCATGATGCAGTAATGTCAGTTTCAAAGTGGTTTCTAGAACACGTTCAATTGATGCTTGGTGTCCATTCTCATGAACCTTCAAGCGCAGGGGACGTGCTAAACCGACTTTATCAGGAACTTTAGTGGTTACCAGAATCGCTTCACGGGAGGATAATAGAAGCGCCAACCCTTGTGACGGTGCCACAACTACTTTTTGATTGAGGTTGTAAAGTCGAGGCACACTAGACTTTTTGCACTCTACCAAAATAAAGTTAGAGCCAATTGCTTCCGCTCGTTTTACTAGATAATCAACTTCTTTGCCAACAAACGAGCCATCACGGTAAATTAGTACAGTTTTGTTTTCTAATTCAGATGCTGGTAACAATCGCTCTAAAAGTCGTTGTGGGATTTCTTCACCTTCTATCAAATCATCTTCCAGACGGTAACGAACAAACTCCCCTTGTTTCCCATAAAGGCGTACACTTGCACAAGCATTCATGGTTCCAGCTAGCCTTTTTTTGGACACTCTAGAAATATCCAATCCTATGAAATAGTCAGCAATTTCTAAAGGTTCAGCTAGAACAAAAGGCAAGTTACCCAACTTGGCTAAAATACCTGGAATTACCTGATTTAGCACATACTGGTAGTTGCCAAGATTACTCAGAGTGTCTTCATAAATCATTTGGCTGGCAATCTGGCGGCGGAGCAGCAGCGAGTAGATGAGATAGTAAAAGCTTCCCTCATCTTTGTAATCTGAAGCGCGATCGCTCTCTGGAAGAAAAGTCAAAACAATGTCATGTGGAACCGCAAGTAATTCATTAACAGCCTTCTCTACTGCTGCTCTTGCTTCAGTACCAGTTAAGTTATTGATTGACAAAGCTTTCCTAGTAATCACCTTGCTTTTAAATCCATATTTTTCCAGACGTTGCGTTAGCTGATCCAAAAATGGATCTACTCTAGAATCACAAAGTTTAAACGCCGCAATATGAATTATTCTTGATTTATCCTGATAGTCAGGATGACGGCGATAAACCCCGCCTCCAGTAAGTCCCTTAAGAATCTCACTTCTTTTACGAATAACATGATTGCCAAAAAGTAGATTAGTTTCCTCTAGCTTTTCTGGAGGTTTCCAGAATAAATTTGGATATTGAACGTTATTTATACTACGATGCGAAAGTTGAAATCCGTAAGCTGCTAAAGCATCTTCTGCGGTTTTTTTATAGGAAGCTAAGAGATTTGTTCGATCCTGATGAGAAATTTTAGTTGCCTTTAGGAGCTTCCCATATTCTACCTCAAATTCAGCAGCAGTTTCAGCGGTAACACAGGGACGCAAAGCTGCCATAGCATAGTGAAACTGCTTGGGATTCTTGCCAAATTGTACAGCCACGATAGGTTGATTGTTCGGGGCTTCTCGTAGTGCTTGTTTACTGGTTGAACCAGTTGCTTTTTCAAGCAGTTCTTCTCTATGTTCTTCCATAGTTCCCACTATACCAACGATAGTAGCGTTACTGCCCCGTTCAATATCTTGAACTTTCAAACCAACTAAAAGCTCTTCTTGTTTTTGTCGTTGGGGATGATTTTCATAAAAATCAGCCAAGTTTTGCCGAAACAAAATACTGCTGTAAATTGTTAAAGCAAGAGCAGACTGCGATTCACCTTGCAATTCTATATTTTCAGCCCAGAAATCAGGTTCCCGCCTAACTTGAATGCCATTTTCCGATAAAACGACTGGATAATGAAATTGAGTTTGATTTAATACCTGAACAGCCATGTGGGCGCGAATATATGGCGTAACTTGTGGCTGACGTACCCATTGAAATGTCAAGAAGCGCTCCCCAAAATCTTCCACTTCATCTTGAATACTTGCCAGCGCATTTCGCAACTCATCCTGACTGGGTAATTGTCGATTGGATACTGCTAAAACCCAAAAATAAGGCTTGTGCCATGTAACAACAGATGTATTTAATTTTCTGCTAAAATAGTAACTTAATCGGTTGCCATCTTTATGTTCAATTTCAGGTGTTAGCCGAAAACACATTAAGTTAAGTTGCGAGTTGTTTAGGAAGAAAACTTCACTGAAAGATGTAAAAGTTTCGGCAGATAAAACGGTGGCAGTCATGCGGACATCTCAGAAACAGAAAATTTACAAATTGAATTAAATTGGCAGTTATAGCATTGATAGCCAGGATTAGGAGGAAATAGCTGGGCAAATTCTCCCGGATTTTGCTTGTAAAGACGCAATTCTTTTTGATGCTCTTGAGCTATTCTGACTAACTGATCGCGAATGGCATTGAGTTGGGCATTTTTGGCAGTAATTAGCTCTGAGGATTTTCGATTTTCCAAGTTATAGAATGACGCAACAGCTTTTTGCTGAGGAAAAAGATAGTTTGCTGCTAGCAGATAAACAAGTGCTTGTCGCCTGTCAAAATCAGATTTACCTGTTTTGAAATCTAAAATGTGCAGTGTACCATCTTGCTCTCTAAAAATGCAGTCAATGGCTGCGAATAGATTCAAGAAATAATTACCCTGCTGAATCAAAAGTGGTTCGGGAATACCCTCATCTCCTCGGCTGAGTTTAATGATATCTTTACCTAAAAGAATCGGCTTTTCGTAGTAATTTTTCAAAATTTGAATAACTCGCTGCTGAATCTCTGCTGATTCTTGGCTTAATTTCAGTTTGTCTACGACTCGTTCCACGCCGTCTACTATCTGCAACAGCTCGATATCCTGATGAAATTCCCAAACCCCCCTCTGTGCAAGTAAACCGATATGCTGAGCAGTGGTATCTTGTTCCAAAAGAGCTTTTACCGATGGTTCTTTCTTTCGCGCCCTAACAAAACCTCGCTTCATGTCACAATGCCAATGTTCTTGTCCCACGGCTGACTCGAACTGTGACCAAATGTTAAAACTGACATACGGTCGCCACACCACAATTTGTGTCCTTTTTAGCTAGATTGATTTTTTCGTCAACATTAAGCTAGCACTAGTTGATTTTTTCGTCAACATGCAGTATGATGTTTAGTTAAGTAGGAAAAAACGTGCGTCAGAGTTTTGGTCAGTTAATCCGTCAAGCTCGAAAGGATAAGGGATACAGTCAACGTGAACTAGCGAAGCTACTAGAGCTAGATTTCACTTATCTATCCAAGTTAGAGAATGACCGTGCGGACTATCCCCCTAAAGAGGATGTTATTCGGTCGTTAGCGCGGAATCTAGATTTAGACGAAGAGGAGCTAATTTTTCTTGCTGGTCGTATTCCCCAGAGTGACGAGGATTTTATCAAGCAACACTATAAGGTAATGCCTGCTTTGTTTCGTCGGATGCAGGAGAATCCTGATTTTGCTAGAAGAGTATTTCGAGAAGCTACACAACCAAATCAAGAGGAGAAGTCAGATTGAGCATAATTAAGCCGTATCGCTATATTCGTAAAGAAGAAATCGAGCGTGTAGCTGATAACTTGCTTTGCGGAATGCAACAAACTCCTAAATACGCTCCGACATGGCCTTTTGATGCAACTCGTGTGGCTGATTTTCTGGATATAGGTGTTTTTTGGGACAGAATACCTCCTGACGAGGAAGGTTCGATAGCAGCGATGATTCTGCCTGTGGATCATCAAATTGTGATTAATGAGGATATCCCAGGACTACTTGGAGGTTTTGGGCAATCTACAATTGCTCATGAAATTGGACATTTTTTACTTCACATCGACCAAACTGCGGTTGATAGGTTTGTTGAACGGGTACAGGAGGGCATTCAGCTAGATATGCAGCCGTTCCTGTGTCGTAGTGTCGGTGGTCAGTTGGAGAAAATTGAGTGGCAAGCTCAGTATTTTGCTAGTTGCTTACTTATGCCTCGCTATAAGTTAGAAGAAATACAACGGGGACGTGATGTAACAAAAGAGTCTCACCTTGACGCAATGGCACATGACCTAGGAGTGACAAAACGCAATCTGAAGCATCGTTTAAAAGATGTTGGCTGGATTTACATTCCTGATGGTTCTAAAACAATTTATTTAGGTAAAGCTGCACCAAGTAAAGAGAAACGGGTCGGGTAGAGCGTTGTCACAACATATTTTATTAAGATTTAGGTATAACTCGTCACAGGTTCTCAGGTGGGTGTTGAAGTGGACGGGGGGGCACCCTTATCTGATGCAGCGCCTGTATAGCACTATGAGGGAGCAGGGTAAGAGCAGTTGGTCAAAAGCCGATGTTGACCACACAGTCAACAACACGTTCTTTGGCGCAATGAGTGAGCAAGACAATAACTTGCAGTTCGTACGTGATATGCTGACCAAACGCTCACTAGATATCAGGAGTGTCTTGACTACCTATCGTGAGGTCCACCGAGGAAAGCACCCCGTTGTTGATGAGGAACAGTCATTAGTCAAGTCCCACCTGAAGCTTTCAGGTGTTGTGCGTTCTGAGAACTCTGTGTTGCAAGTACGCAATCTGATTTACAGAAAAGTATTTGATGAGATCTGGATTCAAGAGCATGTGATTACTTATACCTTATACAAAATACGTATTAGAGCAAGCGCCTAGCTTGGATTTGATGAGTCTAATGTGGGGCGATAGCTAGAACCTGAATTTTGGGGTTTTGATCAGCGAAAAAGATGATGGCTTGAGGAATAATAACTTGCCTATAAGTAAGTCGGCGTTAAAAAATCAACCTATGTAACGAAATGTAAAATCATCAAAGAGCCTACTCCCGAACCGCCCGAAGATTACCTATTTAATAAACCGCGAAGACGCAAAGGACACGAAGAAAGAAAAGAAAGAAGATCGGTAATCTTACACCGGTTCGGGAGTATGAATACATCATTCTAAGGTTTTTACAAAACTCAACATACATTGGTTTTATCGTGCCGACTTACTTAGCAATCCTATTTGAATTCCAAACTGACCAGTCTTCAGAAACCCGGTTTCTTGAAGAAACCGGGTTTCTCTGTGGAAAGCGAATCATTTAGGATTCCTATATAGGGCTTGCTGAAGCAGTGATAATTCACCAATGGCAGCCAAGTTACTGATGGGCGAGGTGTTACTAACGATGGTCATAAACGACCCAGTTTTTTGAGGGTTGCCACATCTGCTCTGAAGTCCTCTACATCATAGTGGATGTTTATATCACGGCTAGCAATGAGATGCTGAAACTGGATCAGATTCATTCCCAGTAGGCGACTGGCTTTGCCAATACTGATTTTCTTTTGTTGAAAGAGCATCAGCACGATTTCTTGCAGTAACTCAGCTTCCGACATGTTTGAAGCTTGAAGGATTTCATCTGGGATGACTAGGCTCATAATTGTTTTCCCACGAGTCATGAATCGTAGACTTTGCTCCGATGAGTAATCGCATCTACCAGCACCTGCATGGCTTCATCATCAATTGAGTAGATGACCCGGTAGTCGCCAACTCGATAACGGTAGTATAGCAGCAATCCTATTTGAGATCCGAATACCTGTAGGGGCGTATTGCAATACGCCCCTACGAAACCGGGTTTCTCTGCGTTCATGAATCCTCCACGGATTGCTATAGCCAGAATAGTTTCCCTTAAGGGATTTAATGTTTGGGTGAAAACGAGGATTTTGCTCTAGCTGTAATGAGGCATTTAGCAATCTTTTTGGCGATCGCCTCGTCTGCCGCAAAGTAGAATTGCAAGCATTAGGATACAATATTACTTCATACATAGCGAGGGAATTGCTCTCCAATTCACTCTTGCATCCTTGGAAGTATGTGAGAAAACTGTGATACTATAACTTCAAGCAACGCTTATACTATACTGGTAAAGCAGTCACAGGGGTTTGTGATGCTATTGACCAAGGCGCTTCGCGATCGCTCGCTATCTTCCCTTTTTTCCCTCAACATGGTTCAATTCGCCCCAAAACTTTTAACTATTGATGAACAGAAAGAACTCAGGAGTCAGGAGCCAGAATTCAGAATTGAATTCTGTGCGACTGGCGGATGAGTAAAGGGGTTTAAATCCCCATCGTCTACACGTTGTCTACAATTGGTTGGGGTCTGAATCCCCATCCAATTGATTCTGAGTTCTGAATTCTGACTCCTGAGTTCTTCTTCAATTTTTTCTTGTAGTTAATTGTCTTACTCCCGAACCGCCAGAAGATTACCTATAAAAAACCGCCAAGACGCCCCTGTTCGCCAAGGCTTAAGACCGATAATTTTGTACCGAGAAGGGAGTAAAATTTTGTCAAACCTTTCGACGCGTACTTGGAGTAAATCTCACCTTCCCTGCCGCAGTGTAAGATTGCTAAGCACTCTTTTGGTTCATTTTAACCATACATGGGTTGGATGGAAACGATGGGGATAGTTTCCAATAATATTTAACCCATTACCTTTTGATATGCTGTAACTACGTAGTTATTTGGTATTGGTTGACCCAGTTCTCCTTCTTTAAAATGACGCAGCAATAAATAAACGGCTACCCTACCGTGAGATACGAAATCATTTTCTCGCCTGAAGCTGAAGCGGACATCGCTGCATTCAAAGCCAGCGATCGCGCTAGAATTTTAGATGCAATTGAGACATTCTTGAGATACGAACCGGAAAAAACGAGCAAGAGCCGTATCAAGCGTCTCCAACAAATGCAACAACCCCAGTATCGGTTAAGGATTGACGACCTGCGAGCGTTTTACGATGTGAGCTACAGTTATGATGGAGGGGGAATTGTAGAAATTCTCCGTATCCGGGAAAAATCTGAGGCAATGAAGTGGTTAGCCGAATTTGGCAGGAGGGAGGAATGAGACAAGTACCGATTGATGAACTGAAAAACGACCTGTCAGGCTATTTGCAAGTTGCTGAAAAAGAAAGTGTCATTATTACTCGTGACGGACAACCAGTAGGAATTTTGATTGGTTTGGAGGATGCAGAAGACTGGTGGGAAGAGTTACTGCTGCGGGAACCGCGTTTTGAAACTGAGATTGCTCAGGCTCGTCAAAGTTTAACACAAGGCAAAGGAATTAGTATTGAGCAACTGAGGGCTAAGTACGCAGATTAAGGCCAGGGCTATTTCATTCTAAACCTGAGCCTTGAACTCAAGTTCAAGGCTCAAAGCTTAAGTCCGTTGAAACGGGCTAAATTCCTTTTAGTTCAAGTCGGCTTCAGCCGACTTCAGCTATTAGACTAGGAATTTATTCCTAGGCTAATGGGTTGCGAGTGAAGAATGAAATAACCCTGAGATTAAGGCGTTGCTTCAATTCAGCAACGCCCAGATTAAACTATCTTAACCTTAAGCGAAGTAAATTGACCCTCGCAGTGCTAATGACCAAACACAGGTGTCCACAACAACTCTCATGACTGCTGTCGCTGCTGTTTGTAGTTGTAATCCGCATCGTAGTCAATTGTTCCAAACAACTCAAGTACCTTGAGCCGTTTACGACGCTGTACATATTCACGCAATGCTTCTTCGACTACATCACGTTCGGTCTGTTGATTTCCAAAAGCCTTGGCTTCTTGGATTAAAGCTTCGTCGATTGGGATATTGATATTGACACTCCCCATGCCTAAAGGCAAGAGAATTCTGTAAGAGTTTCAGCCGTATCTCCTA
>JADQBA010000270.1 GCA_016903675.1 Stigonema ocellatum SAG 48.90 = DSM 106950 | reverse complement strand
TTGCTCCATTCCCGATAGCAATCAGCTAAGTTGTACCACAGGTCTGCGACATTCTGCTGTTTACCCAATTGCTCGTAGAGGTTACGGCTTTGTTGGTAGTAGTCTCGCGCCTGTTCATATTTACCCCATGCTTGATAGATACGACCTAGCTGATAGTAGGCATCAGCGATGTTTGGTTGGTCATCTAGCTGCTGGCGGATTGCCAAGTCTTTGTGTTCACACTCTAATGCCTGTTGGTATTTGCTCCATTCCCGATAGCAATCAGCCAGCCTGTACCACTGGTTGGCGACATCCTGCTGTTTACCCAATTGCTCGTAGAGGTCACGGCTTTGTTGGTAGTAGTCTCGCGCCTGTTCATATTTACCCCATGCTTGATAGATGCGACCTAGCCCAAGGTAGGCAAGAGCAATTCTTGGTTGGTCATCTAGCTGCTGGCGGATTGCCAAGTCTTTGAGTTCACATTCTAATGCCTGTTCGTATTTGCCCCATTCTCGATAGCATAAAGCCAGCCAGGTCCACTCGAGAGCTACATCCTCCTGTTTACCCAATTGCTCGTAGAGGTCACGGCTTTGTTGGTAGTTGGCTCGCGCCTGTTCATATTTACCCCATGCTTGATAGATGCGACCTAGCTGATAGTAGGCATCAGCGATTTTTGGTTGGTCATCTAGCTGCTGGCAGATTGCCAAGTTTTTGTGTTGACAGTCTAAAGCCTGTTGGTATTTGCCCCATTCCCCATAGCAATCAGCCAACCAGTACCACAAGGTAGCGACATTGTGCTGTTGACGCAATTGCTCGTAAAGGTCACGCCTTTGTTGGTAGTTGGCTCGCGCCTGTTCATATTTACCCCATGCTTGATAGATGCGACCTAGCTGATAGTAGGCAAGAGCAATTCTTGGTTGGTCATCTAGCTGCTGGCGGATTGCCAAGTCTTTGAGTTCACATTCTAATGCCTGTTGGTATTTGCTCCATTCCCGATAGCAACCAGCTAAGTTGTACCACAGGTCAGCTACATCCTTCTGTTTACCCAATTGCTCATAGAGGTCAAGGCTTTGTTGGAAATGGGCGATCGCCTGTTCATATTTACCCCATGCTTGATAGATGCGACCTAGCTGACGGTAGGCAAGAGCAATTCTTGGTTGGTCATCTAGCTGCTGGCGGATTGCTAAGACTTTGTGTTGACACTCTAATGCCTGTTCGTATTTGCTCCA
The DNA here is from genome assembly GCA_016903675.1 of Stigonema ocellatum SAG 48.90 = DSM 106950. Taxonomy (GTDB): domain Bacteria; phylum Cyanobacteriota; class Cyanobacteriia; order Cyanobacteriales; family Nostocaceae; genus Stigonema; species Stigonema ocellatum. The sequence continues at coordinate 5,750 of JADQBA010000270.1, read as the reverse complement.
TTCCCGATAGCAATCAGCCAACCAGTACCACTGGTTAGCTACATTCTGCTGTTTACCCAATTGCTCGTAGAGGTCACGGCTTTGTTGGTAGTTGGCAATGGCTTGCTCATATTTACCCCAAGCCTGATAGGTTCTAGCTATGTTGTAGAGGGCATTAGCCGCTTTATCCAGACTTTTCGATTCTTGAGCTAAGCTCAGTATATGCTGAAAACACTCTAATGCCTTCTCATATTGAGTATGTAATCGATAGCAACATCCTCGTTCTCTCCAGAGAATTAGCAAAGCAGTTTGCTCTGGATAGGAAGCTAACTGTTCACTGGATTGCTCATAGTAGTCAATCGCTTTGTTGTATTCGCTTTCTTCCTCATGGCAGGTAGCCAGTGCCCAAGCTATATAAGGGCTAAGAATACTGTCTTGCTGGGCAGTTATTTCCTCTAAAAGAGCAATAGCTTTTTTATACTTATCTGTACGAATGTAAGAAATTGCCGTGAGAAAGTTTAATGCTCTTTGAGAGTCTTGATTATGGCTATAATTTTTTTGGCTAGTTTCCAAAGCAGGTGTCATCTCTTCACCAAGTTCTGCAACCAATCCCCGAATGCTACTGAAGAGCAAAGGTTCAAGGTGACTGACAATATTGGTTGCACAACTAACTAATCCTGCGCCTGGTTCGCCACAAGCAACATAAAGAATCGCTGACTGTGCCTTTATCCTCATGTCTTGAGAAAGCTTTGAGTTATGAGCTGCTTGTTTGAGTTGAGTGATGACTTCATTTTTGTAGTTAAACACTTCAATTTGGCGTAGTTGCCTCAGCAGTTGCTTAGTTGTATTATCTTCAAGGTCGGTATCCAACCCGATATAGGTAACAATTAACTTTTGAATCAGCTTGAGCCGAATTGGGCTGGTGACCTCAACTTGAGCTAAAACCTGAGATGCAAACAGCAAATCTTGCAATGGAAATTCTGACTGATGACAGGTGGTTGCTGACTCACTTTCTAAGGGAGACCAGACAAGAGTTGCATCTGGAGATGAGGCATTTTTGATTTTGAACTCACCATCTTCAAGAGTAGGCGCATAAGCGTCTAGATTGCTGAAAAGCTTCTCTACCAACTTATTAACCTGTTTGCTAGAATAACTGCTGTAATAGCCTAATGCCAGTAAAAGCGGTTCATTCCAACGAGGTTCATGTAAATGCTTGCGGATGAGGTGCAGAATATCGCTTTGGTCGTTTTCAGCAATGTAGCGTGCGGCAAAATACTCCTCAAAGGTCAGGTGCATGAAGCCATAGAGTCCAGGCGCACGTTCTACAAATAGACCGGTGGTTTCGCGAACCTTTCGCAAAAACTGCTCTACTGCTTGTTGCACCAAATCTGATTCTGGCTCAGCATCATTCAATTCTGCCAGCTTTTCTGCCAACTTTTCCTTAACTTCCGCCTGGGTGACTAAACCAGAAGGCTTCTCTTCATGCATCCAGTAAGCTAGGGGAGCCAAAAGTTCCACTACCTCATTTTCCTTTAGTATTACCTTGGGAGCATCAGGCAATTTCTTGCCAAGCTGCCAATCTTCGGTCAATGTTTTCACAGCCAAAGCATAAAGTTCTACACGACGATTGGGTAGGCGGGAACCATTGCGGTGAATTAACGCCAGAATTGTCAATAGGAGTGGGTTAGCAGTCAGGCGCTTTACACCTTCATTGTCCTTTATCGCCTCTAAAATCTCTTGTGCTTCCGCATCCCCTAACCTTTGCCATTGCTCTTCGCTAGCATCTGGCTGCTGTGCTTTTTCAATCGCCCGACACCAACGGTGTAGGAACTTCTCTGCTTGTTCGCTCCCCATGTCTTCAATGGTGAACTCAGTAAAGCGATCGCCCAGCTTCACATCGCCATATCCTGCAATGCGGCTGGTAATCACAAACTTGTTGGCAGAGTAAGCATCCACAAACTGATTGATATGGTTTACAATCAGCTTACGGCTCTGTTGGTCAAATACCTCATCCAACCCATCCAAGAGCATCAAGCACTGCCCTTGCTGCATTGCATCCAACAGCAACGCTGCTACCTCAGTCCCTGCTTCCGTCTGAAAATAAGCTTCTTCCCATTGACGGTGGAACTGACGCAGATAGTCCAACAGACTCAACTCAGGAGACTTATCCAGTCGCTCTGCATAATCGGCAATACGAAAGAAAATAGGTAAGAGGGATTTGCCCAACGCCTCTTGTGCTTCCCCACCGACAACTGTCTGGTGACCATCACGTTTAGCTGTAGCAAAATGAAGCGCTAAATAGCGCAGTAGCGTCGTCTTTCCTGCACCGGGAGCGCCCAAAATCACGCTATACTGGGTTTCCCGCACTGCCTGAGATAAATCCACCTTTTGCGTAACCGTTTTGGTAGTGGTGGAAATAGGTATAAAATCTGCTGTAGCACGTTCGTAATAGTATGGCTCATCTAAGTCATAAGAGCTAGAGGAGATTTTGCTGAGGTTTTGCCGATATTCAGCTTCTGGGGATGTAGCTGCATGTATATTGCGATCGCCACGATCCCAAATTTCCGTAACCTGTTTTCGCCGTTCTGCTTGCAGTGAAATATAAATTTGATCTAGAAAAATATCAACTTGGCGCTGTACCTGCATCACGCCACTGATTTTGAGATAAGAATTTTCAGCAATCAGCCACTCTATATAAGGATAAAACAGTCGGTTGAGAGTTGGACGAGCCTCAAATTTGACTACCTTACCTCGCCAATCCCAGAAATCAGGCGCACGGTTACGAAATTCGTCTAAAAATTCAGCTTTATTTAGCCAAAAAATTAGCGCCAGTCCCCGTTCAAATAAAGACTCTCTACCCAAATTCAACTGTTTCATTTCTCGCACCAGGCGAGGTATGGGTAACTGGTCAATCCCAAACGCCATCACCAATTTGTGTCCAGTTTGAGAAGTCCCCTGGTCAGTCTCTCCTAGACTGTAGAGAAAATTATGGAGTGAGTTATCACTGTAAAAAAACGGTTGTACTTCAAAATCCTCGTCACTGGTGTTTAAAAGAAACTTCAGTTTATCCACCACCGGATGCTGCGGTCCACTCTCCGGCGCGATGGCAAAAACAGTCGTTGTACTAGACAATTCTAAGTAGCTGACCAACTTATTTAACTCTGCTTGGTCAGTTGCGCTCAGAGAATAGGTGGTAGATTCTGTAGGATTCATCTGCATCGCTGAAGAATTACTAATTATGTTACTAGGACCAGCCCTTTCAAGGTGGGTAAAAAATTGGGAAAATTACGTCCAATTTTCGACATTTCTTCTTCGTGTTCTTTGCGTCTTCGCGGTTTAAAAATCTTTTTGAACCACGAAGGCACGAAGAACACGAAGAAGAAACAACCCTTCTTAGACTTGACTATTGATTTTGTAGAGAATTAGTAGCTTGCCAATTTTGTAAATCTTCTATAAGAATAGGATTTACATCAAACCAAGATTTTCTACTAGAGTCATAGTAACCTAACACAAACTTGTTTTGCAAAAGCTCATCGCAAATCACAAATTCACCTTTGTTAGGCAAACTATGAGTATTAGTCGTTAGACGACCTGTGCGGTGAATCTTGTCTAGTTCGGGAAAATGGTAGTCACTCAAGTTGTATTCTCTGCGTACTTCTTGCACAGCCTCATTGGCTACATCTAAGTTTACATATATCAAATTTTTCCTTAAGGAAACTTCACAGGCGGTACGAGCAAGTCGTACCAAATCACGCATAATACCGCCACTTTTTTCACAAATGAGTTCTAAAGCATCTGGATTAAACAAACCCTTATAGGCATCTCCCAAACGTCCCACACGCTTATTAATCACACTGCGGAGAATATTTCGACCCAATTCACTAGGACCTGTAGTAGGAGATAAATTGCGATCGCACTCAAAAACTGGTGGATTAGTTAAATCTAGGCATTTTTGAAAGCTTTCCATCGGTTGGCGAAAGCTGGGAGAATATCTGAGTGAAATGGGGATAGAATATATGGTGTGGCAACTTAACTGGGTTAGGAGTGGGCTGGCAAACATTTCCAAAGCTGTCACTTGATCGTGTCGATCAAGACCATCCACAATGACTAGTAACTTTTGCTTTTTATCGCCCTCGGCAGCTTCTATGATGGTGTTGACTCGTTCAATGATTTTACTAAGCTGTGGACGAATATTGAGAGTTGTCGTAACTTTTCTAGTTAAACCTTGTTTGAGAATTATACCTAGTTTTTTGATAATTTCTGGAACCTCAAGACCAGTATTTTCGTTGTCTTCATCCTGGTAGACCACGGTCTTCAGACTTTCTAGTAAATCGTTTAATAAATCTTTTTTTAAGCCCCACCCAGGTTGGATAACTTTTTCAAAAATTTTAATTCCGATAAGTACCACAACCTCAGCATAACCAATGTTGTACTGGTCAAGAGCCGTTTCAGTATCAATCCAAATAACTGTGTATTTGCTATTCAGTTGTTGTTCCAGTCGCCGCAGTTCAGTAGTTTTGCCACCACCCCTGTGACCTGCAAGTAAAAACTTAGCCGGATCGTCCTCCATTTCTAGGTAAGTGGTTACATCTTCTACAGGACTGTTAACTCGGTGAACGTAAAAATCTCTCAAATCTTCAGCTTTGGTGAGGGGTTCTTCTGGCTTAAAAAGCTGGTAAGCGGGCTTCCAAAAACTAGTGTTACTCATCAATCCAATTTTTGTTTTGGGTTACACAGATTTTATCAAGATTGCAGTTTTTGCTCATTGGGAGTACATTGGGAATACAAGGACTGCAACAGGAGAAAAATCATGTTTGAGAAAGCAGCCGCCCAAAAAGAAACGCGGCTTTCTATTCGGGCAACAGAGCCGGAAAAAGCGATACTGGCGCAAGCGGCGCGAGCGCGGCGCACGAATGTAAGCCAGTTTGTGCTGCAAGCATCGCTTGACGCCGCGAACGCTATTCTTGTGGAGCAAACCGAGTTTCGCTTGCCGCCTGACCAGTGGGAAGCGTTTTGCCAACGTCTGGACGCGCCGCCGAAAGTCATTCTGGGGTTGCGGCAACTGTTCAGTGAACCGGAACCGTTCTAATGCCAGGTGATCCGTTAAACGCGCCTGTTCTGCTTTCCAAGAGTCACGAAATCGCGGGTTTCGATTGCGGTACGCCACCGCTTAATGATTTCCTCATGAAATACGCCCTGCAAAATCAGGCAAGCGGCGGAGCAAGAACTTACGTCCTGACACGCGCCGAGCAGGCGATCGGCTATTACAGCCTTGCGCCCGCGTCTATATCGCCGGAAGACGCCCCCGCTCGTGTGATCAAAGGGCAGGGGCGTTACCCCGTGCCGGTTATCCTTATGGCGCGGTTTGCGGTGGACAGCCGCGAACAGGGGAAAGGCTTAGGCAAAGCTATGTTCCGCGACGCGCTGCGCCGAGCTTTGAACGGGTCGGAAATTATCGGCGGACGCGCTTTTCTCGTCCACGCCAAAGACGAGAAAGCCCGCGCCTTTTACCTTAAATTCGGTATGGAAGAATCCCCGACCAATCCTCTGCACCTGCTTTTCCTTTTCAAGGACATTCGGCAATCCCTAAATATAAAACTTTCAATCTCATAATCGGCACATACTCAGAATCATAGAAATACCTGGTAAGCGGGAAACGAGCGTGTCTTTAGACCTGAGAGGAAAGCGACTCAAGTGACTTTAGTCACCGTGGCATTTTCCTCTCTTTTTTTAATCGTCGGATAATAATTTAGTGACTAAATTATGATACC
>JADQBA010000478.1 GCA_016903675.1 Stigonema ocellatum SAG 48.90 = DSM 106950 | reverse complement strand
CATTGGTTGAGGATAAAAGTGCGAACTCTACCCAGGATTGGGTTACTCAACCATTGCCAGCCATCCTCCCCTTTCGGGTTTAGGCTGAACGAATCGCACCCGAATTTCCTTGAGGGTACTCATAGAACCCGAAGATTCTATTTTTCAATGAATAATGCTGATTAAATGTCTTAATCTCATTAACGATTAAAACAAATAATATCTGTTCTTGCTTGATCTAGCACTGAAGAAGACACATTCGATAGGTTCAGTTCACTATTTCCCATTGCTGTGTTAGGCGATACTACCTCAAACAGCACTTTTCCAGAAGGAGCAATAATCATAGTCGGGCAATTTTGATATGGATCTGCGTTGTTGGCTCCCAAAATAAATCGCTGTGTTTCAGCAGCACGACTAATAAGATGACTTCGCCATATAGGGCAAATTTCTGAATCTCCCACAGCATTGTTGAGGAAAGCAAAAACTTGAACGCCTTTATATGCAAGATAGCGCCATTGCTCAGGATAGCGAATCTCACGACACATTTGAATGCCAAGTGATACTGTCAGCCCACGAATCAAAACAGAAAACACAGGAAGCTCATCTCCTGGTTTGAAGAAGCCCC
>JADQBA010000431.1 GCA_016903675.1 Stigonema ocellatum SAG 48.90 = DSM 106950 | reverse complement strand
CCGCTATCTTGTACCCAGTTCTTGAAGCTGTTGAGATGCTTTTTGGCTTAATTCAACATTATCGTTTAATTCCAGGACTTTCTTGAAGTCTTCTTGGGCTTTATCTTTACGACCTTTATTTTTGTAAGCAAGCCCTCGGTTGTAGTAAGCATTGGCTTTGTTAGGGTCAAGTTTCAGGGCTTGGTTACAATCAGCAATAGCGTTATCATTGTCTCCCTTTGTACGATATCCCTCACAGCGACTGTCATAAACGTTAGCATTGTTAGGATTAAGTTGGACAGCTTTATTGAAGTCAGCAATGGCGCGATCGTAGTCTGACTTATAAAGATATGCGTACCCTCGGTTGTTGTAAGCATAGGCATCATTAGGGTCAAGTTTCATGGCTTGGTTGAAGTCAGCAATGGCGCGGTCGTAGTCTTTTTTGTAACTGTAAGCATTCCCTCGGTTGTTGTAAGCATAGGCATCATTAGGGTCAAGTTTGAGGGCTTGGTTGAAGTCAGCAATGGCGCGGTCATAGTCTTTTTTGTTACCGTAAGCATTCCCTCGACCGATGTAAGCCTTGGCATAGTTAGGGTCAAGTTTAAGGGCTTGGTTGTAATCAGCAATGGCGCGGTCGTAGTCTTTTTTCTCACTGTAAGCATTCCCTCGGTAAAAGTAGACTATACTTTGATCCAACGCCTTAATCGGATCTTTAACCTGTATCAGGGCGTCACTGAAGTTCGTAATAGCCTTATCCCAATCGCTAGCTGTGTAGCGAGTTAGTCCTACAGTAAAAAAGCTGAGATAGACCATTTCATGGGAGAGACTGGTTTGTAGTTTAAAACTATTGAGTTCAGATACAGCAGCAGTCTGCTCTAACTGTCCGATTTTGGGTAAATATTTTGGGGGACGTAAGACCTCATCGCCAAGTGCTAACTTGATAAATCCAATTAAAGCAACAAAAAAGCCAATAGCCGCAGTGCCTATCTCGCTCCAACCCTTTAGGCGCTGAAGAAACCCTGGTAAATTGTTGTTATTCTGGTTACTCATGGATGTTCTCCTCAAAACCCAATAACAGAAACCGCCTTCTTCCGTTGCTCTGGTGTCACTTCGAGATAGCGCTGCAATGTTCCAAGGTCGTTGTG
>JADQBA010000497.1 GCA_016903675.1 Stigonema ocellatum SAG 48.90 = DSM 106950 | reverse complement strand
TGGTAAAGGAGGTGGGAGTGCACAGACAACCAGGAGGTTTGCCTAGAAGCAGCCACCCTTGAAAGAGTGCGTAATAGCTCACTGGTCAAGCGCTCCTGCGCCGAAAATGAACGGGACTAAGCGATGTACCGAAGCTGTGGACTCAGACAAGAGTTAGGAGTTAAGAGTGAGGAGTTATGAGTTGAAGAAAAATTCATATTCATATATTCCTCATTCCTAACTCCTAACTCATCACTCTGATTGGTAGGGGAGCGTTCCGTAGTAGGTAGAAGCAGTAGCGGCAAGCAGCTGTGGACGAAACGGAAGTGAGAATGTCGGCTTGAGTAGCGCAAACATTGGTGAGAATCCAATGCCTCGAAACCCCAAGGGTTCCAGAGCCAGG
>JADQBA010000112.1 GCA_016903675.1 Stigonema ocellatum SAG 48.90 = DSM 106950 | reverse complement strand
TTTGGAAAAATTACAAATCTGTAACTAAACGTAATTCATTAATAAATTCAGCAACGCCTAAAATTACTCCTGACTCAACTTACCAATGTATAATAAAGCATAAGTATCTTCACTAGTGTGGTGAAGACACTCTTTTCGTCTTTTTACGTATAATTTTACAATTTTTTAATGTCATAGCTTCTATCTTTGGAGTTATATAAAACCGCAGATGAACGCAGATGAACGCAGATAATGATTGACTTATGCAAAAGGTTTATATATTTTTTTTGATAAGTATTTAATTTATTTTAGGTGATGAATGTATATTTTTTAGACTTTACAAGATTAAAGTTTTTTTGTCAATAAACTGAAATATTTTTTTAATATCAATCTGTAGATAGATTTGAATTTATGCCTTGATAAGCAAATAGTTAGAAGAAACATTGGAATGTATAAGGAGCTGCTTTAGGCTGGTGAAACTAGGAGCGACCAGTTTTCAACAAGTATTTTGCTCAATGTTGTCATAGCAAACGTAATCAAGGTGTCTGGATGAAGTCAGGAGTAAGCAATGCCGAATCTGCCGCTCAATAAAGCTAATCTACCGTACCCCGATCCAATCCATCCTATCGTCGTCCACTTTGTGATTGCGATGGTGTTTTTTGCTTTCTTCTGCGATGTGGTGGGTTATTTTACCCGCAACCACCGTTTATTTGAGGTAAGTTTTTGGAACATGTTTGTCGCCTCGGCTGCTATCTTTGTAGCAGTCATCTTTGGTCAGTTTGAAGCTGGTTTGGCACAAGCTTACGATGCAGCCAAGCCGATACTGAATGAACATACCATTACTGGCTGGTCGCTTTCAGCGGTTGTGGTTGCCATTACAGCATGGCGTTTTGTGATTCGCAGTCGTGACCCGTTGAAAATACCGCCTGCTTACTTGGGTGCAGGAATGTTTTTGATCTGCATAGTGATATTCCAAGTGTATTTAGGAACCCAACTGGTTTGGGAATACGGGTTGCATGTGGTGCCTGTAGAGGAAGCAATCAACAAGGGAATCTTGAAATGAACTCACAACTCATGCAAGAGTGGGGGTTCAAGCTGGGTGCTAATGGACTGCCCTACCAACTCCCAATACATCCAAATTTGGTGCATTTGACTTTAGGTCTTTTCATCATTGCCATCACGTTTGATATAGCAGGAGCATTTTTTCCCTTAGAAAAACCGATATTCAGATTTTTAGCTCTCCCTGCTGTCCGTGAGGGTTTCTTCGATGTCGGCTGGTACAATCTGTTAGCAAGTGCGATCGTCACATTTTTTACTGTAGCAGCAGGTTTTTTCGAGATTATGTTGGCAAATCCGCCGGCTGATATCAAGAGTGCTTGGGGATTGGGGGCAGGTCTGACCATGATCTTACATGGTTTGGGTGGTGTCTTTTTGTTGGCTGCGATCGTTGCCATGACGGTGTGGAGAGGTTTCCTGCGCTATCAATGGCATCAGGGCGCTGCTAGACAGGTCAACTGGATCTACTTGGTGGTGGGCATTGCGATTATGGGGATCATGTATGTCCAAGGGACCCTGGGGGCTCACCTAGGAGACGATTTCGGGGTTCACAATACTGCTGCTCACTTGCTCCGGAATGGTCAAAACCCCAATGTGCTGCTCAAGTAACTCACTTTTTTATACACCAGAAGTGTTGAAAACGTGTACTTAATTTTACAAAATTTATTATGAGGAAAATTTTAAACTCTCTGCTATTGGCTGCTTTTATCGCGGTGATTCTCTTTGCCAGTCGTTGGGTCGGACAGCAGGCTTACTCGTGGATGCCGCCTCAAGCAACAGCAGAAGCTAAACAGGTGGATGAGATATTTAGCTTTCTGGCTTCCATAGGAACGTTTATTTTCCTGGGGATCACTGGCATTATTACTTATTCCATACTGACCTGTCGGGCACCAAAGGGTGACTGGAGTCACGGACACCCTGCTAGAGGGAGTGCGAAGTTGGAAATCCTCTGGACAGTGGTTCCAACTATACTGGTATTATGGCTCTCAGTGAAAAGCTTCAACATTTATGAGCAAATCAATATTCAGGGGCTGACACCAGTGGTGCATCTGCACATGGAAGAACCTGCTAACGCTGCTGTCACCAGCAACGACAGCAAACCTGTTGGGGAAGTCATTGAGGTTTTTGCTAAGCAGTGGGCTTGGTCTTTCCGCTATGCTGGCAATGTCAGCACTACCGAATTGCACTTGGTTGTCAATGAGCCTGTTAGCTTAGCGTTGCATGCGCAAGACGTTCTCCATGGCTTCTACGTCCCTGAGTTCCGGTTAAAGCAAGATATAGTCCCCAATCGCACTATTACTATAAATTTAAAGCCGAACCGTTTGGGCAAATATCGGTTGCATGATTCCCAATTTAGTGGTACTTACTTCGCCTTGATGGAGGCGAATGTGTACGTTGAATCCCGCCAAGCTTATAATCAATGGCTCGCCGTGGCTGCAAGTCGGCAGCCAACTATAGCATCTAATCAAGCATCTGCTGAGCATACCCAGCCGAAGACTATTTTTAATAGCCGATGGCACACTTTCGAGCCTGCTGAACCTTCTGTTGTGAATTATTCTGCTTAAAAGGAAGGAAATAAATGACAAATAACTCCAGGGAAGGCATTGCTAGGGCTGGGGAGTCCGAAAATTCGCAGTCTTCACAGACAGGCTGGCGGGAATACTTGAGCTTCAGCACCGACCATAAAGTCATCGGTATCCAGTACATGGTGACGACCTTCATCTTCTTCCTGATTGGCGGGCTGTTGGCTATGATCATCCGTGGTGAACTGATCACCCCCCAATCAGATGTGGTCGATCGCCCCCTCTACAATGGCTTGTTCACCATGCATGGCACGATCATGATCTTTCTGTGGATTATCCCGTTTAATGCTGGTCTTGCCAACTACCTAATACCGCTGATGATTGGGGCGCGGGATATGGCGTTTCCGGTGCTGAACGCGATCGCCTTCTGGATGATTCCGCCTGGGGGTCTTTTGCTACTGTCAAGCTTCTTGCTGCGCGACGGTACTGCCCAGGCTGGCTGGTGGTCTTACCCACCAATCAGTATTCAGAACCCGTCTGGGCACCTGCTGAACGGCGAATTCTTTTGGATAGTGAGTCTAGTTATCATAGGTATATCATCAATCATGGGGGGAGTCAACTTCATCACCACCATCTTCTGGATGCGGGCACCTGGGATGACGTTCTTCCGTATGCCCATCTTCGTCTGGGCGGTGCTGAGTTCCCAGTTGCTGCAATTGTTTTGCCTACCTTCCCTCACTGGTGCATTAATTCTGCTATTTTTTGACCTCACTTTGGGGACACACTTTTTCAATCCCACGCAGAATGGCAGCCCAATCCTCTATCAGCACTTATTCTGGTTCTACTCCCACCCAGCAGTTTACGTGATGGTGCTGCCTGTCTTTGGCATCTTCTCGGAGATCCTCCCCGCTTTTTCCCGCAATCCCCTGTTTGGCTATCGGTCAGTAGCGATCGCCACCATTGGACTCGCTGTGATTAGTTCTCTGGTTTGGGCACACCATATGTTCGCTAGTGCCACACCAGGCTGGATGCGGGTATTATTCATGTTCACTTCCATGTTAGCCGCCGTACCCACTGGTATCAAGGAGTTTGCTTGGACTGCTACCGTCTGGAGAGGTAGACTGCACCTTTTGACACCAATGTTGTTTGCCCTAGGAGGTGCGGTGATGTTTCTTTTTGCTGGCATCACTGGCGTTATGCTTGGCTCAACGCCGTTTGACCTTCACGTCAACAACACTTACTTTGTAGTGGGTCATTTCCACTACGTTGTCTATAATACCATCACTATGGGGATATTTGCAGGGATTTACTTTTGGTTCCCTAAGATAACAGGGCGGATGTACGCTGAGGGCTGGGGCAAGATACATTTCTGGCTGACCTTTATCGGTGCCAACCTCACCTTCTTCCCCATGCACCCACTGGGCTTGCAAGGTATGCTACGCCGGGTTTCCTCCTACGCCCCAGAGTACCAATGGTGGAATGTCGTTGCTAGCCTCGGCTCATTCCTGCTAGGGATGTCAACCTTGCCCTTCATCGCCAATATAGTGGGTTCTTTGCTCAGGGGACCCAAGGCATCTGATAATCCTTGGCACGCTACAGGGCTAGAGTGGAAGACCTCTTCGCCACCCCCGAAGGAGAATTTTGCAGAAATTCCTGTGGTCACCGAACCACCCTACCACTACAATGATTCCGAAGATTTTAGACCAGAAGCCGCCACTCAAGAGTAGGGGAGTGGGGGAGTGGGGGAGTGGGGGGAGCAAGCAGAGAAAGAATTATTGCTCAATAACTCAATAACTCAATAACTTTTTAACTCTTTTTCCTCCCCTGCCCCCCCTCCCCCCTTCCCCCCTGCCCCCCCTCCTCCCCTCCCCCCCCAAATTTATGGCAAATTCTACACATTCAGATGAAAGTCCTATGCCTTTGGAGAAGTTACAGCGTTTTATGCCGAATTGGCTGAAGCGATTTCTACCAAGTGGTGGCGGGCGTGCCCATGATCATCATGGCAAAAGCATGTTTGGCTTCACCGTGTTCCTGCTGTCGGAGAGCATAGTTTTCCTGAGTTTTTTCGTTACATACATTGCTTTGCGATTGACGAGTCCTCAGTGGCTACCGCCTGGTGTCAAAGGACCAGATTTGTCTACGGCTGTGATTATCAACTCGGTGGTGCTGGTTTCCAGTAGTTTCGTTATTCAAGCAGCAGAAGGTGCTCTGAAGCGTCGCCAGATGAAGAAATTTCGCTGGTTGTGGTTCACTACGTCCGCTATGGGAGTATTCTTCCTGGTCGGTGAAGTAAAAGAGTGGCTTGGTCTTGACTTTGGTTTGTCTACGGGGCAGGTTGGTGGGACGTTTTACCTGCTGACTGGCTTTCATGGTCTGCACGTTTTTACTGGCATTCTCTTGCAGATCATTATGCTTGTGCGCTCTTTTATTCCTGGCAACTACAATAAGGGTGATTTTGGTGTGAGTGCGAGTACCCTGTTCTGGCACTTCGTTGACGTGATCTGGGTCATCTTGTTTTCGCTGGTATATCTTTGGCGGGCATAGAAGTTTTCTCAAGCTATAGCAATCCTATTTAAGATCCCAATAAGTAGGGTGGGCACTGCCCACCAGATCCGGGTTGTGGTGGGCATAGCCCCACCTACTTGTATTTCAGAAATCAAATATGATTCCTATAGACAGTTGTTTATAGAAAAATAGCGATAGAAGATTGATGTATAAAATCTTAATTTGGAGAGACTTTCCTGTACTTGGTATCAATATCAAAAGACAATTCTATGGCTTTACCAAATGAAGAATTTCAAAGACCACAGCGATCGCCTTTCCCAATTCGAGAAACTCCGTCACAAGCTACGACCCAACAAGATCCACTGATTGCTAAAGGCTTGCAACAGGGTCAGTACCTCGGCATTGTTACTTTTGCTATCGCCTTGGTGGCTGTTATTGGATTTTTTAGTCGCAGAGTCGAATATGCTATTTTGTTCGCTGTTACCCTCAGCGTCATCCTGATTGGTTTCTTTTTAACGTTATAGCAAAGCTGTCTACCAAGGACGAGTGATTTTATGAACAACCCAGTTTTTCAAACGGTGATTGTAGGCGGTGGTTTTACTGGGCTATTTACAGCCTTGCACCTTGCCCATAAACACTATCCGCGCACTGTCATCCTCATCGATAAGCAAGAACGCTTTTGCTTTAAGCCGTTACTCTATGAGTACTTCAGTGGTGAGATGGACGCTACGCAGGTAGTACCGCGTTTTGAGGAATTGCTCAAAGGTAGCGGTGTCATCTTTGTTCAAGATACAGTCCAAGGAATTGACCTGCATCAGCGGTCCGTACAATTAACTTCGGGAACCTGTTACAATTACAGCAATTTAGTTTTGGGTTTAGGCAACGTTATTAGTTATTTTGGTGTTAAGGGAGCAAAGGAGTATGCTCTACCTTTCTGGACGCCAATAGATGCGGTAAATATCGACCGCCATTTGCACGACCGCTTACGACAAGCCGTGCAAATCGAAGATCCAGAACAACGCCGTAAATTGCTAACAGTCGCAGTGGTTGGTGGTGGTCCTACTGGGGTAGAAATGGCAGCTACCTTAGCCGACTTACTACCAAATTGGTATAGCGCCATGCAAGGCAATTTTCATGAGGTACGGGTAGTACTGCTGAATCATGGTGCGTCCATCCTTAAGGGTGATGTTAACAGTGTGTTGAAGGAAACTGCGGAACAGAAATTGCAAAAACGTGCCGTGCCAGTAGAAATGCTTATGGGAGCAGAGGTAACAGCTATTGGTCCCGACGCAGTGGAGTATAAGCACAATGGTAAGACAGAAACTCTGTCAGCTGCCACCGTCATCTGGACAGCTGGCACTGCTACCCATCCGATAATTAAAGAATTGCCGATTCCAGAGGAACACCGAGACAAGCGCGGTCGTTTAAAAGTCACCAAAACTTTACAACTGCCAGATTTTCCTGAAGTGTTTGCAGGCGGTGATTGTACATTTGTGGAGGATTCTTCTTTTCCTGCTACAGCACAGGTTGCTTATCAGCAGGGGGCGACTATCGCTCATAACCTCAAAGCGATCGCTTTTGGAAATGACCTACAACCTGTTAGAGTTAACAATCGGGGAACGCTCCTCAAACTAGGATTAAATGATGCTGCTGCTAATGTTTTCGACGTTTTTGAAGTCACAGGCGAACCCGCTCACTTGATCCGTCAAGGCACCTATTTAGAGCTATTACCAACTCCGATTCATAACTTCAACGCCACCACTGAATGGTTGAGAGAGGAGATTTTTCACAGTTACATCAATTCTGGTGATACTGGCAAAAAAGTTGTACAGACAGTGGAATTGGTTGGAGGTGCCGTCGTGGGCGTTCTCGCGGCCAGAAAATTACTCCAAATGTTAGGCGACGACGATGAAAAACGTAAATCTTAATATTAGGGGTGTAGGGGTGTGGGGGTGTGGGGGAAGGAATAGGGGTGTAGGGGAATAATTTCAAATATAATTTCCCTTACACCCTTACACCCTTACACCCCTATTTCCCTCTCTATCACCCAATCGGGTCAAGGCTGAAAAATATCTGTCAAATACAATAGAAAGATACGCAACCTAGAACCGCTATAAACGTCATCTAAGAGCAGTTAATTCATCTTAGAGGTATTTTGATGAATCAGATTCTAAAACACACACTATTACCCACCTTGGTTGCTACGACTCTAGCTAGTATCAACCTAATGTCACTGAAACCCGCATCTGCAAACGACAATTGGATAAAAGATATCGGCATTGGCGCTGCAACAGGTGTGGTGACTGGAGCCATTACTGGTCATAATTCAGGCATACACAATGCGGTTAATGGAGCCGCTGCTGGTGCTGCTGTCCATGCCGTTAACGGTAGCAGCAAAACCTATCATAGAAGTGGTGATTTGCTTCGAGATGCCGGAGTGGGTGCAGCAGCTGGGACCGTGACCGGTGCAGTCACTGGTAGCCACCATCCCGTTAGTAATGCCATTGGTGGTGCAGCTACGGGTGCGCTGATCAACATCCTGGATCGCTAATCTCTCGTTCCCATGCTGAGCATGGGAATGCGCTACCTGTGGGCTGCTGCCTCTTAATATCTATTTAGTGATTTAATTGAATATTTTTAACAATTTTTCATTGACTGCACCTGATGATTATCTGCATCTGCTACAGGGTGCAGTTTTCATATTTGGTGCATTTTCACACAGAAACGGTATAATAGCTGAGGAATAATTGGTTATAATACCAATTAGTTATTGAATGATTTCTGTGCTGACGATTGAATTTCCCTATGCCAAAAATGAAGCCATCCAAAACTGATCCAGCTATTCTTATGGCAGTGGCTGACTATTTCAAAGTTCTATCAGAAGTAAGTCGGCTACAAATTTTGACCTGTCTTAAGTCAGGGCCGATGAATGTGATGGACATTGCCGAGGTGACTGGCTTGGGACAGGCCAATTTGTCCAAGCATCTGAAAGTGTTAACTCAGATAGGGATTTTATCTCGTCAGCCTAAAAGCACTAGTGCCTTTTACGAGATTGCTGACCCAATGATTTTTGCGCTTTGTGAGTTAGCGTGCGATCGCATCAGTGAACGTGTGCAACAGCAAGCTGAAAGCCTAAAAGCGCTGAGAAGCAAAACAGCAGTTTTTTGAACAAAAATTCATCCCAAGAAATCTTAGGCATATTATTGCCTTGCTGAACTATCCCCATGGACCATTCCCCACTCCCTATTCCCCACTCCCTATTCCCCATTCCCCACTCCCTATTCCCCACTCCCCATTTTGTGGCGTTGAAAAAACTCCCATATCTTCTCACTTGCGTTAAAACCAAGTTGATTATTCACCTGTTTTAGTTTTGGATCTTGAGTAGCACCACCAGGCCAGAAATGTCCACCGTCTAATACAGCTAACTGTACGACCTCTGAGCCAGCAATACAAGCTGAGGGCTGAGAGGTTTTAACTTTGAAGCGATCGCTTGCATTAGGGTGAGGGATTTGTAGAGTTTGAGTCGGTGAAGGACATTGATCGCGCGATCGCCAAAAGCTTACCGTATCTGGGATGGAAACAAGCCCTTTTCCTTGGCTTGTGTCATCACCATCATAATGTACATCCTGATCATTTGTACCATTGATCATCAGCATTGATACAGGAGTTTGAGGCTGGCAATGAGGTTTGAGTCGAGATGGAAGCGCACCAGCTACCGATGCGAAAGCCGCAATTTTATCAGGTAGCTTACAAGCCAGATCTTGGGTAAGTATTCCGCCCCTTGAAAAGCCAGTAGCATAGACTCTACGGCTGTCAATATTTCTAACTTGCTTAAGATGATTGATTAATGCCGCGACAAATGGAACATCGTCTACCTTTCTTGAAGACTTAGCACTGAGGCTCCATTTATGGTCAACTGCATCTGGATAAGCGACAATAAACCCTTTTTGCTCTGCCAAATCATTGAAGCGAGTCACCTCAGCCATTGAATGACCACTACCATCATCCCCATGAAAAACTAGAACCAACGGCATTGGACGGTCGGGATTGTATGATTTTGGAGTGTAGAGATAGTAGGTGCGTAGCTTTCCTTGGTCACTTAGCTGCCCATAATTATCACCGCTTGGCGGCACGCTGGTTTCCTCAGCCTGAATTGCTTGGCAAGCTGTTACCAAACTAACTGAGAGTAGGCAAATAAGGATGCGCCTGAAAAGTTGCGGATTCATAACGGTGATAAATTCAATGGGTCTGACTATATATACTGTAATTTATTGCCTTACTAATAACTTCCTACGAATGGGTGAATTATCCTAAGTTGCAACTTATGAAGACTCCTGCCATAGATGTAGCACTCTTAGCTTTTTTCGACAGAAGCCCTACATCTGACGTCATACTCTGCGTTCACCCAATTTGGGAGAGGGGATGGGAACCCGTTTACCCACCTTTGGCGTCCATCACTCTATGGAATCAAGCAAGAAAAAATATGCTAAGAAAAATAGTATGCTTGGTAAGCATGCCAATAATGGCAATGCCTTTCCTCTACCTAGAAGCAGCACCTGCTTTAGCAGCATCATCATACAACCAACGACAGATATCCTCAGAGTTTTTCGCTACTGGCACGAGTAGCAACTCATTACTGCTTTCAGATCGGTACGACAGAGATAGAGACTACGACCGAGAATGTAGCCGTAAGTACCAAGAAGCCTACCGAGACATTGATCGAGACCGTCGCAACCTCTACAACGATGACAATGACCGAGACCGTTGGCGGCACCGACGAGACCTAGAACGAGATGTGAGAAAGCTCCAAGACCTCCGTGCTCGGTATCCCAACTGCGACTACCGTCACAACGACCGCAACTACCCTAACAGGGACTACGATCGCAACGACCGCCGCGACTACCCCCCAGTTATCATACCCCCAGAAAGACCACTACGCTAGAGAAGGGTAGAGGGGGAGGCAGGGAGAATCTCTTTCTGCCCCCTCTGCCCTTGTAGAACGCGGGGCGTTCTACATTGTTTTTCACCAGATGTTTATGGGGTGTCCCCGCGTCTTTCGTGTTTTTGTCTCCGTGTCTTCTTCAAAAATTTCTCAACCCAGTCCAAGCCACGCCAGAAGCTTTTGCCACCAATTGGTACTAACCTGACCACCTAGCTTCATTTTCTGGCGAATGTCTTGGATATTCCAGTTGGTTAGTTGAGCAAGGGTTTGTGCCTCCCCTTCAAAGCGTGAGGGCAAAGACCGCTTGTATTCTCTGCCAGCCTGACAGTTGACGGAACCTGTGAACGGATGTTGCAAAATGTAACGCCCTTGGAAAGATTCACGGTTGGAGGTTTCTTGAAACATCAGGTCTTCAGGGAACTTGTCGCGGGTGTAGCGGACATGCAAACGGGTGATGAAGACATTACTTGAGGGCAAGGCGCGACCAAACCCTGAAGGCATATCATCTAGCCAAAATACGCCTGCAAGCTTTAGTTCCTCGTGGGTCAGGGGTTCGGCAGAGCAAGGGTCGCAAGTACTCATGTCCCAAGCATATTCCAGAAAGGCAACTTTTCTATCTTCTTTAGTGTATGTGGTTTTGAACATAGACTTGTAAAAATCGCCAAATTCATCCTTGACAAACAACGGAATGTTTGTGTTTGAGGGGATTTTGACTGTGCGGTAGTTGGTGATTTCTGCTTGTCCTTTCGGTGATAGAATGTAGACAATCAAATCTTGCTCCGTGGTGGCGTTGATCATGCCCAAACGAATCGGAAGCATAAACTTGGGCGACTGGTAAGAAATTTGCAACGGACGAAGGAACTGATAGCCAGTTTCCGCAAATTTATCTAGGTTGACTTTGGCGACAAAGAATTTCATTGATGAGCGGATGTAAGGCTGTAGTAACTGTTTTGCTCCTCTGGGGATTTTGTAACCATTGCGGTTGAGCCAAGTTTCCAGCCCACCAGATTCTCTAGCACTAAGAATAACAATGTCGTATTCGCCAACGTTGAAACTGGCAAGTACAGTGACACCATTACTGCGATCGCTCCTTATTCCTTCCGAAGCCGCCTTTCTTGCTGTGGGTGCAGATGCGGGTCGGTCCATCCAGTCGGTTGCAGCACAGGGGTTGGAGTCGAAATACTCTACTAATCGCGGGGCGCTAAAAGCATCCAATCGCTCCATAATCTTGGGTTCGCTGACGTGCACTTGGTCTTTTTGCAAAACAGTCGGTACAGGTACGACGATGGCAAAATCCTTCACGTTGCCCTGGTAATCATTTGCCATTGTCAGCACCGTGCGATCGCCATTCCGTGCAATCACCACCTGAGAAGCTTTGTTATAAAGTTTAGTATCAGCTTTAGCAACATAAAATCCGCAAAATGCCCAAGCTGTGGGTGCAAAGCATAGACAAGCCACAAAAGTCAATAGTAATGAGATTAATAATTTTAAGTTTTTCATTTATTGTTGGTTGTTGGTTTTTAAAAAGAACCACGAACTCGTCCAAGAAAAACGTGGCGCAGACCAAAGGACATCTAGCAGAATGGTTAATGGGGCAAGGGCAAACAGTGCCCAGAAAACTGCCGTGGACACAAAGAAATAATTCCGTAGAATAAAAGTCAAGATGGCGATGCACACTGCCCAAACTACACGTCCAATTCGAGCATTGGGAATTGACCGGGGGTCAGTCACCATAAATAGGGCAAACAAAAGCAAAGACCCACTCATCAACCGATGGCAATACACATCCCAGGTCCAGCCTAGCCAGACATTGCGAATCGCCTCTAAGACGGCGTAGCTACCCAAAAAAGCGGCTGTTGTGTCCCAGCGACCAACCAAGTGCAAAATCATGCCGCCAGTACCAGCAAATAAAAGCCCATACCACCAGTCTTCACCCCACTGTCCAGGCGAAACCCATGCATCGGGGGTGAGTAGCAAGGCGGAAATGATGCCAAAATTGGCGGGATTGAAGAAATGCTTTTCGCCAACTTTGAAGACAAATTTGCTGGCTATGGCAACCGCTGCTGCCATAGCCATGGTGGTCCAGTATTCAGCCCTTAACAGCAGACTAAGTCCCAAAGAGGTGATGAGGGCACTGCGGAGAGAGGGGGGAGGGGGGGAGGGGAGGAGGGGGGGAGGGGGGGCAATTGCTTTGCCGCTGACGACTGTTGACAAAAGCCATTGCATCGATAGACAAGTGGCGATCGCTACCCCAATCAATTCCGGTCGCAGCGTCCAGTCTCTTGTACCAATGCCCAAGACCAGAAACAAGCTAAGAAATAGAATTTGATAATCGCGTATATCTTGGAACAGCATTACCCGTCGCTTCAGGGATTCCCCTGAGATTTTTGTCCTAATTTAAACGGGAAAAAGCCAAGACAGTGCCACTGTTACAGAATTTGTTACAACCAGGGAGGAGGGGGAGCAAGGCTTGCAAAGGTAGGTATTTTGTATTTGGTCATTAGCCCCCCTACCCCCCCTCTCCCCCTCCCCCCCTCTCCCTTACCTCAAATGCAGCTATATCCCGTATTTCCGATTTTATTCCAACTTCTCCAGCCAACTTTTCCGGACTGTCTTTGGTGTGGCGATCGCAATTCAAAAATGATCGCACTTACCTTTGATGATGGTCCCCATCCCCAATACACACCCCAACTGTTAAAAGTTTTAGACCATTACAACATTCAAGCCAGTTTCTTTTGGTTGGGTGCTTGCGTCAACGCCTCCCCTGGAATAGCCAAAGAGGTACGCGATCGCGGACACCGGATTGGGTTGCACGGGTACGATCATCGAAATTTTCCCATGCTTTCCCCAAGTGACCTGAAGCACAGCCTAGAAAAAACCCAAGCTGCCATTTACAATGCTTGTCATCTACCACCCGAACAAGTACGTGATGTCCGACCTCCCAATGGTTTATTTACACCCACAACCTTGAAATTATTACATCAGTGGAAATACCGTCCAGTGATGTGGAGTGTTGTGCCAGAAGACTGGGTGCGTCCAGGATCTACTACCGTAGTGCGGCGAGTTCTACAGCAGGTAAAAGGTGGCTCACTGATTGTATTGCATGACGGAGCTTGCGGCGGACAAGATGTCGCCGAAACAACACAAATGCTCATTCCCCTACTCCTAAAACAAGGTTATCAATTTGTTACAGTTGATACCCTCAAGAATAATTCATAATTCGTAATTCCTAATTCGTAATTGAATCATAATTACGAATTACGAATTACGAATTACGAATTGTTGTGCTGCTCTTAGCTTGGCGCTTTTGAGCAGGTTTAGAGTTAGGTTTAGGGTCGGGTATGTTCGTTGGGGAAGGCTCATCAGTCCCCAACAGACTCTGTATCTCGCTCAAAGAACTGGGTTTTGCGGTTGGTTCTTCAGGTGACTCACTCACATACTCAATTAAGTCTTCTAGTTGACAATTGAGAGCTTTGCAGAACCTGATGACTCTTTCAATCTGGTCTGTTCCAGTTCTACCGCTTTCCCAGTTTTGGATAGTGCTTTCTGTCACGCCCACAAGACGTGATAGCTCAAGCTGCGTGATTCCAGCTTGTTCGCGCAGAGAAGCGATCCTTGGTTTTGCCTTCTGTTTCACATCCACGGCACTTTTGTTTTAGCTATAGCCGTAGATTCTAACATCAAAAAAACTGATGCTCAAAAAAATTAACCCAAAAAAATTTAACCCAAAAAAATTTAGCCTGGCTCTTGACACACCCAAAAGCTTTGGTTAAAACTATTAAGTATAGGGAACAGCGAAATCCACAGCAATCTTACTTAAGTCGGACTGCTGTATGAAAAAGCGCAAACATTCAGTGAGCAACAATCTTTTAGCAGAAAACCGGAATGATGCGACTTGATTTTGTAGCTCCTTATAGACAAACAACAGAGAAACACCTGATAAAACTAGGGTGTTCAGCCTCTCTTGAAACAACACACAACGGGCACTTGCCTCAACAACACACTACTTATAAGGTCTAAAAAAAATGTTGAATAAATCCTTGGCTTTTGGTCTATTGGTTGCTGGTTTGATGATTGCTCCCACAGCGGCTTTTGCAGGCAGCAGCCAATCTCAAAACAACGTGCAGACCACCGAGCAAAATGGTGCAGCTTCCAATGGTAGCACGAATGCACAAGAGTCCAACAGTATCAACGTTCAGCGGCAAACTAGCCAAATCCACAACCGTCCTACTAGTTATCATCGCTATTATGGTGGCTACCACGGCAACGGTCATACTTCCCAGGGACAAAGTTCCGTTCAGCATACCGTCCAAAATGGCGCGGCTGATAACGATTCTACCAATGCCCAAACTAGCAACACTGTGAACCGCCAGTCCCAAGGTGCGAGTGTTCGGCACTGGTAATTTTGTCAATTGATTGATCAATGAGGCGTTGCTTCATCTTTAGCTGATGCCCAACTATTTCCTCACTAAGCAACGCCAATACTATCTACTACACACACAACTAAACGAGGTCTAAAAAAATGTTGAATAAATCCCTGGCTTTTGGTCTATTGGCTGCTGGTTTGATGATTGCTCCCACAGCAGCATTTGCTGGGGGATCTAGCCAATATCAAAACAACGTGCAGGGAACGGTGCAAAATAGTGCAGCTACCAATGGTAGTACAAGTGCACAAGAGTCTAACAGCGTCAACGTCCAGCGGCAAGTGAGCAAAATCCAAAATCGTGTTCATGCTCCTTACTATTCTCAGAGTACCCATAGCTCTCAGAATCAAAACTCGGTTCAGGATACTAGCCAAAGTGGCGCGGCTGATAACGGTTCTACCAATGCTCAATCTAGCAGCACTGTAAACCGCCAGTCCCAAAGGACAGGTGTTCGCAATCCTTCCTACCGTTACGGATACTAATCTTCTCTACTGATTCTTGCAATATTGTCGATAGTTAATTGTTGGTAGTTGGTTGTACATGATTGAAAACAAACAACACACAACAAATAATACACAACACACAACACACAACACACAACACAACTTATTACTGAGGTCTAAAAAGATGTTGAATAAATCCCTGGCTTTTAGTTTGTTAGCTGCTGGTATGATGATTGCTCCCACGGCTGCTTTTGCTGGTACTCACACTAATCAATCTCAAAATAACCACCAGAGTACTGAGCAAAATGGCTCCGCTACTAATGGTAGTACTAATGCGCAAGAGTCTAACACTACCAACGTCCAGCAACAAATTAACAAAATCAAAAGCCATACTCATTTTCCTTCTTATCACCTTGGTATCCGCCCTAACAACGGTCATAGCTCCCAGAGGCAAAACTCGGTTCAGGGTACCAGCCAAAATGGTGCTGCTGATAACGGTTCTACCAATGCCCAATCTAGCAACACTAAGAATAACCAGTCCGAAGGGACGCGTGTTCGCTAGGGTTGCTGGTCATCTTATCTGTTAATCGAGCCATCAGGCGTTGCTGCATCTTCGATCTGAGCGACGCCAGCTTGATTTCCACAACACACAACTATACACAACAACATCAGGTCTATAATAATAATGAAAAGAACTTACACCTTTGGTCTATTAGCTGCGGCTCTGATTGTAATGCCAACGGCTGCTTTTGCTGAGTCTAGCAGTCAACAAGAGCTTAATCAAAGCGCTACTGCTATCGGTTATGGTAGTCAAGTGAATCAACGAGCTAACCAGAGAAGCATCCAGTATCAAAATCGAGCGGGTTATATCTACCATGGTTCCGGATCGCAAAGGTCGAATCAGCTGATCAACCAAAATGGAGTTGCTATTGATGGTAGCCGTGTTGACCAAAATGCTAATCAGGTAAATATGCAGCATCAAAATAGCTCGAGGCGTTACTAATAAAGACTCTTGAGTTCCTGTAAACAAGTCTGTAAGCCAAAATGGTGCTGCCGTGGGTGTTAGGTTCTACCTTGAACCAACCTTTGATGAGTTTAGATCCCAAGATGCATGAATCTTTCGGCTAATCGAGCTATTGAGCGTTGCTGAATTTGTGGAATCTGCTAAACCATTTTAAAATAAGCAGCGCCAGATTGCTCATCAGATTACAGAAAATTGAATGTGTCTGTTAGCAGTGCCGTGGTGTGCCAAAGGTGAGGAGTTGAGTGAGGTTTTACCGATTTCCTAAACTTGCAAAATAAAAATCGGTCATTTTCTACGAAGAGAGGAATGAAGCCATGCCTGCCAGACAATCGATTTTATTACTAGTTATCTCTTTGCTAATTACATTACCAGCAGGAATTGCTAGTGCAGGTAACGACGTTGATATTCAAAGTCCCAGTTCCCGAGTAAGAGTTGATGAGGATGGGAATGTCAAGATTAACTCTAACACTCCAGTTAGCGGGACTTCTGGTCTTATTGTACCCACTTCCAGGGTGCGCAATCGCATCCTCCTGCGGAGTTTGAGATACCCTCAGTACTCTCAGTATTCTCAGTATTCTCAGTGTAATGGGAGAAGTTACACCCACCAAAGCACTCACACTGGTAGCTACGGTGGTAGTGTCAATCACATCTATAGCACCACAACAACATCTTGTCATTAGTTCACGAGAAAACAACCATGAAATTCAAATTACTTTCCCTGAGCTTGTTCTCGCTCTCAGCTTTATCCCCTATAGCGATTTCTTCTCTCACTCACCCTGCAATGGCAGGGTGCGTCGCGGTTGATGTCGGTACACAGGTGGCAGTTGACGGTCACAAGGGAAGAGGAAATCAAACAAATAATGTCAATCAGAATTTTGGACCAAATTGTCGTAACAGTGTTGGTGGCACTGTCACCAGCGTAGGAAACCAAGTTTGTCATTCTGGTACCTGTGCACAAAGCCGAACCAGCAATCAATATGCAGATGGAAATCCCAACTATCGCACTGGTGTGAACACGAAGAATATTGGAATTCGTGTAAATCCTCAGATACATGTATACGACGTATCTAAAGACCCAAATTTTTTCATCAATAGGAGATAGCGTTAAAATAGTACTAGAGAAGGGTACGTCACCAGTTTCAGCCTTCTGAATTCCCCCATTAGGGGGAAATTCGGCTTGGTTGCAATACTGGAGACGTGATCTTTCCTAGTAAGAATCTTTATTTGGGTTATGGCAGTCAATGTTGCCTAGATCCAAATCTTCTAGACAGAATTCAGCAGGTGGTTGATTCCCATACCTGCTGCTACCTAAATACAGCCATGAGAAATCTACTGTTTTTTGTATGCGGCGTAGCAATGCTGATCACTTTCACCACAGCATTTGCTCATCAGAACTTCACCCACAGCAGCCAAAGTTCTTCTGTCAAGTCAGACAGCAATAGCGATATGAGTAACGTGTCTTCTACTAGTCAAACCTCCAGCAGCAATTCATCCGATGGGTCTGGTGACCAACGAAGCTTTTCTTCTAATAGTCAGACCTCCAGCAGCAGTTCATCTGATGGGTCTGGGTACCAACGAAGCTTTACCAGTAGCCAGAACACCAGTGATTCATCTGGAACTCAACACAACTCATTTAATTTGAATGCAGCTAATCTCAGTCAACCCCACATCTTGAGCATTAACACCTCAGGAAATCAGTTGACGGGTGAGATTGCTGTCAATGGTAAAGTAGTTAAACGGCTTAGCAAAAATAGTGAACAAATAAATCTTTCACGATTTCTATCAGTTGGAGCGCAAAGGGTGAAAATTTCAGCCCGTTATGCTCCTGCATCATCTTCAGTGAATGTAGAACTCTCTGGTCCTGGCACCAATGTCACTCAACAAAATAGTGGTAATGGTATCTTAAACTACACCATGGATGTGACTGTACGCTAGAATTATATCAGATGGCGCGTGGTTAGTAGGTAAGAAGCATCCTAATATTTGTTTACAGGGTTAGGCCTATCTGCGCCAACCTACTTAGCTATGAAACAACTCATGTCGGTGAGGGTTTAACCTTCAATTTTCAACACTCAGGCAGCTATGCCGCTGTGGTGAAGGCAGAAGGGTTGGTAGATAAGCTTTTTGTCTACTTTTAATTGTCGCTTTATTTCCGCACCCTGTGTACTAGTAACTAAATAAATCTAGTCGCTTGTAGCTGACTCTCTAGATTTGCACGCAATCTCAATTCTGTCACTGACCAAACCCAACACTTATTTGGAGCGTCAGCAAAAAGTTCTTTGTTATGAGTGACAATGGCATCCAGTTCCTGATAAGTGACACAAACTAGCTCTACAGCAGATTCAAAATCCTTTAAAGGTAATAAACGTGCTTGCTGTATAATGGCGGGTTCAACAGAGCAAATGCGAATTTTTTCTTGTAACCAATTGATTACTATCTCAGCAATATTTGTATTCCGTAAACGGCTGGCATAAGCGTAGATTTTTTGCCAACCAATATCTGTTATGTACATCTGTATCAGTGGATCTACTCTGTCTAGTAATTCGCTAACATCTCCTACAAATCCGTTTCGATTCATCAAAGCCTCTAATATTAGGTCAGCATCAACTAAGATCCTGATCACTTTTAACCCCCTGACTGAACGACGAATGTATCCCAAGAAACAACCACTTAGTGTGCTTAAGTAGTAATACACTTACATACAAGCTATAGGGACAGAATTTCAGATTTATGCACTGTGAAAATGGGGAATGGGGAAGAGGAATCTTCGTCCTGTGTTGTGAATGATCGTTCATGGGCGTCGATTTTGTAGAAGTTAGCCGCTACGTCAGTGAAACTAACTCAGCATGACGACAAATAATTTTTGTAGTTCCAATTTGAGGAACATAACTTCAGGTTTAATTTTTAGATTGAAGAATTAAATAATATAAATTTCCATTACTGACTGTTACCCCAGCGCGATCGCCAGCCACCTTACCAGTACCTAGAAAATAATCCACCCGACCGGCACCTTTAATAGCACCTCCCGTATCTTGATCAAGAACATAGCGACTAACGATACGATGTTCCATGTCGCCATTGGCATTGACAAAGGGAATCGAGGTGCGAATCAATGCTAACGCACCAGGCGGCATGAGAGATTTATCTGTAGCAATGGAACGCTCTGCTGTAAGTGATACTTGGATAGAACCTTGTGCTGGCGCACCGTGGTTTTCTTTAAAAAACACAAAGCTGGGATCGCGTGGGATATAAATATTTAAATTTTCTGGATGCTTATGGAAATAATCGAGGATAATGGGCATGGTCAAACCCTGTAGTGGTAGCTTGCCATCGTTAACTAGTTCTTTGCCGATGCTTTTGTAGCGGTAAGCTGTATTTCCAGCATAGCCGACTGTTGTTTGAGTGCCATCAGGAAATTGAAGTCGCGCTGAACCTTCGATTTGTGCTATGTAAGCTTCCAGGCGATCGCGTAACCAAAACAACTCTAGCCCACGTAACTGACCTTTAGAAAATTGCAAACCGTCCGCTCCTTCTAGTTCCAGCCTTGTAGGATGAGGTTTGGACCAAGAATCTAGATCGGGTGGTAAACGATAAATAGGATAGCGATACTCTGGTGTAGGAACGCGACTAGCTGCGTAAAGTGGCTCATAATAGGCGGTGAACAAAACCGAACCTTTTGTGTCATTCCCTACTGACTGGTAAAAGACAAACTCCCTAGCAATGGCTGCATTCAGTTCGGCTGCTGAATTAGACTTGAGCAGTAGTTCACGGAATCTTTGTAAACTCTTGATGACGCGATCGCGTGTAATTCCCACCACCGGATACTGTTGGTAAGCGGTATCAGCAGTTTGCAGATATCCCAGACTGCGATCAATAGCCTTCAACAGTGGCTTTTTATCTGGAAGTTGATTGTTTTCACCCCATATCTGTTGATCCAGACAAGAGCGATCGTTCTCGCAACAAGGAAAAGGTGACTTCTGAAGAGGTATCAGTGGCAAAACTTTTTGCTTTTGAGTGGATACATCCTGAGAGGAGGTTTGAAGGGACGCTGGTAGTTCCCACTTTGTTACCCTACATTCTGGTGGACTGAGTTCCTTATACTCAAAAGTTTGTATGGGTACTAAGAGAATCAGAGAAGCCACAGGGAGACTGATGGTGATGGCAGTAGGTAGACTTATCCGTAAATTGGTGTAGAATTTGGTCAAGGGTCTCGAAATCCCTATGATAGACTAAAATTATTTTTCTCATATCTTTATATCCCATATTGCACCCTACTGAGAATTCTTAAGTTGGATTTGTTGCTCTGGATGTTCATTAACTCCCAACATCATTGTAATTTTATAGAGTGAACCAAGCAAAGAAGTTATAAACACTAAACCCAATAATGTCAAAAAAATGCGATTGACAGGTTTGGAAATTTCATTTGAAAGACGCTCTTTTGATCGCTTTTCCTTACCTAGTAATAAAACTACATAAAATCCCCTTATAAAAAATGGGATACTCATCCTAATATCCACAGCATGACGCTTAGGAACACGCTCACTAAATACCTGTTTTAACGCTGTTAATTGAGCCTTGTTAAAGGTAGCTGCTGTTTGAGGAGGAATGTTGGTTGAAAACCATTGCATGAAATCGTCGTTTTTTGCTGATTTTTTATTTGAGTTTGTTGGTTGCATGTTGCTTTTCCTATCAGTTCGAGTAGACTTTAGAACATAGGATTATGTTCATAATCCAAGCACTCGTTATTTTTCCAGGATCTACCAGTATGTTGACAATCAACTTTATTTTCTAGCCAGGGGATTGCTGTTGGGTAGGGTGATGATCTGAAAACAGAAGTCAATGAGGAAAATAGAAAGGGGAATACAGTGAAGCTTGAAATTGATAATATAGTTAAAAATCCTGTGATAAAAACAATATTACCAGGAGTCAAAAAAGGATATAGACCTTTTTGAGAATGCAAGCGCTGTTTTGAACGCCGTTCCCGACCAGCCACGAAAACTAGATAAAATTGTAGTCCTGCAATAGGAACTGAAACTCGCAGGTCTATGGGATGACGATTCCAACGACGAGAGCTAAAGGCTTTGTTGATGACTTCTAGTTGCTCGTCATTAAAAGATTCAGCTATTTCAGGTGAAATGTTAGCGAAAAGCTCCGCAACAGCAGAGTTATGGT
This sequence comes from Stigonema ocellatum SAG 48.90 = DSM 106950, assembly GCA_016903675.1. Lineage (GTDB taxonomy): Bacteria > Cyanobacteriota > Cyanobacteriia > Cyanobacteriales > Nostocaceae > Stigonema > Stigonema ocellatum. The sequence goes on along the minus strand of JADQBA010000112.1, from coordinate 8,679 downwards.
CATTTTTATCTAGAGTTTTCATGTTGGATGTATGACGCTCGATGCAGTCAGTTAAGAAAGAATAAAATTTAGCATCGCACCCTGAAATTCCAGACAAAAAACGATTAGATTCTTTCTAAAAGACATCTCCAGAAATGATGTAGGGCGAACGCCCGTTCGCCCTTACCAAGGGTTTTAACGAACGCACAATTCATTTTCACGACTATGTCTAACGGTAGATGGATTGACTTGCTCGAAGGGCAAGGCAGGAGTCTGCTATGCTCAAAGCTTAAAGTAACTGATTATTGTCAAAGGTGAATACCTTCGACTTTAGTCTTGCCCAAAATGGGTACTTACTGCTTCTACCAAATCTTTGATTTTGTCTTCAATCAGTGGCAGGTTTAAGCTGCCACTGATTGTCTTTCATTGATTTAGTTTCATTATTTATTGTGTTCTTTCAGCTTTCCCGAAACAATGATAAAAATACGTAAATATATGTGAAGTGTTATTGGAAAAAAGCGGACTTGATATTACGCAGGGCTATTTCATTGGTGCAAAACGCAACCCACATGCCTAGGAATAAATTACGCACGGCTAATAGCTGAAGTCGGCATACCGCCGACTAGAACTTTCACCGAACTACTGTCCGTTTCAACGGACAGTAGTTCTTAGCCACGACTTGAGTTCCTGGCATTGAGTGTAGAATGAAATAGCCCTGGATATTAGAACTTACGCATTGACAGAAACGACAAACTATGAATTGTCTCTCGTTACAAGGCTCTGCCTTGTAATGCTCTTGTTGGAGGCTCTGCCTCCCGGTTTGACGGGAGGCAGCAGCCCACTTGATATCATTCCCAGGCAGAGCCTGGGAACGAGGCAGGGCAAGAGTTTTAGGTTAATAAGCCGCACGAAGCACATGATGGTCAATGTGTAAAGTGCGTAGGTCTTAAGTGCTTCTAAACTGGACGTTGCTGTGTTAAAACTTGATAAGCATAATTGAAATCGTCAGTAGTAATCTTGATATCGGCAGGATCTGTTTGCCCGTAGGATCGAAAGCGGCGAATTGCCTCTACAGCTGCCTGATTGCAAAGTAACACCAAGTCAGCCCCATTCCAACCCTTCGTCATCTCTGCCCAATATTGCAAATCGACATCCAACAGTGGTCTTCCTTGGCTATGGACTTCCAAAATGGCCAGACGACTGCTTAAATCAGGTAAATCTACCTTAAGTTGTAAATCTAGGCGTCCCGATCGCAACAAAGCTGGATCGAGAGCATCCGGTCGATTCGTGGCTCCAATCACTAAAATAGTTGTTCCTACCTGTAACCCATCCAACTCGGTCAGCAATTGCCCCACGACGCGATCGCTCACTCCAGAATCACCATTGTAACTTCCTCGCGCTGGAGCTAATGTATCAATTTCATCAATAAATACCACACAGGGTTCTGCCTGTCGCGCTTTAGCAAATAGTTCCCGCACGGCTTGTTCACTGGCTCCCACCCAACGGCTAAGTAACTCCGGACCGTTAACGCCAATAAAATTAGCGCGGGCTTGAGAAGCTACAGCTTTTGCCAATAGAGTTTTTCCTGTTCCTGGTGGTCCCCATAGTAAGATCCCTTTTGGTGCTAGTGCTTTAGTCTGGAGGTAAAGCTCCGGATAAAGTAATGCCCCTTCTACTGATTCACGGAGCGTTTGCTTAATCGTCTCCAAACCGCCAATATCTTCCCAAGCGATATGGGGAACTTCAACTTCCACGCTTCGCAGTACTGCTGGTTTGATTTCTTTGAGCGCCTGCAAAAAATCAGATTGGTTAACCGTCATCACGTCTGGAATTTGCATTTCGATGGAAGGAACCTGGCGGCGCAAGGCTGTGTAAGCAGCTTTTTGACAAACGGCTTTCAAGTCAGCTCCAACAAATCCGACGGCCCGCTCAGCGATAAAATCGAGGTCAACCGTCTGGTCGAGGGGCATAGCACGGGCGAGAATTTGGAGGATTTCTTTGCGTCCGTTGCAGTCTGGGATGCGAAACTGAACCTCACGGTCAAATCTTCCGGGACGGCGCAGGGCAGAGTCAAGATGGTCGGGGCGGTTCGTAGCAGCAAGGACAATGACACCTTGATTGTTGGAAAAGCCATCCATCAGGCTCAATAGTTGAGCAACAAGGCGTTTTTCAACCTCCCCTTCCACAGCATTGCGGTCTGGAGCTAGGCTATCGATTTCATCAATGAAAATAATACAGGGAGCATTTTTCGCTGCTTTCTCAAAGATGCCCCGCAGTCTTTGTTCAGCTTCACCGTAATACTTGCTCATGACTTCTGGACCAACAAGGGCGATGTAGTTAACGCCGAGTTCTTCAGCCAAGGCCCGAGCAGTCAGAGTTTTGCCAGTTCCTGGGGGTCCAACTAATAGTACACCACGTGTGGGTTCTAGTCCAAGTTTCGCGAGAAGGTCAGGGCGTTTTAAGGGGATAGCAATTAGTTCTTTGAGCTCTTTAAGTACCTCACTCAATCCCCCAATATTTTTCAGAGAATGATCTGGAGGACCATTAGGTGGTATAATGGGGTCGGGTGCTGCCGTATTTCCAGAACCAGAATTAGAAGGAGATGGAGTGCGGATGCGACTAGTACCAATATCGTTACTCATATTATTGGGACGCGGAATATTCCCATAACGGGGAATACTGCTCAAGGGACGCGAGTTAATCTGCATATCCGTCTTGACCTCTCCGTTATCAATTTTCTCTTCTAATGTCTTCATCAATTCTACTAACTGCTCCAACCCCTTGAATAATTCACTCATAAGATTCTCCAAAAATTGATAAAACTAGTTTGTTTTATTTTGCCCACTTTCATTTTTTATTTAAAGTTAACTGTTGAACTTCAAATAAAAGATTTGCAGCGCCTTGAATTCGGGCAAATGGAGCCACAGAGCGGGGTAAGGCGGGCAAGCAAATAATTGATTGCTCGGGAAATAAACTTCCATCAATCGCCACATCTGGAGTGTAGCGATTCTGTACGACATAATTTTGATTAACCCCCATCTTTTTCAAAGATTCTGTTAATCGTATGTGTTCAGCTATAATGGCAGCTTGATTTTGAATCACACCAACAAATTGAGTATAACGTGGGTCTTTTAACTTTTTTTGAGCTTGCACAACTTGTTGGCGCAAATGCCGCAATCGACTCATGAACTCAAGGCGACCCAAAGCATTTTGATATTTCATCCATAGCTTAAATATCCAGGATAACCAATCCTCTAAAGCAGATGGCATTTCCAAAAAGCGCAGGAGATGACCCGTCGGAGCTGTATCTAAAATAATTAAATCTTGCTCGTTGCTGTCTAATAAATCCATCAGAGTGATCAGGGATAATATCTCATCAATACCTGGTAAAGCTTGAGACATGATTTGCCGCCAAGCGTCTGGAAGGTAGGCAATATTAACCGTTGTATCTGTTTGAGAGCCTTCACCACTCATCATATCCGCTAATTCCCAAAGATAATCTGAGCGGAATTGTTCTAAAACTTGAGATGCATCAATTTCTTGAGCGCTTAAATTAGAACTTAATAAGACGGGTTCATGTCCTAAAATTTTTCCAAAAGCATCCCCCAAAGAATGAGCTGGATCTATAGAAATCATGCGTACTTTTTTATTTAAATGAGACTGAGAAGAAGCCCAGCCTATAGCTGCTGCCACTGTTGTTTTCCCAACACCTCCTTTTCCTCCAACAATAATAAGTTTACATCCTTCAGCAATAAAATCACCAAATCCGGGTAGGACTTTAGTTGGCCATTTAATCAGTGGCTCTGGGGCTAATTCAACTCTATTAATTTTTTGAATTTGTGACATGAGATTATCTAATGCCACCCCGCCCAAGGGTTCTATGTTTTGTTGTGGTACGATGAAAACAGGTTTGTTATCCGCAATCTTTAAGTATTCATTGATGAGATTTTGCTGTTCAGCATAACGGTCGATTTCTATATTTGAATCGTTCAATGCTTTATTAATGAATAATCCAGCATAGGGCACATGTAGGGTTTTTAAACTTTCTAATAAGCGCTCAGTTTCTAACAAACACATTGGTTCAGAAATGGCGACTACTAAACAGCCGGTAAATTTTTCATCTTGCAGCATTTTTCTTCCTTCTGCAAATTGAAATTTCATGTCAACCAAAAACTTATCGACTTCATCAGCCGTATAACTACCTGTCAAACTTTGTGTTATGACTCGATGTTTTTCTTGGAACATTTCCAAGGAATTTAAAATGACATCTAAAAAATCTTTTAGTCGTAATAAATTTAATGTATGACCTGAAGGAGCCATATCTAATATGACACGATCAACCTGTTTCTCAGACAGCAAGCGTTCAATTTCAAGCAACCCCATTAACTCATTTAAACCAGGCCAGTTTAAATCCCAAACTGGGGATAAATCTTCTCCTTCAGTTAGACTTCCTCGCTCAACAAGCAATTCTAAAAAGTGACTATATTTTGCTTTAAATTCCAACAGCAGTTTTTCAGCATCCAATGCCTGAATACTCAGGTTAGGTAAATCGGCTAAGGGTAAAGCATGATCTTTCACTTCAAAGAGCAGTACATCTCCTAAGGAATGTGCAGGATCTGTAGAAATTAACAAAATTTTCTCTTCGGGAAACTGTCTTGCCCAATAACGAGCAAAACTGCAAGAAACGGTAGTTTTACCAACACCGCCTTTCCCACTAAACATGACTAGGTGAAGCGAATCGTAGTAGTTCATAAATAACCTTAAACAAAAAAGAGAACAACGTATTATTGATAATCAAATAAAGTGATAAGGAGGGAAACCTCCTTGCAGGGATAAATTCCAACGGGGGCAAGCTTTTTGCCAATTTAAAAATTGTTCTAAAAGAAAAGGTTTATCTTGTAGGCTGACTAAAAGATAAATCCGTACTTCTTCATCTTGATGCTGAACCATAGCGGAGAATTCATAAATTTGCGTGATTAAATCAATAAGACTGTATTTCTCATTAGCTTGTGCGACACTAAAGATTGTTTGATTTTCATAGTGTTGTTTTTTAGCTAAAAAATAATCTTTCCCTTTCCTTACTGCGTCGGATGGCTGAACAGCTTCTTCTAACTTACGGGGAATTAGTTTTAAAGTATATTCATTTTTACCATTGATTTGTTCTAATTTTTCTTGATATTCTCGGGTATGCGATTCTATATGGTTTAGCAAGCTTGTTTGAGAATGAAAATAAGTTCCGAAACGCAAGGGTAAAACGGTAATTTGGTGAAAAATTTCACAAATGACTCGATCATGAGCTAAAGCCATATTTATCAGTTGTTCATCATTGGTTTGAAATGACTCTAAAGATATTCCTAGCTCCACAATAGCCGAAAGTTCAGTGCCATCAATCAACAATACCTGACTAGCAGCGCCCTTCGGCAAATATAACGGAATTTCAGGGTGTTTCAAAAAGGCATACGTGTAGATATTTTGTGATTCCATGATAACAAGAAAATAAAAAAGATACTGGCTTAAAATGCTAATTTTGATAACATTTTTATTTGTTTTAAAATGATTATTTTGACTCTTTACAATCTGATTTTATCAGATATAATACTATAAACAAACTATTGAGTAATTTCTGATGAAAAGTTTTCACAATCGCAACATAATCAGACCTAAAGTAACTACAATGCCTCGAAACAGAACTGAGGCTTCTACTCAATTGGAGCTTTATAAAATGATCACTGAAAAACAAAAAATATACAGAGAAATGAATTGTATCAAAGAGCGTATGAGCATACTTCAAAAAAGTCTTGATGTTCTCAATCATCAAATAGCTGACACCGAGAAAACTATTAATCAATTACGTCATAATGAGTCAATGTTTGCTCAAACTGTAGTACCTCGAAATATCCCGATTGAATCGAATAATTACGAAACTTTTGAGATGGAATATTAAGGCATTAGCATTGAAATAAAATACCAGTTATCAAGTCTGTTATCCTATGAGTTTAACCCTTTAATTAATAGACGGCTGGTATTTTATCTTTGCGGTTATCTGTAGATTCTAAACATTTGATTAATTCGCCTCCAAAAGCCATGTATAAAATTAATCAATTAACCCGCTTCTGCGGGTTTTTAAGTAGGGTTAAAATCTGATGAAATTACTAAACATATCAAGGCAATAAAACTAAGTTTTGTTTTTCCTTAAAGGACGTTTCAAGCTGTAATTGCTTTTCAAAGATTTCGTCTTGGTCACATGTAGCGCTAAAGTCAGATTGCTCTTCAAAATCTTCCTCTTCTTCTGATTCTTCGTCCAACTGGGATTGCTCTTCTAAAGCTTGAATTTTTAGAAGAAGTTCTTCTTCTTTAGCCTCGAATTCTTCTTCAGAAATTTCCCCAATATCAAAAGAAAGTTGCAGGGTTAATAATTGTTTATGCAAATTTTCTTGGTCATCAAATTCAGTATTAGTCCGTTCTAGAATTTGTTCTCCAATCCACATAAGTCCACTAAGGGGTCCCGTGACTGGAAGTAGTAAAGCTTTCATTAACATAGTGCTGAGTCCAATTAAGAGATTTGGGCAAATGTATAGGGGGCAGTAAAATTGTTGTAGCGAATGCGTAACCGTCCATCAAATTTTTGGTCAATCGCTTCCACACGTTCGCAAAATACAGATTCGGTTTCCCAAGGAATCAAAAAGGCAGCGTTGTAAATCATTTCTTCAGTCATTGGCGCACTTTCTACAACCTCATCTGCTAAAGAATTTAGTTCATTTAAGAAAACTTCAATGACAGATTCTTTGCGATCTGTGAGATTTCTTTCGATTAATTGTCCAATTTGAATAACTTCCTCCATACTCAATATTTTTCCTTCCATTTTGTCGCGCTTCTGCTTCAAATCTGGATTAGAATCCATCATGGCTTGTAATTCAGATTTTGTATCCCAAAGAATCTTAAGGCTAACCTCTCGCCGTCCTGCCAATTTTTGAAATAGGTCATGCAATGAGTCTTTATGCGGTTGTATGAGTTGTGTGATAACTGTGTCCCAATCTTTCACTACTAATCCAAAACGCAGAGGGAGAAGGGTACGAAACCCTTCGTGCATTAGTTGCTCTAAGACTCTTTCATGAGTGATTAAATTGCGGCGAGAAGCCAAATATTTTTCCTGTTTTGCACCTGAATACAAAAAAGTAAATCCATCAATTACTCGAGTATAAACAGGCTGTGAATCCAATCCTTGAAGAGGAAATGTTTCAGGCATGGGATCAGGAAAAATCCCGTATAAATAAAAACCAACATCCATAAACTGACAAACATTCAACCTTGATAATTAAATCGGTTTTGAGGTCAAAACTAACCGCAACTTAGCGTGAATGAGATTGAGTTCAGCTATACCTAAATCTATTTCGCCGTCAACAACAACGCCCGTGTTTAAAAGACGATCTAGTAGTTCTAGGATCGAAGGAGAATTGCCAGTTTCCCCCGGATAATAAGACCCAGGTGCTGGTAAAAGAGTACCAAACTCTCCTAACTTGATATTTAAGTCCGCTGGATCAATCTCAAAAATTTCACACAAACTGAAAACTTGTTGCTCTAACTTGTGCAAACTTTCTGCTGCTCGCTCTAAATCTGATTCACTAAGGCACTGTTGTTCCATACGCCTAATGACTTGAGCTTCCATCAGCTGACGTATCAATTCCACCACAGTTAACAGCAAGGGAACTAAACCTGCCTGACTCTTAGCTTTAGGATTTGTAGTCAACAAATCGTTGGTATTGTCAAGTGGGGTGGAAACTATTTCCATAATACTACCAACTTTTAAAAATTAATTTTACGCCATTCAATTGTTTGACTAGAGTTCAAGCTGAAAAGCTATGCTTTAATGATTAAGTAGGGAGTGGGGAGTAGGGAATAGGGAGTGGGGGAAGAGGGGGAATGGGGTGTTTCTTTCATTCGTAGCGGGTGGTACGCCGCCCGTGGGGCGCTCTCAAGAAACACAGGGGTGTAGGGGGAAAAGACAGTTTTTCTTTCATTCATAGCGGGTGGTGCACCACCATTCTCCCCTCTTCCCCCACTCCCCACTCCCCACTCCCTACTCCCCACTCCCCGTGTTTCTTAAGAGTTATCCTCTTCAGGATTTGCGTTTAACGTATCTGGCTGTTTCACATTGACAGATGTCAGCGATCGCATTTCTGCTTCCAGACTCTCAAGCCGATGCTGAAGTTGTTGATTTTCCTCAACTAAACGGTTAGCTTTGCTACTGAGATAAGGGTCACTTTCCCACCAATTAATACCCATCTCCCGTGCTTTATCAACTGATGCAATTAACAAGCGAATCCGGATATGTATAAGTTCAGTAGAAGCGATAGATACAGAAATATCACCAGCAATCACGATTCCCTTATCTAAAACTCTTTCCAGGATATCTGCTAAGGTGGAACCTTGAGTAGATGTATTAATAGCCCGATTAGAGTTAGTATGAGAACGTGTTGGCACTATTGGGGTAGTAGTCATGTTTAATTTGGCTCTTCAATGGTATAAAGCCGATTTTTTTGGCTGACTAAGCCTTTCTCTTCTAAAGCATTCAGAGCATTTACGGCGACGATACGATTCAGGTTGAACGCTTTTTGAATTTTCGTTAATCCCTCACTTTTTTGCTCTAATAAATAGTCATATATTTCTTGCTCGAAGGGAACACAATTTTCTAAAATTGTC
>JADQBA010000290.1 GCA_016903675.1 Stigonema ocellatum SAG 48.90 = DSM 106950 | reverse complement strand
GTGACGGAGAGTACTGAGGTGCGGGATGTAGCAGAAAAATTTATTCAAGCCAACTGTTTTCTTCCCTCGGTGCCAGGTATTGGTTTTCTAGAATGCTGATTCTTGCGTGTATTGGGACGCTGTAACAAATCTTAATAAAATTCGGAAACGCTTACAGACTACAATTTACAAGCAGCCTGGCGAGAGAAGAGCCCCCAAGCACACGCCCCAAGCGGTAGCAATCATCTCCATCACAGCTTGCAAACGAAACCGGGAAACCGGGAGGTGTCCCACTGGGGCGGTGGTATCAAAAGTGACTTGTGTCCAATTTAGCCAGCTTTGTTTCACTCTCCACCCTACGCGATCGCCAAACTTTTCATAGTAATTACCGTCGGGTTTACCGCCGACACTGAGGTAAATTTTCTTCTGAACGCTGAAGCCAAAACGCCCCTTGCTGTATTGTACCCACAAACTGTCTATTGTGCGTAGGTCGGTACAGGGAAAATTTAAGAGTTCAGAATCCCTAATCCAGTCACCTTCCTTACGACCTACAACTTTGAGCATGACCAGATAGGTTTCATAATTGGCTTCTTTCCAATTTCTGGCTTTTAGCAAGTCGCGGAGCCGAGTATAGTCTACGCCCTTTTCAGAACTGAGGTTATCGTCTGATGGTACAGAAGTAGGTTGTTCAGGTAAGTGAGTATTCAACGCTTGCAGCACCTCAATTGCTGATTGATAACGACGTTTAGTAGCCCCCTCAATCATTTTGTCTAAAACTTGACTTAAATTGTCACTCACAGGACTGGTCAAGTAATTTCTCCACACCCACTTTCCTTCTTCAACATCAAATAGTTCCCAGGGTTGCTTTTGAGTTAATAAATTTAAGCAAGTCACCCCAAGACTATAAATGTCACTAGCAAAACTTGCTTTACCAATTGCTTGTTCTGGAGAAGTATATCCTTGTGTCCCAATGACTGTTCCCGTTACTGATAAAGCTGTTGGCTTAACAGTTTTAGCAGCGCCAAAATCGACTAAAACTAGTTCACCGTCATTACGCCGAATAATATTTTCTGGTTTAATATCCCGATGAATCACCTGTTTGTCATGCACCAACTGCAATACAGGTAACAAACTGTTCAGTAAAGCTATGATTTGGTCTTCATTGAAAGCGCCATTATTTTCAAGTTCATCTGCCAAATTCTGCCCATCAATAAACTCTTGTACCAAATATTGTTGGTTGTCTTGGGTAAAGTATGCCAGCAGTTCCGGAATTTGAGGATGAGTATGCCCTAGTTCAGCCAACTGCACTGCCTCTACTCTAAATAGCTCAGATGCTTTCTCAATATTGTTGGTACCTTGTGCTTGTGGTAAGAATTGCTTGACGACGCAGTGCTGGTTGAGTTTGTGTTCATCAATCGCTTTGAAAGTTTTGCCAAATCCACCTTGACCAATGTGTTGGATAGCAGTTACTCTTTACTGATGGGTTGGTTACGCCACGCGATAAGCAAAGCTTGCTCGCTTCGCGAGATCGCGCTCTTTTTGGCATCTGTCTTTTTTATTTATGCAGCAAAAAATATTGATTTTATCAGCAAATCCTAAAGACACTACACCGCTGCGTTTGGATGAAGAGGTGCGTGAAATCGATGCTGGACTTAAGCGAGCTAGAAATCGTGATCAGTTTATCTTAGAGCAGAAGTGGGCAGTGCGACCAAGAGACATTCAGCGAGCAATGCTGGATGTTAATCCGCGGATCATTCATTTTTCTGGGCATGGGACGGGAAATGAAGGTCTGGTATTTGAAGACGAAACAGGAGGAGCAAAGCTAGTCGATGGAGAAGCTCTAGCGGGATTGTTTGATTTATTTGCTGATCAAGTTGAGTGTATTGTCCTTAACGGTTGTTACTCAGAGGTACAAGCAAACGCGATCTCTCAACACATTAACTATGTGATTGGTATGAGCAAAGCAGTCGGAGATAAAGCAGCAATTGAATTCGCTGTGGGTTTTTACGATGCTCTAGGAGCAGGAAAGCCTGTTGAATTTGCATATAAATTTGGTTGTGCTGCAATTAGGTTAGCAGGTATTCCAGAGCAACTAACCCCAACTCTAAAGAAGAAGTCTTCAACGCCTCCCGTCCCTGATCCGGAACTAAACGACTCTGATAGAGAAATACTCACAGAACTCTTAATACGTAGTGGACGTGCAGAATATTCAGCGCGAAAAGCTCTTTGTATAAAAATTGGAATTGAACCAAATCAACTTGCATTTTTAAGACAATCAACCGATGCTGACTTTGCCTTAGAGCTAATTAGCTATTTGCATAGCACAGATGATAAACAAGCTCTTTGGAAAATCTGCAAGGAACTTGAAGTTGTATTTAAAAGAGGGAAGTACGCATCTGATTTGGAAAATATTAAATCAAAATTCAATTGTAAGTAATCTGTTAATTAAAATATATGTCACAATATTTAAACCAAGATGAATTAAACGAATTGGCAGAGCTATTAAGTTTTAGCCCGAAAGTAAAAGCACGAGAAGCACTATGTATAAAAATTGGAATAAGCTACTACAAAGAACTTGGGTTTATCTACGAATCTTCAGATTCGAGCTTCGCTATAAATCTAATTAGTCATTTAAATGAAGTAGGAAATACAAAAGCTATTTGTCTTCTCTGTTGCAAGGAATTAGCTCCTATTTTTAGGAATGGAAAAGGTGAATCTTTGTTAAAAGAGATTGCAGTAAAACTCAATTGTAATCAACATCTACCGGATATAAAACCTTCTCCTGTTCCTCCACCCGACGAACCAAAACCTCAACCCAAAAGACTTAATTTGTTGATTAGTGTTGGAGCAATCTTTCTAATTGGGTTAGCTGGGTTAGCTGGGTTTCAAACTCATCAGAACCCAAGTCCTGGTATTAGAGTCTACCTAAATAGTAAAGATGTTAACAATAACTGGCAGAACTGGATTATTAAACCAGGTCAACCTAATCATTATCTCATCATCAATAAATTGTCGCGTAGAGCGCTAGATGGTGGTGGCAGTGGTGGGACTATCTATCCGAATCCTAACGTAGATAGTAACAATGACTGGCAGAACTGGATGATTAAACCGGTTACACCTGATTTTTCTCGCATCATCAATAAAAAATCAGGTGCAGCATTAGATGGTGGTGGTGCCGGTGCGATTATCTATGCGAATCCTAATGTAGATAGTAACAATGACTGGCAGAACTGGATGATTAAACCAGGTAAACCTAATTATTATCTCATCACCAATAAAAATTCAGGTGCAGCATTAGATGGTGGTGGTAATTGAAGGTGAATTGAATTACCCGAATTACTAAGTCGTGTGCATTGTGTCCAAATATGGCAGGGCAACAGTTGAACCTCTATTTCTACTGATGTTAGAGTCTATTTTTCAACATCTCCTAATCTCATGTGCTTGAAATGGCCCCCGTGGCCAAGCGAACCCCTTTTTATCTTCCCTCAACCAAAAGTTACCTTTGTCAATGGTTGAAATAATGTATTTACGCTTCAAATCCCCCACAACTTGAACCCTATCTCCCACCCTAAGACTCTCTAATTCAGTAGGAAGTTTGTTCTGTTTAGCACTTTCAAAGGTGCAAGCCTTCTGAGACTCTGGACTCTCCCCCTGGTGTCCAGCATTGTTGTCCAACGTTTGTCCAATGTCAGTCACTGTAGTAGTTTCGTCGTTTTCACACGCTGTACTCAGCCCTTGGTGTCCAACAAAGTTGTCCAACGTCTGTCCAGCATCAGTGGTTGTATGTTGACTCTCCCCCTGGTGTCCAACAAAGTTGTCCAACGTCTGTCCAATGTCCTCTAACTCAAGCTGTTCAACGGTTTCAACAACTGGACTGGACAACTCTGTTTCAGCTATTGTGTGAGTGTCCAACGTCTGTCCAATGTCCTCTAACCCCTGCTGCACAACACTTTCAACAATTACATTGGACAACTCTTCTGACGGTGTTGTCGGTGTGTCCCCCATGTTTACCGCTAACCTGTAAACCTTATGTCGTGGGTCTGTAGTAGAAGGACGCACACTCAGAATTCCCCTTTGAGAAAGTCTTTGTAAAGCTTTGTAAATTGCCTCTCTCCCCCAGCCGATCGCCTGCGCAATTTCAGCACAACATAGGGCAATATTCTCCGGCATTTTCATGAGTAGTTCGATGATGCGATCGCCACACGTTTTAGTAGTAACATCAACTTCAGAAGTCACCTCCCATCTTCCGAATTCCGGATTAAGCTTGAGCATCAAATCAATGGGCGCTGCACTGCGGATTTTGGGACTGCTAAGTCTCCTCAGTTGACTGTTATTTTCCCCCTCTAGAATCCAGATGGCAGACGCAGCCGCGCCAATACCGCTGCTGCCGCGTAGCTTGGAAACTCCTTTGCGCTCCCTATTTTTATTATTGTGGTGAATCAAAATACACCCAAACCCGTAGGTATTGGACAGTGCCTCCAGCTGACTAACAGCGTGTTTAGCAACAGCCGCGTTCTCGTCGAAATCCAAAGATTTGTGGATCGAGGAGAAGCTGTCGATGATGACCATCGTGGGTTTTAGATCAGCAATAACCTCCTCTAGTCTTTGCCATTGGGTGACATCCCAATCCATTAGCACTGCCCAGTCAAGAGCAGCGAAAGCACCACGAGTAGCAAGTTTATCTTGGACAAAGCAGGGGAGTTCGTCACTTGCTACGAATAACACCTTGCCTCGTTTGGTTGGTTTCTCCCCAAGAAATTCCTCATCCAGGAGCAGCGAGACAGCGGCATCGTAGGCGAGGGTGGTCTTCCCAATTCCAGGGTCGCCCCCCAGAATCGTCACACCTCTACCCAAGAGTAATCCAGGGAACAACCATTCCACACCCCCAGTTTCCAGGCGCATGAATTCCGCCGCCGTATATAGCTTTGACTGAACGGTACTACTGGCTTGGTTCATCACCTCCACCAGTTGATTCAGGGTTTTCTCGCTGATCCGGAAGTGGGAGCAGATTTCACTTTTCAGTAAAGCTTTAGCTATAGGGTCGGGTTCTGTGGCATAACGCTGTATTTCTAAGCGTAACCTTTCTGTAGCACTCACCTGACCTTTGGACTCTACTTGTCGCAACTCATTAATAATGGTTTTCCAGTCCCAACTGGGGACTTTACATTGTTGACGCAGCTGCTCTAAAGACGCCATGGGGAATGGAGCATACTTAATGATAACTGCTGCAATGTCCCGTGCTTCTATGACACTGATTTGTTGGTTGGTTTGTGATTGTACCCACTCTGCCCAGGGGCGGGAGAAAGTCATAATTTGTACAATCAATTCTTTCGAGTTCATGACCCCACCACCAATCCAAGCGTCCATCGTGCTTTGACACTGATAGACCCTTGCTGTTCCACCCGTTAAGTATCCTGCTCTCCAAACTGCTGCTAACGGGGTGTTTGCATCCACCAAGATGTAGTGCAGTCCAGGAGTGATGGTGTTTGGTGGATTAAGTAGGTCGAAGACAGTGAAATAGCGTGCTAGGTGTACGAAAAGCTCTAGGTCAGCGACCCACAGGGTGGGGAGAGAGAGAGTTGTGGTCATGGCTCACCTACTTTTTTGGGTGAAGCATGATGTCTGCGGTGATTTGGGCGTAGGGAATTAGCCCCTATGCAAGGTGCATGGGAATGTGGTATTGTGGGATTAATCATGTAATTTTGTTGAATACCCCCAGCGTATGGTTTACAACATTAACTGGGGTTTAACTAGAAATAAAGCAGACAAAACTTATAGCTTCAATGCCTTGGGACGCAACAGCTAAACTCAAGGCTTAATCAATGGAGCGCTCTTGAGAAGCTCATGCAGCTTCTTCCTCAGCTTGAG
>JADQBA010000205.1 GCA_016903675.1 Stigonema ocellatum SAG 48.90 = DSM 106950 | reverse complement strand
GGGGGAGCTTTCTTGAGCAGGGGGAGATAGGGGAGCTTTCTTGAGCAGGGGGAGAAAGAATTACTCTTCCCCATTCCCCACTCCCCACTCCCCATTCCCCACTCCCCATTCCCCATTCCCCATTCCCCACTCCCCACTCCCCATTCCCCATTCCCCACTCCCCACTCCCCATTCCCCATTCCCCATTCCCCACTCCCCACTCCCCACTCCCCATTCCCCACTCCCCACTCCCCACTCCCCACTCCCCCACTCCCCTATTCTGCATAAGGAAGCGGATCAACTAGTCCCAATTCAGCAAAAGCAGCGAGACGCAAGCGACAAGAATCACAGACACCGCAAGCTATATCACCACCCCCATAGCAAGACCAAGTGAGATCCCAACTCACTCCCAGTTGGTTGCCAAGTTGGATAATTTCGGTTTTTTTGAGATGAATCAGGGGTGCGACAATGGTAATGGGCTGTCCTTCACGACCAAGTTTTGTTCCCAGACGGAAAACTTCCTGCATTGCCTGAATATAATCAGGGCGACAATCAGGATATCCTGAGTAATCTAGGGCGTTGACGCCGATGTAGACACGTTCAGCAGTGATGGTTTCGGCGTAGGCGAGGGCAAAGCTTAAAAAGATTGTATTGCGGGCAGGGACATAGGTTACAGGGATATTCTGAGACATTTCATCTAGTCCGCGTTGGGGTAAATCAATGGTCTGGTCTGTAAGCGCCGAACCACCCCACAGCCGCAAGTCAAATTCTACCACTTGATGTTGTACAACGCCAGCAGATGATGCGATCGCTGAGGCTGACTGCAACTCTCGTCGATGTCGCTGCTGGTAATCAAAAGAAATAGCGTAACAATGGTACCCATCGGCTAGCGCTTGGTACAGAACTGTGGAAGAATCTAATCCCCCAGATAATAAAATGACAGCTTTCATCTCAGTAATGATTTTTTGATTTTAAACTGCTAAGTACTACTTAGCAAGATGCTATAGGTTAGAGCAGGAGTTGATAAAAAGAAACATTATATTTTCTATCTAGTGTTACCAAAGTCTTAATGAGAATTAAATAAGCAAAACAGAGCTAGATGGCGGGAACTCATAATAAACTTTGAAATTCTTCTTGAATAGAACCTCTATGTTACCATCTGGATGGTTTTAGACGGCTGGTCGGTGGCTATTAAGTATCAACGCCTACGACTTATCGTCGCTAAATTTGGTGGTTGAGGAGACAACAAGAGTGCAAGATAGCAGCATGTCAGCAGGAGAACAAAATGGTCACGGACATCGCAATCAACCACGACCGATCCGCATAGGCGTCATCGGCGTGGGCAACATGGGACAACATCACGCTCGTGTACTGAGTTCAATGAAAGACGTTGATCTGGTTGGTGTAGCAGATATTAATACTGAACGAGGACTGGAAACCGCCAGCAAATACAAGGCACTTTTTTTTAAAGATTACTGCGACTTGCTGCCCTACGTGGAGGCGGTTTGCATTGCTGTTCCCACCCGTCTGCATTACGCCGTGGGGATGACATGTCTTTTGGCAGGAATTCATGTTTTGGTTGAAAAGCCCATTGCTGCCAGTATTTCTGAGGCAGAATCACTAGTAAATGCGGCAGCTGAGTCTCAGTGTATCCTGCAAGTTGGTCACATTGAGCGCTTCAGCCCAGCATTTCAAGAATTGAGCAAGGTGCTGAAAACCGAGCAACTTCTGGCACTAGAGGCCCATCGCATGAGTCCTTACTCAGATCGCTCAAACGATGTCTCGGTTGTGCTTGATTTGATGATCCACGACATTGATCTACTTTTGGAATTAGCCGCCTCCCCAGTAGTAAAGTTAACGGCTAGCGGTAGTCGTGCTTTAGACTCGGGTTATTTAGATTATATTACTGCCACCTTGGGGTTCGCCAATGGTATTATAGCTACCCTGACAGCTAGCAAAGTCACTCACTGCAAAATCCGCCGCCTAGCCGCCCATTGCAAAAACTCATTTACTGAAGCAGATTTTCTGAAAAATGAAATTTTGATTCACCGACACACCACTGCCAACTCTATGACAGACTATCGGCAGGTACTTTACAGACAGGATGGTATAATTGAAAAAGTCTATACCAATAACACTGACAAGCTCGGAGCAGAGTTGGAACATTTTGTCAACTGTGTGCGCGGTGGCAATCAACCTTCAGTGGGTGGTGAACAAGCGCTCAAAGCTCTACGATTGGCAAGCCTAATTGAGCAGATGGCAATAGATGACAACAGGGTTTGGAATCCATTAGATTGGCAATCTGAACCGAGAGTGCAGTCGTTGACATCAACAGTTTAAAAACAAATGAGGGAGAAGACACGGAGAGAGAGAGAGGCGGCGACGCGGAAATTTGCTTTGATATATTCCCCGCCCGCGTCCTCGCATCCCCGCGCCCCCGTGTCCTCTTCCACCCCCCCTCTACAATTATGGGGAAAATGTTGCGTAAACTACAAAAAAATGTCATTCTGAGGGAATGCTTCACTACACTCTTAGTTCCTTCGCTTCGCTGATGACTCAGCATGACTTAGACAAAAAACCATTAGTTTTGTTGCTCGCCCAAAAGCCTACATCGAAATAAATAGAAATAGATGCTTTTGCGTCAACACAAGCCCAGCTGCGCTAGAATCTGGCATAAAGTTTGCTGCTTTTGCTCTTACAATAACCAATGACTAATGTGAAAGAGGGCGAGGGGGCAACTATCATCCCATCCGCAAAACCAATAAGCTCAAGATCGCCCTCTGCAAGCAAGAGTCGAAAGTAGCTTGGCTCTCACTAATGCATTCAGTAATTTTCGGGAGATTTATAGCTACAATTCACCCTACCAATAATTACTGATACACGCATTTTTGTAAGATGAGCATGATAACTTGTTAAAGCTAAGTGAGTACTAGGAGCTTTCATGACAGACCAACCTTCCGCCGCTACCCCAATGAATGCCGCTGCTATACCAATGAATAGAGTGTCGGCATCTACTCCCATAAACGCTAACCCAGCTCAGCCAAACAACAACGTCTCGGGGAAAAAGATTCTCAGTGTTGATTTAGGTAGAACTTCCACAAAAACTTGTGTTAACCGCGAACCTAACAATGTAGTATTTGTGCCAGCTAATGTTAAACAAATGTCAATGGAACAGGTGCGGGGGGGCGTTTTTGAAGTCCGTGCTACAGACCCATTAATGGATCTGTGGCTAGAGTATCAAGGCCTTGGATATGCCGCAGGTCAATTGGCAGCAGATTTTGGTGCAGATCTAGGAGTCGGTCAATCTAAGGTGGAGGATGCACTAGTCAAAGTCTTGGCGTGTGCAGGCTACTTCAAACTTAAAGATGAGATCTCAGTTGTACTAGGACTGCCATACCATTCTCAAGAGCAATTTGAACGAGAGAAAGCACAGATGATCAGCCAAGTCAGTGGTCCTCATGTGATGAACTTTCGCGGCGAATCCGTGTCGCTCAATATCACCAAGGTTTGGGTCATGCCAGAAGGCTATGGTAGCCTGCTGTGGTGTGAAGCCCAACCAAAGAAAGGAGCTACGGTTCCGGATTTTACGAAAGTGTCAGTGGCAATTGTCGATATTGGACACCAAACTACTGATTGCTTAATGGTTGATAACTTCCGCTTCGCACGAGGAGCATCCAAGAGCGAAGACTTTGGCATGGGCAAGTTTTATGAACTTGTGGCTGCCGAAATTCAGGGAGCAGATAGTCAATCTCTGTCTCTCATTACTACTGTAAACCGACCCAAAGGCGATCGCTTCTACCGTCCTAGAGGTGCCAGCAAGCCCACCAATCTAGACGATTTTCTCCCCAACCTCATAGAAATGTTTTCTCGTGAAATCTGTAGCCGTGTGCTAGCATGGCTTCCAGAGCGCGTTACTGATGTAATTCTCACAGGAGGAGGTGGAGAGTTCTTCTGGGAAGACGTCCAACGTCTGCTGAAAGAAGCCAAGATTAACGCTCACTTAGCCGCACCGTCGCGGCAAGCTAATGCTTTGGGGCAGTATATTTATGGAGAGGCACAGTTATCCTCCGCTCGCTCTTCTAGGGCTTAAAACTGATGTTCCAATGGTCAAAAAAGGTAGTAAAATCTGTTACGTTCGACCCTGGGGTGGCTGACGAAAGCTTGTTAGGGCTAGTGGAAAGCCATTTGGAGAAAGAACCTGAAAAGACTTTCAGCGACCTCTGTAAAGAGGCTCTATGGCAACATTTATGCGTACCGGAATCTGTACGACCAAGCCCAAAAACGGCAGCCACTCCAAAGGTAGAACAACAAATCGCTGAATTGCAAAGTCAATTAGCTGACCTTGAGGAACGTTTTTTTGCCCAAGAATCTAATCGTTTATCTGACCTTGAGGAACGGTTTTTTGCCCAAGAATCTAACCGTTTGGAGATCATGGAACATCACCTGATGCAACTTAGTCAACAAGTTGCACAGCTAGCTATCATGGTTAATCAGGTACTAAGCTTTCAGTCTCCAACGCTATCAACATCAGCACAAGAAGTAGTCAATACTACTCCTACATCTCCTAATGCTGCTATACCTTCTCAAGAGGTTGACCCAGTCATTAGCCGCATTAGTCAATTTCTAGATGATTTCTAGCACCACATCAAGGCGTGATTGTTTTGTGCTGCTGTTCAACCTCCTTTTAGGAATTCCTATGAAGGAGGTTTAATATTTAGATGATATTGAAACTCCCATGCAAACCGTAGGGAATATGGTGTTTGAGGTGCAGACGGGCGATCGCTCCTTGATGAAAATCATTTGCATCCAAAATTACCACATCCGACCGATGGTGTGTAGAGTCGTAAACCAAAGCCACCACCCAGCCATCATCTTCCTTTTCACAACCAGGTCGGGGGACAAAAACTGGCTCACTGGCAAAGCCACGGGGTGCAGCACTCCAAATTTGTCGTTCTGTTGATTGTAAATCAACTTTCAAAAATGCTTGCAACGGAGCGTTACCACTTTCTGAATGAGCCGCACCCATGTATAAATAACGATATGGGCGTCCCACATAACTGGGATGCACATGAGGAAACTCACAACACCGACTTTCCAGCAACTCCCGCCGTACCGTCTCATCCTTTAAATTGAGATGAAACCGCCACAATTGTCCAGGCTTAAGAGCCTCAAAATCAACTTGCCGGAAATCACTTTGTGGTTCCACTTCTGGCAAAGATTCGTAGCAAATCGAATCGACAACAATCTCATCCCCCTCCTCAAAAGCATTGGCGTGGTGAAAGACAAAACCCGAGTGAGTTTTGAGAATCTGTACTTTCCCTTGTTGAGGGTTACGGGGAATGATGACAATGGAAGTCGGTTGATTTGGTTGAAACTTCATACACTCCCCTGCACCACGCATTCCCAAAACAAAAGGTATGGGATTGAAGGCAACGGGATTTTGAAAGAAGATGCAGTAATTAGGGGTAATGGCAAAATCGTGGATAAAACAGAAACCAGGAACACTGTGAGCGTGCTTCCTTACTACTTTACCCGTGAAGTCTAACTCAAAAATAGTAATGGTGGAGGATCGTCCCGTCTTAATGGAAAAATTAACTAACCGTGGCGCACCAACATCTTCAGGGTTACTAGGGTCAATGCGTGGGTGTGCGGCAAAAGCTTCGCTTTCTGATAAAACACCGTTGAAGTGTTCTTTGCCCAAAGTTTCCAACGTGTGGGCGTCAAGGAGATGGGGATCAGCGGCTTCCCAAAGTGCTAGCAGTTTACCACCCCAATAAATTACGTTGGTGTTGGCAATATTTTTCAGTCTGAAGTCAAAGGCATTATTCTGCCAACCACCAGGTTTTTGCGTACCAAAGACTCCGCGATAAAGGATTTTGCCAGCTTTTTGTTCTTCTAAATAAGCACTGGTGCGGATAAAGCGGTTGCGGAAGTGAGCACGACCATTGGAGAAGGTGATGCGGCTAATCATACCATCACCATCAAACGGATGATGAATAGGTTGCCCATTGACATCCAACAACCCAGGACCATTCCTAAACAGCGTACCATGCAATTCCTGCGGAATTTGCCCTTCGACATCATCAATCCAGTAATCAAACTCTTGCTTTAGCGATTGATATCCTCCCTGCCAATCCCCACGAGTGTAGGATTTATCTGGAACTGTAGAAGCGCGTTCGTAAAGTTGAAAACTCTGCATACAAGATGAGTTGGTTGTTTTTTGTTCTTTGTTGGTTGTTGTTTGTCCCCCTTGTCTCCCTTGTCCCCCTTGTCTCCCTTGTCCCCCTCTCCCCCTCTCCCCCTCTCCCCCTCTCCCCCTCTCCCCCTTGTCCCCCTTGTCCCCCTCTCCCCCCCTCCCCCCCTCCCCTTGTTCGGCTATATCAACTATTAACTACTGAAGCTGGTTGCGATGTTGTTGGTAGCTGGGTTTGAGATTCCTCCACAGAGGGTAGCCAGTTGAGGAATAGCAATGGTATCAGCCTGCTGAAGTTTGTAATGACGACTAACAGCCAGAGAGCATCAAAATTACTTTCGTTAACCCCTAGTAAATAGGTCAGCGTTGCTCCCACAAAATGGGAAAGCAGCATTGCCAGATTTGTCACAGACATCAACAGAGCAAAGAATGTCGCTTCCACTCCGGGGGGACACAGCCTTGCTGCTAGCACTAATACTGGCATGTATGCTATTTGCCCCATTACAGTAAGAATCAGACTATCACTCAGACTAAACACGTGGTCATCTATACCCAGAGTCCGGTTGGTGTGAGTTACCAGCAGCAGCATACTCATTCCTAACGCTACTGAGAGAAGATTACTCCAACCAAAAATAACCCGAAAGGGGACAGCTTTCAGGAAACGTTGAAAAATCCAAACACCAAGCAGGTGTGCAACACTCGTTACTAAATGCACCCGTCCCAAAAATTCTGGTTTAAAGTGTAGTTCGTTCGTAGCGAAGTAGAAATATGCTGAGTCAGCGCTTGGCGTAGCTTGCCAGATGAAGAGAAACGCTGTTGGTAGCCAAATTGCTTTTTGAGTAACAGCATTGCGTAGTTGCTCTAGTTGATGTTTAACTGTGGAGCGATCGCTGTTGTGGTTTTCGTCAACAACTTTGCTCACGGGCGGTTCAGCAATAAACCAAGCTACTGCTGAGACGATGAGGGGAAATAAAGCGGTCGTCAAAAACACAGTCCGGGTGGAAAAATACTCTAGCACCACACCGCTGAAGTAAGCAGTTATGATGCTTCCTGAAGCTACAGTGACTCGGCTAAGGGATTGAAGGGAACCAGCTTCAGCTTGAGATTCTGCTCTCGCCCGTTCAACAAGTAGCGAGTCAACAATCACATCACTAAGAGCGACAGACAGAGAATTCAGTGTGAGCGCCACTATAGCCGTCATCGTCGTATGAACTATTGTTGCAAGACTCACCCAGGCAATTGCCCCCAGTATCCCTGATAAAATCAGGTATGGACGTCGTCGGTAACCGAATATGGGCAAGGCATCGGAAATAAAACCAAACAGTGGTTTGATCATCCAAGGTAAGGCGACAATACCAAACAGCGCTGAAACCTGAGCGGGATTTAGCCCTAAATCATCTTTGAGGAAAAAGCTGACGGCTAAACGCGCTAACCCCAAAATGCCTTGGACAAAGTAGATCGTAAGAATTGCCAGTAACTCGCTGGTGGGTTCGTTACCGAAAAAAATTTTTTCCTTTACTGAGTCTTTGACCTTGGACAAGCCAGAGGGGGAAATCAGCATTGATAAACAATTTTTAAGTTTTATCGACTTTTACATGATATCCATTTTCTCAAGGTAGATGCCTCATCTCCTAGACAGAACCTATCTGCTGTACCGCTAACAAAATCCGTTGCCAGTCAACGCTATCACCGCATTCTGTCCACCAAAGCCAAAACTGAAACACAACACATTCTTAATTTCACTCTTGACCGCCGCCTTCACCAGATTCAAATCAAATTCTGGGTTCCTTAATCCCACACAAGGTGGTAATATTTGATTCTTCAAACCCATAAGAGAAAAAGCAACGCCTAAAGCTCCTGATGCTCCTAGTGTATGACCCGTAGCTCCTTTGCTAGAACTGACTGCCACGTGTTGACCAAATAAATGCTGTATCAATAAACTCTCCGTGCGATCGTTGACTTGCGTCGCTGTTCCATGAGCATGGATGTAATCAATATCATCTGGTATCAGGTGGCTACGCTCCAAACATTGTTTCACTGCGGCGATCGCACTCCTCCCTTGTGGTTCTGGCAAATTGGGATGATATGCATCTGCTGTCAAACCAAAGCCGAGAATTTCACCATACACCTTTGCCTGACGCTGTTTTGCCAACTCTGCTGATTCCAGAACAAATACTGCTGCGCCCTCTCCTAAAACCAAACCTTCCCGTTGTAAATCAAAAGGATAAGCCCCTGTTTTTGCTAAAGCTCCCATTTGCTGAAACCCAGCTAGAGTTAGGGGTGTAATGGGTGCTTCTACTGCACCAGCAATCACCTGCTGACATTGTCCCGTTTGCACTAGATAAGCTGCTTGGGCGATCGCCCAAATTCCCGTAGCGCAAGCAGCCATTGGTGCCAAAACCACTCCACATGCACCAATTTGTCGTGCAGCCGCAATAGCATTCATGTGTGGTAAAGTATCCAACCATACCATATCTGGGGATTCTAATTCCTGCCCCAATTCCCCTGCCCTCATCAGGCTTGCCATTTCCTCCCACACACCCTGATAACTGCGACTAGAACCAATAACGACTCCACACTCTGCTAAAGGCGGAACCAACTCAGCATCTTTTAAAACAGAAGCGATAACCAATTCACCCAGCATCTTGAGTTGTGCTGGTTTGTTCCCAATCAAACCTAGAGGACGCGGTTCCAGTTCTGCATACGGCTGATACAACTTTATTCCAGATTGACCTGCTATCAACCGTTCCCAGCAATCCTCCACGCCTTCGCCCAAAGCCGAGACTAACCCAATACCAGTAACAACAACCTTAACCAAAAGTGGGGAGTGGGGAGTGGGGGAGTGGGGGAGTGGGGGAGTGGGGGAGTGGGGGAGTAGGGAGTGGGGAGTTATGAATCATAAATTAATTCATAATTCATAATTCATAATTCATAATTCATTGTCCGCCGTTTTTCAGGTTTTCAGCGCCTTTGGTGACTTTAGCAGAGTCAATGCGATCGCCTTGCTGAATCTTGTTAACTACGTCCATGCCTTGAGTAACATTGCCAAATACAGCGTAGTTACCATCGAGGAAACCCAGATCTGCTAATGCAAAGTAGAACTGGGAACTTGCAGAGTCCGGCATTTGCGATCGCGCCATTGCCACTGCACCCAGCTTATGCTGCAATACAGGCGGCTTTTTTACACCAGCCGACTCAAGAGTTTTCCCGTAAATTGCCGCATCTGAGCCTTGTGGTTTAATCTCCAAAGGTATGTAGCGAGCAACCCCTGTTTTTGGATTGATAAAACTACCTGTTCCCAAACGATCTACTGGAACTTTTGGGTCTTTGCTTTGGGGATCGCCTCCTTGAACCACAAACGGTTGGGGTTGGCGCACAACTCGATGAAAAACTGAGCCATCATAAACGCCTCGCTGGACTAAATCTACGAAATTGCCAGCTGTGATGGGCGCATCCAAGCCATCTACTTCGATGGTAATCGGTGAACCTTTTACGGTTATCACCACAGTCGCCTTGCCTTCGAGTCGTGGTAAATCTTTCATTCCAGGAATACTCTCACTTACAGTTTCAGATCCAGAGGTTGTGTTTGTGGTTGCTGCTGTGGTTGTCTTGGTGCTTGCTTCACTCGCAGTGGATGTTGGCGAAGAACTAGAAGCAACCTGTTGTGTTGAACAGCTTCCTAACATCAAAGCACCAACCATCAGAAGAGCAAATAAAAATTGTGAAATTTTTAACCGCATTGCCAGTTATAGATTTATCCGGAGTCTTCTATCTTCTCACATGAGCCACACCCACGCCTTCAGGCGATGGGTTTCAGGCTAAACATAGGAGGCTAAGTACAGAATTGCACAAGTTCATGGCGAAATGATTTTGGTGTGCCCTCATCCCCAACCCGAATCCCTATTGGGATTCGAGAGCTAAATTCTGTTCCCTCGGACAAGAGGGAGAGGGTTAGGGTGAGGGTCGATGGGAGCCAAAACGCCACGAATTTATGAAACGCTGTACTAAGTACAGAATTGCAAAAGTTCATGGCGAAATGATTTTGGTGTGCCCTCATCCCCAACCCGAATCCCAAAGAGGGATTCGGGAGCTAAATTCTGTTCCCTCGGACAAGAGGGAGAGGGTTAGGGTGAGGGTCGATGGGAGCCAAAACGCCACGAATTTATGAAACGCTGTACTAAGCTCCCATTCACCGCTCTTTTACACAAAGCTGTCTTATCAGAATTTTATCTGCATTCATCCGCGTTCCGAAGTTCACCAGGGGCGGTTCAAAATCCCTTATAGTCCCTCTAGGGGCACTTTTAAAAAGCGAGCTAACTCAGCTCCTTGAGTTTCCAACTCTTTTAAAGACAAAGGTTGACCTATGCGTGTTAAGGGAATGTCTCGACGTCCCTTAACGCGCAGGTAGAGTGAGCGAAGGGGATTGATCCCCTCTTTGATTTTCACTCGAACCGATTGCACATCTTGTGTTGAACAGTCAATCTCTATACGACGGTTTTTTCCAGGAAATCCCCACCGGAAGATTTTGACAGTGCCAGTTTCTTGATTAAACTCGTTGTATCCGCCGCCTACATCCCATAAGATTACAAGCCAGAGGTACAAGGCTAGGAGCAAGCCAGCGATGCCGTATAACCCCATCACCAAACCTTGGGGGACGAATACCAGTTGAGTTGGGTCGCTAACTAGGAGTAAATTAATTTTCAGGTAACTGGAAATTCCAGCGAGTAAGAAACCCGTAGCTCCCAAGGAAACGATAGTTGCCCACCAGTAGTTGCTGAATCGGCGAGAACCGAGAACTTCCTGATGCAGGACGTTGGAAACTAAGCTATCGCCGTTAGGCGACTCACCTTTGTTAATGGTTGTTGATGTCGTCATTCTTGGTGCTCGTAAATTCTGAGGAGACTCGCCGTACTAAGAGTATCTTACCAAGGGAGGGGTGTAAAGATGTAAGGGTGTAAGGGGAATATTTTTTGAATTTTCATCCCGTACACTTCTATTAAATCTACCAGTGATTCTTTAGTTTTTTTTTATACAAACCGATTTTTCACTATTGACAATGTAAATCATAAATGATATGTCAAAGTTTTTTTGGAATATTTATGAGAAAAGTTGTGTCAGATTATTAAAATTCTGATATTTATAATTAAGTAGCGATCGTGATCTGCATACACCCAGGCCATGAAAACTTCTCCTTCCCCCGAACTACTCCCCACTCCCTACTTTCAATGTGGATTGAGTACAAACTCCCACAGATGTGATAAATTAAGAATCGTTAAGTAACAAAAATCGCAAAGAAATCCTACCTTTTATATTAAGGTACGGATGCATTTGCTGCCCTTAAGGGGTGGTTGTACAATCCTAATTAAGTACCGTGATGCTCCTGGGAATTAACGCGCTTAGTAGCTAGTAGACACGGTAAACTCTCATAATAATCAGTTGCCTCAAAGCAGCTGAAAGTGTCAAAAACAAACGTTAATTCCTCAAAACGTCGCAATTTTAGTAAAAAGAGGATTCTAGTCCGATGACCATTGCAATAGGACGCGCCCCCAGTAGCAGAGGGTGGTTTGACGCTCTCGACGACTGGTTGAAGCGCGATCGCTTTGTATTCGTAGGTTGGTCAGGGATATTACTATTTCCCTGTGCCTTTCTAGCCTTGGGCGGTTGGCTGACCGGAACCACCTTCGTCACCTCTTGGTATACCCACGGATTAGCCTCCTCCTACCTGGAAGGCTGTAACTTTTTGACAGTGGCAGTATCCACTCCCGCCAACAGCTTGGGACACTCCCTGTTGCTGTTGTGGGGACCAGAGGCACAAGGAGACTTCACTCGTTGGTGCCAAATCGGTGGCTTGTGGACATTCGTTGCCCTGCATGGAGCATTTGGTTTGATAGGCTTCATGTTGCGGCAATTTGAAA
>JADQBA010000162.1 GCA_016903675.1 Stigonema ocellatum SAG 48.90 = DSM 106950 | reverse complement strand
TTCGACAATTAAACAGGGAAATCTTTTATACCCTGGAGTTTCCTGATCTCGTTCGTCGCAAGTCACCATCACATCGGGATAGTAATATCGATTTAGCGATTCGATGCGTGCTTTCATGTCGGCGATATAAACACGACAACCCGATCCGCGTACATGATTACGGAGAAGTGTAGCAAGGTTGAGAGCAATGGTAACATGGGGGTCAAGTGCTCCCGCCATGGCGTAGATGTAGCCGTCGATGTATTCATGTTTGATGTCGCTGTTTTCCTCCAAAAGGAGGTATTCGTCAGGGGTGAGATAGATTTCAGGTGAAGCAACCATGCGCATCTCGTGGGGTTAATGGACATTAGCCGATAGAAAAATGATATTCTATATAATATCAACGTTGTTAAAAATGAAACATTCCAAACAAAAAAATCTGAAACTATGACTAAAGTAGAATTTACTATTCCCGTTCATTCTGTTAATAATACCATCAGAGAAGAAGCAGAAACTAAAGCCAAAGAAGCTTATGTAATGACTCTACTTAAATATGGAGAAATTAGCAGTGGTAAGGCTAGTCAATTACTAGGAATTTCTCGAATAGACGTAATAGATTTAATGTCTAAATATGAGATATCTCTATTTGACGATAGTATGACTTTAGAAGAATTCCAGCAAGAGGTTAATCAGGCAAAAATGAAATTACAAGGCAATAATCTATGATTGAAACAAAAACGCCCAAACCCATATCACACGGGACTCATAACCACTCACCGCGACGGATTTGTGCGTCTACACTCGCTCAAATTAAATTTGAAACCCCTATTTTTAGATTAGTCCCACTCAACGAGGACTTTGTTCGTTTAGCCGCACCTGTGTCGGGGTTTCATTGTTTGTAGGGGCGCAAGGCCTTGCGCCCCTACAACTGTGGTCTATTTACCTGAAAATGGCTGTAATTCGGGTTTTTGTCCCCAGGATAGCTGTAACCCTTGGTCTTGTAAGCTGTTAATGAAGGGTTGCAGTTGATTGTCTTGTGATCTGTGTCGCCAAGGAGTGCGATCGCCATGAAATACCGTGACAATTTCTAAATATTGATGATTGCTTATTGGTAACATGCGATGCCAGACAGAGCTAACATAATTAGGTCTTGTGTCACCTTGGTTTCTTCCTCCAATTGCTGGAGTCGTCTTGAAAGTTTCTTGATGAAATAATCTTATAGCTTGAGACTCATTGACAACCTGACTGTAAACTGCTACATTTTTAGGATGCCATGCTTCTCGCCATTCTCTGATAAATGTGGGGGATTTAATCGCCAGATAATCTCTACAATTTTGATGAAGTTGATTCAAAAAGACTGTTAAATCTTCTCTACTATTGATAGTCATAAAATCAGATTGTCGAGATTCCCAATGACAGCCAATATCAAATTTTCCTTGCTGTTCCACATAACTACGATAAAATCTTGCATGGGATACCCGACGCCAAGTTTTTCCAAAACCACCCATAACATAAGCAAATTGAACAATTTGTTGAATCAAACGTTGATTTTGCTGAGTATATATATGCAACTTGCCTTCTATGGTGTAAGATAGATTTTGAGGTTTGCGCGTTTGCTCCCAAAATATTTTTACTTTACCTAAGTTATCGGAACTACCAAATAATTCATCTGCTTTTTGTTTTACCAGTTCTTTATCATTGCATACTCCTGCTAAGAGACGACTAACATGACCTCTGAATGAGGCTTTAAAAATATGATGTCTAAATTCTAATTTTCCCTGTCCTTGCGGTTCTTTTTGTGACCAATTTTTAGGTAAATCGACCTTTCCCTTAAGTAATGTCGAACTTACACCAGAACCACTCAAAGTTAAATGAATAGTTTCGGGTAAATCTATAAAATCTGGTTTACCAAAAATACCATAGCCATTGCTGGTTTTGCCTCCAAGTCCTTGTTTTAATGCAGTCTGCAATAAAGATTTAACTTCTTCCCACTCAATCTTTCTATCGCTATTGTTATCATTCCTACTAAATTCAAAAACCAAAGTAGGTTCTAATAAACTAATAAAAGTATTGGCGTTAGTGGTTTCTTGTGCTTCTACTTGTTTTTTTTGCTGCGGATGAGCAATATCTAAAATAGAGTAGCAAGTTTCAGATAATCGGTCTCCATTTCGGATAATCGGGAACCGTACTTTTCCTGTCCAGTCACCAATGGGGTAAGCACCATGAAATCGTAAACATCCTGGTTTTGTTGGACTTCCACAGTAGAAAAGTTTCTCTTCATCATTGCAAACACGACGAAATAATCCTTTAATACTACTTCCGGAAATAAAAGGAATTCCCTTTTTTCCAAAGGGAGGACGTTGTATACTATCATCCTGTCCGCTATTTGTAAAAACTCGATAGGGAAATTTGATTTTTACTCGGTAAATTGAACCATCATTTCCTTCAGGTTTAGAATCAGATGTATGTTGATAAACATTTCCATTTCCTTCTGGATCTATCCATTCTTTCAACCATTGGTCTCTATCTTCAGTTCTAGGAACAAATTGTAACTGACAACGTTCTTCCCACTGTGCGCGGTACATTCTTGGAACTTCCATAAAATCTCTCATTTAGACGATATTTTTATAGCGTTGTGTCCACCAAACGAGGGAATCACAAAGTTGAGTTAAAACTGCTAAAGCTATTTGTTGTTCCTCACGAGTTAATTTCCATAACTCCTCTTTTTTTGGGTCGATGCTGTTATGCTTGGGGATAGAAATATCTGCCGATGCTAGAATTTCTACTAGTTTATCCCAAGTTTCTTTCCAAAAAGCTGCTTTCTTTGGTTCTTTCTCTAAACGTAAACCTTCCCCCCAAAATCTTTCTAGTCCATATGCAACTGCTGTGCGCATTTTGTGCGACTCTTTAATTGATTCTTGAGTTTGTTTTTTAATCAATTGCCGAGCAATGTTATCTAATCCATAAAATTCCCATGCCATAATTAGTTTTCCTCAACAAAGTATTTTCCAGCTAAATTTACGTGACATCGACCAAATCCAATTGATTCTAGTCCGCCAAAGTATAATTCTTTTGACCAGAGTTTAGAAGTTTTCTCCCACTGAGTTTCTTCTAATCCCAGTTTCCAATAGCCAGAATTATCTTTTTGTTCTCTAACGGCTACAGGGAAAACCAAAATACTACTTTCTGGTAAAGCTTCGACATTAAAAAAACCTTTATCATCAGCAATTTTTTCATCATCTTTTAAGCGGACTCGACTCTGGTGATAAAGTGCCATTTCGTGAATGATTCCCATGTCATTATCATCTACAACGACTAAGTTGATCGGTGAATCTTGCAAGTGTTCAGGGATGGGAATCCACTGTGATAAATTATTAACTTGTTGTAACTTGTCGAGAAAACCTAAATTAAAAAATAAGACATTACGACGGTTTTGTAGTTGAACTTGATAGGGTTTAGGTAAATCATTCGGAGATGGAGTTTCGGTAATTTTCT
The DNA here is from genome assembly GCA_016903675.1 of Stigonema ocellatum SAG 48.90 = DSM 106950. Taxonomy (GTDB): domain Bacteria; phylum Cyanobacteriota; class Cyanobacteriia; order Cyanobacteriales; family Nostocaceae; genus Stigonema; species Stigonema ocellatum. The sequence continues at coordinate 15,380 of JADQBA010000162.1, read as the reverse complement.
GGTAACGACGTAGTAAACGAGGACAAGTGACCCAAACAACAGGTTGACCTGGACAAAATACGGGAAGCCAAACTAAAGAAGCATATTCAAACTTGATTAAGGCTTCAGTGGTACTGTTGGGATTACCTGTTGTTGCTTCGTGTCCGTAACAGTCATTAGCTAAGTCTTTGGTGTGCGATCGCATATCTGCCCTAAATCTACCCCGAATCGAACTACCAGGAATCATCCCTGTCTGGGTAAATTGGTCGCGGAAAATCAAGTTCAAATTACCCGTTTCTTCTCCCGCACTCGCTCCAACGTGCAAAGGTGCTAAGGTTTCAATGATACCATAAGCTTTTTGATACATTGACAATACTCCAAAGTTAAAATGAGTCGATTTCTGTGGAAAGCTAGGCGATCGCACTTGGTAAAGGTAGCGCTAACCCACATCCCCAACGCTTCAAGGAGGGACCTTCTTTGGGGAACCATGAATCATCCCAATTTTGCCAAGCTGTCAGAGGGGTTTTCATCACGTAAACAGTTCCAGCAGGAACCGCATACCTTCCCCGTGAGAGTCGTTTCGTTTTTCCCTCACCTCCGAGTCGATAGCGGAAAGGATGGGGACGTTCGGTTAGCAGGGTTTCCAAGTAGCGATCGCAATCCCACACTGGGGGAAAGCGAGTCGATAGCCGATTTGAACCCCAAATAGCTGGGGTAATTAAGGCAAAACTTTTGCCAACATTTTCTGTCAGCAGATTTTTGAGATATTCATATTGTTCCAATGGCAGACATTTCACTTCTACCATGTGTCCTTCTCCCCCAAAGCGATACCAGCCATCTGTTACTTTCTCATTGCAGAGATAAACTAAGCAATAATCAGGGTTTAATTGCACGCCGTTTTCTAAAAATAAGCTACCTCTTTCGCTATTATCTTCCAGTGTTTCTATTTTGACACGCCGTTCGTCTTCTCTGAGTTGGGGATGCAAATGTGGAATTGGTTCCCAAGGTTCTTTCTCTAATTTTGGCGGATTATCCCAATGAATTGACTTTAATTTTTCCCAATCTTCTATTGCTAGCCAAGTCCCACTTTCAAATTTACCTGTTGGTGATTTTCCATTTTGATTCTGCCATTTTTTACCATCCCAACTTAATTGATAGGCAATATTTTTTGTTCCTTTATTCACAAGACAATTAAAAGGTATAGGGACATAAAAGCTTTGGGGAGAATCGCTTTTTGCCCAAAAAGGACCAGCAAAATATAAAGGGTCTAGTTTAGCTTTGAGTCTTTCCTTATCTGGTTCATCTTCAGCATATGTCGCAGCAAATAAACCAGATAGACTTGCGGCGCTGGGAGGAAAGCTTGTACCGGAACGTCCCACTAAGTTATCTGGTGATAAAAATCTGCCAGCACTACCATATAAAAATCCTAAAGGCTCAATGATGATGAGATACTTAAAAAGTGATTCTTTCTCTAAATGAATCCTAGTATCAATGTCTATTTTTTCTACTACTGACATAGGTGAAATCCTATCTTTGCAAGATTAATAATCCAGTTATTTAGTGATTCTGTGACATCTTTACAATCAACTTCATGATTACCAAGAATTCCCGTGCTAAATTCTGAATCCCACAAGTGTTGTTCTAAAAGATTTTTATGATGAGGAAAATAAATCTCAAAGAGTGCTAAAGCGACTTCTGTTTGATTTTTAAAAGCGTGACGGGACTCCAGTACAGCCACATCTGCGTAGATATGTCCCCAGTTGGCATTTTTACCCGTTTGTTTGTTGCGATCGCAATATCCTTGTAAGACTTTCTGCAAGTACCACCAAGGACATACCCAGTCTAAACGATTACCTCCATTAAACAGGATACGAATAGCTAGACGATTTCGTCCTTGATTCTTGGCGTTTTTCTCTACATCTCGACAATGTTGTAGTATATCCCGTTGAGGAACACCAGGTGCAGCCCAGACAAATCCCACACTCACACCAATTGGTTGTTTGTGTTGTTTCCATAAGGCACTATTGTCTTCAGGATTAAATTGATAAAACCAATCTAGGCATTCTTGAGGTTTAAGTACAGGTTCCCGAAACAAGTTTTCCGCTTCTTCGTGATGAAGCCCTGCTTCTGCTAGTGCTTGTTCTAATTCTGTGTCGTTTTTCTTTGCTGTGATGATGTCAGCAAAACCCTGTTTCATCTCGGGGGAAAGTTTTACATCTTGGTGTAAACCTTTTCTGTAGAATTCTTGATTGAAATCTTCTATCTCCCGCTTTAATTTGGGGTGTGATTCACCTAACTTGCTACTTAAATAGTTTACCAATCTCGCTAGAAATCTTGTTTTCGGAGGATTGCGATAGAAAACACCTAAAAAATCATCCCCTCCTGCGTAAATTATTCTACCTTTACCCGTCTTATTTAACTTAGGCTTTAAGGTTTTTTCACCCCAATTTAGCATGGCGTAACTAAAGCTATTGAGGAACTTACCTTCCAAAACCAAGGCAACTGTGCTGGCATATTTGTATTCAAGAATCAATTCTGGACTATCAGTAAACATCATTAATCCAATCCACCAAGTCATGATGAGTAGGGATTTAAGATAGTCTCCTGCTTTATCTCCATCTCCTTGAAACCAACCACTCCAACGATTATCAGGCTCAATTTGATTCTGTTTTTTCTTCTGATTTAGTCTATTTAAATCCCTAAAGGTTTCGGGAACTTCTTGGGTATTAATCCCTAAAGGAGCAGCAATAGCTTCCAAAGTAATCAATCGTTTAATAAGTTCGGGAATGCTCAATTCTTCATCAGGGTCAATAATTGCTGAACCATATTCCTTGATTAACTCTTCACGCTGAACTTGACTAATTTTTGGAAATTTATTTTCAATAAATGTAATGAAACCTTGACCGTATCTGTCAATTAATCGGATTCTGTGATTTTTTTGGTTTAATTGCTTGACAATGTGTTCAATAAAGTTATGCCCTACTGCATAACTGAGATTTTTGTAAAACTCTTTAATCTCCGTTTTTTGAGTTTGATAATCCGAGGTTTTAGGATGAGTTGTACATAGACTAGGAATAGCGATCGCATCTGCACCTGATAACGTTGAACTTTCCCCTGTCCAGTTGATTGCAGTCCAATTACGACGACGTTTGATTTCATTCAAATTGCCTCGTGCTGTGGCAATAGTATCACCTTGTCCCCAAAAAAACTCCCAAGCATAACTCGTCCACAAATTCCATTCCCTTCGCCAAGAATAACTCCCAGAAACATGATTTTCAATCCATTGACGACAAGCTTGTGTCACTCCACTCCAAGCAGTATCAAGAGTGTTATAAGCATCTTTTTCAGCAAAGTCACCTTTAACAATGATTTGATTGGGAGTTCCTTGAGTTAGATTAATTGAAGCTGGAGAAACCACCCAAAATCCTTGCTTTGTAGCTTCATTACAAATAGTACTAGCCAAATAAGACAAGATAAAAGAACTCCCATACAAATCTCGCAATTTACGTGACTTTTCGATAAATCCCTGTACGGGAGAAAAGGTAATTGCAGTATAGCAAGATTGGTTGATATCCATTGCCATGAGAAAAGTTAATATTTACTGAGTTGTCTACAAGGAGAACTTACAATTCCACATAGATTTTTCTCAACAAATTAAGAATCTAATAAAGGGCGAATATATTGATCGCAAAACCTCAAAGTTTGTGCCAAACCGCGTGCTGTGGTGCGAATTGTCATATTCGTGGCTTTCTCATTATCTGCCCACAAAACACGAATGGAGCCATCATCATCCACTTTTTTGACTCTTCGCATTGTGGTAGGCTCAAAATATCCGCCGATAATTTCTTCGACTGGTTCAAGTTGAGCTAATTTCTGGGCAAATGTTAATGTCCCTTGGGGGTAATGATGCTTAACTTCGTTAATTGAACTAGAAATTTTATCTAAGGGAGAAACTGAAGAAGCACTAGGTTCTGCCAATAATTCTCCTATTTGCCGTTGTTGGTTAACTCGCTTCCAGAGAATCTCACCTGCGGCGGAGAGAAACACATCCCCTTGTGGATCGACAGGTAGAAGGAGTTGCTGAACGGTATCGCGTTCTGATTCGGGAATAGCTTTGAGGCGTTGTTCCACCTCAAGTTGTTTTCGTGGTTCTTCATCCAACCATGCAAAAAAGCTGGGATACTCCACCAATAAATCTATATTCCAGCTAACAGGTAAAGCCGGAAAGGTAATGGGTTGCTTAAAGTATTGATAGATGTATTTGACTGGAACTTGAAAAATCATCCCGACCATAGTCGTGTAGGCAATTTCTGCTTTGAAGCCACCAGTAGCATTTATAATAACTTCCTGTTGTTGTCGCTGCCCCTTGCTAATTTCATCAATGAGAATATTGACCAATTCTCGTAAGCCATAACGTTCAAATTGAGCCTCATTTTGTTCTAAAGGCAACTTTCTGAGCCTCACATTTGACCATTTTTCGCTTTGCAAGTATCTTTCGATTTCTTTAGCACACCGTTCCCCTTCTAGAGTATTTGTATATAATAACACAACTTCTTCCTCAGTGTGGGCAATTTTCAGCAAAGAATTAGTTTCCGCTGAGGCTGCTTCTGCGCCTACTTGTTTCCAGAAAAACCTTAATTCTTCATCAGTGATAGAACCTAGAGGCTTTTTCAGTTCACGAGCAGCATTAGTTAATAAAGATGTTCCCGTTGTCGTGATAATCTTGTGCATATTTTGATACTCTTCGATTGGCGATATTAGGGTGAAAATACGCAAAAATAGATATTAACATCAAAAACACTCATTTGGGTATTTTTTTAAGACTTAACATTTCGTCAAATGGATTAAAACTTCAGCTAATGCTTGCACCATCGGACGGGTTGATAGATTTTCTCCCCGTTTTAATCTATGCACCCTACCTGTCAGCAAAGGGGCTTTTTCTAGTAAATCGCCTGTATTCGCTTGCCAACCATTGGTGAACAAGACTTCATCTTCCACAGCATATAACTGACTATGAATTTTGGCAATGATTTTTAGTCCCAGGGATTGACAAAAATCTTCCCACTCGGCAAAGTTATTTACATCTCCTGAGAGAATAACTGCGTGGGTTGCTGGCTGCATAATGATCTTGTTTTCTGGTGAGGTTTTACCGCCAACATCAATAATATTTATTAACTGGTTCGCACTCTTGACCCATTTAGCCGCTTCTTCTGCAAACTCTGGGGTAACATCTGCTTTATTATTGGGTTTTATGTCTTCGGCTAGTGGTTGGTTATTTTCATAAGTTTCTTGATAATGTGCTCCTTCGCCATCAGGACAAGCTGTGATGACATAGGGATAAGGTGCGCCTAAATTACCTAAAATTGCTCTTTTCAAACCATCGCGCAAACAGGATTTACCCGATCGCGGTGGTCCGCACAAAACAACTTTGATGAGCGATCGCTCTACTTGTTTTTCTTCCGTTGGAATCAAATCTCCCACTTTATGTTCTGCGGAACCATGTGCAGAGGTGACTATATAGGTTTTGTGTCTGATAGCACCAGATGCTGTACTGATTTTACTGCCTAGTTTGGGGTCGAGGACGGCGACGACTTCATATAAATGTACCAGTTTGTGAGCAAGGACATAAGCAACGGGAACAGATTGAGGACCGTCAATTAGAATACGGTGTCCTCCCGCAATTTCCCCGGAATCAATCATGTGGTTTAATACGAATAGGGCATCTTTAACGATGCGATCGCCCTGTGCGGGAATATTGCGATTAAATCCAACATGCAATACCTCACCTTTTAACACCATCTGGTAGCTGTGCATACTCTGCATTGACTGTATTCCTCTCGACAGATTTACTATGACATGGAGATGGAAAACGCTTTTTCCACTTTGCAATACTTTCCCCCAACTAATCTTTAAAATTGGGGGGTATCTGACATCTTGCACCTTCTCAATAAGGGTAGGGTGGGCACTGCCCACCTTACGAAATCATAAGGCTTTTGTTGCTCTGATTTTCGCAACAAGACGATGGTGCAAGATATGAGCCTCCAACGATCGCCTCGGATGCGTAAGCGTTGCGAGTAAAGCGAAACGCAGATCGCAACATCCGTAACGATTCACATTTTTCCCTCACACCCCTACACCCCTGTATTCCTTAGGAATTATGGTCATGTGGCTTATCTCAGGTAAAGTCCACGTCTTAAAGCCTCAATTCTTTTATAAATAGGTGGATGTGTATGTTTTAACCAGTGAAAAATTCCTGTTTCATCTTTCATAGCAACTCGAATCCATAAAGTAGCCATTTGTTCTCTATTTTGTTTGGGTGGCTGAAAAGGTAAACGGTCAAGAGTCGCCAAGGCTGATACCATATCATCAACACTGGTTAACCTAGCTGCAACCGCATCAGCGTGATATTCTCGCCAGCGACTATGCCAGAAGGTCAATAATGTGACGAGAAATTGTGTTATCGTTGGCAACATCATTATCAGAATCCAAACTAATACACCCACCAAAAGAACTGTTGCGTGTTGCCAATTTCCGAAAAGACCATAGATTAAACCAGCAACTAGCATTAATAAAGCCACAAATCTTCCGAAGTGCCATACAATGAGCAAAATTGGCTTAAAAAGTATTAACATTACACCATCCAAAGCAGCTGAAAGCAAGGTTTTTGCCATTGTATCTAAGTTAGCAATATGTCCTAGCTCATGTGCCATGACAGCAGCAACTTCTTTTTGATTCAATTGCTTGATTAAACCAGTAGTGGCAACCACCATAGCATAAGAACGTGTTGCACCCACTGCGTAGGCGTTAGGATTATCATCACACAATTCAATTCCTACCACCGGAGTTTTGGGTAAGCCTTCTGCTTGAGATAACTCCTGAACTACCGTGCATAACCATTTTTCAGTGTCAGAATACAGCCCATTTTCATGTACTAAAAGTGGTCTAATGACTCGGATTTTTCTTTGGTTAATACAAGAAAGTACAGCAGCAAAATATCTGTAACTTGTTGATATTCCCCAGTAAATACTAGGTATGCCAATGCAAACCAAAAAGAATAGACCGATAATAAAATTCAAAGCTCCTTGCTGAAACAATAGCAATCCATAGTAGCTCGCATATATTCCATAACTAAAAACACTTAAACAAAACAGCGTCATGATTGCAATTACAGCGAGATTGCCGTGAGCATTTTTAAACTTCATAACTTTCCTCTGTATATTTTCAACTAATACGCTTGGTGTTAAGGGCGATGGGCGATAATTTTAGGTCGTGTAGAGACGCGATTAATCGCGTCTCTACCCTTTTTACCAGATAATAAAATCTGGATTTTCAACATCTGGATTTTCAAAATCCAAATTTTCAACGACTTTATCCAAACTTTTCATTCCACAAAAGTAACAATCATCAGTTTGTAAATACTCAGTATTAGTCTTACGCCAATCACTACCGGGAAACTCATAAATCCAATCAATCCCGGAATCTACATTCAAAAAACCGCTCACCATTCCGTGAATCACCCCAACAGCGGTACTTGCACAAATACTATTCAACCAAAATACTGCTGGATCATTGACTCCTTCTAAATAACCCGCACCCGCAGCCATGTTATTAATCGCTAATGGTGCAGACTCTAAAGCTGCACGTTGCAGGTTGATGATATTACCGCACATCAAACACCAACCACCCCCCAGAGGAGGAACGGTAACTCTGCAATACATTCGTGGTGTATTGTCTGGCTTTACATCTATATGAGTCCCCAAACACACCAAAGGACGCATATACTGCAACGCTAATTCTTGAGCAGTTTTTCGAGAAAGATGATTGTCAGTCGCCACCACAATTAAATCGCAAGTTGCTATTTCTTGCTTGGCTAATTCATTTTCGACTGCGGTTGGTATTGTTTTGACACAGGAACCCTCATGGTAAATTTTTTTGATTAAATGCTTGACATAATGCACTTTATGCCATTGTTGATCTACCATTTCTTGTGTAGCACCAGGCATCCGATTGAGGTTAACTGTCTCCAATTTATCGGGGTCAATTAATACCCAATTCTTCACACCCAAACGTCCTAATAATTCAGCGAAAATTGAACCAATACCACCACAACTAATTAGTCCTACTTTTAGCTGATTAAGAGTTTTTTGATTGGCTTCTCCAAAGATTTTTTGACGAGCAAACATAAAATTTGTGTTGTTTATCACATCTTGAGAATTAGAGACTTCAAACAAGGAATTACAGAAATTAACAGGCTCAAAATCCCGTCCTTTTCTATCCCATATCCGAAATTGCCCAGATTGTAAATCCTCATCAAATACTCCCGAAATTAAACGAGGTTTTTTGGGAAAGCTGGATGAAATAAACCGCGCATATTCTGACTCAGAACGGTCATCAACATAGGAAAAATCAGGTATACCTCGACCCGCATGAGTATGAATGTGAACTACATCCAAACCAGGCTGAAGATGATTTTCTAGCAAATAAGAATGAAAATGCTGTTTTAATACCAATCCACTAGCAGATTGATGTTCGTAACAGTCAGAAGCAGGAACAACCCAAGTTTTAGGGGTATACCGGATTTTGCGTTTTGAAACTTGATGGCGCTGACAAAATAAAAAACCAATAACTTCTTCATTAAACCTCCGAGAAGTGAGCATAGATTTCTGAAAAATAAACCACATTTTTGGTGGTATATGCAGAGAAATTTCAGCAGTTTTTTTCATGGTTTATTGTTGATTGTTAGTATTGATTCTTAAGGAACAGGGGAGTGGGAAGCAGGGGAAAAATGTGTTTCTTTTATACGTTGCGATCGCGCTCTTTGCGCCATAGTTAGTTATTGTTTTGTAGGGTGGGCACTGCCCACCAGTTATTGTACAGAAACCCCAATACTGCGTAGGTTTTGAATATTCGTAGGTTGGGTTGAGGCAATGCGTTACCCAACAAACCCCGCGCTTAGGTTGGGTTTCGTTCCTCAACCCAACCTACAAATTTTTATTTTTTAGGCAAAACCTGTGCAGTATTGACAGAAACCCGATTTCGCACTTATTTATCAGGTTTCTCTGTCCGCCAGCTACCCTTAATTGACATCTTGCACCTCCCTTGTGGGAGGGCTGGTGGGCAGTGCCCACCCTACGAAATCATCAGCTTTTTAAGGCTGGTGGGCAGTGCCCACCCTACGAAATCATCAGCAATCCGTGCAGGAGTTATAAACACCTCCCCCTCGTCCCCCTCGTCCCCCTTGTCCCCCTCGTCCCCCTTGTCCCCCTCGTCCCCCTAGTCCCCCTAGTCCCCCTAGTCCCCCTTGTCCCCCTCGTACCCCTTATTACCTAAAATCAATCATCACTATTAATGGCGTGACGTGCTGTTACAAACAAAGTCGCAAGATTGTGACCATTCTGAGCATTATTACTAGGTCTCCAGGAATTTAACCAAACATCATGGTTAAATCCTCCCCCTAATCCCACACAATACCAATACCATCCTTCTTCACTCAGAAATGGTGCACCATAATAACTTTGTCTGGTAAAGTGATGGTCTCCTTCTCCTGCGGTATTCCAGGGGTAATTTAAATAGCAGCCAATGGGAGGAAGTCGCGGATAATCTGGTGGTAACAAAAACAAAACATCTGTGTTAGAAACCGTAAACTTTTTGGAAGATAAAGGCATTCCCCTAATCAGAATAGCTGTATATTTGACATCCCCTACTGTCTTGCTACCAACAATTACATTTTTGGCAACTTTTTCTAACGGCTTCAGTTCTTCTATAATTCGCGAACTGGGTTTAAATCCTGATTTATCTTGGCTAATTGTAACCGCCATAGTTCACCTTCTCAATTCAAAAATTATAAACTAGACAATTGGATAATCTCAAATCCATAGACGCTGCTGCGGCTTCCCGTAGGTTAATCCAAAATCTAATACCAATTCTCTAAAATCTGGCAACAGATTCAGACCTGAAAACCCTGATAAAACCTGAATTTATTAATTACGAATTACGAATTACGAATTGGTATAAAATCCTATTCCCCCTTTGACAATTTTAGGCACAGTCCAAACCTTTGAACCTTCTTTTAGTGCTTCGTTATTTTTCAGAGGACGAGTACCACCAAAACCTTCTTCCATCACATCATCTTGGCCGATTTCTGGTAATTTTTTTCTTAATTCTTCAACAGTTGCACCTTGTGGCAAATCAACCAGTTTGCCGTTAACAATTGCTCTCATTCTATTTCCTCACTTTGTTCTAATGATTGGCTTGATGCGAATTCTGGTTGTAGAGACGCGATTAATCGCGTCTCTACAGGGTTTCCCGATCAGGGTAATTATCTCAGCCCTTGCAGTATTTCCATAGATTCTGATTTTTTCTGAGGCTTATTTTTGTGATAGTCGGGTTTATTATTCATACCAAATATAAACCACAAACCTATCAAACCCATAACAGTGATTATCTTGAGAAATAACAACTGTTGAGCTTGTCTTGATGTCACCTCTTCCAAAAAGCCAATTTTTTGCTCTAACTTGTGCAGATAGGATTTGCTACTATTTACCTCCTGATTTATCGTTTGTAAATCTTGCGTGTAATCTTGTCTGCTAATAGCAGTGACTTGAGATTCTAAATGCTGGCAACGTTGATTAATTTTTTCAGTATTTTTTGTAATTTCATCAAATTGATTTATTTCTTGATTAATTAACTTGCCATTTACTGTCCTCATGAAGAACTCCTTTGCTTTGTTATTTACTTGAGGATTATGCATTCATGAATCAAAAACATTAGAATTACCAATACGGTAATAATTTTGGTTAGCATTATGTTGTTCAAAATCATCAAAGACCTCAGTTAAATCCACCACGCTATTAGCCGCATTTTTTAACTCACTTCCTAAAGATTGTTCGACTGAAGCTACCTCAACCCGGATTCCTCGTCTTCTCAATTTTTCTGCTAAATAAGCGAAATCCGAATCTCCCGTCACCAAAACCACAATATCTGGTTTAATTTCTAAAGCTAATTCAATTGCATCTATCGCCATCACAACATCAACATTATTCTCGTAATCATCTCCTTTCGCTTTACCTTCTTTTGCTACGATTAAAAATCCATTACTCTTTGCCCAGTAAATAAATTTTTCTTTATTTTTTCGCTGTTCTTCAAATCTTTCTTTTGCGGGAGGTAGACCGAGATAAATTACCATTTCAATTAATTCTCTCCCTTCTTTTGGGTCAGCTAAATAATCCCGCATTTTATGCCAATTTATTTTGCGATTAAAACTTTGTGCTGCCATAAAAGCGTTATCGCCATCCGCTATAATCATTACTCGATGAAGATTTCCCATACCCTTTCACCATTTGTGTTAGGTTTGTGTTTTCTTATTTCTCATTAAAACCTATGGGTGGAATATGCACTTTCCTTCTATAGCTTCTTTATATATAAGTAAGTCGGCGCGAATAAACAGAACTATAGCAATCCTATTTGAGATCCAAACAAAGGGGACAAGGAAGACTTGGGGGACAAGGAGGACGAGGGAGAAGTGTTTATAATTCATTTAGGATTGCTATATGTAAAGAAAAGTAAAGCTCATAAATTCGCTCGTAGTAAGCGCTTCAGCGAAGACAGCGCTTACTACAAACCTTCAAAATAAAAGCCCAAAAAGCTTATGATTTCGTAGGGTGGGCACTGCCCACCACCCCTTACTGAGAAGGTGCAAGATGTCAGCCCCTCACTAGCGGCTTGTCATCAGACATCGCCACTAGCAACATATGTAGGACTTACGCATTGACAGACATAACTAACTGTGCATTACCTCTCGTTACAAGGCTCTGCCTTGTAATGCTCTTATGGGAGGCTCTGCCTCCCCTCAAACCGGGAGGCAGAGCCTCCCAGCGATCGCATTCCCAGGCAGCAGCCCAAGAACGAGGCAGGGCAAGACTTTTATCTTCACAATCTTGGTATGCACATGATGAAAAATTTGTAAAGTGCGTAAGTCCTAATATGAAAGAAACACATTTTTGTAGATTTCCTGAAAGCCTTGCTGTATAAGGGTTATAAAATGTGTTTCTTAAGAGCGCCCCACAGGCGGCGCACCACCCGTTATGAATGAAAGAAACACCTCCTCCCCCCCTCCCCCCCTCCCCCCCTCCTCCTCCTCGTGTTTCTTAGGAGCTACCAAAACCTAGATATGGTGGGCAGTGCCCACCCTACTTAAAATTTTTCATGAATTGGTCATAACTGGAAATGTAGTTTTCCATGGACTCACTAAATTAAATACATGAAAGTCAGAAATTAGTGAGTAATAAAAATGAAACTTACTCAAGGGTTTTCAATCACAATAGTTTCATCGATGGTGTGTATCTTGACGGGAACTATTAGCAAACAACCTTTACTGCGAGGATTGGGTGAAATAGCCGCATTGGGAGCTATTTGTAGAAAAATAACAGTCAAACAGCACGAATTAGATGCCAATAACCAGAAGCAATTAACTCTATTAACTAAAGAAAATACTTGCCTGCAAGCTAAACTTTGTGACGCACAGCATGAATTAAATAAACTGGATAAAAAAGTCAAAATTCAACATACATGTCAGCGTCTTTATCTTTCTAAAATTGATAAATTACAGCATCAACAAAAAGTCATTGTTGGAAATATCGTTCAATTGCAAGAGAAGTTGGATAATAAAACGACTCCTAAGTCTGAAAATCATCAAAAAAATTCTCGAAAATCACCTGTTAAATGCCTTCCTGATACTCGAACATCGGTGACTCGTGTTTATATTGACGGTAATAATTTAAGTTTTGCTCTTGATAGCTTGCAAATTGAGGTTGACTATAATGCGTTGCGAATAGAGCTTTCTCAAAGTGCAATTGCTACCACTTTTAAATATTATACTGGTGTTCATTCACCGATGACTGAGGGGCAAAAGCGGTTTATGAGTTATTTAGAACGTTTGCGTTATGAAGTGATTGCACTTCCGATTTTACCTCGACCTGATAGTAATATTTTCAAAACTGTTGGTGATGATGTCAAAATTGCGGTTGATATGCTGGGAGAAGTCAAACAGCAAGATAGGGTAATTCTTGTGAGTGGTGATGGTGATTTTGTTCCTGTTATATCCGAACTTCAACGACGTGGTGCCGAGGTAACTGTTATTGCAAAGAAGGGTATGTTAAGTCAACAGCTTTTGGAAATAGCCAATGATGTGATTTTTTTGGATGATATCCAATATCAAATCGCTAAATCTACGAAATTGAGTGTAGCTTGAGTAAGTTTTAGCGATGTTGTTATTAATAAATAAGCCCTCAAATTTGAGGGCTTATTTTTTGTTTCCAACTAGTCCGATTTAACCCAATCGGTAGGGAATACTAACTTGCAACTATGTGAGATCGTCATTGCGTTTCCAACTAGTCCGATTTAACCCAATCGGTAGGGGGATAGATGTGAAAACTTTTCGGGGCAAGCGTTTAACGTTTCCAACTAGTCCGATTTAACCCAATCGGTAGGGTTGTTTTTTTTGCATCGGCAGCGATCGCCGCAATGCAAAACGTTTCCAACTAGTCCGATTTAACCCAATCGGTAGGGTAAAAAAAGAGAATAGTTGGGATGAATGTCCATTCGTTTCCAACTAGTCCGATTTAACCCAATCGGTAGGGCCCAACCTTGGGAGCAGAAGTGAGCTTCCTCAAGTGTTTCCAACTAGTCCGATTTAACCCAATCGGTAGGGTGTGTATAGAAGAAGCAAAGGCTTCGATATACATAGAGAGAGTTTCCAACTAGTCCGATTTAACCCAATCGGTAGGGAGCTGGGTAAAACCAGTGAATATCAGACAGCATTTCCTGTTTCCAACTAGTCCGATTTAACCCAATCGGTAGGGGATGTTCTTGGCGGCACATCTCGACATATTCGCCCCTTGGTGTTTCCAACTAGTCCGATTTAACCCAATCGGTAGGGATAGAGTTATCCTTCTAGTCCGTGTTGGTCATCAAACGTTTCCAACTAGTCCGATTTAACCCAATCGGTAGGGTGTGTACTGCTCTGGTATCGATGAAAGTTCATTCGGTGTTTCCAACTAGTCCGATTTAACCCAATCGGTAGGGCAGAGGACAGGTGTGCTAACCTAACAGGGTATGCATTCAAGTTTCCAACTAGTCCGATTTAACCCAATCGGTAGGGGTTTGGGCTTATTGCTTTTGGCTGCCTCTTCTTTTTGGTTTCCAACTAGTCCGATTTAACCCATACGGTTGGGTCCAGAACAGAAGCTTAACCTCCTGGGCTAACAAGTTTCCAACTAGTCCGATTTAACCCATACGGTTGGGTTGCAGAAAGATGGATCAATAGGAACCTAGATTTAACGTTTCCAACTAGTCCGATTTAACCCATACGGTTGGGTTTCCATGAGGAATGGAAAAACTTTTCTCCTGAAAGTTTCCAACTAGTCCGATTTAACCCATACGGTTGGGTTTAACCAGCAACAGGATTCTAAGACAGATTTCTGGAGGTTTCCAACTAGTCCGATTTAACCCATACGGTTGGGAGTTCATCTAGCAGCCGTTACCCAGTAAGGGTTTCAGCCGCCAAATCGACACCACTGGTAAAAGTATAGTACATCTTCGCAAAAATTGAGCAAAACACATACCTCAAACCCTTACGTAGTAGGCTATCGACACCACTCAACGAAAAATATAGGGTTTTAGCGATTTGACGAGTGGTGTCGATGAACATTTCAAAATCACCCCTTAAATTCCTCAAACCTAGATAACATAATAGTTTGGCGGTGGTTGGGGACCTGACCCGCCAATAATTAACACCCTCGAAACCGCTTCCTGCGATATCCAATAAAACCGCACATCATCTTCCACAGGCTTAACTAACTTTTTCACTTTTTCATAAAGTTCTCGCATTTCGTCCAAACTTAAAAAACATTCAAATACAGACAGCTGAACTCTTCGTCCATATCCTTCGAGGAAATTAGACAAATTCGTCCGCCTTCTATCATTAGGAATATCATACACAACAAGTACGAGCATCAGATAATTAAAAAGCAATTGTTAATGAAAGTACAAGTTTCTTTAGTTGTTAATTCGTCATTCAAACTTACTCAATCTCAATTAGACATAATGCTTGTCGGTTAACGATAGTTGAGGTGCCAGAAACCGGGTTTCGCAGGAGTTACCCGGTTTCTTATTTTCACTCTTTTCGATGTGATATATACGAATCCTCCGCAGATTTTTGAAACACACGTAGGGTGGGCACTGCCCACCATGTCTGGGTTTTGGTGGGCTACACTACTTGAGATTTTTCATAAATGATTTAGTCTGGGTTTTGGTGGGCAGTGCCCACCCTACACTACTTGAGATTTTTCATAAATGATTTAGTCTGGGTTTTGGTGGGCAGTGCCCACCCTACACTACTTGAG
>JADQBA010000069.1 GCA_016903675.1 Stigonema ocellatum SAG 48.90 = DSM 106950 | reverse complement strand
AAATTGACAGTGATTTCAAAACTCCCAAAAGTCCTCTAAAAGAGGACTTATGCTATTAGCATGGGACTTCAAGTCCCATGCGGATATGGGCACAGTCAGAAACCCATTAAATACTGAGTTATTTTTTTGATGTACTGCCAGGCTGGTGCAAGATGTGAATATAGAGACGTTACATGTAACGTCTCTACACGGTCTACTTTAAAGTCCCAGTGCAGCTAAAACATCATTGGCGTGGGTAGAGGTGTTGACACTGGCGTCAACGTGGATAATTTTACCTTCACCATCAATGACGTAGGTGACACGTTTGGCATAACCACCACCATCAACATCGTAAGACTTGATGAGGGTTTGGTCGGTGTCAGCCAACAGGGGAAAGTTTAGGTTATATTTCTTGGTGAATGCTTGATGAGATGCTTCATCATCTGCACTAACTCCCAACACTACAACATCCTTGTTTGTATATTCTTCTGTAGCATCACGAAAACTGCACGCTTGTTTGGTGCAACCTGGAGTGTCATCTTTGGGATAGAAGTAAAGAACCACTGTCTTGCCCTTGAAATCAGATAACGAGACGGTGTTCCCATCGGTGTCTTTGACAGTAAATGCAGGTGCATCGTTACCAACTGCTAAAGGCATATTTTTAGAATCTCTCTAGTGAAAGGTTAAATCCAGGTGAGTTATAAAAGTCACATCATGAGCTTCCAAATTCGCTAACAGGATTCTGCCTTGACTTGGAAGCACCGTGTTACTTGTACAGT
Organism: Stigonema ocellatum SAG 48.90 = DSM 106950; assembly: GCA_016903675.1. Lineage (GTDB taxonomy): Bacteria > Cyanobacteriota > Cyanobacteriia > Cyanobacteriales > Nostocaceae > Stigonema > Stigonema ocellatum. The sequence continues at coordinate 46,610 of JADQBA010000069.1, read as the reverse complement.
GAAAGCTATGAATAGCTGTTACTGTTTTCCTGGTTGCGATTATTGTATCAAACTTTATGTATTTTTTTAAAGTTAGGGTAGAAAAGCCAGCTTGATCGTGAAATTTGTGTAAAGAATTGTTACAATGATATCCAGTAACACAACATACATAGCAAAAAATATCTCTAAGTGAGAGAAATTTATCAAGCATAGCCAAAATGCCTATTGTTGATTCCCAGAGCCAGAAAAGTTTTACCTATTCTCGTAGCACCCTAGAAAGAGCAGGGCGATCGCTTGTGTGTTCTCCCTTCAATCTGTGTTTATTGGCAGCGATGCGCACAAGGCGTGTAGCGTTAAGTGAGATTGCGGGCAATTCTGGTGTCCAGCATGGCTACACGAAACGTCCACTGTCGGAATTAGCAACAGACAATGCTTTGGTATGGTTAATCCAAGTGGGTATATTGCGGCGAGAAGTAGATGGTCAAGGGATTACAGATAGTTTTCGCGTCACACCTCTAGGTCGCCTTTTAGTGGAACAATTCCAGAGCCAACCCAGGCGTACTCCTTCATGGAGCGATCGCGCCATAGACGCCCTGAATCGTTGGTTAAGATTACCTTTTTAAAATTTAAGGGTGAGGAGTTAGGAATGGGTAGTCCATGGGAACAATAATTACGGAAGCCCATACGACCTTTGGGAATTGTTGATTGTTAACTGTTCTACTGACCATTAACCATGAACACGTAGATTGCCATGTCTCCTTTCACCCAGTAAATAAGAAATCCGCTCTGGAAAAACCGATAATAAATCATGAAAGCAATTATGGTAGTGGGAACAACATCCCACGCAGGGAAATCACTGATAACCGCAGCTATTTGTCGTATTCTATCGCGACGTGGTTGGCGAGTGGCTCCCTTTAAAGGTCAAAATATGGCTTTAAATGCCTATGTCACGGCTAGTGGTGGAGAAATTGGCTACGCTCAGGCGGTGCAAGCTTGGGCTGCTGGAGTGGTTCCTTGGATAGAAATGAACCCAATTTTACTCAAACCTCAAGGCGATATGACTTCCCAGGTCATTATCAAGGGAAAGTCCGTGGGCAAAGTGAGTGCTGGAGATTACTATGAACAATATTTTGAAATGGGGTGGCGGGCAATTGAGGAATCATTACAACATTTAACAACAGAATTTGATTTACTTGTTTGCGAAGGAGCCGGTAGTCCTGCGGAGATTAACCTCAAGCACCGCGACTTGACCAACATGCGGGTGGCAAAATATTTGAACGCGCCAACTGTACTAGTAGTTGATATTGACCGAGGTGGTGCTTTTGCCCATGTAGTGGGAACCTTGGAGTTACTGGATCCAGATGAACGTGCTCTGATTCGGGGTGTAGTAATTAACAAGTTCCGAGGACAGCGATCGCTCTTAGAACCGGGAATCAAATGGTTGGAAGAACGCACTGGTATCCCTGTTGTGGGTGTTATTCCCTATTTGGAACATATATTTCCCGCTGAAGATTCCCTTGACTTGCTAGAACGTAAAGCCCAAAAATCGCAAACCGAACTTACTATCAGTGTCATCCGGTTACCGAGGATTTCTAATTTTACTGACTTTGACCCGTTAGAATCAGAACCAACAGTTACAGTAAAATTCATTAGTCCAAAGCAAGATTTAGGACATCCTGATGCCGTAATTATACCAGGCACGAAAACGACTATTCCTGACTTGCTACTGCTACAAAAAAGCGGGATGGCAGAAGCGATTCAACACTACGCAGCAGCTGGTGGTACAGTGTTGGGTGTCTGCGGTGGATACCAAATACTAGGTCAGATGATAGCTGATCCGGAGGGTATAGAGGGACAAGCAGGCAGATATCAAGGACTGGGACTATTACCTATTAAAACTGTCATTACAGGACAGAAAGTCGCCCGCCAACGCCAAGTTAGCTCCAATTTTCCGCAAATGGGTTTACCCGTCACTGGGTTTGAAATCCACCAAGGGCGATCGCGCATAGAAACCCAAGGCGTCGATCCACAATCTTACCAATCCCTATTTGACGACCCTAATTTAGGGATGGTGGATAGTTGTCTATCAGTTTGGGGTACTTATCTTCACGGGATATTTGATAATGGTCCTTGGCGACGCGCTTGGTTAAATCGCCTGCGTCAACAACGGGGTTTGAAATCTTTGCCTACGGGTGTCGCAAACTATCGGGAACAACGGGAGAATATCTTAGACTCCCTTGCAACTGAAGTGGAACGCCATTTAGACTTAGCACCATTTTTGTCTTGAGGCTGGTTGTCATGACTGTTCGCATCCGCTTTTTGCCAGATGATGTCACCGTTAAAGCCGAAGTTGGAGAACCGCTGCTGGATGTAGCAGCGAGGGCTGGCGTGTTCATTCCCACTGGTTGTCTGATGGGGTCGTGTCACGCTTGCAGTGTAGAAGTGGAAGATGGAAATATCATCCGTGCTTGTATTACCGCAGTCCCACCCACAGGCGTTGAGTTGACAATTAATCTGTTTTCCGATCCGACGTGGTAAAAAGTGGGGAGTGGGGGAGTGGGGGAGTGGGGGAGTGGGGGAGTAAACAATTATTCTTCCCCAACTTCCCCAACTTCCTCATCTTCCTCATCTTCCTCATCTTCCCCCACTCCCTACTCCCCATTCCCTACTCCCCATTCCTAACTTTAAGAGCGTATACTCTAAACCGTTCCAAATCAGCTTTAACAGTCGATTCTACCACTCGTCCCAAAAACAGATTATCCATAATCTTGCCAAGAATACCAGGGATAGCGTAGGCAAAGCTCATTTTGACGATACTACTACCGTGGCGATCGTAAAAGCGAATTGCTCCACGATTTGGCAAGCCATCAATTGATTCCCACTCAATAATCTGATTGGGAATGACTTTGAGAATGCGGGATTTCCAGGTAAATTCCAGACCGCCAGTATTCAACTTCCACAGAGAAATCTCTGGATTATCTTCCGGAACCTTTACCGAATCAATCCATTTCATCCACCGGGGCATTTGCTCCAAATCAGCCCAAAGACTCCATACTAAATCTATGGGAGCCTCTACTTCTACCTGTACACTATGCTCCAACCAATCCGCCATTCTCTTCTCTTCCTCTGCTTCTTGTGCGCCTGGGGCGGTTCGTTATTTCTGAACATTCTCCAAAATCGCTTTCGCCGCACGCCGTCCTGAAATCGTCGCTCCCTCCATACTATCGATATAGTCCTGCTGAGTGTAACTACCTGCAAGGAAGAAGTTAGGCACTGGCGTCTTTTGGTGAGGACGATAAACATCGATACCAGGCGCTTCTCTGTACAGAGACTGAGCAAGCTTCACCACACTGTACCAAGTCATATTCAGATCCCGTGACGAGGGGAACAACTCATGCACTTGGTTGAGAACATGAGTTGCGATCGCCTCATTAGTTTGTTTAATAAATGGATCTCCAGGAGTCAGCACCACCTGCAACAACGACCCCTGCCCTTCCCTATAATAATCAGCAGGGCTAGTCAAAGCTAAATCGGCGAAACAAGAAAAGTCAGCCTCATGAGTATATAGTAAATTATCTATCCCTGCTGCATGATTTAACTGTTTACGTTCAACAGCATCGTGCAGTTCTGTCACCCAACCATCAAACCGTAACTGCACCGTTGCCACTGGCACTGAATCCAACTTATAAATATTATCAAACTCAGACCACTTGCGCCACTCTTGGGGTAGGAGGCGTTGAATTCCTGGGAGATCACAAGCACCAACATAAGCATCAGCGGTGATGATTTCTTCTGTATCACCACTTGCCACGACTATACCAGTGACGTGGGTTTGTTCCCCTGACTCAGTAAACTGTATTTCCCGCACTCTCCGGCGAGTGTAAACCTTGGTTCCCCTAGCTTCTATATATTGCACAATGGGCTTGTGCAGGTACTCATAGGGCGAACCCTCCAGCATCCGCAGTACTGAAGCTTCAGTTCTTGCAGCAAATAACTGGAAAATTGTCAACATGCAACGGGCAGACATATTTTCGCAATCAATGAAGCCGAGGGCGTAAGCAATAGGGTTCCACATTCTTTTGATACTACCTTGACTACCGCCGTGTCTGGTGAACCAGTGGGCAAAACTGACTTTATCTAAGTTGCGGATGGTTTTCATCGCCCCGTCGAAGTCCACCAAACCCCGCACTACTGGGCTAGTACCAAGGGCAATGGCATTTTGTAACTTATCCTGTAAAGAGAGTTGAGAAGTGGTGAAAAATGCTTTTAACCCGTTGAAAGGTGCACCTGTGAAGAAGCGAAAATCTAAAGCACCAGTATGTCCTCCTTTGTTGACAAAGGTGTGGACATGTTCTTTTAGGCGGAAGTTTTCTAGTGCTCCCACTTTCTTCATTAAGTCAAACAACTGGTAGTAGCACCCAAAAAATACGTGCAACCCCATTTCAATATGGTTACCGTCGCTATCTATCCAACTACTAGCTTTACCACCAATAAACGGACGAGACTCAAAAATCTCAACTTCACAGCCAGCATCAGCTAAATCTACTGCGGTCACTAGCCCAGCCAGTCCCGCACCTACGATCACAACGCGCATCCCGTCCTTCCTTCTCAGTTTATTTACAAATTGTAACTGGGTTGGTGTCAGAATTTGCTACTTAGTAGTCATTAGTCATTGCTATTACCACTCTTACAAAGGGACAAATTCCCTAACTGCTTACATCTTTGGTGTCGTCATAGATGGGTAACCCTCGGATCAGTTCCCGAATGACATCTGTTGCAGGTCTACCTGTGTGCAGACAATATTTCTCGAGTTTTTCAGCTTCCTGTGTAGCCAAGTTTACAGTAATACGTTTAACAGCCCATTTCTTATTAGTCATTCTATTATGTTATTTGCTGGACATAAGTACGATCAACACAATTCTAACTTAAGGATTAGAAGGATAAGATTATCAGAGTTTTTGTCAGAAAACAAGCTAGTGTAATCCCACTAAAAAATTTTTTTTTTGTTAAACTATTCTCCATTCTCCAATTATCAAAATCATTATTTATCAATGGTTGTGACAGGGAAAATGGCACACACTTGCGGATAATACCAATTCTTTGTAAAATTGCAGGTTATCTCACCCCCCCTCCAGGCGGGGGACAAAACATAGTGCATCTTTACTGAGAAACAGTATAAGCATAATAGACTCACCAATATCAAGCATTAAGCTTGATCTGGGAATTTTATAAAATTAGTTGCGATGCTTACTGTTAGTCAACGAACGATTTGCTCCCGTTGGTAGTTATCATTCATCCTTTGACTTTCTCTCCACCCCCTGTTCACCAAAAACCTATGGAGAAAAAATTAACCACAACATCTGAAAATTTTGTGGAGTAGTCAATCCCTTGAATATTTCCTGTCCTAGCAAGTGCAGCACAGGAGCAAATTAGCTCCCAGTGTACTTTTAATGTGTAGACCATTACACACAGGGGAATAACTCTTTTTGGATGGATAAAGTACATACCCACAGATAGACTTGGAACATCTCTCTGTTGGGTATAGTAAAAATTTTCACTCCTGGGGCATTCAAAAAACTAGTGATAGTTGAATTACGATTTAGTAAATCGGCTTTGAAGTTATACTGCGGACATACCCATAGAACCATAAACTGCTATATCCGCCTTCTAAGCACGTTGTAGTGGTATGTAAAGTTTTTTTACTTAGGGTCATAAAATTCTTTTTCAGAACAACTGTGATTTTTCAACATGAGGCTAAATCGTAGATAAAAATGTTTTTTGATTGCATCTGTAGTTTACTTTTTTTATTGTATCTGTGTTTGATTGTTTTTTATGAGTCTTCAATTAATCTTTATTGATGTTAAATATATATAGTTCTCTTGGGTATTTCATAAAATCATTATAAAGACAGTAGACAAACCTTAAAGTTTCAGTGTTTTTTTGAAAAAATAGCAGTATAATACTCAAGCAATTACCATTAATTAACTGTCATGAACTCCGTACACACCATGCAGCTTGTAATGCAATACAGTTCATTTAAGAAAATTTGCAATTTTGTAGAGATGTTGAATGCAAGGTTTCTACACCTGACCCTATTGGTCTCTAATGACTACTTACAGATAACTCAATACGCTTGGTGTTAAGACAATCAACCTAGTCTCAACTCATGTAGAGAGGCGCCTCTCGTTGCGGCACGAAGTGCCAGATCGCGTCTCTACACCGATTTAAATTCGTAAGCGTTCAGCCCTAACACCAAGCGTATTGACAGATAACTAGTACAGCGGGCGCGTAAATAAACAACCCATTCCAAACAGACAAAAGCCTTGATTTATAACACTTTTGAGAGAAGTCTTTCCGCCGGTCTCCGGCGATGGCAACGCCTACGTCTTCTCCTGTGGTCGCCGCACTCGCGTTCGACGGAATAGTTCTTCGGTGCTTTTGACTTTTGAATGAGTGACTTTCGCGCAGCGGTACTAGGTTAGTTTGAATTAACGAAAACAATCTAAAATAGACTTTTTGCCGTTGCCAATTTACTCTAGATATGGAACTTACAGCTATTTTCTGGGAAATGAACCACACCATTTGTAGGGACGAACGACCGTTCGCCCCTATAGCAATCCTATTTGATTTGTAAAAATTCACAGTGCAAGAAACCCGGTTTCTTTAAGAAACCGGGTTTCTCCGCGTTCACAAATCATTCAGGATTGCTATACAAATGGTGTAGTCTCAATAACTGAAAACTGCTGTAAGTAGAAATTTGAGGGATTATATTGATAATCTAAATACTTCAAAATAATGCTCAAGTAGAATCGACAATTAAAGTTCAACAAAAGAGCGAGACTACTCTTTTGTCAATGGCAAAGTGAGTGTGATTCGTATTTCATTCATCACTACAGATTCATCATTACCTGTTGAGGACTACGGACAATTTTAGGACTTACGCACTGTACAAATACGAATTGTACTCACGGGGTCTTACACGTAAAAAATTTGGGGCGACGCACAAATCAAAAAAAAATCGCGCGACCTTCTACGTCGGTGTGTTTGGTCTTGAGACTAATTAGTTTAAAACAAGGCGGCAACACTTTTTTCAGATCATTCCACGGGGGGCTTATTATAACAAGCAACCGACTACGACGACAGATCAACAAACCCGTTGCCTGCCCAAATTTTTAGGGGACAATGCGTCAACCAAGGTAACTTTGCCTGGTTCGTAGTTGCGCTGTCTAAACGCAAGGGCGCAACGACAAACCAACCATTTTTACAACAAGGGTGTAAGGGTAATGGGGTTAATGGTTCGTTTATTGTTCAATAAACGCTCTAGTACAGGGGGCGCGTAAATAAGCCACCCATTTGAAATGTCTAAAATTCTGATAGTCACGGTAATTACGAATTAAGGTCTACTCACTCGGGGAGACGCAAGGAACGCGTTCCTTGCGTCATTACGAATTACGAATTCCGCGTAGCGGTACTAGTACAGCCGACGCGGAAATAAAGCTACCATTCAAAGCAGCCTGAAAGTCCAAAATGAAAGATTTGAGTTTTGACGAAGGCCTTGCGGTACTAGTTCCCCTACACCCCTAAACTTCCACCCGTTGAGGCTCTGACCTAGGCGATTATTCAAATTGTACTTGGGGCATGAGTTGCAACGTACCAATTCCTAAGTCTTTTGGCGAGAGCGATCGCGCCTCAAATACAGCCATCATATCTCGGAGTTGGGGATTTCCACGAGAAGCACCCGTCAGTCCTTTGGCTATAATCAAGCCGCAGTAGCCGTTGGTATTTTTACACCGCTGATTCCATTTTTTCCGAGCTTCTACGTGTATTGGGTCATCATCTTCAAACTCACCAAATAGAAACAATTCGCCATTTTCCGTTTGTAACAAACCCAAGTCGTAGTGGGTGCCATCAAAAGGATCTGCACCAGGATTAAAGCAAATTGCTTCGAGTCCTCCTGCTTCTTCGATATTTTCAATGACTGTCTTTGCCTTGGGACGGGAAGTTTGAATTAAAATCACAGGTAAACCTTCCCCGACTTGTGGAATTTCCCCTGCTTTATGGTATTGAACCCCCTTACGTAGGTACTCCAACATTTCCCAAGACACCACACCTAGGCTGAGAAATGAGTCTTCTGGAATCAAGTCATCTCGCAATGACCGGAACGTCGAAGGATCTTGCGACTCCTCATCGTCGTCGTCCTCCGTGTCTTCAAAACCTGCCATTTCCTCTAATTCTGCTGCTAACAGGGGCATGGTAGAGACAGTGATAGATACTGATTTAGTGGTTTCATCTGACTGAGGGAGTGGAATGCGATAGCGACGACTGAGGGCGACAAAGGTATCCTCACCAAGCTGGCGACGATGATCGCGGATAAAGCGAATCAGGCTCTCTAGGGCTACCAAAACCACAAGTGCTTCTTCATCATACAAAACAGACCGCAGTCCTTCTAAAGGATGGATATTGCCGAAGGTGGGTTCAATTTCCGATAACGGTAGCTCCCCGAGATCCTCAACTTCATCCTCTTCATCGTCTGTTTCGTCAGCATGCTCAAAGGTCAGGAATAGACAATCTTGCTTTAAGAACGCTTCTTCTAAACGCTGCGTTGATTCTTCATCTCTTAAAACCGTTGCGCGAAACCGCTTTAAGGAATCTTCTGAACGATATAGCAACACCCCATACTCCATTCCCAGCATCCCCATTACCGAGGCGTAGAGTGTGCCTACATCCCACTTATTAATTTCTATGGACACAATTTGTTGTTCTTCCAATAATTCCCAAGGAGCAGCTTGCCAAATAGTAAATGCTTTTTCTCGCAGTGCTTGTGCATACTGCGGGGGTAAATCGGGAACTTGGCTATCAATGATTTCGGCAAATCCGCGAAACAATTCATCAATTAACGGCAATTCTGGTGCATAATCAATCGCAATGTCCAAATCTTGCAGCACTCCGCGCAAATAGAATTGGATCTCTCGGTCTCGGACTACAATTCTTTGAGGGCGAGCAGGTTTAGCAGGACTGTGAGGATGCTCTATTGCTCGCATTAAGGTGCGAACAATTGCCTCCGGACCGGCTTGTGACGCTACTACGTCCATTCCCCGGACAATGCCTTGCGAGCCATCCACCCAAAGAATACATTCGCCCTTTTCCTCTGAGTCCGAGTGCGGGGTTTGTGCTGATGACAATGGACGGCGATCGCCCTCCCATACAGAAGGAATTTGAGTTAATTTCTTCAAACGACGACTGGTAGAGCGATTAAAACTTGTCATAGAGTAAGTTAATCAAAACAAGCGATTTGAAAGTAAACTTTTGGGTCAGGGCTAGGGATGACGTGAAAACTCTCTGGCTACTTGCAAAGAGTGGTTAGGGCTGGTGGCAGCCACAGGGCTTGTAATCCAAAAATACCGAATCTCTAAACACACTGAATCTCCCAATTCTAGAATAAAAATCTTTGTGTGCTTTTGACGGAGTATTTACAATTTCACAAGGAGCGCCCTTAATGTCGCTAGACTAGAATAGATACAAAAACTTTCTCTTGCAACCGAGAGCGGTTGAAATTTCAGGTTTTATTCCTTAATGGTAGTAGTTTCTTCTTTGCTAAGGAGTTCAAAAAGCAGATGACACAAGTAACTCAGTCTCAACAACGAGGAATTCAGTTGAGCGAAACAGCATTACGGCACGTGAAACTTTTGCAAGATAAGCAAGGCCAAGACCTATGCTTACGGGTGGGAGTGCGTCAGGGTGGCTGCTCTGGCATGTCTTACATGATGGATTTTGAAGACCCTAGTAAGATTACCCCTCAAGACGAAGTCTTTGACTATGATGGCTTTAAAATTGTTTGCGATCGCAAGAGTCTATTATATCTCTATGGCTTGATGCTTGATTACAGTGATGCCATGATTGGCGGGGGTTTCCAATTCACTAACCCTAACGCCGTCCAATCCTGTGGTTGCGGCAAGTCCTTTGGTGTGTAATATTGTCATTTGTCCAAAGTCTTTTGTCAAATGTTGCAGTTGTGTACCAATGACCAATGACCAATGACCAATGACCAATGACTAATGACTAATGACTAATGACAAATTTGCTATGACTCAAACAGTTGACTCCCTGTTTGATACAGGTTTGGAGCGTTATAAAGCAGGAGATGCTGCATCTGAGTTGATCCCTGTGTTTAAAGAGGTTTGCGATCGCGCTCCTAAAAATAGTTCGGCTTGGACTTGTTTGGCATGGTTGTATTTGCTTGATAACAAACCCAGCTTTGCTTACAAAGCTGCACAAAAGGCAGTTAAGTTAAATCCACAAGACCCACAAGCAAGGGTGAATCTCGCTGTGGCCATGCTGGAAACTAGTCAAAAAGGTTTGCGGCAACACGTTGACTTTGCACAACAGTTGATGTTTGTCAACCAGGAATGGCAAGAGGAAATCAAAAATAGCATTGAAGACGGTTTAAGCAGAAAACCAGATTGGCAGAGTTTGGCAAAAGTCAAAAGCTGGCTCTTCCAAGAGTGAAGAATTATGAATTATGAATTATGAATTATGAATTAACTCATAACTCATAACTCCTAACTCCCCACTCCCCACTCCCCACTCCCTACTCCCCACTCCCCATTGATATGAAAGATAAATTTTTGAACTGGCTGAACGTGGTTTTAGTAGCGGATGTATTCCTGGTTTTGTTAAGCTTCGGGTGGTTGGTCATTGCAGTTATTGGTCATACAGCCGGAGTACCACTAGGTTTAGATTTGTGGTATAAACTTTGGCAACCTGTGTTTACGCCGGCTATTGGCATCCTCATGGCGGGTGCGATCGCAAGTGGTATTATCAGTTGGATTTCTCGGCAATTACAGGTTCGCTAAAGGTGATTGGGGACTAGGGATTGGGGATTAGGGATTAGGGAATGATGATGAGGATATTCCCCAGTCCCCAGTCCCCATTCCCCATTCCCCATTCCCCATTAGCTCAATTTCAGAATTTGTGCCAGTGCTGGTTGCAAATAAGGATATTGATACTCAAAGCCACTATCTAAGGTGCGCTTGGGGAGGACTTGTTGACCTTCTAAAACTAACATTGCCCCATCCCCCAAGAGAGCTTCAAGAGCAAAAGCAGGGACAGGTAACCATGAAGGACGATTCATGACTTGCCCCATAGTTTTGCTCAATTCTGCCATGCGGACGGGGTGAGGAGCGGTAGCGTTATATACCCCTTGGATTTGCGGTTTAGATAAAGCTTGTAGAATTAGACTAACTAAATCGTCTAAATGAATCCAAGAGAACCATTGCTGTCCATTACCTAACGGACCACCAGCAAAGAATTTGAAGGGGGTAATCATTTTACCCAAAGCGCCACCATTTCCTAGGACAATACCGAATCGTAGAATTACCAATCGCACGTTGGCATCTGCTACTTTTTGCGCTTCTGCTTCCCAGGCTTGACAAACTTGAGCGAGAAAATCTTTACCTGCTGAGCTGGTTTCATCAAAGGTGGCAGTTTCACTGGTACCGTAGTAGCCAATAGCTGAAGCGTTAACTAACACACTTGGCTTAGGTTCTGTTCTCAGTATTGCTTCCACAATTTTTTGCGTACTCAGCTTGCGGCTATTAAGGATTTCTTGCTTGATTTCTGGTGTCCAGCGTTCCTCACTGATGGGTTCTCCGGCAAGATTAACTACACCGTCACAAGTAGCGATGTCATTTTGCCAAGAACCAGATGCATCCGGTGTATAAGTAACAACTTCTACATTTGGAAAAGCCGCAGACGGAAAAACTTTTTGGGCAGAGGCGGCGTTACGAGTTAACACCAGCACTCTTTTACCCTCTGCGTGAAGTCGTTCTACCAAACGACTCCCCACAAATCCTGTTGCTCCAGTAATCGCTACTTTCATTTTCAACTCCTCCCGATTCCCTATTTTAGTGGTTAGTGGTTCTTTTTGACACCCAACAACTAACAACTAATTTTTAATCAATCTAGAATGACTTGGCTTTTAGATGGTTCGGTATTATAGGATGGACGGAGTGTTGCTTGGCGTGGGGCTATTATGGCTCGCTATACCTGTTCATTTATCGTTTCTGTTACCATTGACCATCTCCAGCCGTTACTGGTAGAACTTCTACAAGATTGTAATTTGGATGTTCAGTACCATACAGCCGATTACATTATGGCGCGTGAGATTCCTGGTAATGTTTTTTTCTCCAAATTGGTAACAGTGGAAGTGCTGATTGATAAGAGTACAGCCACCGAAACAGAATCCCGAATGAGTATTGTGATTAAAAACGAGGAACTGCCACTCCAGCTTCATAATCACTGTCGGCAAATGTTTGAATTTATCAAACAGGCAATCGAAAATTGCCGCCATTGGCATCTGATTCAAAGCCTTGCAGGCTAGGGTTTATGTCTCGGCTAGCTGTTTTAGAATTATGCCCGGAAAAACATGCCCAGCCGTAGTGGGAAAATCCCATACTACGGCTGGGCATATTTTTTCTGGTTTCCTCTTAGGCAAGTGCTGGCTTAAAGCAAAACGCCCAAGAAAAAATATGCTTTTCTGATGGGTGAGGTATTTAGTCCTCTATGTCCTCGGTCATACCGGGGTTTATTAGTGTGATGTCATACTCACTCGAGTCTGTTTGCCCCACTCGCATGGTATCTCGTAACAGGTAATAAATAGCACGTACTTGAGGACCGAAAACAATTTCATCCTGATTTTTCAAGTCATGGCCAAGCATCTTCCGCCCATTGACCATTATACCGTTGGAACTAGGCTTCCCTTTGGCATCGCCATCCACAATTCGATAATAATATCTATGACTACTATCGTCTCGTGGTAGCCTGACTAATGTAGCATGGCGGCGCGAGACAAACTGCGAGATCAAACGGATATCGCAGTTACGGTCTCTACCAATGGAATAGACAGGATGATCAAGAGTAAATTCTTTGCGTCCTTGGTCGTCTTCTATTATCAATAGATGGCTTTCACTGGTTTGGACTGCCATTGACAAATCGTTGCTACAATCGGTTGAACATTTCTTAATCAAGATTTGTTTAGCCATCTCCGGCAGAAGCCCCCCGCTCTATCCGCTTCTCCTGTCGGAGACGCTGCGCGAACGGATGAGCGGTGAGATGAATGCCGGGGCAATAATAAGGAAGGCATCCCTGACCTAAGTTTTGCAAAGCAAAACACGGGAGCGGGATGGCTGAGGAATTTGCTATCTCCGTTACTTGGCACATATCCCTGACCTTCTTCTAATTGGTTGCACTTTGTTGACATTAACAACTTTGTTCTTGACTCCAGGATAGTTTTTTAACTTAACGCCAATGCCTAGGTTTTGCATTCCCACAACCTCATAAACTTTACCATGAAACTTTTACATTCTGGTAAACGTAGCAACCCTAGCATGACAGATTGCTGAGGCGCGGGTGGCGAACTTCTTAATTTCTTAGAGAGCTTACACTGACGCCGATTGCGGTCAGTGTGTGGAGTCGTCACTAATCATACTACGTTGTGTTTTTTTTCCACCCGCTGCAATAAAAGTGAGTTAGTGACAACACTAACAGAGCTAAAAGCCATTAGTGCAGCAGCACCAGATGGGCTGAGAACAAAACCTAAGCTAGGCAACAAAACACCAGCAGCTAGGGGAATTCCCAGTGTATTGTAAGCAAAAGCCCAAAATAAATTCTGGCGTATTTTATTAAAAGTAGCACGACTGAGTTCAATGGCTTCCACAACGTCGCTTAAGCAATCCCGCATCAAAATAATGTCAGCCGTTTCCATCGCCACTGCTGTCCCAGAGTGCAAAGCAATTCCCACATCTGCTTGAGATAAAGCCGGTGCATCATTAATCCCATCTCCCACCATTGCCACAACACAATGGGGAGTGGGGAGTGGGGAGGATGAGGAAGATGGGGAGGATGGGGAGGATGGGGAGGAATAATTATTTACTCCCCTATCTCCCCTATCTCCCCTATCTCCCCCATTTCCCCCATCTCCCCCACTCCCTACTCCCCATGGACCATTCCCCACTCCCCCTTCTTGTAGTCTTTGGATTGCAGCAGCTTTTTTAGCTGGGGGAACACCTGCCATAACATCAGCGCTATCTAATCCCAGTTGTTTGGCTATAACACTAGCAGCAGAAGGTGTATCACCAGTGAGCAGCATGACCCGTAAACCCATCTGGCGTAACTTGTCTACCACTGCTTTAGCATCTGCTCTTAGGGTATCTTGAACAGAAATCAGCCCTCTTGTTGTCTCCCCTACTGCCACCCAAACCACTGTTTTACCATCTGCTGCCAAAGCCTGAGCTTGCTTTTGTGCAGTTTCACTGATAGAAATTCCGTGCCAACGCAACCAGTCCCAATTTCCTAACATCACCAAAGTGCCTTCTACCATGGCAGATACACCAAGTCCTGGTTCCGTGTAAAAGTCTGTAGCAACTGGGATAGATAACTGTTGCCGTTGTGCTTCTTTTTGAATAGCTTTTGCTAGGGGATGGCAAGTGCCGCTTTCTACTGCTGCTGCTAGCTGTAGGAGGGAGTAGGGAGTAGAGGAGGCAGGGGGGCAGGGGTGATTCTTTCTCTCCTGTGCTCCTGTGCTCCTGTGCTCCTGTGCTCCCTCATCTCCCCCCATTCCTATCAGGATGCAATCTGTTACCGTAGGATTACCAGTCGTTAGAGTGCCTGTTTTATCAAAAACTACAGTGTCTAGCTGGTGTACTCTTTCCAAAACGTCACCGCCTTTAATTAGCAGACCCCGTTCAGCGCTGATGGCGGTTCCCACTAAAATGGCTGTTGGTGTGGCAAGTCCCAAAGCGCAGGGACAAGCAACTACCATCACCGCGATCGCTCTTCTTAAGCTCAAAAGCAGCGGGGAGTAGGGAGTGGGGAGTAGGGAGTGGGAAGTAGGGAGTGGGGAATGGTGAGCCATTTCCATCCCACCTGACATGCTGATATCATGCCAGATGTGGGTGCCGATAAAGTACCAAAAGACAAATGTCAACAAAGCAGTTGCCAACACACCATAGGTAAAGTACCCAGCTACTGTATCTGCTAATCTCTGTACGGGGGCTTTACGTGTTTGTGCCGCTTCTACCAAGGCAAGTATTTGAGCCAGAGTTGTATCATCACCAGTACGAGTTGCCCGCATAGCGATCGCCCCCGACTGGTTGAGTGTCCCTGCTGTCACAATATCTCCTGGTTGCTTGATCACTGGCACTGCTTCCCCAGTGAGCATGGACTCATCTACGGTTGTTTGCCCATCCACCACCTCACCATCCACAGGGATTTTTTCTCCTGGTAGAACCTGCAACCATTCACCAACACGCACCAGTTGGGCTGGAATTTCTACCACTTGAGAAGCAACAAGCAGAGGTCCTGGGCTGGGAGGCTGGGGAGAAGAACTGATTGTTTGCTCAAGTGCACTTTTAGGGGCAATCAATCGAGCAAGGCATGGCTGGAGGGCAAGCAATTGCCTAAATGCTGCTGCCGCACGACCCCTAGCTTGTTGTTCTAAAGTCTTTCCCATGATGATAAAGCCCAACATCATCACTGGCTCGTCAAAGAAACACTCCCAACCGAGTTGAGGGAACAGCAAGGCAACCAAGCTGGCAATATAGGCTGTTAGCGTTCCCAATCCTATGAGGGTATTCATATTAGGTGAATTGCGCCGCAAACCAAGCCAGCCATCCACTAAAATTGGGCGACCTGGAATTAGTAGCGCCACTGTTGCCAATCCACAGTGGAACCAGATGTTATCAAACCAATCAAATTGGTGTAGAATATTGCCAATGCTGGGTTCTAAATCCCTATTAGGTATTGAAATATTAAAATGCCCTAGCCCTGACAGCACCAGCAGCACCCCAGCAATAACCAACTGCCTCCGTGCCAACTGCATTTCTCGCCGCTGTCGTTCCCCTGGCTCTTGTATTGTTTGTGTCTTGCCTGCTACTTGAGCAGACTGCCTCGGTTCAGTGGGGAAGCCAGCTGCTGTCAACTTCTTTGCCAGTGCATCTGGATCTACTGCACCAACTTCCGACTCTACGACTGCTACTTCTGTCGCGAGGTTAACACAGGCACTCTTGACTCCTGGATATTGGGTAAGCTGCCGTTCTACTGCCTTCACGCAGCCAGCACACTTCATACCCTCGACATCCAAGGTAATTTTTTCAGTTGTCGGGATCGTTTCTAGGGAGATTTTAGTTTTCGGGACAAGTTGCATGGAAAGTGTTTGAATTTGCTACGAAACTTCAACGCCTTGATCAAAACGTCTCTATTTCGAGGGTAGGCGAAATCCGCAACTCTGACCGCAAAAATAGCAACTTTTTTCTAATTATCTGGCTTAACTGAGTGCTTAGGACGATTCCAACGCAGATAAGTCGTATAGATTATGGCAATCAGTTGTACTGGTATAAGAGCAATCTCGCTTTTGAAAAACTCGTCCATTGCCAAATTAGACATAGCATTAAAATAACCGAATCCTAGTAGGATGAACACTATAAAAATTATGTTTTTACGTTTTAACGTTAGCAATTTCTAGAACCAGCCCTGTTTATTGACAAAGTAGGTATTAACGAATTCGTCGTGGGATTTCCTCAAGTAGATCATGCCTTCCATTAAACCCACAAGCTGCATAATCAATAGCGTAAAGCCGTAGGTGAAATAACCTCCGACTAGGGTTGCTACTAGCATGATTAAGCCTTCTGAGGGGTATCCAAGAATAAACTTATGGATGCCAAAACACCCAAAAATAATGCCGCAATACCCGGCTAGAAGTTGTTTAGTAGCGTGACTAGGGTTGAGATTTGCCATAAAAGTGAAGTTTCATTATTAGTGATGTATAAAATTGAAATTCTAGATTTTTCTCAAAAAACAAAATACATTTGCCACAAAGGGGGGGAGGGTAGGGGGTCAAGTGCCCCCAGATCCTAACCCCTAACCGAGGCGTTGCTAAATAGAGGCATGAAAATCATTTCGTGTGATTCCGAAACTCTTGTGAGAGAGACGATCTGGCACTTCGTGCAGCAACGAGAGGCGCGTCTGGTCACTTGGATTCATACTTCAAATCAGTAATGCCGTTTCAGACATCACCTGAAACAGCACATCTCCATGACTCTTTTTAACTTTGAAAATCAATCTCATCCCAACTGTTCAAGGGGTGGGATTTCGCGTCATAAGTTCATTGTCATCAATGAGTAATGACAAACGACGGCGTCGGGGCAGCTTTCATCCCATCCCTATAAGGAATGGGCTGCATGACGCCGCCTTTTTGGTAAGAGTATTAACCGCAATAATGGCAAATACATCTACGGCGTACTACTTTATACAAGTCAATTAGTGTAATTTCTGGATTTTTTCCCATTGCGGCGACAATGGGATACATGGTAATTTAGGGAATTAACATCCCAATAATCAGTAAAATTAGCCTAGTCAGAGTAATCTGCTATTTATTTAACATATTCGCCTTCAAAGTAGCATTAATTGACAAGCAATGGCAAGGATTGTATGTAAATTTATGTAACATAAAGTCTAGCAAAGATTTTGAGCTTTTTTATAAGAAAGATGCCGAAAAGCCTTGAGGAGTAGGACGCTATAAAGTCTTCAGAATCCTCTTGCACGCACGGCAGGGGAGTGTCAATTACTACTACCCAAGATAAACAGACTGAGTAGGGTGCCACTATTCCAGAGGCTGTGGAGGAGCATAGAAGCCAGGAGGTTGCGCGATCGCGTGTAGACTACCCCCAAAACTACTCCCAAGGCAAACAGGGGAAAAATTTCCGATAAGCTGAGGTGAGCAACGGCAAACAAAAAACTACTGATAAGTATTGATCCCCACACAGGCAAGTAACGAGTTAGGGAAGGTAGCAAAAAGCCGCGAAACAGAAATTCTTCAAATAGTGGGGCTGCGATGGCAGCTGTGAAGAAAAATATCCCAAGTGCCACAGTATCTTGCCCTTCTAGTGCTAGTTGCAACAGAGGATTACTACCACCCTGTCCTTGCCATAGTTGTTGATTAATCAAAGAGACTACAACCACTATAGGCAATGCTACGCAATAGCCACCTAGCCCCCATAAAAACCACTTACCTCGGAAACTGAAGCGAAACCAGCTTTCAGGCAGCGGAAAAAAGCTTTTGATAGATAAATACAGCACTAATAGCGCACCCGATGCCACCACCAGGTAACTTACCAAGACATAGAATGCCTGAATTCGTACATTATCGGCAGGACGTGGTATGGGGAGGAAAGAGAAGACTAGGGAGAATAGCAGGGGCACTAAGATTTGTCCCATTAAGAAAAAGCCTAGGACAAAGACTTGTAAAATCGTTTCACCATTCCAAGGCGTTGACCAACCTAAGTCAGCATTTTCAGCCAATAAAGATTCCTTTCCCTTCAGCAAGCGCTGACCTACCAAAAAAATCAGCAATCCCACACCAATCAAAGCCGCCAGAACCGGAACAGTGCCAATAATTACTAATTTCAACAAAGCTTGCTGAGAAACTTCTTGTTGCGCTGCTTTGAGGTTTACCAGCTCTTGTTGACGTTGCTGGAGTTGGTATAACTCAGACAGAGTCGTAAAGCGAAACCAACCCTCTAAATTATCTTGAATCAACCGTTCGGCATCCGGCATTATACGTGGGGGAGTACTCCAGAGTCCTGTCAAAACATGAGTCAATTTGACTAATTGAGGATTGATTTCTGAGCTTTGCGACCATTCTCCCCAAGTTTTCTGGGCTGTATCAGTCTGTCCTTGCCGTGCTTGTAAAATTCCCAGATACAAATCCAATTTTTGCAGTTGGTTGAGTGACTGCTGTAACTGTTGCTGTTGTAACAAGCGAGAGGTGTTGGTAGCAGGAGGAATTTCCGGTTTGGGTTGAGGGGTGGTGGGAGTGGTAATCGGTTCAGAACGCAGTTTTGCTAATTGGTTTTTGGCTTTTTCCAACTCAGGCTGAGCCAATTTTCGGGCTTCTTGATACTGCTTCGTAGCGTTTTCAAGGGGTTTTTCAACCAGTACGGCATCACGCAATGCTTTGAAATTCCCATCGTTGCTATCTGGCGGTTCCCAGGTCGCTGCTTGCAGCACAATATTTGTTTGGTAGAGTTCCAAGTGATTTTGGAACTGCGGTTTTTGCAAACTGTCCCACAAAGCGGATGCAGAAAAAGCGAAGCTAACCAGCGTCAGCAAAATTAAACCCAACCGTTTGATTGACATCTATCCTTCCTTTACAGTGATCAAAGCAGAAAGCCCACAAAGTTGAGGTTATTCTGAATCCAGAATAACCTCAACTGTCCTTCTCCCAAGGGGAGACGCTGCGCGAACAGGCGTGGGACGGACAGTTGCCAGCTTCGGGAAACCCCGTTCGCCCTCCAAGTCTCCCCTTGAGATAAGTTTGCACTCTTAGGGAGACCCTCCTTGCAACTTCTCTCCTCATAGCCGCACTTTCTTCATGAATGCGACGCGGCTGTCTTCCGCTACGGCTTCTAGCCGTGGGAGTGGCTCATTAGCCAATGTAGAGCGCTTTCGTCTCTTGGCAATTATAAAAGTATAACGAGAAGCAGCCCACAGAGGACTAGTTGGCGATTACCCATGGGAACTTTCTGAAGTTTCTACAGTGTTCTCTTCAAACATTGAGTCTGGTGTTTGAATGACAAATGGGAGATCAGCACTGACAAGACCACGCTTGATGCGTTCCGGTGTATCTGGAAAAACTATAAACATGGGATATATAGTATTAATCCCCTCGCTCAAAATATGCTTGTAGCGGGGGGGCATAAGCCACTCATAGTCTTTATCCAGCCAAACCTGTGTTTGTCGCCAACGTCCCAACAAATCAGAAAAGTCTTCGTGGGAACGATGAATGAAGACAAAAATTTCAGCCCCCGTTTTGATTTTCCACTCTGGATCGCACATGAGAATTGCCACATCACAAGGTAGGCAAGTCACCTCCGCCGCTGTTTTCACGCCACCACGGAGGCGGACAATAGGCAACGGAATAGTGATAAAGCTTTCATGTGGACGACGCAAACTGGGGATCATCTCTAGATAGGGACGGTGCTGCTTGAGCAAGGCGATCGCCGCTAGATGATTGCAACACCAAGCCAAGCTAGTTTCGTAGTTGGATTTTTGCACAGACATTGTTCAATAAATTAATGAGGAGTGAGGAGTGAGGAGTTAGGAGTGAGGAGTTAGGAGTGAGGAGTTAGGAGTGAGGAGTTAGGAGTTAAAATTTTTTATTTCTAACTCTTAACTTTTAATTACTAAATTTTATTCTTAACTCCTAACTCCTAACTCCTCACTCTTAATTGCCTAGCCCATCTTATCAAAGACCTTAAACATAGGCAGATACATCGACATTAGAATTGTTCCAACCATCCCCCCAACAACCACGATCATGAGCGGTTCTAAAACGCTGGTTAGTGATTTTACTGTTTGCTCAACTTCATCTTCATAGAAATCAGCAACTTTCATCAACATAGTATCTAACTCCCCGGTCTCCTCACCGATACTAATCATTTGAACCGCCATAGGAGGAAAAACTTTCTCTTTATTCAAAGCAATACTTATCATACCTCCTTGTTCAATTTCTGAACGCGCTGCATCTATGGCGTTAGCCACTATCTGATTTCCTGCTGTTTCCCGGACAATTTCCATACAAGTGAGGATTGGCACACCTGAACGCGTCAAAGAACCAAAAGTGCGGCTAAAGCGGGCAACCGACGATTTTTGGATCAAGTCTCCAAACAACGGCAATTTCAAAGAAAGACGGTCAACGGTTTGACGCCCAAGAGGGGTTTTAGCGTACTGTTTAAAGCCAATATTCCCTCCTATAAGAGCGACAACGAGAATGAAAACGGAAGGACTTCGCAAAAATTCACTACAATTCAAAAGAAATTGCGTTAGAGGAGGCAATTCTGTTCCCAATTCTTTGAAAATCTTAGCAAAAATGGGGAGGAGAAAAATGGTCATGGCAAGAAAAACAATGACCGCAATAGAACCCACAACAATGGGATAAGACATTGCTGATTTAATTTGGTTTTCTAATCGGGCGCTATCCTCTAACAACTTGGCTAAGCGATTAAGTACATCGTCCAGAACTCCACCAACTTCCCCAGCCTGAATCATGCTGACATACAAACTATCAAAGGCTTCAGGCTGCTTACGCATAGCGTCTGAGAGATTTATTCCGTTTTGGACATCAATGCTAATTTCCAGTAGGGCTTTTTTCAGTTTCGGGTTGGAACACTGTTCAGATAGAACCCCCAAACCTCTGACAATTGCCACGCCTGCATTTACCAAAACAGCAAATTGACGAGAAAAAACTGCTTTATCTTTAACAGAAACCTTAACAAAGGAGTTTTGGATTTTTTTCAAATCGAAGTTGCCAAAGCCTTGCGATTCTTTGAGGTCTTGGACGACAAAACCCTGCTCTCTGAGAGTCGTACGCGCTTGAACCAAAGATTCTGCATTAACTTTTTCTTTTTTGGATTTTCCTTGGGAGTCCCGAACACGGGCAACGTAGGTAGGCATAATTCTAATTGGGGAGTGGGGAGTGGGGAGTGGGGAGTGGGGAGTGGGGAGTGGGGAGTTGGGGGGGCTTTCTTGGGCAGGGGGAGTGGGGGGGCTGGGGGAGCTGGGGGAGTTGGGGATTTAGAATTACTCTTCCCATTCCCCATTCCCCATTCCCCATTCCCCATTCCCCAATCCCCATTCCCCATTCCCCATTCCCCATTCCCCATTCCCCATTTCCCACTTTTAGTGAGCGGATTTTGCAACAGCGGCTGGTGATGGTGCGGCGTTACCAATGAGACGTTGGACTTCATCTGGCTTGGAAGTCTTGGACATGGCTGCTTCAAAGGAAATAGTTCCGGCCTTATAGAAATCGGCTAAAACCTTCTCCAGAGTTTGCATCCCCAATTTCCCCCCAGTCTGGATAGCTGAGTAAATTTGAGATGTTTTGCCTTCTCGGATCAAGTTAGAAATAGCAGGAGTAACAATCATAATTTCTTGCGCCATCACACGACCATACTCACCTGGTTTGGGATTTTTTTTGGAAACCAAAGTTTGGCTGAATACTGCTACCAACGAGTTGGACAACTGTACCCGCACTTGGGTTTGTTTTTCATGTGGAAAAACGTCGATGATCCGGTCAACGGTTTGCGATGCTGAACTGGTGTGCAAAGTCCCAAATACCAAGTGTCCTGTTTCTGCTGCGGAAATAGCTAAGGAAATTGTTTCCAAGTCCCGCATTTCCCCTACTAAGATAATGTCTGGATCTTCCCGCAAAGCTGCTTTCAAGGCATTGGCAAAGCTCTTGGTATCTTCACCCAGTTGCCGTTGATGGACTAAGCTTTTAATTGATTCGTAAACAAATTCAATCGGGTCTTCTACCGTCAAAATATGCTCTGCTTTAGTGCGGTTAATCAGGTCAATGATGGCAGCTAGAGTCGTTGTCTTACCAGAACCTGTTGGACCTGTTACCAGAATCATTCCTCTGGGCTTGTCTGCCATTTCCCGCACAATGTCTGGCAGACCTAATTTCTCAAAGTTAGGAATCTTGGAACTTAATGCCCGCAAGCAGGCGGCATAGGAACCACGGTCTTTATAGACATTGACCCGAAAGCGAGCCAATCCCTTAACTCCATAGGAACAATCTAGCTCCCAGTTCTGCTCTAAGGTTTTACGCTGGGAGTTGTTGAGCATACTAAAAATCAGCCTTTGGCACTGATCTGGTGTCAAACGATCCTCCCCAATGGGAGTAAGTTTGCCACTGACGCGAAAATAGGGAGGCAAGCCTGCTGATAAGTGCATATCCGAGCCACCCATTTCAATCATCTTCTCCATCAAATCTTCGATCATTTCCATATTTTTGTTGATTGTTGATTGTTGACTGTTGACTGTTGATTGTTGACTGTTGATTGTTGATTGTTGATTCTTGATTGTTGATTGTTGATTCTTCTAATAAAAACAACTAACTAACAACTAACAACCAACAACCAACTAACAACAATCAACTAACAACAACCAACAATCAACAACCAACTAACAACTAACTAATCTTGAAATCTGGATGTCATGCAGTAAGGACAATCCAGCCATTCCGGTTTTAATTCGGCGTGACAAGTTCGGCAGGTAAGACCGGTCTTGCGTTTGGCTTTTAACTCTGCTTCTAAACCCGTATCAGTGAAAGTCACCCGTTCGACTTCTTCTAGGGTGGTGTCGCCTTGACGCACTAAGTCTAGGCTGTAAGCCAGCAAGGTTTTCATGCCCTCTTCCACCGCCACTTCCTTAATGCGTTCTGTTGATGCTTCTTCAGTAATCAGGGCTTGTAGGCGTTCGGTAATTCGCATGACTTCATAAACACCACAACGTCCCTTGTAACCAACGCCATTACACTGGGGGCAAAGCTGATTTTTAACTTTGGCTTGTTGAATTTCCTCTAATGTGAGAGTGTTGGCTTTGTAGAGGGTGATTCCTGTTTCTTGGGAAGCTGATAGACCATAGCGAGCTAGTTCTGCTGGAGTGGGAGCATAGGAAATACGACAGGTGGCACAAACACGCCGGACTAAGCGCTGTGCTAACACGCCAATCAGCGAACTGGAAATCATGAAAGACTCAACGCCCATTTCTCCCAAACGGGCGATGGCACCTGGGGCATCATTGGTATGCAAGGTAGTTAATACCAAGTGACCAGTCAAAGCTGCCTCAATAGCTGTTTTTGCCGTTTCCTTGTCCCGCGTCTCACCCACCAGAAGCACATCCGGATCTTGGCGCAAGAAAGCCCGCAAAGCGGTAGCAAAATCCAGCCCTTTTTCTCGAATCACCTGCACTTGGGTGATCCCCGGTAGGCTGTACTCAATGGGGTCTTCTACGGTACTGATATTGATTCCTGGAGAGTTCTTTTCTGCCAATGCCGAATACAGCGATGTTGTTTTACCAGAACCAGTTGGTCCTGTCACCAGAATCAGACCAAAGGGACGGCTTACCATCTCCTGAACAATTTGTAAAGTCTCTGGATTGGTAATTAACTTATTCAACCCCAGTTGGGTTGAGGAGTTATCCAAAATCCGCAGCACGACCTTTTCCCCATAGCGACTGGGTAAGGTATTAACGCGGAAGTCTACCTTGCGTCCCTCAAACAACCGTCTGATACGTCCGTCTTGGGGTAAACGCCGTTCAGCAATATCTAGGTTGGAGATAATCTTAAAACGAGCTGTAACGGCAGGGATGATTTTTTTGGGCAAGGGATCAAAAGCCTCACGCAGCACACCATCCTTGCGAAAGCGAATGCGTAAGTTTTCTTCCTGCGGTTCGACGTGAATATCAGAAACTTTCTCGTGCAAGGCTTTAGCAAGGATTCTGTTCACCAAGTTGATGACTGGAGCATCCTCGGCACCCTTCATCGCCGCACCCAAATCAGCCTCTGTATCTTCAGGGGCGTCGTCTATGCCGTTGATATTGTCGAGATTTTCTAAATCCTGATTAATGTCTGTGGACTTTTCTTGTTCCAGGTGCTTTTGCCGAACAGCCAGATCATCCAAGTATTGGTTGATTATCTGCTGGTAGTCCTCCTGGGTAATGACCCGGCGCTGCAACACCAAACCTTGGGGACGCAAAATGCGGTTCAGGTCATCGGAAGCCTCTAAATTATCTGGAGCGACCATTGCCACCAAAACGGAGGGCGGTTTTTGGTCTTCATTTTTTGCTAGTGGCACTAAGCGATGACGACGACAGATATCTACTGGGATCAGGGTATCAATCAAATGACCCACCGTCGTATTCCCAACTTGGCTGACTTCCGGGTCAAGGGATTCAACGCCGTAAAGTATTTTGAGTTCAAATAGCTGCTGTTTTTTATGTTCCCTCAGCAACTCTGGTGTTAGTTGTTGCCCAGCTAAAGATTCTAGTACTTCCGTCAGCGGTCTGCCAGACTTGCGGCTTTCAATCAGCGCCTGTCTCATTTGTTCGCTATTGATATAGCCAGATTGCACTAGCTTATTGCCGAAGGGCGAAAACTCTGTTCTTGTGGTGAGAGCAGTACTGCGCCTTTGTGGTGACGAGTAAGTCATATATGAGCAATGAATAGCGGAAACCTCTAGTTAGAGTGTTCCCAAGCTCTGAGGCAAAATTTACATATGTAACTCAAATGAAGGTGGGGAGATGGGGAACCTCTACGCTAACAAGCTCAGCATTTGTCACAATAGAGGACGGTGACACCACTTCCAGTGACAATGTCGGCCAAAAAATCCGCCACAATTGCCAGCCGTGAATGGCAATAGCGCTCATGAGAACATCTGAGGAAGAGTTCTTACTAGTTTTTGCCCCCGGATTCAACGGCTGCAAGATTTGGCAACAAAACGCCGGATTAAGTATCTGGTTCGAGTACAAAATGATGGACGAGAATAAACAAATTCACAATACAAACCAAGCTACGGGTGAAACAACAGAGGTAAAGCAAGCAATGAAGAGCGACTCTCCAGCCCAAATGAACTCTAACGAATTGGATCGCGAGGTGACAGAGCAAGTGCCAGATCAAACAACCGTACCCGGAGATACAGCTACACTTAATCAAGAAAATGGCGTAGCAGCGACTGAGAACACTGCTGTTGACCCCGCAGCCAAAGCAGAAATGACTCAACAAATCGAGTCTTTGAAAGCGCAGCTAGAAGAGCGCAACATTCAATATATGAGGATTGCAGCAGATTTTGAGAATTACCGGAAACGAACTCAAAAAGAGAAAGAAGAATTAGAACAGCAGGTAAAGCGGAACACAATTACTGAATTACTGCCAGTAGTTGATAATTTTGAGCGGGCGCGAGCGCATCTTAAACCCCAAACCGACGGGGAGATGACTATCCACAAAAGTTACCAGGGTGTTTACAAGCAGTTAGTAGATAGCCTCAAGCGCTTGGGTGTATCGCCAATGCGCCCAGAAAATCAACCCTTCGATCCCAACCTGCACGAAGCAGTAATGCGGGAACCTACGGATGAATATTCTGAAGGAACAGTGTTAGAAGAGTTAGTACGCGGATATTATTTGGGCGATCGCGTGCTGCGCCATGCTATGGTCAAAGTCGCTGCTCCGAAGGAAGATACACCACCTTCAGAGGAAAATCAGTCGGCTTCACCCAACAGTTAATACTGTCATTTGTCCAGTGTCATTTGTTCAAAACAATGACCAATGACCAATGAAAGATAGTCCGCGAAACATCACGCCCGAAGTTTTGAGCCTGAGTTTGGCTCAAATTAAGAGGGAAAAGCAATCAGTAAAAATACCGATACTTATGGGAAAAGTTATTGGGATCGACTTAGGCACTACTAATAGTTGCGTCGCGATTCTCGAAGGTGGTCAACCAATTGTCATTGCCAACTCAGAAGGTGGAAGAACCACTCCTAGTATTGTGGGATTTGGCAAAGGCGGCGAACGCTTGGTCGGACAACTGGCAAAGCGGCAAGCTGTCACTAACGCCGAGAACACAATTTACAGTATCAAGCGATTCATTGGTCGTCGCTGGGATGATACTGTAGCAGAACGCGATCGCGTACCCTATACGTGTGTCAAAGGTCGAGACGATACCGTTGATGTCCAAATTCGCGGACGTCACTACACACCACAAGAAATTTCCGCCATGATCCTTCAGAAGCTAAAACAGGATGCGGAAAACTTCTTGGGTGAATCGGTCCAAAAGGCAGTGATCACTGTGCCCGCCTATTTCACAGATGCCCAAAGACAAGCGACTAAAGACGCTGGCACCATCGCCGGACTAGAAGTCCTGCGAATTGTCAACGAACCAACTGCTGCGGCTTTAGCCTTTGGGTTGGAAAAGCAAGACCAAGAGCAGTTAATTCTAGTCTTTGATTTGGGCGGTGGGACCTTCGATGTTTCCATCCTGCAACTTGGGGATGGAGTATTTGAAGTTAAGGCCACTTGTGGTCACAACCACCTAGGTGGAGACGACTTTGATAACTGTATCGTGCGCTGGATGATTGAGCGCTTCGGTGCATCAGAGAAAATCGACCTTTCTGGGGATAAAATGGCTCTGCAACGCTTGCGGGAAGCAGCGGAAAAGGCAAAGATTGAACTCTCCAGCATGGCGAGTACCTCGATCAACTTGCCGTTTATCACCGCTAATGAAACTGGTCCCAAGCATCTGGAAATGGAACTCAGTCGGGCCAACTTTGAACAACTGACGGGTCATTTAATTGAAGCTACCATCGAACCCATGATCCAAGCGCTAAAAGACGCAGACCTCAAACCGCAAGACATGGAACGGATTATTTTGGTCGGTGGTTCCACTCGTATTCCAGCCGTCCAAAACGCCCTGAGCAAATTTTTCGACGGTAAAGCTCCCGATCGCTCCGTCAACCCCGATGAAGCCGTAGCGCTGGGAGCTGCTATCCAAGCAGGAGTGCTGGGCGGGGAAGTCGATAATCTCCTACTTTTGGATGTTACCCCCCTATCATTAGGAATTGAAACCCTCGGAGAAGTATTCACCAAAATCATCGAACGCAACACCACAATTCCTACCAGCAAGTCCCAAATCTTCTCCACAGCAGTGGATGGTCAAACCTCCGTGGAAATTCACGTTCTCCAAGGTGAACGGGCAATGGCACGGGATAACAAGAGTCTCGGCAAGTTTCTGCTGACGGGAATTCCCCCATCTCCCCGTGGTGTGCCACAAATTGAAGTATCTTTTGATATCGATGTCAACGGCATTCTGAAAGTTTCTGCCCAAGACAAAGGTACCAGCAGAGAGCAGAGCGTTCGGATTACCAATACAGGTGGTTTGAGTACTCACGAAGTGGAACGAATGCGGCAAGAAGCCGAAATGTTTGCTGAAGAGGACACCAGACGCAGAGAATTGGTTGAGATGAAAAACCAAGCTCATCATCTGTTGTCTAGCTACGAATCGACTTTAAAAAATAATCACGGCTTGATTGGCGATTCTATCAAAGCTTTGGCAAATGAAAAACTCTCACAACTCCAAGCAGCAATGGTTGACAACCAAATATCTGTAGCAGAATTAAAACAACGCTTGGATGACTTCCAGCAAGCTCTGTTTGCCATTGGTGCTGATGTATATAATCGAGCTAACAGCCAAACTCATGAAGATACTGAAGTTTCAGACACTTCCTCTACCCCAGGACTTAATGCCCCAATGAATGGAACACCAACACCACAATTCAACTTTGACTTTGAAGACGAAAGTACCCTACAAGCTGATTACGAGGCGATAGATTGAATGTGTTGTTGGGTGTTTGTTGTTTGTTGTTTGTTGTTGGGTGTTGAATGTGTTGTTGGGTGTTGGGTGGTATCAAACACCAACCACCAACCACCAACCACCAACCACCAACCACCAACCACCAACCAACTATCCACCTCTGGTGGGTTTTCCACACCTGTTGGTGCGGCTAGCCCTTCTAGAAAATGGGCTGAGTTTTCCTCCGCTACATAGCACAATTATAAAAGAGAGTCACAGGCACGCTTATGATTGTCCTCTTCCAAGAGGAAAATATTTGTTGTTGGTGATTCTTTGGTGATTTTTGTAAAAGGTAAAAGGTAAAATAATTATTAATAAAACTTAACTGTTGCCTTCTGCCTTCTGGAACTTCACGACTCGGCGGTGAGACAGTCCCTAGGGGGAAACCCTCCCTAGGAGACTCTTAACCCAAGGGCTGCCGCCAAATCGTGAAAGTTCTCATTGCATAGCTGCATACCTGCTTCCTACCTTTTAACTTTCACCTTTGTTATATGGCCCGCGACTATTATGAAATTCTAGGTGTCGCTCGTGACGCCGACAAAGAAGAAATCAAACTCGCCTACCGCCGCCTAGCCCGGAAGTATCACCCAGATGTGAACAAAGAACCGGGAGCGGAGGAGCGTTTTAAGGAAATTAACCGCGCTTATGAAGTCCTTTCAGAGCCGGAAATACGAGAACGTTACAACCGCTTTGGTGAAGCTGGTGTGTCTGGTGGATCTGGCGTAGGCTTCCAAGATATCGGTGACATGGGCGGCTTTGCTGACATCTTTGAAAGCATCTTCAGTGGCTTTGCTGGTGGCGGCATGGGTGGTCAAACGCAAAGACGGCGCAGTGGTCCGGTGCGAGGCGATGACCTGCGTCTAGACCTGAAGTTAGATTTTCGGGAAGCAGTATTTGGCGGTGAAAAAGAAATTCGCATCTCTCATCTAGAAACTTGTGAGGTCTGTGCTGGGTCAGGTGCTAAACCAGGAACTCGCCCTCGCACTTGTTCAACTTGTGGCGGAACGGCTCAAGTCCGTCGCGTCACCAGAACGCCCTTTGGCAGTTTCACCCAAGTTTCCACTTGTCCAACCTGTAATGGTACAGGGATGGTGATTGAAGACAAATGCGACACTTGTGACGGTAAAGGTGCACAACAAGTAACAAAAAAACTGAAAATTTCCATCCCACCAGGGGTAGATAATGGCACACGTTTGCGAATCTCTCAAGAAGGGGATGCAGGTCAACGTAGTGGTCCTCCTGGGGATTTGTACGTCTACTTGTTTGTCAATGAGGACGAGGAATTCCAGCGAGAGGGTATTAATATCCTCTCGGAAATAAAAATTAGCTATCTCCAAGCAATTCTGGGCTGCCGTTTGGAGGTAAATACCGTGGATGGCCCTGTGGAACTCATCATTCCCGCAGGAACACAGCCGAATACAGTCATGAAGTTGGAAAATCGTGGCGTACCGCGCTTGGGAAACCCTGTGAGTCGAGGCGACCATATGATTACAGTGTTAATTGATATCCCCACCAAAGTGACCACAGATGAACGGGAACTGTTGGAAAAGCTAGCTAAAATAAAAGGAGATCGCACTGGTAAAGGCGGTTTAGAAGGATTCCTGGGAAGTTTATTCCACCAACGATGAATCTATCCTCCCTTTCAACTCCCGATGCTCAACTCGACTTGCGGGGCACTCCCTGCCCGATTAATTTCGTACGGACGAAACTACGTCTGGAAAAAATGAACCCAGGCGGTTTGCTAGAAGTTTGGCTAGACCCCGGTGAGCCGATTGAGCAAGTCCCTGATAGCTTGACCATGTCAGGCTATCACGTGGAACAAATTACAGACTGCGCTGGATATTTTTCCCTGTTGGTACGCCGTCCCGTTATCGCTGAATGAAAGGGTTCGCGAAGCCACCCACAGAGCAGTTACTGGGTACGGTTTTAGCCGTGCAAGCAAATTTTTATCAAGTGCATCTCGATGGGGAGCAGGGGGAGCAGGGGGAACAAGGGAAGAAAACAACTAAAAACACCGACTCCCCACTCTCTCCTCTGGTTAAAACCAGAGGCTATCCCGACTCCCGACTCCCCATTCCCGACTCCCCATTCCCCATTCCCGACTCCCCACTCCCGACTCCCCATTCCCCCCTCCTCCTCTGCACTCGCAGGACGAGGTTGAAAAAAATTGGTCAACAGGTAATAGTAGGCGATCGCGTAGTCGTAGAAGAACCAGATTGGGCAGGTGGACGAGGAGCGATCTCTGATGTTCTACCGCGTCAAAGTCAGTTGGATCGTCCAGCGATCGCCAATGTTAATCAAATCCTGCTGGTATTTGCCGTCGCCGACCCACCCTTGGAACCTCACCAGCTGAGTCGCTTTCTGGTTAAAGCTGAGTCCACAGGTTTAGATGTAGTTTTATGCCTGAATAAAAGCGATTTAATTTCGACACAACAGCAGGTAGACATCAGTACTCACCTAATGAGTTGGGGATACCAACCCATATTTATTAGTGTGGACAAGGGCATAAATATTGATATAATAACCAGCCTTCTGAAAGACAAGATTACAGTTGTTGCTGGACTTTCAGGGGTAGGTAAGTCCAGTCTCATCAATGAACTGATTCCCACAGCTAAGTTACGAGTGGGAGAGGTTTCAGGCAAACTAGCAAGGGGTCGCCACACCACCCGCCACGTAGAATTATTTGAATTACCTGGTGGTGGGTTACTGGCAGATACTCCAGGTTTTAATCAGCCTGACTTGGATTGTACCGCCGAAGAATTAGTACATTATTTCCCAGAAGCAAGAAAGCGGTTAGCGGTGGCTAACTGTCGCTTTGATGATTGTCTGCATCGAGACGAGCCGGAGTGTGCAGTGCGGGGGGACTGGGAGCGTTATCAACATTACTTAGACTTTTTGGCAGATGCGAGGGCGCGTCAAACTCACCTCAATCAACAAGCCGATCCTGAATCTACCCTGAAGGGAAAAACCAAAGGCAAAGGACAAACTCAGTACGAACCGAAACTGGAAAGTAAAAAATATCGCCGTAGCTCCCGTAAAACCCAGTTACAGGAATTGCAGGATTTGTATCGGGATGAGGAATCTTGAATTTTACACCCCCACACCCCCACACCCCTACACCCCTACACCCTTTCTTTTCAGACCGTCATACTGTTACGATCGCAGAAAGTCTTAAAATATTCTTAACTTCTGCCACACCCCTCCACCTTCAATCTACACGTACTACCCCGAAATTATTATGGCTAACGGCTACGTAGCGCTTGTACTCCACGCACACCTGCCCTTCGTCCGTCACCCAGAAAGTGACTATGTACTCGAAGAAGAATGGCTCTATGAAGCTATCACCGAAACTTACATTCCCTTGCTGCGAGTATTTGAAGGCTTAAAACGAGACGGCATCGACTTTAAAATCACCATGAGCCTGACACCGCCCCTTGTGTCTATGCTCCGCGATCCCTTGCTCCAAGAACGCTATGATGACCACTTAGCCAAACTGGAAGAACTTGTAAAACACGAAATCGAGCATAATGCCCACAACGGGCATATCCGCTACTTAGCCGAGCATTACGCTGCCGAGTTCAAAGCAACGCGAGAACTTTGGGAAGGCTATAAGGGTGACTTGGTGACTGCTTTTAAGCAGTTTCAAGATACTAATAACCTGGAAATTATAACATGCGGCGCTACCCACGGCTACTTGCCGCTGATGAAAATGTATCCGCAAGCTGTCTGGGCACAAATTAAGGTAGCCTGCGAACACTACGAGGAAAACTTTGGACGCCCGCCTAAAGGCATTTGGTTACCAGAATGTGCCTATTATGAAGGTGTAGAGCGGATGTTAGCCGATGCAGGTTTACGCTACTTCCTCACCGATGGACATGGCATCCTTTACGCTCGTCCCCGTCCTCGCTTTGGTACTTATGCCCCAATTTTTACAGAAACTGGTGTGGCTGTCTTCGGTCGAGATCATGAATCTTCCCAGCAGGTATGGTCTTCTGAGGTGGGCTATCCTGGTGCACCAGAATACCGCGAGTTTTACAAAGACTTGGGCTGGGAAGCAGAATATGAGTACATCAAGCCCTACATCATGCCCAATGGTCAGCGTAAAAATACTGGTATTAAGTATCATAAAATTACTGGTCGTGGCTTAGGGCTGGGAGATAAGGCACTCTACGACCCCTACTGGGCAAGGGAAAAAACAGCCGAACATGCTGCAAATTTTATGTATAACAGAGAACAGCAAGTTGGGCATCTCTATGGGATAATGCAGCGTCCGCCAATTATCGTTTCCCCCTATGATGCAGAACTATTTGGACATTGGTGGTACGAGGGTCCGTGGTTCATCGATTACCTGTTTCGTAAGTCATGGTATGACCAAAAAACCTATGCAATGACACATTTGGCAGACTATTTACAGGTACATCCGACTCAGCAAGTTTGCCTTCCTTCTCAATCAAGTTGGGGTTACAAGGGTTTCCATGAGTATTGGTTGAACGAGACAAATACATGGATTTATCCACATTTACATAAAGCGGCAGAGCGGATGATTGAAATCTCCCATCTGGAACCAGCAGATGAATTGGAATCGCGATCGCTCAACCAAGCAGCACGAGAACTGCTGTTAGCACAATCTTCTGACTGGGCGTTTATTATGCGGACAGGAACCATGGTACCCTATGCAGTTAGACGCACGCGATCGCACCTCATGCGTTTCAACAAGCTCTACGAAGATGTTAAAATCGGCAAAATCGACAGTGGTTGGTTAGAAAAAGTCGAGTTGATGGACAATATTTTTCCTAAAATTAACTATAGAGTGTATCGCCCCTTGCATTAGGCTCCCACAAAAACGTAAAAGTTCGTAGTAAGCACTTTAGTGCTTGATATTAAGCAACACGACTACGAACTTTTCAAAATTACAGCGGTTTTCAATTGGTGTGAGGTACATCAAAAAGTTAAGAAACCGCAGATGTAGACGCCCCAAGGGCTGCTTCCCGTAGGGTACGCAGATGTAGACGCCCCAAGGGCTGCTTCCCGCTTTCTTACGCAGATAAATTAGTACTTCACCCGGATGAAAACCGCTATCATAAAATACTACAATTGGGTCAGACATGAATTCAAGCGTTCTGCTAGGACTGGTAAATGAGGTTCCAGAATGAATGTGTAGTGACTACCAGGAACATCAACAATTTTTATATCTTCCGCATCCATGACAGAGAATAATTCCACCCACACGAGAGTTGGATCGGGAGCCATGATATGCTTTTCTCTAGCTCTAAATACCGTAACTTTTCCTGGATATGGCTGCTTCACATAGGAATAAGTTGCTTTCAGCGTTCCAACTAACACATCGAGAATGCGCCGATTTTGTTGGCTTTGATTTGATGGCGGTAATATCTTGACTTCTACTGCCTTGTCAAGGATATAGTTGATTTGTTCGTTAACATCCAAGTGCTTGATTTCATCAGGAGTTACCAGATTATCCTGACCAAACATTCCGCCAAAATACCTGGAAAGAGCGCCAACTAAATAGGGAGCGTCAATTTTCTTATTTTTATCCAAGAGAATTGGAACATAGGAATCGAGTATTGCTAACAAAGAGACTTCGTGTCCCTGTTTATGCAGTTGCTGCGCCATTTCATACGCCACAACTCCCCCAAATGACCAGCCACCAATAGAGTAGGGACCTTGAGGCTGAAATTTTTGAAGTGCTTGAATATACAAACTTGCCATATCCTCGACTCGCGTTAAAGGTTCTTCTTCTCCATGAAAACCTTGCGCTTGCAAGCCATAAAACGGTTGGTCTGCACTGAGAGAATGCGCTAGCTTGAAGTAGCACATAACATGACCTCCGGCAGGATGTACGCAGAAGAATGGTTGTTTGTTACCTTTTGGCTGGATGGGAATCAGGGGGGAATTATCAAAAGTCTCTTCACTGGTATCAAGAAGGTTTGCAAACTCTTCAATAGTAGGATTGGTGAGGATTGCTGATAAAGGTAATTCCTTACCAAACTGCTGACCAATTGAAGCTATTAAATGCATTGCTGAAAGAGAATTTCCACCGATTTCAAAGAAGTTATCTTTAACACCCACTGGCTGAATCTTTAAAATCTCAGACCAGATTTTTGCTAGTTCCTGTTCGGTATCATTGCGCGGTGCCACAAATTCATTATGTTGGCTGAAGCTAGAAACTGTTGGCTTTGGCAAAGCGCGACGGTCTACTTTTCCACTGGGAGTTAAGGGTAATGTGTCTAATATGACAAAAGCTGTTGGCACCATATAATCAGGTAGCTTCTGTCTGAGAAAATCACGTAAGGTGTGAAGGGTTGGTTGTTCTTGTTGAGCGGTGAGATAAGCGACTATTTGTATTTCTTCTGGTCGATCAGAACGGGTAATTACAACCGCTTCTTCCACTTGTGGATGAGCAGATAAAATGTTTTCTATTTCCCCAAGTTCGATCCGAAAACCCCGAATTTTTACTTGATTATCTATTCGACTAACGTATTCAATATTGCCATCATGGAGGTAACGCGCTAAGTCTCCAGTTTTGTAACAACGGGAACCTGGTGAGAAGGGATTAACAATAAACCGTTCAGCAGTGAGTTCAGGACGGTTGAGGTAACCCCGTGCAACTCCAACACCACCTATATACAATTCGCCAAGAACTCCTGTGGGAACTGGTTGGAGGTGCTCATCTAATATGTAAATTTGTGTGTTGGCAATGGGACGACCGATGGGGACTAAAGGATAAGATAGTTCCGCAGCTTTTACCTGAAAGACAGTTGACCAAATAGTCGTTTCAGTGGGTCCGTACAGATTCCATACAGTAGCACCTTTTTCTAATAATTGCCGTGCCAAGTCACTGGTTAAGCCTTCGCCGCCGCAGAGAATCTTCAATTGAGGAGAACCAGTCCATCCTCCCGCAAGCAACATCCGCCAACTAGCTGGGGTGGCTTGCATAACCGTAGCACCAGCAGTATCAATTAGCTCTTTCAGTAGCCTACCATCGCTAGCTATTTCTCGGGTAGCTAATACTACTCTAGCACCTGTACTTAAGGGCAGATATAGCTCTAGGGCAGCAATATCAAATGATACTGTAGTCACTGCCAAAAGTACATCTGACTCTGTGATTCCGGGTTCATACTGCATGGATTTTAAGAAATTGACCACAGCGCCGTGAGGAATTTCTACTCCTTTCGGTTTACCAGTTGAACCGGAGGTATAGATAACGTAAGCTAGATTTTTGGCGGTTGCACGTGGTGGAGGATTGTCTTTACTGTGGGTAGCAATGTTTTTTTGGTCTGTACGTAAACAGACGACTTTCCTGTGTTCATCATCAGCAAATAACTTTTGATTGTCAGTCAGCAACACTGGCACCTGAGAATCAGATAAGATTAATTCCAAGCGTTCAAGTGGATAACCTGGATCTAAGGGTAGGTAGGCTGCGCCTGCTTTGAGTATCCCCAAAAGTCCTACTAGCATGTCTAAAGAACGCTCAACGCAAATACCTACTAATACCTCAGGTTGAACTCCCAGTGTTTGTAAGTGGTGCGCTAGTTGATTTGCACGCTGATTCAGTTCACGGTAGGTCAACTGTTCTTCTGTAAAAGAGAGTGCGATCGCATCTGGTGTGCGCTCCACCTGTGCTTCAATTAATTGGTGGAGACAGGTCTTCAGGTCATAATCGTTTTGTGTGCTATTCCACTCAACTAGTATTTTCTCTCGTTCCCTCTCACTCAGCAATGGTAACTGAGCTACTGGCTGTTCTGGGTTTGATACAATACTTTCCAGTAAATTCTGGAAATGTCCGCTTATCTGAGCAACCGTCCCTTTATCTAAGAGATTGCTGTTGTACTTAAAGTAACCCTGCAATGATTCAGAAAGCTGGATGACTTCCAAGCTTAAATCAAATTCTACTTTTTGCTGGCGTAGTTCCTCGTATTCTGATATATTTTCCTGTTCATTTCCATTCTGGAAAGCAAAGGTCGCTTGACAAATAGCTGAATGAATTGAGTCAGACTTTGACTGGAATTGTCTTACCAATAAATCAAACGGATAATCTTGATACTCTGTTATTTCTAAAACAGTATGACTAACTTGATTCACAAACTTATTAAATGAAATACTTTCTGAAATCAAATCCCTTGAAACCACGACCTGAGCAAAGTTGTTAGTTACTCTTTCAAATTCGCCTTTATCTTGCTGAGTTAGTATCAACCCAACCAGAATATCTTTTTCACTCGTATAACGATAAAGCAAAACTTTAAACGCTGCCAAAAGAAAGTTATATAGGCTGACACTTTGACTATTTGCCAGGTTTTTCAATAAACCCGTTAATCTATTGTTGATGACAAAGCTATGGGAAGAGCCATTAAAAATTGTTAGAGGAGAACGAGGCAAACTAGTAGGTAACTCTAGTAAAGGTAATTCTCCAGACAACTGTTTTTCCCAATATTCTTTCATTTTTTTGCCTTCAGAAGTTTCTACAGTAAATGATGATTTTATATTTAATGATTTATTCATAGGTTTTGGCAAATTATGATCTTGTTGAGTTAGAATAGGGGGACTGGGAGAAAAGCGAGGGTTATCAAAGTAAAGCGACACGAAAGGAGCGAGAGTATTATGAAAGTTGAAATCTTAAAAAAACGCTTGGACAAAAAACGCCCAAGGACCACGGTTACTATTCGTATACCAGAAGACGTGGTAGAAGACTTAAAACGAATTGCACCATTGCTTGGTTTTTCTGGTTATCAGCCATTGCTTCGTACATATATTGGGCACGGACTTCGAGCAGACCTAGAACGGCTAGAGAACAATACTATGACTGCTTTAATTGTTAGTTTGAAAAGACGTGGGGTTAGTGAAGATGTAATTCACGAAGCACTTACTGAAGTTATTAATGGTTAAATATAGGATTCCTCCGCAGATTTTTGAGACACACGTAGGGTGGGCACTGCCCACCAGATCCGGGTAATGGTGGGCAGTGCCCACCCTACACTACTTAAAATTTTTCATAAATGATTTAGGATTCCTATAGAATTATTCTCAACAACACACAGGAGAAAACAATGGAAAGTTAGAAGATTTAGTCCAAGACGCGATCGCCAATTTTGCCATGGGTTGCTAATAAAGCTGGTTTCATATGGCGAATGTTGCACATATTTCCAAAAGCCGTCAGTATTTTTCGCTTAAGCTTAGTATTGAGTCTACTATGAGCAACCTGTAGATTATCCATCACAAGAATATCCCCTTGCTGCCACTCAAAGATAGCTGCGTTTTTCCATTCAGCTTTTCCCAATTCTTGCGCTTCTGCTTCCGTCATCTTCGTGGAGTGACCATCCTCGGTTAAAAAATATGTGTCAAGGGTACTGGTTCGTTTTTGCGAACCATCGACAACAGTTGCTGCTGTTGTTAATCTTTGTTGAAAGCTTTTGTACAAGTTAGCTGGTAACCAATTGTAATAAAGCCTTTGCCCAAATGAATACCGTTGCCCAATGTTGCGATACCATTCTCTACTGACTAAACAATCCACAATGCTAAGGCAAAAACAGAGCCTACTCGTTCTTGGGTGACTGAATAAGGGAATATAAGAACACTCAAAATAAATAGAACCATCCTCTTCCCAGTTAAAAACAAACCCTTGTTCCTGGAGAAGTTTGGTAATTTCCTCTCGCGAGAGATTCTCGAAGACAATCTCTAATAGATGGTTAGGAACATATCGCACAAATCGCTGAGGAAAATTGGCAATTTTGTGCTGTAAGCTGGGAGATAGGTTATAAAATAACTTTTCGGTATTGATGATAGGAGTCTCGCCATATAGGTCGGGCTGAACTTGGCAGAAGAAAGCAAGTACACTGGGTCGCACCGGCACCATATTGAGTTCATTATGAGGAGCAATAATCATATCCGGTGGAGCTTCAGAAGAGGTGAAGACTTTATCGGTTATTCTTACACGATGAGCGCTGCCGAAGTGATAAACTGACTCCAGTTGGACATTTAGTAGCTCTAGAACTTTTTGAAATTGCTCTGCACCTTCAACTTCAAATCCTCGAAACAGAATAGCTCCGTATGTATCTAGCTGTTGA
The DNA here is from genome assembly GCA_016903675.1 of Stigonema ocellatum SAG 48.90 = DSM 106950. Classification (GTDB taxonomy): domain Bacteria; phylum Cyanobacteriota; class Cyanobacteriia; order Cyanobacteriales; family Nostocaceae; genus Stigonema; species Stigonema ocellatum. The sequence continues at coordinate 8,314 of JADQBA010000069.1, read as the reverse complement.
TTGAACCAGTCGCGACTTTCGCTGAGTAATCCCTTCAGAACTGCGAAGGAATTTTCCTGGACTGGCTCAATCACTAGAGGTAGTTCTTTTTCAGTACTTAGAACGGTTTTCTCGTCATCTCTCAAAAACCGTAATCTCATGTCTTTTGAAATATAAAATGGAAAATTTTGCATAGTATTCATAAGTTGCAATTTAGGGTCGGTCATAAAAATCACCTGCTCGTTAATTTTAACAAGCAGGCGTTAGTAAAAGTCGTGGTTTTTAAATAAAACCGACTATTAGAGTGTCCATGGGTTGTGATCATCATGGCATGAATCAATGCTTTTGCTTTAAGCAGTGTTTCCTGAAACTCCATCTCAGGGTCAGAGAGCGCCACAATACCGCCGCCAACGCCAATCGAGGTTTGATTCGGAGTCAGCACAGCGGTACGAATGACAATATTCAAATCAGCGGAACCATTCAATCCCAAGAAGCCGATCGCCCCTGAGTACACTCCCCGTGCTTCCTGCTCTAATCGATCAATAATCTGCAGGGTTCTGAGCTTGGGGGCACCTGTCATAGAACCGCCGGGAAATGCGTTGCGAATGCAGTCTATGGCGCTCATATCGACCCGTAGATGACCGCGAATCGTCGTCACCAGTTGATGCACCGTGGCATAGGTTTCCACATCCATCAATTTAGGAACATGCACAGTACCCACTGCACAAACCCGTCCCAAATCATTGCGAAGCAAATCCACAATCATCAGATTCTCAGCTCGATCTTTTTCGCTGTTCCGCAATTGTTCACGCAGGATAAAATCTTCATCGCGTGTTTCTCCTCGTCGCAGCGTCCCCTTGATAGGCTTTGTTTCCACCCAACCTTTGCGATCGATGCGCAGAAATCGCTCTGGAGACGAGCAGGCAATTGCCACATTGCCAAAGCGCAAAAATGCAGCATAGGGAGCAGGATTGATGCGGCGTAATGAACGATAGAACGCCAGTGGATCGGGAGTCGTGTCTGTCTGAATCTGGTTTGTCAAACAAACTTGATAAGTTTCTCCTTCCTGAATTTCCTGCAAACATGTCTGAATATCATCAAGGTAAGTCTTTTGAGACCGACTTAATCGGAAAATAACAGGTGTCTGAGTCTTAAGAGGAACAATAGGTGACAGGGGAGGAAGGTTGTCAATCTGTTGTCTGATCCATTCAAACCAAACTTCTGCTGAGGTTCTTTGTCCCTGCTGAATTAGGCAGAGTAGATAGAGGGTTTGCTCCTGGTGATCGATTGCAATCATCCGATCAGCCAACAGGAACATTGCATCGGGTAAGGCGGAGGGGTGGTTTAATTGAAATCCGCACTCTGCCTTTAATTCATAGCCAAAGTAACCCACAAACCCACAGTTGAAATCGAAGGGTAGATCATGAGATGGGCAGTGTCGCTGTTCAATTTCCCGCTTGAGATACTCGAAAATCCCCTCTGTCCTAAAGCTTACGGTATCAGACTGTTTAACCGTGAGTTCCTGAGATCGCGTCCGATAATAAATCAGGAGACTGTTTTTGCCACTGCTATCTCCCATGAAGGAGAAGCGAGAAAGACCGGGTTCAACACGACTGCTATCTAGCCAGAATGCATTTGGTGATTTGCCAAACAGATGCACAAACATTTGCTCGGCATTGGGGCACAGATTTAGCTTGCGCGTACAAAGTTCAAATTCCTGCTGCTGTTTTTGGCCCGAAGAACTTGAAGGCATTGCAGTCCCCCTATCTCCTGTCCAATATTGTTTTCTGGGACTGCTACCTCGCTTTTGGGCAAATTTTAGAGTAATTTCTCTAAAATTCTCTAACAAGGTTTTTCCATACTGAGTACAGATTGACTCTGGATGAAACTGCACACCCCATAGCGGCAAAGAACGATGGCGCAGACCCATCACAAGGTTGTCTTCCGTCCACGCCACTTTTTCTAAACAGTCCGGTAGGTCATCTGAAACTAGCAAGGAATGGTAGCGCACAACAGAAAATGGAGTTGGAATTCCCTCAAACAAATCAGTCCCAGTGTGATAAATTTCACTCAGCCGACCATGCCGAACCTCTGGCGCATGAATAACTGTTCCTCCATACCCATCGCCAAGTCCCTGATGTCCAAGGCAAACGCCTAGAAGCGGCACCTGTGCATTTTGAATCGTTTGACGACAGATTCCAAAATCTTTTGGGTTTTCCGGACGACCAGGACCTGGTGAAATCACAATATTATCAAATTCCCACTGTTTCAGTTCATCCCATGCAACTTGATCATTATAAATCACAGTGGGATACTCTCCATTGACTTCTGCAATTAATTGATAAAGGTTAAAGGTATAAGAGTCATAGTTATCAATAATCAGGGTTTTCACGTTGCAATCCTCTTTATTGGCTTCCCAACAATCTCGCCGGCGATCGCTGATTTTAATGCGGGTCGTTATCGGGCAGTCTGATGCACTATATTACTCGGGGAAAACGTCAAAATAATTCGTAATTGATAATTTGTAATTCGTAATTACCCATCAATAAATTGAGGCTCTTGTAATCAGCAATATATTTTTATTTTCCCTCATTTTTCCATAAACTTGAAACCCAATGGTTAATTACGAATTACAAATTATTCAGTCAGGCATCGCTAACACCCTGATCATATAGCAATCCTATTTTATCTATGAACAGAGGTCCTGGAAGACTTGGGGGACAAGGAGGATTTGGGAGAGGTGTTTATAAATCATTTAGGGTTGCTATATATGACTTTGCTCATTGAGTCTCGTTGACGACTCTCCAGAGTCATGAAACAGCGCTAATTGGCTGATTCAAGCTCTGCCTTAATAGCATATTGGCTAGTTGAAGTTACATATACACCTAACAGAACCACAGCAAAACTGACCAAGGTAAACCAGTTGGGTCTTTCCGAAAACAGAAGCCAAGCTTCCTGAGTGCTAAGGACAGGAACAAACAGATCGCATAGTGAGACAAATCCTGATGATAATTTATTGAGAGAATAAGCGTAAAGTCCCAGCCCTAGTATTTGGCATATTAAGGCTAACGAAATTACGGTCAACCACCCACCTAACGAACAGGGAAAGAGCCTATCTTCAGTGAGTAGAACAACAGGCAAAAGCAACAGGGTGCCGATGGCAGAACACCAAGTCATGATGGTTATCGGACTCAATTGAGTTCGTAGTTGTTCCACGATGAGTGGGTATAGGCCAAGAAAAACGGCTGATAGTATTGCCGCCAGATCTCCTTGGAGTTTTTCACTAGTAGATGAGAAGTCGTGGTATGCTAGCAAGGCTGCTCCTGCCATCGCTACAACCATACCCATGAGGAATCTACCGTCAAAGCGCTTCCCCCAGATCAGCCATCCCACTAACACAGTGAACAGTGGAGCCAAATTGTGCATGAGAGTAGAGTTAGCGACGTTGGTCTGAGTGAGTGACCAAGCCCAGAGAATAAGAGTAGCAAACATCACAAACCCAACTCCTATCAAGAGCAGGATTTGCCGGATTGTGTAAGGCTGCGGTTTTTCCGGTTGGCTATAAGACAGTTGCTGACGCGCTGCTGTAAATCGATTCCACAGCACAAAGGCGACAGTAGAGATCCAGAAGCGATTAAAGATTGTGGCATTTGGACCGAGTTCACCCTCGCTGACGCGGATCAGAATTGGCGAGAAAGATAGGGCTATTAAGCTGACTACCAATGATGCAACTGCTGCCGTAGTTGGTGTTGCAAATAAATATTCTTGTGGGAACTTGAGTTTAACCTTAATCATTAATGCTTTCCAATTTAGTAGTTACTCCCGAACCGCTCTTAAATTACCGAATGATTGTAGGTGTTCTTTACAGGACGAAACCCAGCTACTGAGTTGGGTTGAACGGCAGTGAAACTCAACCTACAGGCTTAGGTAATCTTGCTGTTGGAAGGAAGTCGTTATTAGTAGGCTTAAAGCCTCTTTACAAAATTTAACAAAATCAGGTTGATTTGCGTCTACTTATTTATTAGTTTTTTACGCTACTTTGTTGTCCTTCTCGGCCAAGAAGTAAAATTGTACTATTTTTGACACCTTGTTTTGATGTACGGGAGTGGGGAGTATGGAGTAGGGAGTGGGGGAAGAGGGAAGAGAGGGAATGGTGGTGGTTCGCCGCCCGTGGGGTACTCTACCAGCCCATACCAAAGAAGGTGCACTCTGCTTGCGCTCTAACTATCGCGCGGGGCGCAATCCCAACATATAAAAGAAACACATTTTTCCCCTACACCCCCACACCCCCACACCCCTATACCCCTGTGTTCCTTAAGACTATAGGACTAGCCCTAGGAGTTAGGAGTTAGGAGTTAGGAGTTAGGAGTTAGGAGTTAATTCATAATTCATAATTCATAATTCCCCACTCCCCATTTTCAAGAAAGCGTGCTAAATTCCATCACTGTCAGGCTGGTTCCCGTGTAAATGACTTTTTCTAGTTGAAAGCCACTGGTTTCAAACAACTCCTTATACTCTTGTTCGGTGCGCCAGTAACCCCCCGGATTTGTGATCATCATCTGAACTGCGGCAAGAGCTGGGATAGTCCCATCTGGATATTCTACAGGCGCACCACGCGGTGGAACTAGTGTTTGTAGAAGTACTACTTTACCTTGTTTTGGGAGAGCCTCTCTACACCGAGTTAATACCTTGATGGTGTCTTCAGAACTGAATACGGAGAGGAAATACTTCATGGCGATCGCATCTGCACCCTTTGGTATTTCCTCTAAGGCATTACCACCAATGACTTGCACGGCATTTTCATCAAGTCCCTGCTTTGCTAGAAAAGCAGGCGCTGTCTCAATCTCATGGGGTAGGTCAAACAATATGCCTTTACAGCCGAATTTTTTGACAATATGGGCAATCAGTGCTCCTTGATTGCCTCCAACGTCCATAACTGTATCAAATTGACCAAAGTCATAGACCTCAAACAGCGAATCAATCGCTTGATTCGTTAAAAAGCTCATGGCATTGTTGAACAGATTTCTACTATCGGGATTTTCCGTCATGAAGAATTCGTAGAAATTTTTGCCATGTGCTCTTTCAAAAGCTACTTCCCCCGTCTTCAAGGAATTTCCTAGTTCTCTCCAAGCATCCCACATGGAGGGTTCTGTAATATGCATTAGGAAATGTCCAAGAGAAGGCTCTGAATTTGTTATTAAGTGTTCTGAAAGTTCTGTTGCTGCAAATACACGTCCGGGCTTTTCTGCAAACACACCTAAATGAGCTAGAGCACGGAGAAGAACATAGAGAGTTTCTACTTTTGTAGAGGTTGCTTGTGCGATGGTTTCTACAGTCATTGGTCCTGACTGTAAGAGGTTAGGTATACCTAAGTTTGTGGCTACATAAAGGCACTGGCTTTGCCAGTAGCCATAGATCATCTGAGCAAGTTTCTTGGATGCTGAAGTCGTTCCTAACAAATTTTATTTGTCCTTGAAAAAAAAGTTATATTACTTATTTTTTATTATAGAGTTACCCTGGTAAAATTGTAGCGGATTTGAAGTGGGTGCAAGATATTTACGAATTAGGGAACCGCAGATGAAGTGTTTGCCTTCTACCTTCACACTTCTGTCTTCTTCTTAAGAATGAAATCAACCTGCATTATCTTGACCAATTTCTAATTTTTCGACGACAACCATTTGTTGATGCTTCTCTTTTATAGTTAGAGGAGAAGCTAGAGATTCTTCTAAAGCTGGAAGGGAAATACTCCCATCCTTAACATCACTCGCGAATGTCCTGGGTAACTGTAACCCTAGCATCATCATTCTGATTGCATAGAACAAAGACAAAGATAGCCACAAGATATCGTTACTAAAAAACTTAATGGCAGTAAAGTTTGTAGGTAAAAATCCCACGACTAAAGCAGTTAAGCTTACATTACGAAGAATCTGCCCTTCTGTCAAACCCAAGAAGTACCCATCCAGCGTAAAACCTACAGAACCAAATATTACTGTGAGTAGCAACCAAGGAGTAAAAGAATTTATAGTTTCGGTAACTTCATTGTGGTTAGTTAACAAACCAAAAACAGTACCCGGAAATAGTACACACACTCCGCCGAAAAACACTCCCACTAGCAAAGCAGTTGCCACAGAAACACCAGCTAGAGGTCTTAACTGTTGTGCAGATCCTTGTCCTTTAAAGTTTCCCACCAGAGTTTCTGTACCAAATCCCAAGCCTTCGGTAAAATACATACTCAGGCTTAATATCTGGAAAAGCAAGGCATTTTGAGTATAAATAGTTGCTCCCATTTGTGTTCCCTCATAATTAAATGTTAGGGAGGTAAACATAATAGCTAAATTGCTGATAAAGATGTTTCCATTGAGAGTTAAGGTGGATTTAAAAGCTGAAGGGTTCCAAAATTTTCCAACTACGGCTCGTACCTCAGGTCCCTGAATTTCTCTACATAAAAATATTAATCCTACCAATAACAATAGATATTGGCTCATTGCGGAGGAAACTCCAGCACCTGTACTTGACCAGTCTAAGTAAATAATAAACACGTAGTCAAATGTAATTTTTGCTCCACTGCCAATGACTGATAATAGCACAACTAGGTTATTTCTTTCGAGTCCTAAAAACCAACCCATCAAGACAAAATTGAGCAGAACTGCTGGGGAACCCCAAATCTGAGTGTGGAAATAGGCTTGACCTGAAAGTTTGATCTCCTGAGCAACATTTAACACGTCAAACGCTAGTTCTCCTAAAGGGTACTGTAGGAGTATGAGCACCATACCTATCACCAGAGCGATTAGACCATTACGCAATCCTATCAACAATACACCCTCTCGGTCATTTCGTCCGACTGCCTGCGCTGTGACTCCTGTGGTACCCATTCGTAAAAAGATTAAAATCAAGTAGAGGAAGTTAAGCAAGCTTCCAGCGAGGGCAACTCCAGACAGGTGCTGGATTTTTTCTAGATGACCAAGAAAGATGATGCTGACTAAATTAGCCAGTGGAACCATAATATTCGATAGGACATTCGCAAGAGCTAGTCGGAAGTAGCGAGGTACAAAGTCATATTGGTTTGGTAATGTCAATTTCATTGATGTAACCAGTCCTCTTTTTTGACGATATGATAATTTTTAAGTTGTAGATACACTATTAATATGTACGTCTAGAAATTTTGCGAATCTAGCGCGATTTCGGTTGCGAAAAACCGGAGAGTTTATTTATAGTTTAGATATTATTTATTTATGATATCATCAAAATCATAAATTTTAGTTACCCAAAAAAAAGCAACCTGTTCTTGACAAAATACTATGAATACTGCGAATATGTGTTTGTTAGTTTATAGTAACATGAGAAAATGCCTAAACTAAAGACAGAAAAAATTAGTTCTCCACAAGTAGAAGCTTTTGAGAAAGATGGTGTGATCTGCGTCAAAAATGTTCTAGATGATAACTGGATAGAAAAAATGCGAACAGCTGTTGAGAGAAATTTATTAAATAGTGTGGGAGTTAGAGGGAGCAAAAAAGTACAACTTCATGTAGTACATGATTATAGTCTTTGGCATAGAGATGAGGATTTCCGTGCTTTAGTTTTTGAGTCTCCACTAGCAAAGATAGCTGCTCAACTTTTGAAATCGGAAAAACTAAACTTTTTGGGTGATGGTTTTTTTGTGAAAAAGCCAACAGCAGAGAGTTCTGTGAGATGGCATAACGATCAGCCTTACTGGCCAGTACAAGGCTGGAAATGTTGTAAGATTTGGCTGACTTTAGATCATGTCACTAAAGAAAATGGTCGATTAGAGTATATCAAAGCCTCTCATTTATGGAATAAAGAATTAGATGATAATTCTGATACATCTTGGTTTTGCGAACCAGAGGGAGACAAACTTCTGTCTTGGGATATGGAACCTGGGGATTGCTTAGTACATCATTTTTTGACAATTCACCATTCTGTAACTAACACATCCTCATCAATACGACGTGCAATAGTAACGAATTGGGCTGGTGATGATGTCACATACAATTACCGTCCAAAGGCATGGCCTTATGTACCTATTGAAGAAATCGATATTCCCGAATTTGATTCAATGAAAACTTTGAAAACTGGTGAACCACTAGATTCTAACATTTTTCCAAAAATTCAATTAGATTAATGATAAAAATTTATCCAAGTTCAAATAATTAGAACATTCACATCTTGCACCAGTCTGGCAGTACATCAAAAAAATAACTCAGTATTTAATGGGTTTCTGACTGTGCCCATATCCGCATGGGACTTGAAGTCCCATGCTAATAGCATAAGTCCTCTTTTAGAGGACTTTTGGGAGTTTTGAAATCACTGTCAATTT
>JADQBA010000091.1 GCA_016903675.1 Stigonema ocellatum SAG 48.90 = DSM 106950 | reverse complement strand
TATTGATTGGTCGGTTTCTTGGAGTAGGGAACAGGCTGCTACCATCCGGCGCTGGGTAATCCAGCGATGCACACTCTGTCCTGTCCGACGTCGCACTAAATCGGTTAGGTAAGCGGAGGAGTAATCAACTGCCTGTGCCACGTCACCCAGGCCTATCGGCAGATGATAATTAGCTTCGATGAAGTCGAAGACTTTACTCAACTGGGGACAAGCAGGAAAGATTGACTGTTGAAAAGTTAGTTTGGCAGTGTGATCTGGTGGTGGCGCTGGGAGTCCTTGGAGAACAACACCGTACCACTGCCTAAAGGCTGCGTGTTTTTCTAGTTGGGCAGTAATTGCCTCCAGTAATTCCTCTACCGTACAGGGCTTGATGAGATAGTCATCTGCTCCCAAATTCATGCCTTGGCGAAATTGATCCGGGGTAAGCCTGACAGTCACAAAGATGAACGGAATAATCGCTGTGGCTGGATCTTTGAGCAGCGAGGTTAGGACGCCGTAACCATCAAGTGAGGGGATCTTAATGTTGCAAATCACCAAATCAGGCAACTGTTCCCGTGCCTTTTGAACACCAACAAGACCGTTTTCGGCAGCGATTGCATTGAACCCTTTAGCCTCTAAGCATTCTAGAATCATCTCTCGGCTTTGCGCGTCATCTTCAATCACTAGAATCGTTTTCATTGTGCACCCGATTTTTGGTTTTTATTAGACTTAAGCAAAAAGTCAAAGTCAATTGGTGTCCATTGAGTATTATTTTTGCTCGTAGCAGCGCTTCGCTATCGCTGTTTGTGTACCCCGCAGCGTCAATTGTAATAATACATCCTGAAATATCTAATAACTCTAATAAGAGGTTGTTTGAAAAGTTGTTGGCGGTATATTCGCACTTATTGATCGGAACTAACCCCCCTTAAAAAGGGGGGAACTGGAATCAAAGTCCCCCTTTTTAAGGGGGATAATGGTGGATCTAAAAGTATTTGATACATCACTAAGGACTTAGAAAACATCCTCTTAACGCTCTTTCATCACTCTGGTGAGAGAATAATCCCTGCTAAACGATGAAAATCAGATTTGGTGTGAGAGTTGGCGATGCCTAAAGGCAAGCCGCTGCGCGTCTACGCAAACGTGGGAAACCTCTATTCAACCCCTGAGCGGTCAAATATGATTGTGGATAAAGGGTTTTTTTTCTCTGACGAAAGTGATAAAAGAGCGTTAGACATATTACTCTCCAAGTAGATGTAAGAATTTAGGTGTTTTTATCTATTCTGCTATTATACTGTCACCAAAGGTAGCCATGCTGTCAATGCATAAAAGTGCAACATTATTTTAAGCGTGAAAAACCTCGGCATCGGGGGGCTTTTACTTTCTTGGAACCGTGTGAGCACTCTTGTTCATGAACAAGGGGACTCCGCGCCAAATCTTTTAGCGCTCTTTCATCACTTTCGCTCCTAGAAAAATACAAACCCTTTATCCACAATCATATTTGACCGATCAGGCGTTGAATAGAGGTTTCCCACGTTGGCGTAGACGCGCAGCGGCTTTAATTAGGCATCGCCAACTCTCACACCAAATCTGATTTTCATCGTTTAGCAGAGATTATTCTCTCACCAGAGTGATGAAAGAGCGTTAGGGTGCGCACTGAGAGCCTTGTGTTTGCATAGTCCTGTCATACTTTAAATCAGCAACGCCAGATTTTTCACAAATGATTTAGGACTTCTATCGCAATCCTATTTGAGATCCGAACTCCAAGCTTCACCAAACCCGGTTTCGTAGTAGGGGCTACTTGCAATACGCCCCTACGAAACCTGGTTTCTCTGCGTTCACGAATCCTCCACTCCTTGCTATATATAGCAAGGAGTGGAGGATTTATAAACACCTCTCCCAAATCCCCCAAGTCTTCAAAGTCCCCTCTGTTCAGATCTCAAATAGGATTGCTATAGCAGCATAGCTGCCTTCTTAAAAAAGCACAATCCAATTTTTTTATTTTTTTAATCTAATTTTTTTAGTTACTCAAAAAATGTAGGACTTACGCACTGTACAAATTGAACATCATGTGTATTAACGGATAATGGTCGTTTCAGACTTGTAGGGGCGCGGCGGCCTTGCGCCCCTACCGTGGACGGTAACACTCTCATTCGTCGAAAAATCAAACGTTGAGTAAGGGCGTATTGCAAGTAGGGGCGTATTGCAATACGCCCCTACTGCATATCTGACGATTTCTGTCAATGAGTAAGTCCTAAAATGGAGCAATTGATGAAAATCTAAAGAATTTAGTTGATTGATTCCTAAATTATTTAGCTAGATAATTAAAGTTTTAACTGCTATTCTGAAATTGTTGATTCTTAAAAGTGGTTGAAAACAAGTTGCTAAATACCTAAGAGGTTAATTACAATTTGTCATCCCAGTTAGGAATCATCACATCAACCTGATTTCACATCAAGAAGGGTAAGAAAATGCAAAACTCAATCAAAGAAGAACTGCAAGCATTTGTTGTATCTGATGCAGAACTCGAAACCGTAGCTGGTGGTGTTTATACATATAGCTATGGTGGCGTAAGAGTTAATGATGGTTACGGCGTGAACCACTACCTCGGCGACACAAGAGGTTACGTAACTGACAGCGGATACTTTTACTTTGGTAGTTACCGTTTTGACAGCCTTTAATAATTAGGAACTTGGACTTAAGTAAGTCGGCGTAAAAAATTAAAGGTTTGTAGTAAGCGCTTTAGCGCTAAAGCGCTTACTACGAGCGAATTTACGAACTTTACATTTGTTTGCATAGTTCTGTTTATTCGTGCCGACTTACTTAGTTTCTATTAACGTAAGTTGCTAGTTAGTCGCAAAATATGGTATCAAAATGATACAAAAAGCGTGTTTTTTTTAGTAATAGCAAATACCTTTTTTTCGATTTATTACTTAAATCAAGGCGCTTTTTGATAACTAGCAACTTGGGTTATTAGAAACTAGCGGGTCAGAAAATAATGAGATTTTTTCAAAAAAACCGGATTCATCCTACTCTTAAACACAAATAAGGGTGTGGGATAAATCCGGGTTTTATAATTTTTCTCTAACTATGAGTAAGAGAAATGTTTCTTTCATTGATAATGGGTAATATCAAGTTCGGGTGATTACTTATAATAAAATCTATCAATGTTGGTTGGGATTCGTAACGATGAAGAATGTCTATAAATTCATTAGCTTAGTACTCATCACAGCAACGCTCATCACAGCAACTGCCTCTATTGCTTTTGGGGTCGGACTGACGACGAGTGAAGGGGATAGAGCCATCAGAGCTGATATTGCCCGAGAAAGTTTTGGCGTCACTGGGAAGGGCGTTTTAATAGGGGTAATTTCTAACAGCTACGATAATTTAGGCTTCTCACAAGTAGATGTTGACAGTGGTGACTTGCCAGAAGGGATTATAGTCCTACAGGACATTGCTCGTCCTCCTGGTACAAGTTCGGATGAAGGTAATGCTCTGATGCAAATCATGTATGATGTTGCTCCTGGTACTAACTTTATCTTTCACACAGGAGATGTTGAGACTCAAGCCGACTATGCCAACGCCATTGAAAAGCTTGTTGATGCAGGGGCTAGGATTATTGTTACTGATGGTGGCAATTCCAGGGAGCCGATGTTCCAAGATGGAGTGGTAGCCCAGGCTGTTGACAGAGTCGTATCTAGTCGCGGGGTTGCATTTTTCACTTCAGCTGGAAACGCTGCTCGTCGATCCTATGAAAGTCCTTTTAGATCTAGTGATGTGATTGACCCCATCTCTGGAGGCGTTCTGCATAATTTTGATCCAGTCCATGGGGTAGATACGTTTCAGCGCGTCACGATTCCCACCGACGGTGGTTTTTTCCTATTTACTTTGCAATGGGATTCACCCTTCGCTTCTGTGAGTGGAGGTGCAGGCTCCCCCAACGATCTCGATTTTTTCTTGTATGACAGTTCTGGCACTGAAGTATTGGCTAGCAGTACTCAATCTAACATTGGTAATGACCCGTTAGAAGTTTTTTCCTTCGTCAATAACACTCAAAGCACCGAATTTAACCTAGCAATTGCATTAAAAGATGGTCCTCCCCCTAAGCTCTTAAAATACGTGGTTTCTGGCGCGCAAGGCTTTGAGATTAACGAATATAACACCTCTAGCAGCACCCTTTACGGGTTTGCCAATGCTAAAGGAGCGATGTCTGTTGGAGCAGCTTTGTATCTTGACACCCCAGAGTTTGGTGTAGACCCTCCTGTGATAGAGCCGTTCTCCTCCGCTGGAGGCACTCCCATTTTATTCGATGCCCACGGCAACCGCCTAGCAAATCCCGAAATTCGCAACAAGCCTGAAATTGTAGCTCCAGATGGAGTTACTACCACTTTTTTTGGTTCTCTAACGATTGAGGGAAACGAGTTTCCTAGCTTCTTTGGAACATCAGCAGCGGCTCCACACGCTGCTGCTGTCGCAGCGCTCTTGCTGGAATTAAACCCAAATCTATCCCCTGCGGAAATTTATGACATCCTGGAAAGGTCTGCCATTCATGTGGACGATCCAAGTACCCCTAATTTTGACATTGGCTTTGACTTTGACACTGGATATGGCTTGATCCAAGCTGACCAAGCATTAACCCTAGCCTTAAAAAGGGGGACTTTGATTCCAGTTCCCCCCTTTTTAAGGGGGGGTAGGGGGGATCAATAAGTGCTTCGATACCGCCAACAACTTTTCAAACAACCTCTTAAATCCTAAAGAATTTAGCTAGCTCATTTCTAAAGAATTTAGATACCTTATTTAAACTTGGAAGTGGTATTCTCAAACTGGTAATTCAAGGAGGTGTAGTCTCTTTGGAGCTTTGCCAAGTTTAGAGATGTACTTTCAAATTAGATTTAATAGTAAAGTGAATGAAAATACAGTTAAGATATTCCCCCGATACCGACATTCAGCCCAGCCAGAAACAGGGCGAGCAAAATAGGATTCGTATCCTTGTTGTAGATGCTCAAAATTTTGTCGGACAAAAACTGCAACTTTTACTGGAGTCCAAACCAGATTTGGAGATAGTGGGAATTGCCAGCAATGGCTTCACAGCCATCTATCTAGTAGAATCGCTACAACCTGATGTGGTGCTAATTGATGTGGAAATGCCCCAGATGGATGGGATGACTGCCACTCTCATTATCTCTAAGCGCTTTTCCCATTGCAAAATTATAGTAATCAGCAGTTATGATAGTAATGAATATATAAATAAGGCGCTACAGGCGGGAGCAAAAGGCTATTTATTAAAGAATGCTCCTACTCAAGAACTAATCAACGCAATTCACTCTGTTTACAGGGGAGATTTTTACCTAGAGTCAAGGCTATCGGAAAAATTTCTACTGACACCGCAATCAAATCCACATACCTTAACTCAACCCTCACAGGAGTTACCTACTCATCCATCTGAAGTCAGAGAGAGCAAACTTTTCCGCAAAAAGTCTTTGGAGCGTTTATCAACTCCTGAGAGGTTAGACCAGAACCTGCGCGTGGTTAGTCCCAAAAGCTGGCTACCTCTAGTTACGCTAGGTTCCTTAGTTGTAGCAGCCTTTGTCTGGAGTATTTTTGGACGAATTCCGATTACTATTGAGGGTCGCGGGGTGCTGATTTACCCCAGTAAAGTTGTACCAATCCAGACGACAACTTCAGGACAGTTACTGACTTTGAATGTTAAGGAAGGGGACATTGTCAAGAAAGGAGATGTCATAGCAACAGTTGACCAAGTTGATCAAAGCAAGCAGCTACAATTATCCCAAACCAAACTAACTCAATTGCAAGCTCAGGATCGTGGTGTCAATGTGCTCCAACTACAGCGGAAGGACCAGGAAAAAAAGGCACTTCAAGAGCAACGCCAGACTCTACAGCAAAAGCTCTTGGACTTGCAGTCTCTGACACCAATCTTGAGAGAAAAAGGTCTTGAGTCAACCAAGCGCGATCGCGAGAATCTGAACAAACGCATACAAACGTACCGAGAACTGCTTCCTATCTTCAAAAAGAGATTAGATAATCGGGAGAAGCTCTTGCAACAGGGAGCCGTTTCCGACGACTTGGTGCTGCAAGTACGGCAGGAATACTTAGACAAAATCAAAACCATCGATGAAGCTGAATCTCAGCTAAAGCAACTTGCCGTTAAGGAAGCCGAAGCCTTAAAAGAATATCTTTCCAAGCAGAATGAAATCCAAAGTATTCAAGCACAATTACAGGAATTAGATAGTAAACAAGCTACCTCAGCTCAACAAGACCTAGAAACTTCAACCACTCGGAAAAAAGAGATTCAAGAAGTCTCTCGAGAGATTGCCCGACTCAAAGAGCAACTCGAAAATAACAGCAAAATTATTAGTCAACACTCAGGACGCATTCTCGAAATGACCGTTAATCCTGGGCAAGTTATTAACTCAGGAACACGTATTGCCAGCATCGACTTAGAAAATCAATCGGATAAACTAGTAGGCATCACCTATTTTCCGGTTAAAGATGGCAAGAAAATTGAACGGTCGATGACAATTCAAATCACCCCCCAAACAGTCAAGCGAGAACGCTTTGGTGGCATTGTTGGTACCGTTACTGGAGTTTCATCTTTTCCCATTACCAAAGAAGCTGCCGCTAAGCTGATAGGTAATCCAGAAGTAGTCGAGGGTCTGGTGCCTGACAAGAATGAGGGATTTATACAAGTATTTGCCACTCTAGAATCTGATTCTACAACATTCAGCGGTTACAAGTGGTCTTCTTCCTCTGGACCGACACTAAAAATCTCTCCAGGAACGACTACTGTAGTTAGAGTCAAGGTGGAACAGAGGGCTCCAATTACGTATGTTTTACCAATTCTGAGGTCTATCAGTGGTATCTATTAATCCTTGGCATTATCTGCAAAAACTACTGACTTGGCGCGGTAAGCGGGTAAATACCCCTACCATCCTACAAATGGAGGCAGTGGAATGTGGTGCCGCCGCCTTAGGAGTTATTCTAGGTTATTACGGTCGGATTGTGCCGCTCTTAGAACTCCGTGAAAAGTGCGGGATTTCCCGCGATGGCAGTAAAGCTGTCAATGTACTCAAAGCAGCTAGGGGGTACGGGCTTCAAGCCGAAGGTGCTAAATTGGAACTGGAACACCTGCCTGGTCTGCGTCCACCATACATTGTGTTCTGGAACTTCAACCACTTTTTAGTGGTAGAGGGATTTTGCTCATCTGGGGTTTATCTCAATGACCCTGCCAGTGGACGGCGAAGGATATCCTTAAAGGAGTTTGATGAGGGGTATACGGGATTAGTGCTGGTGATGCGTCCTGGACCTGAATTCACCAAAGGCGGTCGCAAACCCAACCTAATTTTATCCCTCTGGTCGCGGCTACAAGGTGGTGCTGGAGCTTTAGTATACTGCATAGTAGCGGGATTTCTGCTGACACTCGTCGGATTGGTAATCCCTGTATTCAGCCAGGTGTTTGTGGACGAAATCCTGATTCAGGGACGGCAGTACTGGCTGCGCCCACTACTCCTTGGGATGGCGATCGCAGTGTTGCTTCAGTTCGGACTGACGCTACTGCGGCTACGATATCTGCGGCGGCTAAAGATTAAGTTGGCTTTAGGTATGTCTAGCCGTTTTCTGTGGCATATTCTGCGCCTACCCCCTAGTTTCTATACTCAACGGTTTGCCGGTGAAATCAGTAACCGCATCAGTCTGAACGACCAAGTCGCTAACGTTCTTTCCGGACAATTGGCGACTACGGCCATCGATGCAGTGATGGTGATTTTTTACGCGCTAGTGATGCTCCAGTATGACTTTGTACTGACCTTAATTTTAATCAGCTTTGCTGCCTTCAATGTTCTAACCTTGCAGTGGATTTCCCGTCAGCGCGTAGACGCTAATCAGCAATTGGTTCAAGACTATGGCAAAGCGGCAGGCGCGTCCATTGCCGCCCTTCAAAATATTGAAACGTTAAAGGTATCTGGGTTAGAAGCAGATTTCTTTGCTCGGTGGTCAGGTTACTATACCAAGGCAATGAATTCCCAGCAGGAACTAGGGGTATCCAACCAGACTCTTTCTGTATTAACAGTGCTTTTGTCTGCCCTTTCATCTACGCTATTGCTGGTTTTCGGCGGGTTACGGGTGATGGACGGGCATCTGAGCATAGGTATGCTTGTTGCCTTTCAGGGCATGATGCACAGCTTTCAACAGCCTGTCAACAATCTCGTAAACTTCGGCAGTACTCTCCAAGAACTGGAAGGCAATTTAATCCGTCTAGATGATGTTTTAGACCACCCAATCGATCCGCAAGTAGAGCACAAGAGTAGCTTCGCTTCCCTGACTCTCCCCCTCTCCCGTCTACAAGGTTACATCGAATTGCGAAACCTTACCTTTGGCTACAGCCGTCTAGAACCTCCCCTCATTGAAAACTTTAACCTATCGGTAAAACCCGGACAGCGAATCGCTATATTAGGTAGCAGCGGTTCAGGCAAGTCTACGATTGGCAAATTGGTAAGCGGACTCTACGAGTCTTGGTCAGGAGAAATTCGCTTTGATGGCTTCGACAAAAAAGAAATTCCCCATCACGTACTGACTAACTCCATTGCCATAGTCGAGCAGAATATCCTACTTTTTGGGGGAACTGTCAGAGAGAATCTTACCTTATGGGATGCTACGGTTTCAGAACAAAACCTGAGACTAGCATGTCTTGATGCAGCTATTGAAGATGTAGTGCAATCTATGCCAGGAGGGTATAATGCTCAGCTATTGGAGGGGGCAGCCAATTTAAGTGGCGGTCAACGCCAGCGGCTAGAAATTGCCCGTGCTTTGGTGAACAATCCTTCAATCCTGATTTTGGATGAAGCTACCAGTGCTCTGGATGCAGAAATCGAAAAAATTATTGACCAGAATCTCCGGCGACGAGGGTGTACCTGCCTAATTATTGCCCATCGGTTCAGCACCATTTGCGATTGCGACCAAATTATTGTCCTTGAGCGCGGCAGAATAGTCCAGCAAGGCACTCACGATGAATTGTGCCAAGTAGAAGGAGTGTACTCGCAACTGCTCAGAAGCGAAAATTAAGCACGTAAGGAAACAGAAAATGGTTAACCACACCGACATCAGCGAGCTACCAGGAAAATTATATCAAGTTAAAGGCAATAAGCCGATACTGCTGGATAACCCGCAGACAATTTGGGTAGTCAAATCAGGTTCTGTAGCCTTGTTTGCGGTCACAGTTAGGAATGGTATTGTTGAAGGGACTCGCCGTTATCTGTTCAACAGTCATGCCAAAGAGGCACTATTTGGCACAACTCCGAACCCTGATGATTATAACTGCCAAATGTTGGCAGTGCCGACTGAGAAGACAGAATTGCTACAGGTAGATAGGGAATGCTTGATTGAGTTAACCGCTGATGCCGATATCACAATTGTGGCAATGGTTGAGGGTTGGCTGCAAAAACTTAGTACTGCTTTGCCCTTGGGCGACATCATGTGGCTGGAAGCAGATGCTGCACTTCAGTTTACTACTAAGACGACGAATGCACTCACAGACTCAGATAAACTCTTGGCAGGACTGAGTCAGTTTCATAAGCGATTTTTTTATTATATCACGCTTTGGGAAGAGCAGGAGCGCTTAGAAGAACTAAAACGATTACACGTAAGGAAACATCTTGATCGTCAGGTAACAGTGGAGGCTCTAGAAGAGCTAGCATCGCCGCTGATGCCTAAAGAAACTCACTTTTTTCTGGAAGGTACGCCCCTGTTAGTGGCTGCTGGGGCAGTAGGAAAAGCGCTGGGCGTGAAAATTAGTCCCCCTGCGGAGTCAGAAGACCCCAAGCGTGTCAAAGAGCCTTTGGAGGCAATTGCCTGGGCTTCGCGATTGCGAATGCGGCGGGTTTTGCTGCAAGACAACTGGTGGAAACAAGACTGTGGTCCCATGATAGCTTACACTCAGCAAGATGAGCGACCAGTGGCGCTACTACCCGTTTCCGTCGATCGCTATGAACTTTTTGATCCCATATCACAAACTCGTATCCTTGTCAATGCCACCATTGCCGCCTCGCTAACGACCGTTGCTTATACGTTTTATCGGTCTTTGCCCAATAAAGTACTCAATGTTGTCGATGTCCTTTGGTTCGCTCTCTCTGGTCGAGGAAAAGACCTACTTGTGATTCTCTTCACTGGCATTGCTGTCACGTTACTGGGGATGCTCACTCCTTATGCCACTGCTATCCTAGTTGACCACGCCATTCCGGATAGCGATCGAGGATTATTGCTGCAATTTGGGTTAGGGCTGCTGGTTGCTGGGACAGCAACTGCACTCTTTCGCTTGGCTCAGGGATTGTCTATGTTGCGAGTAGAAACTGTTTCAGACGTCCATACCCAAGCTGCTGTCTGGGATCGACTGCTGAATTTGCCAGTCTCCTTTTTCCGCCAATACACCACTGGTGACCTTCATTCTCGGGTGACATCTGTTAATAGTATCCGTCGTCGCCTCAGTGGCAACACTTTGATGAAGATTATTAGCGGTCTGTTTGCCTTTCTGAATTTAGGACTTTTGTTCTACTACAACTTTAAATTAGCCCTAGTCGCTGTTGCTATAGCTTTAGTAGAAATCGCAGTCACTATTATTTCTGGCATCATTCTCGTCCGTCAGATCCGTCCTCTGCTGGAAATCCAGGGAAATCTCTTTGGGCAGACTGTGCAGCTTCTCTTAGGCATTTCTAAGCTGCGGGTGGCGGGAGCAGAGGAGCGTGCTTTCGCCTTCTGGAGTAAAAACTACAGTCGGCAAATTAAACTCGAACTCAGCACTCAGTTTATTGAAGATGCTGTGACACTTTTCAATACAGTCATGCCAACGATAACTTCTGGATTGCTGTTCTGGTTCACAACCCAACTACTCACCGAGGTTCAGACTCCTGAGCAAACTGGGCTGAGTCTTGGTACTTTCCTTGCTTTTAACACCGCGTTTATAACCTTTGTTGAGAGTGCTACAAATGCGAGCAACACAGTTGCTGATGTTCTGCAAGTCGTCCCTCAATGGAAACGGGCTCAGCCGATTGTCAAGGCTACACCAGAAGTGGATTTAACTTCTTCAGATCCAGGCAAACTTACAGGGAGAATCACCGTAGATCGTGTATCCTTCCGCTATCGAGAAGATGGACCTCTGACTCTAGAGAACCTGAGTATTCATGCTGAATGTGGGGAATTTATTGCGCTGGTGGGAGAATCTGGGAGTGGTAAATCGACCATATTCCGATTACTACTGGGGTTTGAGACTCCCAAAGACGGCAGTATCTATTATGATGGAAAAGACTTGTCTCGATTGGATGTTAGTGCTGTACGCCGACAATTAGGCGTAGTTTTGCAAAATGGAAACATTATGTCAGGTTCCATTTTTGATAACCTAGGTGGCGGTGCTCAGGTTACTCTCGACGAAGCCTGGGAAGCAGCTCGTATGTCTGGGCTAGCTGATGATATTGCTGCCATGCCAATGGGAATGCACACAGTGGTAAGCGAAGGGGGTGGAAACCTGTCTGGAGGACAACGACAAAGGCTTCTAATTGCCAAAGCTTTAGTATTGAAACCACGAATTTTGCTATTTGACGAGGCAACTAGTGCTTTAGATAACAGAACCCAAGCGATTGTTACTAAAAGTTTAGACCATCTGCAACTTACCCGGCTAGTAATTGCCCATCGCCTCAGTACAATCCGCAATGCACACCGTATATATGTACTCCAAGCAGGTCGAGTCGTACAACAGGGAAGCTTTGAGGAATTAGCTTCTCAGGAGGGACTGTTTGCTCAGTTAATGGCTCGGCAGATGGCTTAATCCGATGCTCTTGCTTGATTATATCCCAATACGGTTCAGATTAGATAACTAGTTCTAGATCGCATTACGTCCAATTTTCGACATTTCTTCTTCTCCCAAGGGGAGACGCTGCGCGAACGTGTTCTTCGTGTCTTCTCCCAAGGGGAGACGCTACGCGAACGCGGTTTAAAAATCTTTTTGAACCACGAAGACGCGAAGAACACGAAGGAAATCCAAGTCTTACGACTTGCGCCTTGAAAGGGCTGGTTACTAGGACTTACGCACTATACAAATTGATTATCATGTGCATAACGGAATTGCGTGGTTTCAGACACAAGATTAGGGGGGCGGGGAGAAGATAGCCCCTACGGTTATATTGTGGTCTACCCAAATGAAATTGCGGGATTTTCAGAAATTCATCGTTTTTTCATAATCAGCCATCAGAAACCAGGCTTCTTGTAGAAGCCTGGTTTCTCTGTTCACGAATCATTTAGGATTGCTATAGTTGGAGTTGTTACAGAAATTTACTTTTTCAGGTGACTGGGGATTGGGGTAAAATCTTTCCAAATCACCAATGCCCTTTTACTCCATATAGATAGCGATCGCACTCCCATCCTCCAATTCTCCAACACATCCCATTGCACGTGAACCACTGAAACCACA
This sequence comes from Stigonema ocellatum SAG 48.90 = DSM 106950, assembly GCA_016903675.1. Taxonomy (GTDB): domain Bacteria; phylum Cyanobacteriota; class Cyanobacteriia; order Cyanobacteriales; family Nostocaceae; genus Stigonema; species Stigonema ocellatum. The sequence continues at coordinate 24,880 of JADQBA010000091.1, read as the reverse complement.
TTGCATAGATGTATCCGCGCTGCGACCTTGCGCCCCTACTAACATCTACTCTCGATGCAACTTCTAATACTGTTGGCTGAGAAATTAAGGGAATTAGGTGATAATCAGAGGGTATCTAAGTGTTCAGACTCTTTCCCCGATTTCAACAATATTTTCTCCAGCTTGCAGTAGTCTTAGAGCATCGGGGAAAGTCTTGGTGAAAATTCGTCGGAGATTTCGGTTGGTTACATTGCCGCAAGTCAGCCAAAGAATCTGTGGAGGTGTTCCCAAGCGAGTGACTAAATCCACAAAATCACCGTCTTTAGTGACCGAAAGTCATAGGACGCAAGAAGAAAGCATTCATGCATGGGGTAAGTCCTTTCGGGACTTCAGTCCCCGTCAAAAATCTCTGTTTTTTTGCGAGAGCTTTATACTCTTGTCAGTTGACTTGAGTGTGAAGCTCTCGTGCTACAGTACAGTGAAACAGGTGAATTATTTTGCACCCTACCCCCAGACTGGGGGAAAGTTACGCCACGTTCGTTATCAATCCCAAGTGGGTTGAGTCCAGGAACCACGCCTACGGTGTTTCCCCGCCAATGTGTGGGTTTCTCCGACAGTCGGATATGTAGGAGATACGGTCCAAACTCTTACAGAATCCCCTTGCCTTTAGGCATGGGGAGTGTCAAAATAACTATTGCGTCACCAATGCGAGCAGTATAAAATATTGGCGTTGCTGAATCAAGATATGAATTGTGAAAATCACGCTGATCGTAGAGACGCGATTAATCGCGTCTCTACAAGGGTTGTGTAAAATTACAAATCTGTAACTAAACGTAATTCATTCCTAAATTCAGCAACGCCAAAATATTTCTGTATCTTTGGCATCTCGCAAGCCCAAATCTTTTAAAGACCAAAGGTTTCAATTAGCCAACCAGCCAAACCAGGGGGTAATTGTGCGTCAATCCAGAAGTTCATGCACTGAGTCGAAGAAATTCCGTACGCTTGGCAGCAAATAGTAGGCAAGCTTGGATATCTTCAGGTTCTAAGTCAGGAAAATCTGCCAGAATCTCATCAGCAGTGACGTTCAAGCTCAGCATTTCTAAAATATCACTGACCCGAATCCGCATTCCTCGAATACAAGGTCGTCCACCACATTGATCGGGAATTTGAGTAATGCGAGTGAGTAAACTACCAGCGTTGGATATCATTTTTTAGCAACCGAAGAAACTATCAACATTTTATAGCAATACTAAATCATTCATGAACAATAAATGAAAGTGTCACCCAGACTCCTTGGGGCATATGGTCAGCCGTCGTTTGAACAAAAAGTCACGCAATTCCTTACCAATTGCCTCCAAGGAAAAGCATTCCACCGCCCGACATCGGGCAAGCTTACCTAGTTCGCGCCGCTCAACCCAACAAGTACAAATACTCATCACAAATCTGTGAGCAGTCTTGCCTTTCTCAACAAGAACTGTAACACAGTTTCTTCTGAAGAAATAATATCTACTCTTCCATCCATACCGGGTTGGATAGCACAGCTTTTATTTTTAGCAGTCAATACCAAACTGTCTGGTTGGATTTGTACTTCATAGTCAGCACTTTTCTCAACACCAACGCTACCATCTTTATTCTGAAGTTTGATAGTATCAGGAGAAATGGTGCTGACTCGACCAAAGAGAGTACCATAATCGGTATAAGAACAACTCGAAACCCGCATTTGCACCTGTTGACCTTTTTGCACCTTACGGATATCTGACGATGGCACTAATGCTTTAATTATCACTGGTGTATCACTCGGAGCAATTTGAGCAATGACATCACCAGAACGAATGAATTGTGAAGTGTTACGTAGGTTGAGTTCTTGAATAATACCATTCGCCGAGGCGCGAATCACGGCTCCTGAGATTTCTCTAATCACTTGTTGGAGTTCTTGTTGATCTCGACTGAGTTGCTTGTTAGTCTCTAGTTTTTGCTGTAGAAGTTGTTCTCGTTCTTGACTTAATTTACTTAAATTGGCTTTACCAGTCGCAGTTTCCACAGCAATTTTTTCTTGAGCAATGGTTACATTAGCATTACTAGGATTGAGGACAGCTAAAGCAGCTTTTTTTCTAGCTGCTGCTGCTGACACCGCTTGTTGTTGTTGCTTAATTGCTGTAAGATGTTCTTCTTGTGCCGCTTGTAGTGATTTTACTTGTTGTTCTTGCTGTTGAACTGCTAGCTGCGCTTCTTGGAATTGGTCAATGGAAATTGAACCGACTTTGGCTAATGGTTCATATCTGTTTTGTTTTGCCTTTGCAGCATTGAAAGCAGCAACGCTAGACTGAAGATTAGCCTGTAAGGATTTTAAATGTATTTGGTTTTTTTGTAATTCCTTTTGTGCCTGCTTTAAATTGGCTTCAGCTTCTTCTACTTGACTAATAGAAGTAACTTGCTTGTCTTGTAAATCCCGTTGACTATGATTAACTTCCGCCTTGGCGGAAACAATCATGCGGTTATTACGTTCAGTTTCAGCCCCTATCTGCTGTTCTATAGCACGAACTTGGGCATCAATTTGAACGAGTTGCAGTGTAGCTTGCTGAATATTAGTTTCTAGTTGGCTTTTTTGAGTTTGATAGCGGGAATCATTAATGTAGGCGATGATATCTCCTTTTTTAACCACTTGATTTGCCTGTACCGCAACACTTTTAATCGTTCCTTCTGCTGCTGCTTGTACTAAGCGCAGTTCCCCAGCGGGACGAATAGTAGCTGGTGCTTTAACGGTGACTTTATATTTTAAAATTCCAGCTAGGGTCAAAGCAGCACCAAATATGGCGATGAGAACCAATCCCCCCATAGTTGTCCAATTACTCAGCTGTGGTAAAAATTCGTTTGGTGTGGCGGGGTGGAGAAATTCGGGGTTAGTCATAATAATTCGTAATTCGTAATTCGTAATTCGTAATTCTCATGGTGTTAAAAAATCTAAATGATCACCAGGAATATTTAATAAATCCTTTGGGCTACCTTGCATTTTTAACACGCCTTTCTCTAACAGAACTATAAAATCTGCTCGTAGGATAACTCTGGGGCGGTGACTAATTATAATTGTGGTTTTGCCTTGGCGATAAAATAAAAGCTTATCTAGTACTTGAGCTTCTAATACTGGGTCTAGTGCGCTTGTGGATTCATCTAAAATCAGAATTGGTGGGTCTGTAACTATGGCTCTGGCTAAGGCTAGTCTCTGTCTTTGTCCACCGGACATATTAACTCCAAACTCCCCTAACATAGTTTGATAGCTATCTGGAAATTCCCTGATGAACTCATCTGCACAAGCAATTTGACAGGCTTTGACAATTTGGTCAAATTTGATATTAGGATAGCTGAAGTAAAAATTTTCAATAATCGAACGACTCCAAAAACTGACTTCTTGCGTCACCAGTACTATTTGTTGTCTTAAACACTCAAGAGAGATATCTTTTTGATTATAAATTCCTAAACGAATACTCCCTGATTGCGGTGTATATAAACTAGCAATGAGTTTTGCTAGAGTACTTTTACCGCAGCCTGATTTACCAATTAAAGCAATGACTTTACCACCAGGAAAATTGAGGGAAAAATCTTTCAGCAGGTCTGACCTACCAGCGTGGTGAAAGTTGAGATTTGTGCAAATAATCTCAGCATCTCCAGGAATCTCTGTCCAAGGTTTCTTCTCACTATTTTGTTCTTCTGGGGTGGCGTCAAGAACTTCGGTGAGACGTTGAATAACTATTTGGGCTGTAATAAATTGATCTATTAGCCCAATGACTGCACCCAAGAAGCCGAGAAAATTCCCGCTCATGCTGTTAAAAGCCAGCAACTGTCCGATGGTTAATGTGCGGTCAATAACCAAATAACTACCCATCCACAGTAAAGCAATATTAGTCAGATTGGAAAGAATACCAGTGATAGTGCTGCTATAAAGCTCCAACTTCATCGTACTCCAGCCCAAATTGGCGATGCGACTAAAATTTCTCTGATATTCATCCCAAGCTTGGGGCGTAGCTGGGGTAGTTTTCAGGACTTGAATACCGCGAAATGTTTCTACGAGAAATCCTTGGTTTTCTGTAGCTTGAACAATGCTAGCGCGGGTTTTTTGGCGTAAGGCTGGTAAAAAAGTCAGGTTGACCAGGGTAACAATGACAAATGCGGCAGATGAAGCAATAGTTAATTGCCAACTATAGAACAGCATAAAGCCCAAGGACACTAGGGCAATAAAAAATTTACTCGGCAACCCGACAATAATTTGGTGAACTAAGGCATTAATGGCTCTCACATCACTTAAACGGCTGACGACTTCCCCACTGCGACGGGACTCAAAGTAAGTCAGTGGTAAGCGTAAAAGTTGTTGACCATATTCGAGGATTAACCCATATTCCAGCCGTTGACCAAAATAACCCAAAAGGTGAGACTGAACTAAGCCAATCACACTGTTAAATAAGTTCATCGCTATAATCCCAATAGCCACAGAGGTGAGGAGTTGGGTATCTCCCCGCACTAGGACATCATCTGTGAGAATTTGGGTCAGGAAAGGCGAGGTCAGGGAAAGTAAACCCACAGTCAGGTTAATGATTATGGCTTCGGTTAAAATCCAGCGATAGGGCAAAACTCTTCCCAAAAAGCGACCAAAACCCCTAATTTTATCTGATTCTTGGGGATAAAATTGGTTTTCGCCTGGAAATAACAGCAACACGACACCATTTGCCCATGCTGTGATTAATTCCTCGTGGCTGATATAACGAATACCTACCCCAGGGTCAGCAATCACATACTTTTTCCCCTTTTTTTGATATAAAACTACCCAATGGTTACCTTTCCAATGAATGACTGCTGGGAGAGATATTTCATGGAGTTTTTCAATGAGTTCAGGAGTGGCTTTGACTGGGAGTGCTTGAAACCCAAGACTTTCAGCACCACGTTTTAACCCTAATAGAGAAGTACCAAATCGTCCAGTCCCCACCATTTCCCGAATTCGGCTGATACTCAGGATAAGTCCATAATGTTTCGCTATAGTTGCAATACAAGCAGCACCACAGTCTTCTTCACTGTGTTGTAAGACAATAGAGTATTTCTTCACTGTGTAAGGTATAAAACAAACAAGGAATAAAAACAATATATTCCCGAATTGCGAATTTGTCCCGCGATCGCACTCGTCGTAATCCTTGCACAGAATATGTTTCAGGCATTTTTTAGAATTTATTTTTTATTCAGTGCGAAAGACGCGGGCGAGTAGCAATAGAACCAAAATCTAGGCTAATGGCTGATTCCGGCTACAGGCTTGACCCCCGAAATCACCATCGCAACATCCTGTAGAAACACTGTCTTTCCCCCTACACCCCCGTGTTTCTTGAAAGAATACCTATTTTTTGAGAGTCGATATCTCAATTTAGGCTTTTTCAAGAGAGTGATTTAAGTAATTACCGTTTGTGAGAGTTGAAAGTTAATAATATTGAATTCCGAGGTTTTCCTGATGGGGAATAGCGGCAATCCTGAATAATATGGGGGTATAACAAAGCGATGGAGGTTTAATAAAATGAAAGTTCAAAATTCTCATTTGTCGATAACATTAGAAGCAATTAAACTCACCGAATCTGAAATGGAAGCTATTACCGGAGGAAACATAGCTGCCGGAAAATACACCAGTGATGACTTTCAGAACTTGTGGGCTAAATACAAAGGCGCACTACTTGCCAAGGACTCAGCTACCTTAAATTATGTTGGTGGGCTATGTGGGACTGAAAACAATTTAAAAACAACAGACTTAAAAGCCTTCCAACATGATAAAGACGAATTTTCCAAATTCTACAATGACCCAAAGAATTTGGCTGATCAGGGATCGATTAAATCTATAGGCCAAAAATTCGGATTTATTTAAGATGCGTTTGCCCTAATTAGACCCCCAATTACATCCCCATAAAAGGCTATAGCTGTATATAAAAACTAAAGCCTTGATTTTCATACCAGCCAGCAACTCACTACATTAGTGAAACTTGCTGGCTGTTTTTTATGCATGAAAACTGGGAAGGGAGCATCCCCATATCGCGAATAGCCTATTGTTGAGTGTTGATTGTTGATTGGAACGATAACACCAAGCAACTAACAACCAACACCCAGGGCTATTTTATTCTCATTTAATCCGCCTGAGAATAAATTCTATGGCTCATAGCAAAACTCGGCTAAAGCCGACTATAACCAAACATTGAGTAAGGGCGTATTGCAATACGCCCCTACCCCATTAGGACTTACGCACGCACTACCAATTCTTGGCGGTCTTGGCGTCTTGGCGGTTCGATAAATCAAGGTTTCTGGAAATTTTTGCGTAAGTCCTGCCCATATCTGACGATTTCTGTCAATGCGTAAGTCCTACAACAACAACCTCCCCTTAAACCTCAAATTCTTTTGTCAACTCCGACTCACCATAAGCAACGGTTATCTTAAACTTTTCCCCCAATTCAGCACTAAACTCCAATTGAATCCAATTATCTTCTGCTCTCGATGCAACTTCTAATACTACTTCTCCTGATTCATCACCAATAATTAACTTAACTCCTTCAGGTAAAACAATTTCTCCCATAGGATGTACTTGGGTCAAAATATCAACCTCAGCCTCATTTGCTACAATAATTTTTACCACTAACGCAACTGAAATTTTACCAAGTTGCATCCCCAAATCAATTTTTTGTCCTCGTGTTATGCTAATCACACTCATAAAAGCCAGTCCCAATTGTTCAGGATTTAAAATCTCATCAATTTTCTGCCAACCTGCATCAACAAATCCCTCTAACCATTGCCCAACTTTTACCAGGCTCGATGATTCCGCTTCCTGGATAAACTCAACTTTTTCAAGCTGACTCAAATAAACTAAAAAATCTTCCAAAGATTGCAGTTCATTGAAAGAAACTTCAGCCGCAGCTTGGCGCGTAAATCCTAGAATTGTTGCCTCTTTCAGATCAGAATTAAATTGCACAGCCACATAACCAATTCTATCTTCCCAAACCTCTAACGGAATATCACATGATTCTGCTTCTGGTAAAACAGGACAACATTCTAATTTCCCTATATTTTGGACTTCTAAATCAGCTACATCCATCAATTTAATTGCTAGATGATTGCGGCTGTCACTCTTGTTCCAATCTGTTTTAAATCCCATCAATCTTAAATAGTAATCTACTGTATACACTGCTAAGGTATTCAGATAAACTTGTTTAGCTTTATCAAGATTAGAGATTCCTTGGCTATATTCTTGAGCAATAGCATGGGCTTCAAAAGATAGGGGTACTGTAAAGGTTTGTTTATTAGTTATGCTTTTCATAAAGAATTCTCCAAGATTTGAATGGTGGGTTAATTTAGTTATAACTTGTTTGATTTGTAAGAGATGAACCACAGAGGAAGAGAAGGTACGAAATTAGAAACGGATTTTTGTTTAGCCATCCTATTTGAGTTATAAAAATTATAGCGCTATAACTTTTTTTAAACGAACCGCCTTGGCTGACGCCACGTCTGACGACGAACGCGCAGCGCATGCCCGAAGGGCTGTAGACGCCAAGAACGCCAAGAAAAGAAAGAGAGAGTTTCAAAAATCATTTAGGAGTGCTATATATATTTCTTCAGATAGGTAATGATTTTATGCAGCCGACGCTGGTAAAAGCTAGAAGCTGTTGTGGGTGGAATTCCTAATTCTTCAGAAATTTTTTTCCATTTCCTTCCTTCTAATCGCAGAAGAAGAATAGCTTTTAAACTAGCTTGAGGATGTTCCTGAATATACTCATTAACTAAAAAATTTTCTGGGTCATTCTGGATGATTTCTTTAAGTTGCTCTTCCTGAAATATTTCATGCTCTATAGGCAGTTCTCTGTTAAGGTCATGTAGAGACAGTACATGAAGATTTTCTTGATTTTTTGGAAGTAGGGTGATACCCTTTTTCTGCTCTTTTTTTACCACATCTTTAAATCGCCAGTTAAAGATTTGATTTACCCACGCCATCATGGGATATTGGGGATTATATTGATGAATTTTTTGACAAATTTCGAGGAAAGTTTGCTGCAACGCCTCATTATAATAGTCTTCGTAGTTAGACAATCCCGACCACTGGGTTTGTTTGCTCAGTCTCCCAGAGCATTGAATAGTACTGATAAGCTTATTTAAGGCTATCCGTCGCTTTGCTCTGTCGGTGGGACTCTCGCTAGTCGCTGAATAGCGTTTCGCTTCCTTGACCAGCTGCTGTAGTTCCTCGTTGAGAGCATAGTCTCTGTCTTGGGAATCATGGTTCATTTTACTTATTCTGCTGCTCCAGTACAGAATCCCTACTCTGGTATCTTCCCTTCTGTTGGCGTTTTACGCAAAAAGGATGCATTTTAGAAAACTTTACATTAAAAGGGAATGGGGAGTGGGGAGTGGGGAGTGGGGAATGGGGAATGGGGAGTGGGGAGTGGGGAATGGGGAGTGGGGAGTGGGGAGTGGGGACTGGGCATTAGGAGGAATTGAGGGTGGGGATTTTACCACACCCTATTCCTGGGAGTGGGGAGTGGGATTCTGGCGTTGCTGAATAGAGGGCGTGAAAATCATTTCGTTTAATTCCAAAACCTTGACTAGACGCGAAAATTCGCGTCTCTACACTCAAATTCATACGGCAAGATCAGCTACGCCTGGATTCTTCCCACTCCCCACTCCCTATTCCCCACTCCCCATTCCCGATTCCCAGAAGGCAGTTTAATATTATGTATGCATCCCCAGGGATTTATTTGACACTCCCATGCCTAAAGGCGATGGGATTCTTTAAGAGGTTCTGCCATATCTCTTAAATATCCAACTGTCGGAGTTTCTCGCACATGGCGATGATTCCCGGAGGCATGGAACAAGCGTCTCAACCCAATCGGATTGATGCCTACTGGGCGTGACTTTCCCGCAGTCCGCAGGTAGGGTCTTTTTATTTTTTAGGAAGACCAATCCCACTCTTTTACCAATCGTCCGAGACGCTTTTGTGTCTGCATGATCGACATGATGACAGACAGTACACAGGAATTTCTCCCCCTTGCGGTTTTTCTTATCAATATGACCGCATTTCGGGCATTCCTGGGACGTATGTCTGGCGGACACTTCGACAACAGGTTTTCCTGCTTTCAACGCCAACCATGCAATCTTGTCGAAAATAGCGCCCCAACTTGCATCTAAAATAACCTTGTTTAAGCCTGTCTTTTGGGCAGCATTATTGCGCTTATATCCACCTTTGCCCTTCGGGTTCGCAGTCGCCTGCGGAGGGAAACCCTCCTTCAGCGCTGTCTCACCATCGTGCTTAGGTTTAGCACGTTTGACCATATTTTTGATATTCAAATCTTCTTTAGCAACAGCATCAGCCGTATCAACTACGACCTTAGCAACTTGCCAATTATAACCGTCACGATGTTGTGCTAATTTATGCTGTTGTTTAGCTAACTTCTTGGCGGCTTTAATCTTATTTTTAGAACCTTTCAGTTTCCGACTGATGGCGCGTTGACGCATTGCCATCCGGCGTGCTGTTCTCTTATTTGTAGAGATTCTTTTGTTCTCTTGAAAGCTGCCATCAGACAAAGCAATAAGCTTATTGATTCCGACATCAATACCAACGATTGACTTGCATTTCTCAAGCGGTTTAACATCTGGCAATGCATCAGCAATGTTGACTAACATACTGATGTACCAACTTCCGCCCTTTCGCGTAATCGTGCAGGTTCTTAAGTCTTGAATGAGAGTTAGGTCACGGCTCCGCATGAAACTTGACATCTCCAATTCCTGGCAGATATGCCGTTGCGTAATTCTTTCTGATATGACGGAGTAGTACGTGCCCTGGCTTGTATTCAAAAGAATCTAAGCGTCTAATGAAATTAGGGTAGCCTCTTCCAAGTTTATAGAAGTTTGAGAAAGCAGTATCAAGTCTGGCTACATTGGTTTGTAGAACAGCAGAATTGACTATTGAAAAGTTGTCTCTCGATTTCCTTAGTTCTGTGGTTACCTTCATCTGGATGCCAGAAGCTGAATCCCACTTAGAAACAATATCAAGAACTTCTTTTGTTTCCTTGTCTTTGACCTTGGTATTCTTGGTGGCTAATTCAAAATTCTGAGGAATAACGCCATGTTTAAGGACTGGACAAGTAAGGGGACAGCAAGAACCAAATTCGATTCTTGACTCTAGGTCACAATATGACCCGTAGGTATAAATGATCAAAGAATCGCTGTCTTTATTATTGGATTCAAAACCTGTTGTGCGTTCTCTTAAAGCGTAGTTACGATGCTTTCTTAATGTCACCAACCAGTCTTCAAGAGTGCAAAGCTGAGTCTGGTTAGGCAACAATTTAAAATTCCATCGAACTTGCACTTTTTTCTTACTTTTATGTTGTTGTTTTTCTAGATTTCTATTATATCGCTATATACCTAAAACATCAATAGATAAAACAGCAATATTGAAGAAAAATAGAAGAAAACAGACAAAAACAATTGAAGAAGGCAGCTATGCTGAGGGCAGCTATGCTGAAGGTTTTATACATTCGGGGATTCAGACCCCTCCTGAATAAGAGCGACCAAATTAAAAATTTGGCTCCGTGCTTAAACCCAAGTTCCCTACGGTCACGGGCAGAGGGCAGGAGCCAGAATTCCCGAATGCCTTCTGCCTCCTGCCCTCTGCCTTTCTTCGATAAACTAGAAATATTGACGGCGACTAAAGTCGCGTCGTATTCATCCCACGCCTGTTCGCGCAGCGTCTCCCCTTGGGAGAAGGACGGTTTGAACCTTGCTCCCGCTCAACTCTCAACCTCGTGGGCTTTCTACTTAGATACTGTAAAAAAATATGAGAAAACGTTTACTCTTAGGTTTCCTCGCAACTACTGTCGTCGTGCTGCTACTTATTGGTACTACTGGTTGTAACAGCTTATCTGGTAAAACTCCTCTCTCGCTGGTTGGCGGTACTGTGACACGGGAGCCAAGTGCTGCTATTTTTGTGTCTAAAAAAGCACCAGTAATGGTGTCAATGCTGGTGAATCCAGACCGCTTGGAAGGAGATTTGTCCAAGTTGAAAACAAGCTTATTGGCGAACACTCGTATCGATTACCGAAAAGATATTCAACCTTGGTTGGGGAATGAAATTACATTGGCTGTCACGACTTTAGATATCGATCGCGACCCAGAGAACGGACGCCAGCTTGGGTATCTTATGGCACTTACCACCAATCAGCCAGAGAAAAGCCGCGAGTTCGTAAATGTGTTTTTTTCTCAGCGGGTGTTAGCTGGAGCTAATTTAGCTGTTGAACAATACAAAGGTGTTAAGCTAATTTATGAGAATCCACAATTAATTGCAACCGCTGATACACGCGGATACACGCAGATAGAAGAGAGTTTTATCCGCGTCCATCCGCGTGCATCTGCGGTTCAAAATCATCTTTCTGGCGCAGTGGTAGGCGATCGCTTTGTCTTATTTGCCAACGAGCCAAAAGTACTGCGAGACGCAATAAATAATGTCCAAGCGGGAAATCTCAATTTGACGAGTTCTAGTCAATACCAACAAGCCACTAAACAAGTGCCGAAAGGAGCATTAGCGGTGAGTTTCCTCAATCTCCCCATTATAGCACAATGGCAAGGTTTAGAGCTACCAAATAAAATCTACGACAGCCAAATTATTTCCTTGGTATCCAACCCCAAAGGATTGCTGACGGAAACCGCCTTCCTTACCAAAGAGGATTTGCTCCCATCAGAACAACTCTCTAAACCTGTGGGTGCATTGCAGTATATTCCAGCATCAGCAGGTTTGGCAATTTCTGGCTCTGATTTGAGCAATTTGGATAAAGGTAATTTAGCCCAACTTTGGCAACAAGTGACAGCAGCCGTATCTGGTTCTGAGGAAGATGTGATTTCTAGATTAGTGCAACCTTTGACAGATATTCAAAAACGTTGGGACATAAATTTGAGAGAGGATATTTTCAACTGGGTGCAAGGAGAATACGCGATCGCATTGTTACCCCACCCAGACCAAACAACTCCCGACTGGATTTTTGTGGTGGAAAAATCAGACGCAACACCAGCAGGAATTTCGGGTTTGGATCACATCGCCACATCACATGGACTTTCCCTCAGTTCTCTTACCCTAGGTAAACAACAAATCTCCTCCTGGACAGAGTTAACAACTGCGACAACTAAATCGGACGTTGCAAAAGACCGAGAATTATTCACTATTGTTGCAAAAGTGCGCGGAGTGCATACAACCCAAGGGAATTACGAAATTATCACCAACTCTATAGAGGTGATGGATCAAGTCCTCAATCCCAAGGAAAATCCTTTAATTGAGAATCCCAATTTCCAAGATAGCATCGCCGCCATCCCCCAACCTAACCAAGGTTACATCTATATAGACTGGACAAAGAGCCAGCAAATTATAGAGCATCAGCTACCAATTCTCAAGCTTGTGTCCGTATTAGGCAAGTCGTTTTTCCACAACCTGCGATCGCTCACAGTCAGTAGTTACGGTAGCGAGACAGGAATCCTCAAAGGTGGTGTGTTCTTCGAGTTAGGAGTTAGGAGTTAGGAGTGGAGGAGTGGGGGAGTGGGGGAATGGGGGAGTTGACACCCAACACCCAACACCCAACACCCAACAACTAACACCCAACACCCAACACCCAACACCCAACACCCAACACCCAACACCCAGCAACCAACAACTAACAACTAACAACCAATAGGAGGTTAAAATAGGGTGTAACTGGTTTGGCAAAACGAGGGTACAAACAGCGTGATATCTACACTCATTACAGACTTTCGTATCATATTTGAACGTGATCCAGCTGCTCGTAACTGGTTGGAAGTGTTGTTTTGCTACCCCGGTTTGCAAGCCTTATTATTGCATCGGCTGGCACACTGGTTGCATCATAGCATTATGATTCCCTTTATCCCGCGCTTAATTTCCCATATTGCTCGGTTTTTAACCGGAATTGAAATCCACCCTGGGGCGGTCATTGGACGGGGTGTTTTTATTGACCACGGGATGGGGGTAGTTATTGGCGAAACAGCGATTATAGGAGATTATACTCTAATTTATCAAGGTGTCACCCTTGGTGGTACAGGAAAAGAATGTGGTAAACGCCATCCCACATTGGGCGAAAATGTGGTAGTGGGAGCTGGAGCAAAAGTGCTGGGAAATATCCAAATCGGCAACAACGTTCGGATCGGTGCTGGGTCAGTTGTCCTGCGAGATGTGCCTGCTGACTGTACCGTGGTTGGCATTCCTGGTAGAATTGTTTATCGCTCCGGTGTTCGGGTTGAACCGTTAGAACACGGACGTTTGCCAGATGCTGAAGCCCGAGTGATACGTGCTTTAGTAGAGAGAATAGACGAACTTGAAAAACTAGTTCAACAGATTCAAGCACAAAAGCATCCTTCTGTAGCCTCACTAATTGGTGCGCATGTCTCTCATTCCCATGTTCTCACTCATGAGGTATCCTTAGCTGAACCTCGCTCTTGCCTTCTTGAAAATAAGGTGATAGAAGAGTTCTTGGATGGATCTGGGATTTAATTGTACACCCTGGGCTTGGAATACAGCCCGATTTGACAGAGTAATTCGTAATTCGTAATTAAAAATTCTGGAATTATGAATTAATTAATAATTAATTCATTGAGGGACAGAGCAACTAATTTAAATTATGAATTTGCAAAAAATGCGATCGCAAAGCGTCTCGTAGAGAAGCATCCTTACGGAACCTGAAGGGTCATATGTCTTAACAGGGCTATTTCATTCTTCACTCGCAACCTACACGCCTAGGAATAAATTCTAGGCTAAAAGCTGAAGTCGGCATACCGCCGACTAGAACTAGAAGGAATTTAGTCCGTTTCAACTGAGATCTTGCACTTTGAGCCTTGAACTTGAGTTCAAGGCTCTCGTGTAGAATGAAATAGCCCTGTACGTACTATAATAGACAGATGTATCCCCATGAAAGTATCCGGCAACGGGCAAGGCAAAATTTTAACCCCAGATGAAGTATAACTACTCATAAACTATTCCTTTACTAATATAAATTGGTCGCAGTAAAGTTTCTATTTTCGGCAAGTTTTTGTAAAAAAAGGTAGAACCAAGAATACAGCATAAGCCTGCAAATATTAAAACATTTGTTACATTAAATATACTTGCTACTCCACTTATAAATAAATTCCCAAACGGAATTATTCCCATAACTGACATATTGTATATACTCATGAGCCGACCTCTTTTGTCGTCATCTGATATTATTTGTAAAACGGCATTACTAGATGAATATTCTAAAATATAGCTACAACCTATTACTGGAACTATCATTAAAGAAAACCAAAAATTACTCGACAACGAAAAGGTAATTAACGCTGTACCAAATATAGCTGGAGCAAAGGCAATAATTTTACCAAGCTTGACTACATTTGTTTGATAACTCAAATAAATGCCACCACAGAATGCTCCCAGTCCTGATGCTCCCGTTAAGAAACCCAGAGTAGTAGAATCTCCTTGAAGAATTTGGATAGCAAAAACAGGCATAATTCTTAGATACGGCATTCCCAAAAAACTGACTAACGCTATCAATAGCAAGATTGAACGAATAGGCAAAAAATCATAAGCGTAGATAAAGCCTTCTTTTAAATTTTGCCAGATATTAGTTTGATTATTTTGACCTACTATTATTAACTTGTTAACTCTAATTGCTAATAAAGATGAAATGATAGCAATATAACTAATGCCATCAATTAAAAAACAATGACCGGGAGAAAGATTAGCAATTACAATACCTGCGATTGCTGGAGCTATAATCCGCGAACCGCTAAGTAAAGAAGAATGGAGAGCCGTTGCGTTGGTAACATCTTCTTTTTTTTCAATGATATCCATTATGAAGGCATAACGAGAAGGTGTCTCAACGCTACTGAGTAAACCTTGCAATATACTTGCACAAATTATCTGCCAAATACTGATTGTTCCTGTTAAAGCAATAATTGCTAAAGTTAACGAGAGAATCATCATGATAAATTGCGCGGTAATTAGAATATTACGTCGATTAAACCGCTCTATCCAAATACCAGCTAAAGGGCTAACTATTAAATTAGGAACCTGACTCAGAAAACCAATTAAGCCCAGTAAAGCTACTGATTCTGTCTGAGAATAAACTAGCCATGCACAGGTAGTTTCTGTCATAAAACTACCAATCATAGATAAACTCTGACCACTAAAAAATAGACGGTAATTTCTAGACTTAAAAGATTGCAAACTCTGCGTCACGCTCATGGACAGGTGGCTGCCTCTAATGTTGATACTGATTTTTCGTCAGACTTTAATATCTTTGCTAATTTTTACGAAAAATCCATCGATTTACAGTATTTTAGTACAAAAGTGCTAATTCTGTCAATGCACTCAACCCAGGCATTGGCAACTTGTCATTTTTGGGTTGACAGACTACTAGTCCCCCTTTGGTCAAGTCAAGGACGTTATGTCTTGAATTAAGACCTGATCCCGAGGTACACGAAAGACCTTGAGAGTTGAGAGAGTTGCTTCAGGTTTTGTAATATCACTAACAGCCTTTAACGTGCAGGTCAGTGTCTGTGAAGTCACCTCAACTAAGTTGTAACCATGAGTAGCAGAGTTGAAGTACTGAATGTGTGGATTACTAGCTTGGAGTATTTGAGTCACAGTGTCAATTGGTGGGAGATTTACACCTATTGATCCCGGACCGCTTTGCTCTGCGAAGTTGGAGGATGTGGTTGATCCAACCACGAATTCCACACCTACATTCGGATCAGAGGGGTTATCAAAGTTAACTTTTTGATAACCTGTCACAAAAGTATGGAGATCGCCAGTGATGGTAACAAAGTTTTTAACTCCGGCATCGCTGATAGTCTTAAATAGTAGCGATCGCTCCGCAGGATAACCATCCCACTGATCCAGGGTAACAAATAAATCTGGAGTTGGCTGTCCTAACAATTGGGTAGCAAAAGCTGACAGTACTTTGAGTTGCATCGTCATGACTTCATTCCCCCAAATTTTCCAAATTCGTGAAGATTGGGTAATTTGATTGAGAAACCATTGACGCTGTTCAAGTCCCAGCATAGTTCTTGTGACATCGTTCCGCCCTTCGCAGTCCGGTGCGATGTAACGCTTTTGAGTCAGATATCGTTGCTCCTGGGCGACGATATCGTCACAAGGAGGTCCATTTCGGTAGAGGCGCTCGTCTGTTAACACAAGTTCAAGCAGTTTACCGAACTTAAACGAGCGGTAAATTTGTATTGAACTCAGAGGGTCTTGGTCAGCATCAAAAAGGATACTGGTTGGTGTATATTCAGCCCATGCTTGATTAGCAGCCTGACGAAGCTGCGGTTTGAAGAACGGGAATTGGTCAGGAGCATTCTCACCAAAGCAATCGTTGGCGAATTCATGATCGTCCCAGATAGAGATGAACGCAACCTTTTCCCGTAAAAGTTGTATGTCGGGATCAGCGTTGTAAGTTTTGTAGAGAAACCGATAATCTTCAATAGAAGAAGCAGCAGGCTGACCACTGGGTAACTCGATGGGGCGTATCCCTCGCTGAAAACTGGTGTCACCGACCGTTTCGTAGATGTAGTCACCCAAAAAGACGACAAAATCTATATCCTCTGTCGCTAGGAATCGATAGGCATTGTAGTATCCGTTTGTGTAGTCTTGGCAGTTGATGTAAGCAAAGCGAACACTGGCTATATCTGCATCAGAAACTGGTAATGTCTTAAAGCTCCCTGTTCTACTTACTCTGCCTTTGTAAATGAATCGGTAGTAGTAGGTCGTGTGAGGTTTAAGCTCTTTAGAGTTCAATTGTACTTTGAGGGTGTAATCTCGTGACTCATCTGTCTGAGCAACACCTCGCAGAACCCAGGACTTAAACGTAGGGTCTTTCGCAACCTCAAACCCAACACGAATCTGCTGGGCTTGAGGTGGAACAACGCGAGTCCACAAGGTAATTCCGTGAGGTTGTGGATCTCCAGAAGCTACACTTTGCGGGAAAGTTGAGGTTGTTACCGCGCTAGCTGATTCAATAGTAAACAGCCTACTGACATCCAAATTATTCATTCCCAAAAGTTTGGGAATCTCCTCACCAGCCCAAATAACTACGCCAGTTGCTAGAGAATACTTGAGAAAAGTCCGTCTATCCATTCCTTTATCCTCTACTACCCTTATCCTGAATCGATTTCAAGCGCAATCCGCCCCATGAATAGAATTCAGGGACTTGTAGCCTTTGATTTTGGTGAATATTTGTAAAAGACCTCAATCAAATCATACAATTCAACGGTTTTAAAATAAACCGCCTTGCAGAATCAATATATAAATTTCAACGGTGAGCACTGCAAGTTGGTCATGTATGGGCGCGACGGGATTGGGGGATCTCAGTAGTGTAGTAGGGTGGGCACTGCCCACCAGATCCGGGTTGTGTAGGGCATAGCCCCACCTACGTGTGTTTCAAAAATCAAATAGGAATCCTATATATAAATTAGGACTTACGCACTTTACAAATTGACCATTATGTGTTTATCAAGCCGATACATGATTTCCTTACACAGCCTCGTTCTTGGTCTCCTGGCTGGAATGCATTTACATGGGCTGCGGCAACTCGTAATCCACAGGATGCGGAGCCTCACAAGAGAGCATTACAAGGCAGTAGCCCTGTAACGAGATTGATACACAATTGTGTTTTTCTGTCAATGCGTAAGTCCTATAAATCAGCCCTTGCAAGGTGCAAGTCGTAAGACTTGGATTTCCTTCGTGTTCTTCGCGTCTTCGTGGTTCAAAAAGATTTTTAAACCGCGTTCGCGTAGCGTCTCCCCTTGGGATTCGGTCAAATGCCGAAGAGTGGACGTGATTTTCCAAATTTTTTACACACCAAGAAAGGGCTAGTCCTATAAATTTAAAATAAGCGCCACAAAAATCTCAAAGTCGGTGATGTAATTCAGTGGCAGTTTTATACTACATTATGTTTAAGGATTAACCGCCATAGTAGACCAAACCTGAGACTCAGAGCGCAAATGTATCCAACGGTTTTGGGGATCGCCGCGTAATTCTAAATGATCCACTTTCACAGGATCGAGTAACAATAGGCAAAAGCTTGGTGGGGAACTAGTGGGATCGCTCTTAGGCGGTGAAAAGCTATCTGAGTTAGCTCTGGTGTCACCAGGATGGGGCCAAGCAAATTGTAAGCGAGCATTGTCTGAAAGTTCTTGCCAAGTTGATTGACGAGCTTTCTGGAGTTGGGGATCAGGATAATTGGCGTCGATGAGGGTCAGAACTCCTGCAAGGCGAAATTGTTCGCGAGTTTGAGTGAAGTACCAGCAAGCTTCTCCCCAGGGTTGATGGAGTATTTGGTCACATTTCTGGCTACGAGTGTCTGTGATAATTTTGATTTGGTTGGTATCACCAAGAAAGCCCCGAAACACAACGGTACGATTAGCAGGGCGACCATCAGGTTGGACAGTCGCTAGTTGAAAGTAGCGGGAGTAGGGCTGGCTGCGGTTGCGATGGAGGGCATCAGCTAGAGGCGATCGCCAAGGGGTAAGACTTTTCATCCCTGATAGGGATTCATCCATAACTACGCCCGCTTGATAAAATAATACTATTACAGGCTAATTATACATTATATACTTTCCCATCACCCAATCAAGTTTTTGATCTTTGCGAGAACTGCTATAAAATGTCACTGCAATAGATGTAGCCGCCAACTTAGCGGAAATCTGAGAATTTTTCAATCTTTGACCCTCACCAATAGTTAGCATATAGTCTTAATCTGTCCGTGAGCAACAAGACTTGAGTTATGGTTCGAGAGCTTGAACGAAAACGTCAAAGTGCAAAATTTCCAGAAACGGCTCCAGCTGCCAATCCTGTGTTTTTTAGAACATATAGCCGCCGTGGAGAAGCCCCAATTAGGGAGACATGGGATCAGGTGTGCGATCGCACCCTAATCGGCTTAATTAGCATCGGCAAGTTACTTCCAGAAGAAGCTGATATCCTACACAGGATGCAGCGGAACTTAAAAGCTCTACCTAGTGGGCGCTGGTTATGGGTTGGTGGTACAGATTGGCAAGCCTTGCGAAAAAACTTTTCTGGGGCGTATAATTGTACTTCAACCAACCTTCAAGACTGGAGTGCTTTTGGGTTGATGATGGATTTAGCCATGATGGGCTGTGGTACTGGAGCGGTTATAGAACCAAAATATATAACTGGTTTACCCCCTATCCGTAATTGCCTAAAAGTACAAGTGCAGGGTGAACTTGGTAGTACTCCTAAAGAGCAGCGTCGTGAGGAGACTCAAGTCAATATAGAGGGCAACTGCGTCACCATTTACGTAGGAGATAGCCGTCAAGGTTGGGTGAAGTCTTATCAAACTTTGTTGGAACTCTCAACTGATGAACGATTTTCACCAGAAGTTCAAGTTATTGTCGATATCAACGACGTACGTAAAGCAGGAGAGACTCTCAAAGGCTTTGGCGGTGTCGCTAATCCGGTGAAATTGCCATTCCTTTATGAGCGTTGTGCATCCATTCTCAATAAAGCTGTAGGACGACAATTAAATTCAGTAGAATGCTGTTTATTAATTGATCAAGCAGCTGTCACAATAGTTGCCGGCAATATTCGGCGATGTATTGCTTACGGGACAAGGGTTTCAACGATTGATGGCATAAAATCCATCCAAGATATTCAGGTAGGAGATCTCGTTCTAACCTCATCTGGCGAGTACCGTCCAGTGGTGAATAAATTTATCCAAGGTACGCAGGATGTTGTAGAAATTCGTACCCCTGCTACCTCGATTCGCTGTACTGCTAACCATCGCGTTGCTGTATATGATGGACTGCGATCTTATACGTGGAAATACGCATGCGAATTACAACCAGGCGATCGCTTGATCTCTGTTCCTCATCTCAAAGGACAGCCCTGTTCGACAACAGATTGGGCATGGTTAGTAGGATTCTTTATCGGCCATGGTCATGCTGATTTACAATCAAGTAAAAGACCTAATGGTGGGGGTGGAATTGTTAGCTTTTCTTTTTCCACTCAACGCTTACAGGGTGCACTGGGGCAGAAGGTTTTGAGAATTATCAGCAGTATGGGCTATAGTCCTGCTGTTAATATTCAAGGCTCCCACGGAAATATCAATATTTATCGAAAGGAACTTGCTCTTGAACTAGGACAGTATAAACAGCCTTGGCAATGCCCTGTCATCCCAGAATTTGTTTGGAAAGGTAATCGAGAAATTCGCGCTGCTTTCTTAGCTGGTTTAAGTGATGCTGACGGTACTCCATCTCGTAATGTACTGGTAAACTCCAGTAAGTTAGAATTTTTACGAGAGATTCAGAAACTTGCTCTCTCTTTGGGCATTGCTACAACATTGCATGAGCGTAAACCCAAGAAGCTAAAAGACGCAGAGACTATTTATGAAGGATGTCACTGGATTCACGTCCAAGGTTTGCAATCGCAAGCAGTTGCGGTAGCTTTGATTAATCAATTTGCAGTTCGTGATGGCTTCACTCTCAAGTTAGCGAAAAAGAATGGGTTGAGTTTACCCTATCAATTTGTCCAAGAGTTAGCTGCGACAGGTTGGAAACCTGAAACTCTATGCAGAGCTAATGTACTTTGGGTAGATCCAAAAGACAGATCGGGGTATTTCAGAGATGCAAACTTTGATACTCTTGTAGCTGAAGATTTGGTTAATGCCCATTGGTTGCCAATGGAAGTTCAGTTTGTAGCTCCCGCCGGTCAAGCTGAAACTTTTGATATTGAAGTTGAGGGAGACCATGAATTTATTGCTGATGGCTTGTTAGTTCATAACTCAGCAGGAATCCGCCAGTTCGATAGTGATGATGAATTAGGAGCTACTGCCAAAGATAATTTATGGCAGCAGGATGCTCAGAGCAATTGGCGCATTGATCCTGAGCGTGATCCTCTCAGGATGGCAAATCATAGCAGGGTTTTTCACCATAAACCAACCCTA
Source organism: Stigonema ocellatum SAG 48.90 = DSM 106950 (assembly GCA_016903675.1). Classification (GTDB taxonomy): domain Bacteria; phylum Cyanobacteriota; class Cyanobacteriia; order Cyanobacteriales; family Nostocaceae; genus Stigonema; species Stigonema ocellatum. Next base: position 3,911 of record JADQBA010000091.1, on the reverse strand, counting down.
GAAGAATGTATTGATGCGGTTCGTAAACAGTATTATAGTGGCGAAGGAGCTATTCAATGGGCTGGGGAAGCCGTAGCTAGAGCTAATTGTGACCTCTTGCGCAATTTTGAACTAAAAGTTGATTTTCTCAAAGCCTATGCTCAAGGAAAAGCTAAAGATTGGTTACAAGAGCATTATCCGCAAATCCCTCACGGTGAAATAGAACATCGTTTAGCTCGTTATGGATTAAACCCGTGTGGTAGATAGTTTTGCCTCACGTTAAAAACTGGAGAAATTCGGTGAACCCTGAAATGAGATTTACTAACTTGGTGAAACTCGATATAATAAAAAGAACATCGTTAGTAAGTTCGGGAATACCGAGGTAATCAGAGGAACTAAAGCACCTTTGACACCGTACAGACTAGAGAGTGAACCTTTTTAACCCCTATAATGTCGGTTTTTAAAAAGAATAGAATCTGGGTTTTACCCCCGTTATTAAGAACGGCTCCACGAGTCTCCGGCTACTAATGCTATTTTCAATCATTAGTAGAAAATATAGTCGGAACTACGAGGAATTAGGAACTCGTAGAACTAGGGGATAAAAAGCCTCTAGGGTAACACAAATGGAAATTATTGGCTCAGATTTTCACTGCAATTTGTCAGAAATCCACCTGAATCAAATTGACCCCGATAACTACAAAGAACAGGAGGAGGCTTTCACAGCAGGTGCACTATCTGTAGCAGCACTTTTACATCACAAATTTATTGAACCCCGCTACCAGTACAGCCGAGAATTAGACCCCATTGTTGGTGTTTCTTTTACAGGCTTATTTGATTTCTATGTCCATGCTTTTGGGGTAGATTGGTTACGCTGGTGGGCAGAAGGAAGACCGGCAACTGCACAAGGATTGGCGTTTAAGCGACAGGAGGAGGAATACTTAAGTTTCTGGAAAGATATTGTACATCGCGTTGTTTGGGATTACTGCGATCGCCACAATCTCAAACGTCCAAATCGCTGCACCACAGTTCAACCAAGTGGCACCAAATCTTTGTTAACTGGTGCTAGTCCTGGATGGCATCCCCCAAAAGGGCAAAGATTTATTCGTCGGATCACCTTCCGGAAAAATGACCCAGTAGCTTTAGCTTGTATTGATTATGGCTACAATGTCATTCCTTCCCAATCTGATAAAGATGAACAAGGCAATTTGTTGAACGATCCCTTTGACCAAAGAGTAAGCGAATGGCTGGTGGAAATCCCCATCGCTGTCTCTTGGGCTGATTTACCAGGGGCTGATGAAATTGAAGTTTCTCAGTTTTCAGTCTTGGCGCAATTCGATTTTGCTATGCAGGTTCAGCGCCATTATGTGACTCATAACACATCTTCTACTTTGGAACTGCGGTCTGATGAAGTTGAGCCTTTAGGTCGGCGAATCCATGCAGCTATCCAGAATGATGAGGGATACATCTCAGCTGCTCTTTTAGCCCGCTTTGACGATCACCAATCATTCCCGCGTTTGCCGTTTGAACCCATAGACAAATTAACCTATGAGCGTCTGGTTCATGAAGTGAAAATACGACGCAGAACAGATGATTTCCTGACAGCGCTAAGACGCTATGATACAGGTGAATTGACAGAGGCAGGTCCAACTGGTTGTGACACTGATAAATGCATGTTCCCTGAGGAGCAACTAGGAGTGTAGGGGAGTGGGCGAGTGGGGGAGTGGGGGTGTAGGGGTGTGGGGGTGTGGGGGTGTGGGGGAACTGGAGCCTTTGAGGTGATCCCTTATTGAACAATTACTTACCCTTACACCCTTACACCCTTACACCCCTACCCCCCTACCCCCCTACCCCCCTACCCCCCTACCCCCCTACACCCTGCTTTTTCAGCACTCTGTATTACGATCTGTGAAGAAACTATTACTTTCTAAGGCAGTTTGAGGCAATTCTTTATGTTCATTGATGAACTGACACCAATATTCAAACAATTTACCAGCCACCCACTTTCATTTACGAGCGGGTTCTTTTCTGGTTTGCTTCGACTCAACCTGGCTGACGATCCTGTTAAAAGCTGGCTTGATCAACAGAGGGACTCAAACAACCATACTACCAGCACTGATGCACATAATGGCAAAGCAGGTGGTCCACAACAAATTTCCATTGATTGACCGAGAGGAATATAGGACAATACGGTTCAGTTAGGGCTGATCGGTAGGAATTTCAAACGTGTAGAGACCGTAAATTTACGGTCTCTACATTCTTTTTCACCCGATGTCTATTGGAATATAGGAATCATATTTGATTTTGAAATATAGGTAGTTCGGGCTAGAGCTTACCATATGCAGGTTTTGGTGGGCACTGCCCGAACTACACGACTTAAAATTTTTTATGAATGATTTAGCAGCAATTCTTCGAGCGCTACTGCTGGGCACTAAGTTCCCGACGTCTAAACTAGTTGCCAACAACCGAAATTGAGTACAACACTTAATGAATCAAATTTCCGCTCGTGCCGTTACTACCCCCTACCATAAGAGTGTACGCAACACCAGAATCGCTATCAGCAGCTAAAAAAGTCAGGTAGATGTTTCAGCCTCAAGGGTTTTCGGCACCTTTCACATAATCTTTGGAGTGGGGAGGATGGGGAGAATGGGGAAGATGGGGAAGATGGGGAGGATGGGGCGGATGGGGAAGATGGGGAGGATGGGGAGGAATAATTGTTTACTCCCCTATCTCCCCCATCTCCCTTATCTCCCCCATTCCCCATTCCCTACTCCCCATTCCCCATTCCCCATTCCCCATTCCCCATTCCCCATTCCCCATTCCCCATTTTCTACTTCCCATTCCCCTCTTAAGTTATTATATGAGCGTATGCGAAATTTCAGCCTAACCATTGGTTAAGTCGCGCATGATGTAACTTTTCTGGTTGCTTACCTGCTACAAAGCTTGCCATTGGTGAATCACGTCAGTAACCCCGGTCTAAAGACGCGGGGCTTCTAGCAAGTCTAGAAGTGCCAAATCCCAAACCACACTAGCTGAAGAAGCTTAAGTACCTCGTGTACTACGTTATCGGTAAGTGTTTAAGTTCCTACCTTGAGATGCGACGCCAGTTTCAAGCACTAGAACTGGGTGATTAAAAAGGTTTATATAGGGTTAACACCAGTGTCACTCAGATAGTACCGTCCGATAACCTTGGCAAGGCGAACATTACTCCCGTAAGGGAAGGCTCCTAAGAGCAAAACCATTATGCGCACAGGGTGAAAAATTTGAAATGGTAATTGTCCCATTGAAAGTACAACACAACAGTACACCGAGTTGAGTAACCCCAAGGCGGTAATGGAAGACCAAATGCAAAGCCGCCCTATTCGGGCGGGGTTTCAGACCCATTTTTTCGATGAAACGAAAGCAATGCTTGGTACTTGTTTTCGCTATTGTCAAGCTGAACAGATCGCACTTTCATAAGCAACTTGCGTGAGCCACATGACTATTTACGTTGGAAATCTCTCCTACCGCGCCACCGAAGAAGACTTAAAGACTGTCTTTGCCGAGTACGGCGAGGTGAAAAGGATCGTTTTACCCACTGACCGCGAGACAGGTAGGTTGCGCGGTTTTGCCTTTGTTGACATGGGCGAAGATGCTCAAGAAGATGCAGCTATTACAGAATTAGATGGGGCTGAATGGATGGGTCGTCAACTCAGAGTCAATAAAGCCAAACCGCGAGATGATGAACGACGAGGTAGTTGGGGGAAAAAACAATAGTCTCAAAAACTACAGGCTCCGATATTAGCAAATTGTTTTCTAGTTACGCAAGTTCTTCCTTTGCTAAAATTTCCTAGAAACAATAGTAGGGGTGTAGGGGTGTATTGTAGAGGGTGTAGGGGGTAAGAGGTGTTTGTTCCATTCATAACGGGTGGTGCGTCGCCCGCTCTTGTGCTCTC